>NZ_CBCSKT010000069.1:0-3201 GCF_965140895.1 Legionella sp. | reverse complement strand
AACGGCTCAAATCTCATGCGCGTAGTTGTAATCTATTTCAGATGAATTTTCCAGTACTTTCAATGGCGATGGGTATATCCCAGACCAAGAATTAATTAACATCATTCTTGGTGATATTAAAAAAGTTTGACAGGTAAATGGTTATCCGCTTTTGCCTAATGTAAGTCATCCTGTGAGGTGCATGGAACAGAATGATGCTACCAGCTGTGGTGCGTTCCTGATTGAAAACATTTATTGTGATTTGGTGAACAAACGCTGGGATCCCATGGACACTAACAAGCTTGTTAGAAAAATTCGCGAACGGCATTTAAAATTGCTTGAGGACCACGCGCCTGATTTTTATCCAGGCTTTTATGAACGGCAAGCGGCAAATCAACCAATAGATTTTATTAGGGCACATTGTTAACAGAGCATGAGCTAATTTAGACTCCGTTTTTGCAACGGAGTCTAAATTTATTGCTAGTTATCACTATAAAATCAATTAGTTATTGGTGGAAATAATGAAGCAATTCTTTTTTGCGGCAAATCCAGAATCAATACATTATTTTCAATGCATTTTTTCTGCTCTTTAAATAAGCCATATGAGGTTAAAGCAGCGCCAACCCCAAGAGTAGCACTTGCTCCAACTACAGAAACTGCTGCGGTATTAGCTCCAACTAATGCTGTAATGAATGCACCAGGGCCAGTCCATGCCCCTAATGCAAAACCAATAGCAAAACCAAGCATCGTAGTGAGCGTGATTACTACAGCAGCGGCTACAACCGTTAATAAGGCATTCCACACCTCTGAATAACCATCACTTAAAATAGACTGGCATTTTTTTTGAAACAATTTTATTGCCTCTTGTTTGAGTTCGTTGTTAGCATTTTCAACAGCATTGGCAGGAAATACAATCTGTTCTAGCTGATTAAGCTCCTGCGTTATTGCATCATACTCTTTGTTGGGCAATAGGCTCATTGTCTCTAATAGATTACTAATTTCATCATCCCATCGTTTTTTTAGTGGCGGGATGCCGCAGGCATCAGTAATACCCTGAAGAAGCACATCAATATCAAGCCCATCTTTTGCTGAAGTAATAAAGATTTTTTTATCTAAATTCAATTGCCGAAATTCTTGAATACGTGCTTGAGGATGATCCGATTGGGTTCCTACTAAAAACAATGTGGCATAAGGATTATCAATAGAAAATTCTTCAATTTTTTTCACGATGTGTTCTTGATTAATCTCTTGCGTTAAATTAATACACAATAATGCGACATTAGCTTTAGCAGCATAGTTCAGAATATCGACATCTCGACAAAATCGTGCAGCGCCACTCAACTCCCAGATATGCAATTCGTGATCATTAGCAATATATTTGACACCATAGCTAGTCCCTAAAGTAGTTTGATGCACCGCATTAAATCTATATTTCTGACTATAAACCAGGCGTCTAAATAGTTCTGATTTGCCTACGCATTCTGCCCCCATTAAAACAACCTTATATTGCTTCATATAAATTCCTTCTTAAGTTATCAGTAAGTAAATGCATCAAATAAAAATAGATAAGAACCAATTACATGGTTTTATCTGTAAAAGACTTACCTCGTAGGATGGGATATATTAAGGGATCAGCGCTGATTTACTAGGGGTAGGGATAGTTTATCATATAAAAATTAAAAAAAGTCGCTGTTGTCTATTAAAGGATTCTCGCATTTTTAAAACCATTACAGCAAACAAACTTTAATATCCTTACTGCTGGGGGGGGGATTACCCACGGGCTTTTCATGCTCTATATGCAGAATATGAAGTGCTTATTGATATTCACACACTTGAAGTGGTTCGAGGTTCTATGCCACGTCGAGCATTAGCTTTAGTATTGGAATGGGCATTTCAGCATCGTGCTGAGTTATTGGAGGATTGGATATTATGCGAACAAAATCAGACACCAAAAAAAATATCACCCTTGGAATAGTATGTACAGCTCCATGGCGATTAACAAAAGTTAAACCATTGGCAAATTATATGCTTGAAGTTGAGTTCAATGATGGAGCACATGGCATTGTAGAAATGATTAAACTCATTATGAGTGATCGTGCCGGAGTTTTTGCAGTACTTAAAGATCAAGACCTGTTTAATCAGGCCCATCTTGAATATGGAGTGCTTACCTGGCCAGGAGAAATTGATTTGGCCCCCGATGCGATGCATGATGCAATCAAACAAAATGGCCGTTGGGTTTTGCAATAGAGGATTTATTATGTTGGTTGGTTATGCCCGTGTTTCTACAGTGGATCAAAATTTGGATCTCCAACTATCAGCATTGAAAGAGGTTGGTTGTGAAAAGCTTTATCAAGATCAAATATCAGGGACTAAAGCAAATCGCCCAGGACTTGCTATGGCTCTTGAGGTATTGAGAAAAAATGACACCCTGGTTGTCTGGAAGCTAGACCGATTAGGTCGCACTGTTAAGGGATTAATTGATTTGGTTAATCAATTACATCAGAAGGAAATCCATTTTAAAAGTATTACTGATAATGTCGATACATCGACACCAGCGGGTCGTTTCTTTTTTCATGTTATGGCGAGTCTTGCGCAAATGGAACGTGAATTAATGGCTGAAAGAACTAAAGCGGGTCTAGAAGCTGCCAAAGCAAAGGGGCGGGTTGGTGGTCGCAAGCGAAAAATGACCCAAAGCAAGATTGAGTCGGCTAAACAACTACTTGCTTCTGGAACGCTACCTAAAGATGTTGCACAAAATCTAGGTATCTCTGTTCCGACTTTATATCGTTGGGTTCCTGCATCAAATAATTTAACTTAAGTGAGCGAATTGCTTATAGATAGCAAATCAAACCACGATAATTTTTAATTGACATCCACTTTGACAATCTACTGACATCGACTTAGAAAAGTCACACCTTTTGAATTTCCTATAACCTCAAGAAACCCAGTCTCCACGCATAAAAAACTCTAAATCTAATTTTAGATTAATTCATTGACGATAAATGGCAATAGAATCTGTATCTACGATTACTTTGGAGTGAGCACTCTGCTGAGACCAAAAATTTATTTTTTTTGCAAGCAGGTTTGTGCGTGGCGATTTAGGGGACACTGGGCTGATTTCCCCTTCAGAACCTGTTTCGCTATCATAAGCAGACCTCATTAAGTATCTAGAAAAATGATTCAATATCGTTTATCGTATGTCATTTGAAAAATGATAGGAAT
>NZ_CBCSKT010000068.1:0-3223 GCF_965140895.1 Legionella sp. | reverse complement strand
AAGAATAATGATCCTTTTCTATATTATATCAAGACTTTATGACGACAATTTAGTAAAAATATGGGGGGATCTTTGAGGTCTACACTCTGTCTCCATACTAATCGATAATTTTTAGTATACTCAATTTTTCAGGACTTTATAGGGCTTTATTTCATAATGATATATTTGGAGGAAACCAACTACGTACAACCATCCTAAAAAGCAAGCGTAAGTTGGGTTATACATGGCGCAGCCTAACGATCATTCAGTTGTTAGGTTGCCCTTCGTTTAGTCCAGCTTACGCTTACTTCAATTACACCGATAAGGTTAGATCTTACCTTTGCTTTTTTAAGATTTTAGATGGCAAAGGGCAAGATCTGATCTCTTTATTAATGTATACACAGATTAGCATTCTGGTAATTGCTCTAGGTTGTCAGTTTCGATTCCATTAGCAATAGTCCGGAGATATTCATTGTTGTATAAGAGCCCGCTACTTTGATTTACCACGATTACATTAACAGATTTTTGAGTTCGTTTATCTTTAACAAAGAAAGTACAAAGTCTATTTTGAATCATTTGAATGGCCTGTTGAATAGGAATTTTTTGAATTGACTGTCCGTTATTATAGCCGATATGTGTAATTTTTTGATTTTGTGATAATAGGCCACTAGATTTTTGTATACAAACAATTTCATATGAGGTCATGGAGTCTCCATAAATAAAATAATCCTATTCATAATTATAGATTATTGAAATTAGTTCAAAAATATTTTAATTTTCCTAGTGAACGTTGCTTTTAATCCGTTGCTCTCAGGTTCAAATCCTCGCGGCCTCACTAATTAAATCTATCAAGGCTACGCTCGCAATTAAGCTATAATTCTATTGGAAAGATTGATTAGATGCTGCAAATAAATCACATAATGTAGATGTAAGGACACGCTTATTATTCAGGTACCTTAAGTTAAGGATACACATGGAATGAATCAAGTAAACAATGCTCATTGTCATAGTAGTAATAATGACATTTATTCCTGCCTCAGTACTATTAGCAGCGGAAAGAGTTCAAGTTTGCGCGAAGTATCGAACCTCAAGTGGATGGTTTGATATTTATAAAGTGGAAGCAACGATTATCAAGGGGAGTGAACTTAATCAAGCCACCTCAAGCTTTAAATACCCAAGCTTCGAAACATAAGTCGTAATTTTTTGGGATAGAGATGAGGCCAGCGTGATACAAATGGATCACCCTTTGTTACCTTTATGGAACAAACAGGCTACGACCAGCAAGGAAGAGAATGGCAAATCAAAAAGGGCTCATTTTGTTTCTAGGAACTTAAATAGTAAGCGTAGCCTTGATGGGGCGCAGCGAATCAAGGTTTTCATTCTCCAAATTAACTATCAACATCACAGTAAAGAGAAAAGTCCCTCTGCAACAAAATTTCTTCGATAATTCACCAATTGTATATTCGGTTAATGGTTGGCTGAAAGAATATTAATTGAAGCTTCGATATAAATAAAGCTTGATTATGCTATGTTTGCTTGGTGCCTCCGGAAATCGGATGAGTGAGTTTAATGAATCCAGTAGCTTTTTTATATAATGGCAAGGCGAATCCATTGGAGAATAGCTTTATAAAATGCTTTCAGAGTTATATTTACATTGGTGTAAAAGGTTAGTTATAAATATTTATTTTCCGTGAAGCCAGTTCGTTGTAGCCATACTAAAAAATCGACTCCAAATTCTGTAATACAAAAATTAGTTTCATTGGTAGTAATTAAAATAGATTGCTTAAGAAAATTCACATACATTTCATAAGTCCATGTTGCAAAAAAGTCGGAGTATTTTTGAGTGACATCATTGAAATAGTCTTTTATATAATTTTCATTTAAACCATAGGGTTTGTGAGAGTTAAGGATTTTTAACAAATTAATCTGGCTTCCAAATATGGAATTATAAACGGCTTGGCATCTTAAGAAAAAAAATGTCTCAGCGTACTCTTTTGTTAGCATCTCAATTTTTTTATTATCATCTGATGTCAATTTATTTATATACTCAGTTATCCCTGGAATAGATTGAGCAACAGTAGTAAAACTATGGTTCTGTGAAATTTGTTCGGTTTTATTTTTTATCTCATCAACTGTAGATGGGGGAACAACTTGCTTTTCCGAGGGATCAAAACTAATTCCCTCCTTACTGACTTTATTGATTCGATCTAAAAGTCGAGCAATATTATTTTTAAACTTAAAAATAAAGATAAGAAATAAAATAATAGCTGCTTGTGGCCAAGTTGGGCTTATTAAGTTAATTAAATGGTTTATTAGATTGTTGAGATGAGTTAGCCAATTCAAACTAAATTCCTTGTCCGATATACCTAATCTTGTCTACATTGCGTCTACACGACTTTTTTGTATTTCCTGAAAACTACACGTAACTACTTGATTATATTGGTGGGCCCACTAGGACTTGAACCTAGGACCAACGGATTATGAGTCCGCTGCTCTAACCAACTGAGCTATGGGCCCGGAAGAGGAGTTTATTTTAAACTTAAATTCAGTATTGTGCCAGTTTTTTTAGTAAGTTTTTATAAGCAATTGGTTTTATGTGGTTTAAATGTGTTTTTGCATGTATTTTGTGGGGCTGTATGTTACTTTGAACTATTAATTTGTTTGGGGTAAATATCTATGTCGTATGTTCGTCTTTCTAATAACGGCTCGACGCCTTTTGAGCGTTTGTTAGGGCATGCATCACATATTTTGGAGCAGTGGAACGATTTGGAAGAGGCTTTTTTTAAAAGCATTACATTTGATGATAATTTTTTAGAGCAGGTTCGGCGAGCGTTGGCCTTTACGAATCAGTGTCAGTATTGTATGGCTAAGGCAGGTCCCTGATAAAAATGTGGAAGAAACTCGGTTACTGCTGGCTTTGCGGTTTGCTAATAAATTTGCTATTGATCATAGTGCGGTTAGTGAGCAGGAAGTGAGTTATTTAAAGGATTATTTTTCTGAAGCGGAACTTATTGAGTTGATTGCTTTTTGTAGCTTTATTTCAGCATCACAACGCTTTGGGGCGGTTTTTGGGCTTCAAGAGGCGGCCTAATAATAATTGAAGGGGAGGGGAGTCTGTGGCTTAATGAGGCATTGAGCCACAGTCGAACTTAGTGTTGGGCCATGGTCCTAATGGCGCTGCCTTAAGGTGTACAAGAATTAGTAATTTTTAGTTTAATCTATTGAAAAGTAATGAAATCAGTTT
>NZ_CBCSKT010000067.1:1294-3281 GCF_965140895.1 Legionella sp. | reverse complement strand
AATATATTCGCCTTTTTCAGTTGTAGGTTTAATTAGTTTTTCATTTAATACTAAATCGGGCATATTTTTAATAAGTTTTTTAAAATCTGGTGGGCTTAATGGTATTTTCATTTATAACCTCTTACTTGATAGTTGCGATTACAAATTTTAATTTTTGATAAAAGCACATAATATAGTTTACTACCAATTTGGTAGTAATTGGTAGATTATTAGTATCAGAAATTCGAGATTTTTGTTACCCGGTTGATAGAAATAGTTAGATTATTGGTATCAGAAATTGTTACCAATTGGTAGAAATTGGTGGATTATTAGTATCAGAAATTTCGAGATTTTTGTTACCCGGTTGATAGAAATAGTTAGATTATTGTTATCAGAAATTATTACCAATTTGGTAGAAATTGGTAGATTATTAGTATCAAAAATTTGAAAGATTATATTCCCTTGGTATTTGCTTGATTAAAAATGGGAAATTACTGATAAAAGGTCTTACGCAGAAATACATAATCTTGGTTATTTTCAAATTTTGACTAAATATTGCATTTCAACTCAATGGATGTCCCATTTTGTAAAATGTCTAATTAGTTAATTTGATTGAGCATTTAATAAGGTAATAAGTTTCTCTCCAAGATATGAGGCTATTTGATGCGAATTATGGGAAGAATCACTCGTTAACTCATTTTTTGCTAACAGATTGCCTATTGTTTTTCCAATAGCCACTTCCCAAGATGTTGGTTTTTCAATCAAGTACATTAGATTATTTCTAATTTTCTTTAAGTTAAAATTCTGTCTATCGTATCCACTATTTTTAAAGTCTAACATTTCTTGATAATGTTGATGAGTTTGATTATTAAGAAGCCAAGTATCTATTTTTGCTGTTAATTCATTCCATGTGAGCTCAGAGAGGCATCCTGAGTCATTAAATTGAAAATATAATTAAGGACTCCTAGAATAGAATATTTATTAAATTGAATTATTCCTGATTTTATTACCAAACCTCCTAGTTCTATTTTACGTTTGGTATCTTCTTTACGCTTTTTCAATTTTTCTAAGGCAAGTGATTTTTCACAATGAGCAATCATCTGTTTTTCTTTTTCAATTTCTTCAAACATTCCCATGCGATAGCTCCTCGGCTAGTTTTAAAAACTCAGAGTCTATGCGCTTAATATCAAACTGATGAAGGCCATGTTTGTAGGCAAGAGTACCAATTTCAAGTTTATGTTTTTGCTGTAACTTATCTAACTTGATTTTAGCTTTTTCGATTCTATCCAAGAGTATTGCTTCCATTTGCGATACTGTCTTTGTAGACATAATCATTTCTCCGCAAATGAGTTAACAAATTTAGCGTACAATGCCAGATCTCTAAAAGCAAGAGGTCTTTATCAATAAATTGAGCGTAGCGAAATTCAAAATCCCAAAGCGAACAAGTAGGTAGGAACATCACATTACTGTGACATTCCCCCATAAAAAACGTACGTGCGACTTTCACCGCATACGGCTTCAATCAAGGAAACAGAGTTGAACCTGTTTCTTTCTAAGCCAATCCGATTGAATCAGCCGGTAACACTACAGATTTCTTTCGCAAGAGCGTTTTTTGAAGTAATCATCAAACTTTGGGTGGTAATGATTCGCCGCTCCTACTATTTTATTATGACGAATAATTTTGGTATCCGCCGCATAATATAGAGTAACTAGCTTTGTCTTTCTCCCTGTTGCTTTTACCTTGCAGGCGAAGGTCATATTGCGACGATTTTCTATTGCTAGGTAATACCGTTGCTTCACCCATCTTAAGTTCTTATTGGGATGCCGCCTGCATGCCCAATGCCATAATGCTCGCCAGATAAAGTTATCAACTTTTGTAAATGTTTCTTTGGCCACTATGTGATGATGATAATTTGCCCAACCTTGAATAATAGGATTAAGTACACCAACAACGTCTTCTTGTTTAGCGGTACAGAGATTTGTTATCATCATTTTTACTTTCAGCTTA
>NZ_CBCSKT010000067.1:0-1284 GCF_965140895.1 Legionella sp. | reverse complement strand
TTAACATTTTTCGCTGAAGGTTTAATCAGTAGTTTTTCATTGGGTTTCCCCAATCTATATTTCCGTATATTTTGACCAAGAAAATCGAACCCTTGTTTGATATGCGTCACTTTAGTCTTGTGCTCAGAAAGCGTTAGACCTCGTTTGGCTAGAAAATCCTTTACTAGCGGCTTGACCTCCTCTTCAAGGAGAGTTTTTGACTTTCCTGTGATGACAAAATCATCGGCATATCTCACGAAATGCACTTGGTATTTACTGGTACGACTTGTGTGTCCGTCGTATTTCAGTGATCCAAATTTCGTTGCAAGCAACGCCTCTAGACCATCCAATACCAAGTTTGCCAAAGTTGGAGAGATAATACCTCCTTGTGGCGTGCCTTCCTGGGTTGGAAACAATTGACCTTTATTGATATATCCTGCTTTTAACCAATATCGAAGCATTTTCTTATCTAACGCCACGTTATTAAGAATCCACTCGTGGCTAATCGTATCAAAACACCCTTTGATATCGCCTTCCAACACCCATTGTGCTGCGCCTTTGCGAGCAAGCATCACAAAGAGATGGTTTATGGCGTCATGAGTAGAACGCCGTGGGCGAAATCCATAAGAATTCCAATCAGCAGTAGTTTCTGAAACAGGTTCTAATGCAAGTAAGTATAATGCTTGCATTGCTCTGTCTAGCATAACCGGGATACCAAGTGGCTTTTTAGTGTTATTTGATTTTGGTATATATACTCGCTTTAAAGGATATGGTTTGTATCCACATCGCTTAAGTTGAGTGATGGCTTTTGATTTTGCTTCAGGTGTTGACCATATTTTCCCATCAACACCAGCTGTTCTTTTGCCTTTATTTTCTGTAACTCGTTTTACGGCAATTGCTTTGGCCGAAAAGGAGTGAGTGAGCAGCCATTGTAATGAGTTCACCTTACGCCAGCGTTTCTCTCGTGTTGCCTTTGCGATACGTCGTTGCAGTTTCTTAACTTCTTCATGACATGCTAACCAGTTAATGGTTTGCCATTTGATAGCAGTAGGAGCCGCATCCGCATCGGTAGTTTGTGATGTAGTCATTTGCTTGTCTCCTTAAAAAGAAATTCTGCTAGTCTCTCGCAATGTTGACCAAGACCAAGTGGGCTGGCTTTCACCATAGAACAGTCGTTCCTATCTTTTCCATTACAGAAGAGCTTTTGCTTTTTAGTCTATCTTCTGCCCGCTTCAGCATCAGTTTTCCTTGCGGTTAAACCTGCCTTACTTAAAATTGCTAAGGCACTGAATCGGGTTTACCTCG
>NZ_CBCSKT010000066.1:0-3288 GCF_965140895.1 Legionella sp. | reverse complement strand
ATAATACAAGCCCTTAGTGTAGCACGGAACACGACAAGTCGCCGACACAGTCGGCCTATGCGCCTACGGCGCCTTGACGAATGGTTTCACACGTTGAGGGCTAATTTGTGACACCTCATGACCATAGGATATAAATTTATGTGACCAGTAATTTGCACTACCACAAGCTTCCATTACAATGTTATAAACAGGTAGATTTGCAATAAATTTTGGCAATTCAGATCTGCTTATCTTTTTTACGAGTACTTTTTTCCCATGTTCATTAACCCCATACAATTGGAAAACATTCTTTGCCAAATCAACACCTAATAATGTAATATTTTTCATTGGACTATCCTCTTTGTTGGTTTTGGGTAACCATAATATGTTGGCTCATTTTGTAGCCAGGTACTAGGGAGGATGAGTCCATATCATTGTTATAACTTCTGGGATATCCCTGTCCCCAGAATTCACTCGCCAACGCCACCGGTTAAAGGCCGCGACCGTCCTGTTTCCGGCATCAGAAAGACTATCAACAAAGATAACAAAATTGTTTATTTCCTGCTTTTTTCTGGTTTTGGAGGGGGAGTTAGAAAAATTTTCTTTTGGGGGTGTTATTTGTTCTGGCCCCGAGCATACTGGTTGATGGTTGAGCTTTTATACGGAAATTATTAAGATTCTATTAAGCAAAGTGCTCTTCATGCGCTCATTGAAATGTGAATTAATTAAGTTCTTGTTGAGTAATATATTGTTTAAATGTATTATCCCTCGCAAAAGTGATTCTATTTTAAATAAAAAAAAGGGGGGGGGAATGGGACAACTCACGAATGACGTATTGCGTACAAAGAATATGATTCAGTTGTTGAAGGATATGGGGATGGGGCTTGAGGGCACTCAGGTGATTTGTCATGGTGAACTGGTTTTCTTTAAATCTGACTCTCAAGAACTCAGTCAACAACTCTCTGTTAATCTGCAATCTCTATTAGAAGAGGGAAGTCCAAATCAGCCTCAATTTAGAACGTTTTCGTTGGCTGAATTGCTGATTAAAGAAGTCGCTTCAGGTGTTTGCTCCGATCAGAAAAAGGAACACATGCATAAATCAGCTTGTGATGCCGTATTGCAGATTTTAATCGATAATGGATTGAAATATAACCTTGATGATCAAAAAGAACATATTGAAATTGAACTTCCATCTTTTGTGTATGCAAGTCTTTTTAATATGCTTGATTATCAGTATCTTAGTATTTCAGGTAGTACATTACGCTTTAATATTAAAGCGTTTCTGAAGTCCTATCCTAACGAGCTTATCGCAATTAATAGTGGTTCACCTTTACTTCTTATTAACGCCAATATTTTTGAAAGTAAAAAGGTATTTTATGCGCAGACACAATTGGAAAATGGTGATATTGAAATAAAACCTTATTTTTTCATTCCTCATGCTTCATTTCCTCCTGAGTACCATTTTGTTTTAGATACGAGCGGCAGTATGACGACTAATAATAACTTGGATACGTTGAAAAAAAGCGTGATTCAGCTTTCTAAAGCACTGTTTGAGTTTCAGCCTGAAGCAATTATCAATATCACGGCATTTAACAGCTCCGTTACGTCTCTCGGGTGCTACAATCAAAGAACACTTTATAGATTGCAATCGGATGTTAATACCTTAGAGGCAAATGGCTCGACCTGTCTTTATAGGGTAAGTAATGAACAATTGAATAAGATTGTGCAATCGAAGAAACATAATAATGTTTTGTTATTTACTGATGGGGAAAATTATCCTCTGGATTATAGTACACAGAAGAAATTGGAGTCTTCAATTGAGAGTGTAGAAAAAGGCTTCGCTTTAGTCAAAGCACGGAATAAGTTTTTTATTATCCAGTATAATTTAAATCAACCTACTATTTTAAATGATCCAACTGAATCTAGCATTTTACATAGACTTACGGCTCTATTTAACTCCCCGGTGATTAATTCACAAAGTGTGGATTTTATGCAGGCGTTATTAAGTGTGAATAAAATGCAAGAGTGGGCTGCAGCGAGGGAGTTATTTACTTGTCACTTGCTTATTGATAATGAAACAAAAGAGTATGTCAAATCGTATGACTTATCTGGTCAGTTTATTGCTTTGGATCCACAACATAGTAAAGATGGACGGGTTCATCTCACGATTATTGATGGGGATGGCAATGTAATCCTTGATGATGAACGTTCTCTAATTTCTAAGAAACATGAAGTGATTGTTAGTGAGCCAGAATGCATAGCCATTGTAGAAGAAGAGCCTGGCCTTGATTTGATATCTAGCGTTGAGGTAGCAGAAGAGCAGCTTGATGAATCTGAAGCTGCAGATCAAAATACTCCTACACCAGAGCTAAGTGAGACATCATGGTGTAGTTTCTTTAATAGACGCTCTGTTGGTGCGGTTGTTGCCGCTGCTGCTGCGACGGTTATCACCATTGCAACACTCAGTATGGATTGAAAGTAGACCAAGTCATGGCCCATATGGGCCATGACTTGGTGCATCGGGTTAAGACTTGGGTTTAAATCCATGAGAATGGTGAGTCTGGTGTCCGTATTTAGAAGAGGTAACGAATGAAAAAAAATATGCTTGGTATGACGTTTCTTATTTTATCTTGTTCGACATTTGCCAGTGGAGTTCATATAGAAAAATTAAGTGCAAGAGGAGAAAAAAATATTTCTTTTCGCACAATCATCAATCCCTTTGGAGGCGCCCTTTCAGAAGCGCGGTCTATTGCAAAGGAAAAACTAATTCAGAAGTGTGCAGCACAGTTTAATGGAAGAATTATTGGAAAGATTGAGTATAAAACAATAAGATTTGATGAGGGTATTATGGCGGCGCGAGTAAGGGCTGACGGGAATTGTGAATATGAAAAGCGCTCTAAATCTGAAACATTCAAGCAGAACAAAAAGTAAAAAACAATCGGCCTACGCATGGAAAAATGAGTTTCATATCCAAAAAAAATCATAATAGATTATTCAGGACGTCTTTATGACCTAAAACGAAAAGATGATACAGAAGCTTTTGGCTTATAAAGCCCCCACCGGCTTACTTAACCCCATGGTACGCCATGGGATTATCAATTTGGGGTTAATTCCATATAGCGCTGGTTTATCAGCATGGCCCTCTATTATACCCCTTATGCAGTAAGTTTTATCGGCAAAATACAGAATTTATAGATATTGTTTGCTATTCGTCAAAATCAATAAAATTTTGATATACCCATTCAACTTGAAGGTACTGGGTTTATGATCTGAAAACTATCATTAATGCGTCCACGGAGGGATTGAGCT
>NZ_CBCSKT010000065.1:0-3300 GCF_965140895.1 Legionella sp. | reverse complement strand
TGTAGACAGGGCTAATAACCCGCTAGTAAATGGCGCAGGTTAATAATATCCATCAAAATTCCGATTTCCCTGGTCAAGTCAAAGAAAGAACAAATAAAGAGCAATCAGATAAAATAATCTAAAATTAAGGGACTAATGAAATCCGTTTGATATCGATAACGATTTGACGACCCTTACGATAGCAAACTCAACCTAGTCCCTTGATATAAAGCATATCAGGTGATCACATAAATACCAGGTTTCATTAGCAATGGATTGCTTATGGAACCTACAGCCAGACTATATCAATGCGCACTTTGTCATAAACAAGTCAAGATTTGCAGTAAGTGTGATCGTGGCAACATTTATTGTGACCCTATTTGTGCAGCACGTGCACGAATGAAATCACTAAAATTTGCTGGCTTTCGTTATCAAACTACCCTCAATGGAAAACGTCGCCATGCTGCGCGTCAAGCTCGCTATAGGATGCGGTTAAGAAAAATAGTGACGCATCGGGGTTCACCACCAACACCTCAACATGCTTCAATCAGATCGATTGAAAACAAGACTATAAATTCAGAAGTTGTGCATAATAATGCGCCATTAACCTGCTGCTTTTGTGAAAACCCGATATCTGATTGGCTCCGTAAGGATTTTTTACGTCGAAGAGACTATAAAAACTCATCCAGGTTAAAAGCTTGTGCTCAATCGCCCTGAACATTAACAAACATGAGGAGGAATCATGGCGATTTCCCAAGAGTTAAAAGCAAAAATCTTACGCTATTATCACGTAGAAAAGTGGCGTGTAGGAACGATTGCGTCTCAACTTGGCGTGCATCACAGTACGGTTAAACGGGTACTTTCAGCAACGGGTGTTGATAAAGATAAAATCCTTGTTGAACCGTCAATGATTGACCCATTTTTATCCTTTATACTTGAACAATTAAAACGTTTTCCTAATCTCACCGCGAGCAGGTTATATGGAATGGTTGCTGAGCGCGGATATCCCGGTGGCCCCGATCATTTTCGTCAGCTCATTTCACTTTATCGACCTAAAACTCCTGCCGAAGCTTATCTTCGATTAAGAACCTTATCCGGCGAGCAATCGCAAGTGGACTGGGGGCATTTCGGGCACATGACTATTGGTGATGCTAAAAGGCCGCTGATGGCGTTTGTGATGGTCCTTAGTTACTCAAGAAAAATTTTCCTGCATTTTTATTTAAATGCGCGAACTGAGAACTTTTTACGTGGTCATGAGCTGGCGTTCAACTACTTTTCAGGCGTGCCTCGAGTTGCTCTTTATGACAATCTCAAATCGGCTATTTTAGAGAGACAAGGGGATGCTATTCGATTTAACCCAACGTTACTTGCCTTTGCAGCTCATTATCGTTTCGAACCAAGGCCCTGTGCGGTTTATCGTGGCAATGAAAAAGGTCGTGTGGAACGGTCCATCCGTTACATACGCGATAATTTTTTTGCAGGACGGCAGTACACCAACCTCGAGGATCTTAATCAGCAAGCACTGGCTTGGTGTAATACGACAGCATCCAATAGGCCTTGCCCAGAGGATAAAAGTAAAACAGTCCAGGATACTTTTTTAGCGGAACAACCTCGCTTGATTCCACTCCCTGATAATCCTTACCCATGCAATGAGGTTGAAACAGCAAGCGTTGGAAAAACACCTTATGTTCGTTTTGACTTAAATGATTATTCAGTGCCTCATACCCATGTCAGGCAATCACTCACGATTCATGCAACGCTTGATTCCGTGAGTATTTTGGATGGTCCGAATGTAATTGCCATGCATTTGCGCAGCTATGATAAAGCAAAGCAAATTGAATGTGCCCAACACATTAAAACATTGGCTGATCGTAAACGAGAGGCACGATTAAGTCGAGGACAAGACAGGCTGATTCAATCGATTGATTGCGCTCGTGATTTCCTTAATGCTGCCGCTGCGAGTGGATACGCATTGCGTTCAACAACAAAACAACTGACCTCATTACTGGATGACTATGGAGCCAGTTTATTGGAAAAAGCCATGGCAGAAGCACTGGCGAGGAACGTACCTCATCCCAACTCTGTGCAACTTATTTTGCAGCGTCTTCGTGATGAATGCCAAGAAAAACCATTGGCCATCTTTGCCTTGTCTCATGATAAACGAATCACTGAAATGGTTGTGAAGCCCCATTCATTAAATCAATACGAAATTCTTAATAAAGCGCCGGAGAATGAATCATGTTAACTGAATTAATAGTACAACGCGCTAAAGCCCTTAAATTACATGGCATACTTAGTCATTGGGATGAGGTTAATGAAGAAGGCTTGGTATTTCTTCAGCAGCTTATGGCTTGGGAAGATGCATATCGTTCACAACGCAGTCTTGATGAACGTTTACGTAAAGCGCGTACAGGGCGCTTTAAACCGATGACCGATTTTGATTGGTCCTGGCCAAAAACCTGTGACCGTGAGGCCGTTGAGCAATGGATGCAACTAGGCTTTATGGAAACGGCAACAAACCTTATTGTATGCGGACCCAATGGGGTTGGTAAAACAATGATTGCGTCCAATATTGCACATCTTGCTGTTCTCAAAGGGCACACGGCATTATTTACAACGGCAGCAGGCATGTTAAATGAACTGGCCGAATTAGACAGTGAGAGTGCATTACGACGACGCGTTAAATACTATACTCAACCCACTTTTTTAGTCATTGATGAGGTTGGGTATTTATCTTATTCCAATAGACATGCCGATTTATTGTTCGAAGTTATTTCACAGCGTTATGAAAAAAAGCCAACTTGCATTACGACCAATAAACCATTCACTGAATGGCGTGACATTTTCCCTAATGCAGCATGTGTTGTATCCATCATTGATCGCTTGGTCCATCACTCCGAAATTTTAAACATCGAGGGCGATTCATTCCGACTAAAAGAAGCAACAGAGAAAAATATTGAGCGCCACTCGAAACGAAGTAAAGGCAAAAAATCACTTAGAAAGCGGGAGAATAATCATGTGTGACAACCTGCGTGAACTATTTTCAGACAACCTATCTGACGAAGCTGCATCACATCTTGTTGATTTTTTTTATGAACTAGCACTCGCATTTGAATCCATTCACCTTGGAAAAATCATGCGATATCAGAAATCTCAAATGGAATTAAGGGATGAGCTAAGTAGTCAACCTTGTTCTAAAGAAAAAGACCCGAAGGAAAAGCTAGAGGACCCACCATTTTAAAATTTATCACCCAAGGATGGGGCTTGAAGGATTGGGGGTAACCTGCGCCATTTATCCGCGCTTTTATACCACTGCTAACA
>NZ_CBCSKT010000064.1:0-18989 GCF_965140895.1 Legionella sp. | reverse complement strand
TTATCACCCAAGGATGGGGCTTGAAGGATTGGGGGTAACCTGCGCCATTTATCCGCGCTTTTATACCACTGCTAACAAAGAGCTCAACCCGCAGATACAATGGCTCCTGAGGAATACTTATTAGATGCAATAAAGAGTATAAACAAATGGTCGCAAGAGAAACTCAACGTTCTGATTTTTAGGGAGCATGACCTAATACCTAAACTCCTGCCAAAAATACATCGGTTTAGATCTACAGACGAACAGTCTTTCTATGCATTGGCAAAAGATCTCACTCGGTTGACTGTGGAGTGCCTTGATATTCTATCCATGAAAAAAATTGTATCGCCACCAAAAAATGCAAATTGGGGAAGTATAAAATATTTGGAGAATTTGTTGGCTTCAAAATATGATAGAACTCGGGTTAGAGAAGTAATGGCACCAATTGTTGGTGTGTATGAATTGAGACATGCTGATGCCCATTTGCCAACTACTGATATTGATAAGTCATTTAAACTCGTAGGGATAGATACATCTAGACCGTACGTTGAACAGGGTTTTCATATGCTATATATGGTGGTGGCAAGTCTAGAAAAAATAGCCGAAGCGTTAGAACAGTGGGAGCCGTAAACTTTAACTGCTAGAAAATGTAACTAAATATTCGTTTATAATTGCAATTATATCATCTCGTGATATAATTAATTATGAATACAATAGACCATACATTAGAAAATCTATTAGAGCTGAATGGCGAAAGAATCATCATTGATGAGGCCCTTGGTTTATGGGTTAAGTTCGAGGTTATTAAAACAGATAGCCGACAACAGGGTATTAAATACTCATTAACTTTACATGATAAATCCAATAATCGCATATTAGGTTTTGATAATAGCCATGAAATAAAATATGGAGCAAAAAAAGGGGTTAGCCCGGAAAGAACTTTTGACCATTGGCATTATGATGAGAACGATCGAGGTAGGCCCTATAATTATGTTAATGCAGGACAGCTTTTAGAAGACTTTTGGAATGAAGTGGATAAGCGTCTTGTTACCCTTAAGGAGAGTAAATAATGAATAAAGCAAGAATAGGCATTATGTCCCTTGAGCAGTACAAACAGCGCACAATTGCCATTGCCAAGGGGATATACAAGCCCAAAAAGGATGAGCCAAAAATTTGGTTTACATCAATGAAATCATTGGCTCATGTATTATCTGAAGATAATCAACTGCTACTCAAATTAATTATTGAAAATGAGCCTAAATCTGTCTCTGATTTAGAGGCGCTAACAGGATATAAAAGAAAGGCCAATAATATTCTTCGAACCTTGAGAACAATGGAACAGTATGGCCTAGTTAAGCTAGAAGCTAGCCCAAATAAAATACATAGAGGAAGGGCGCCTTTAATGCCTAAAGCTCTGTATGATGAATTTGATGTTGAGTTTTCTCTTCAGCAAGTCTGTTAATCTATGCGATGTGAGATAAGGAATGCTATATGGCCCTACATTAAGACCTCAGGCTGGGATCTTTATGGTAAGAGTGAGCAAGAAAATATTACTGACTCTGAGAAGAATCAGTTGAAGAAAACTGTACCTTTATTGGTTGCTAAGTATAGAGGTGAGCTATGAACGGAGAAAAGAGTTTAGGACAAGAGTTAATTGATGCTGTTGATGAGGCTTTAAAGTTGGAGGGAAAAGGGCGTATTGTTAGAACCGCCTTTGATGTTAAAGGTTTAAGGAAAAGCTGGAGTTAACACAAAAAGAATTTTCTTCCTTGTATCATATTAATTTAGAAACATTGCGAAATTGGGAGCAAGATAAAGGAATTCCTGATTTAACAAGCATCGCGTTTTTACATGTATAGAAAAAAACCTTTGGATATTAGAATGTTGCGTAACGATTAAAAAGAATAAAATCTATTGCGGTGAGGCATGGGGAGTAATTGAACGGGCAATTTTTTTTAAGGGCAGATAAATATAAATGGCAAATTATATTGTTAAAATACCGCATAATGGAAAAGATTTCTATCTTATATGGTGTACTATGACTGACGCTTCTGTAATACAAGGGTGTAGCTTGATCGCTTTGAAAAATTATTACAAAAATGAATATGGTGAAAAAGGATTGTTGGATTTATCTGAGCGCCTAGAGAGGGTTGAAAAGAAAGGGGTTTCTTCGCATATTCATGATAATTTTGAAGAATTGATTAAATGCAATAGAGCCGGGGATAATGAAGAGGAATTATCAATGCAGCAAATTATTGAAAAATATTGCAGAGAAGAAGACTATGTTTAGCACAAGATAGGGGTACGACAAGCAACGGAATTAAAAGATACTCTAACATCAAATTTAGCTCCATAGTAATCCATTAAATATAAATTTCAACCAACGAGCCGCTCTTATAAAATACTTACAAGCAATAAATAATAAAAATAAAATTATTAACTTTCAACAGGTTGAATACTTAGTGTATCTTTTAATTCCGTTGCTTGTCCTACCCCTTATTAAATAATTCAGCGTTGATACTCAAAAAACACTACATTTTCTTTTTTTATAATAATTCTTTTCACGCCACCCGACTTATAGTATCGTTATGACATCACATTAAATTTGAGGCCATAATGAATCACGAGATAACGAATAGCTTATTTAGTAATTTTCAATCGACTATTTTTAGGACGGTGAAAACTTTTTTGAAAAGAAATCCTGGCTCAGAAATAGATAAGTCAATTACCACAACCTTAAGAATCCCTGGAGAACTCAAAGAGTTTTATGAATGCCTCGCAGAAGCAGAAATGACTTCCATTAACACCGCCATAGTCAGCACATTGAATAAAGTAAAAGAACAGACAATCAATGAATATCAGAGATCGTATACTAAAATTAATGACAAATACGATTATCAAATGAACAGTTTTTTAAAAATTATTGATGCTCAAAAGATAGATTACAATGATCTGTGTCCACTACTGGAATGGCTAACGGGTTCTAAAATTGACAGAACAGATATCACTAATAAAGAAAAACTCATCAATATAATTGATAAAAAAGCGCAATTAGAAGCATGCCGAGTTTTTGGTTACAATTATGAATGGCTACAGGATAATCAACATTTTATCTCGTATAGCTGGCCTAATTTCCAAGCTCGTTGGTATAAGAATGTAGTACCATTTGTTAGCGATTTATTACCCAATTTTTATTTGGATGAAACAGTAGAGTCCTTTGAGTTGTCTTTTTTGTGTTGTGATAGATCTGTAGTACATAACATTATATCAGGCATCGTACCTCAGAAAGAAGAGCCCATTACCCCGTTTGTAATCGCCAATCGATGCATTAATGGCATAAAAACTCGCACCTATCACCAATTTGAGTCTTGCAATATTAATTATGATAAGTGCAGACTTCACTTTATCGTATTAATCAAAATGATTTTTGTCTTAAAAAGACATCATCTTATTAATTTTCCTAACGGCTATGTTGTTACTCCACAAAAACATGACATGATATTGGATGGAAGCCTACATCTTGCCGAGCTTTTTAATACCAAACATTTTTCAATTGATTTTTATTTAGACGATATAGAAAATATAGAAATTCCAGTTAGAGAAACGGCCGAAAACAATTACACGAATAAACCAAATATTTACCATGGATTAAACAACTCCGTCATACATCGTATTTTGACCTGGACTGATAAAGACAGTCATTCTATCGAGCTCACTGATGTTTTAGCAACCAAATGTGGCATGAACAAAAACTCTTTAGCTAAATATTTGAAGCTATTTGATTTAAAAAAAGGAGATTCACCCTCAACAGGCGTATTCCTCTCCTCAACAAAAGAGGAACCGATAACCATCAACTTAGTCAGAATTAGAGAAATAGAAGCAGAGTGGAATCAATGTAAGATACTAGATACTGCTTTTGGCTAACCGTTCAAGTAAACCAATCGTGTTTCATGCCATCGTGCGAGTAAATAACTTGGGCTCTGCCCCAAGTTTATAGTCCTTAAGAATGGAATTATTGGAAGCGATTAATGCAAAATGCCGTGGTCCAATATAAAAAAAGCCCTGGAAATATACCCTCATGAATCCGAGTAAAAGCATCCTTGGTTGCTACAGCAATTAAGTCATCAGGATTTGCCTGTATTCCAGTTTTGTAAAATACGACCAGAAGAGCCAGCGGCCAGAACCCCTAATGGATTATATTTTACTACGGTATCTTTTTATTAAATTTTGGTGTTGACCTTTGAAAATCAATACCATCCACCATAAAATAGAAACTTCGATTAAATCTACTATAAATTGTTTGCTAGAATAGGAATTTATATGAAAGCAAAGCTGCACAAATCTGAAGCATAAAAATATACATGCAAACATTTCAAAATGTCTCCAAAACAAAAAAATAATTTTACGAATGAAAAGTAACGATTTTTTTAATAAAGTTTCCTCATTACCTAAAATATTTTTTTCCTTGTGGCATTTTTTTGAGCTATCTTTTTGGGATTTATTTTTTGGAAAGGCGACCACGTTCGACATAACGATACTACTCCTTTCTAGCATTAACAGTTATATTCCTTTTAGGTGTGTAAAAGAACACGAAAATCACGCCTAGAAATATAATGGAGCAATGCAGTATAAAATCGTACGTAGCATGATTATTTGTATGTAATGACATTTTTAGAAAGGACAATAACAAATCCAAATAAACAAACCACTTGATAAATGGCCATAATAAAACCAAGGTTGTACGAAGAAACGTGAGCATTGAAATAACGAACGAGCTCGCCCAATTCCTTTTTTGGGTACTTTGAGCTGGCGTAGTGTCAGCAGCATTACATTGCTTTAATTTTTGAGGGAACAAAACAACGTTCGTCATGGTTTCTCTCCTTTTATTCCTTAATCCTTTGATTAATATGCTCTTTTAAATCAAATTAAATACAATTAATAGGGTGACTAAAACAATCATTATTCCCGAAGCAAATAAGGCCGTTATCGAGTAAATTTTAGTGCTTGACCTAATGGTGTTCAGCTCATTGATCGTATTTGTCATAATTTCCTGAATCGAGTGAATCGCATGTTCCGAACTTTTCTGCACTAATCGGGACATGATTTCTTTACTTGAGGCTAATGAGGCATTTACAATTTTTTCAGCTTTCTCATGAGCATCCTCTTTCCACTTCGCACAGCACAGCTCTAACTCACCTTTAAACGTCATCAAGAGTTCCTGGTGTGCTTTTTTACTGTCTTCAATGAGTTGTTGATTCACGGTATGAAGCATTAGGATGGGATCATCCTTCCCAAGTACAGTGCCGTGCTTTACGGCAATTTCTTTAATTAAGTGATCAAGTTCCTCAGACATTAGAGCACCACCACATTATCTAACTGAGAAAATAGTTGATCCCGAACAATTTTTAAACGCTGCCGTGTCATAATATTAGTTTGAGTATCTTCCAGTGCTTCATTAAAGGTTATTTTTTTCTGCAGCATATCCGTTAGGTCACGACCATAGGTTTCTTCTTTCAAGGCAGGAATGTGAATGAGCGAAGAAATGCGCTCTTTATTCTCACGATAAACTTTCATTTGCTCAAAGGGTTTACCTTCATGCTCAATGGGACCCCAGTATGGATTTAACCAAACAACAAAGTGTGTATCCAAAGGAAATTGACTAATCAGTTGAGAGAAACCATTCATGGTATCCAATAGTGCTTGTCCCCCAGTAATCACGGAATGCACAACCAGCTCATGGCCTAACTCCTTCAATAAAGCAGGAATCTGATTACTTATTAAATAATGGGACAATGGGACAAAAGAACTGGCCCCATTATCAATGATCACATCATTTGGAGTCGATGCAATCCATTCAATCAGTGTGTCAAAATGGCGGGAATTAATTTCATCTCCGTCCATGATTTCTAATCGTTGGACATTCAGCGCTTTAAACCCATGAAATGTGGCATTAATCGGATCGGTATCAATGCACAAAGGACTATGCCCCTTATGCAATTTATATTGTGCTGTGGTGGCCGAAACAAAGGATTTTCCCACACCACCTTTGCCTTGCATTGTTATATGTATTCTCATTATAAAAGTTCCTCCGGGTTGGGTGTTGGTCGAAAAGTAAACCCAGGTATCCCCTGGTTTGGTTTACGTTCATTGTTATCCCCAGCCTTGGGTGTTTTTATTTCTGATACGGTTTGTGCCGATTGCTCTGGACTTTGTGACGACACAATTAATTGCGATACATAAGTCCTAAACGTTTTGTAGCTGAATTCAATTTTACCTTCTTCCACTAAGGTTTCCCAGATCACTTTCTTAGACCAGCCCACCAAGAGTGCTTCATGAATATCCTCTTTTAAGGCAAGAAAAGCCACTTTATTTTTAGAGTTGGTGGATTTCGTTTTTCGTTCTTCCCGCTCGGCAATTCGTTTTGCTAAAGAGAGTGCCATATAGTGATTCAGTAGTAGTTTTGATAACTATAGTGTATTTAGTTTTATGCGATTTCTCAAGGACTTATGATTTTATTTTTTGCCTCTTTACGCCCTTTTGCGCCTTTATTGGTTTTTAGGCGAGCTTAACCTTGCTCTATACGTACATTGATGCCTATTAACTATCTAATTGGGTATAATTACCTTTTGCGTACAAAAAAAATCATATAAAAGCAAAAAAGAACCTGTTAGTATTCCAATTAAAGGCGTCGAAAAGCTGGGCAAGATAGGTGAAGTTAGCTAACCAGTAAACTGGTCAACTCTCTTCACAAAGCTTATTCGCACCTTCGGTGCTCAACGCAAATCTTGGTCAACTAAGATGTTTTGAGCCTTCACATACAGTAACTAAAGGATTGCAACCACTTGAAAAAGAGGGAGGCTTTCCTATGCGTACAAAAAATAGTACCAACACAAGAAAACACAGTAGACATTTACGAGTCCCAGTCCTTTCTTCTGAAGAATCCCAAATAAAAAATAACGCCCTAAAATCTGGTCTTTCTGTTGCAGAATACCTACGTCGTTTAGGTTTGGGATTTCAAATTGGCAGCGTTATCGATCAAGAAAACATACAAACACTGGCCAAGATTAACGCGGATTTAGGTCGGCTGGGTGGATTACTTAAACTATGGCTTACCAATGACGAACGGTTATCTCGCTTTAGTCCCTCCATGATCAACGAATTAGTTCATCGCATACAAATCACCCAAGATGCGTTGTTGAAAGCGGTGAAAAAAATATGATCATTCGTCACATGCCTATGAAGAGCGTTAAAAAAAGTAGCTATGCGCGCCTGGTACGCTATTTGACTCATGGACAAGGAAAAGAGGAACGGGTCGGCGAAATTAGAATATCCAATTGCCGTAGTCTCGATCCTGTTTGGGCAGGACTTGAGGTGAAGGCGACTCAAGATAGGAATAAGCGAGCTCAAGGCGATAAATCTTACCACCTCCTTATTTCATTTGCGCCAGGAGAATCATTGACACCTGATGTACTAAAAACAATTGAAGACCGAGTTGTCGCCTCAATTGGTTTATCAGAACATCAACGAATCAGTGCGATACATCACGATACAGATAATCTACACATCCATATTGCGGTGAATAAGATTCATCCCATTCATTACACCATGGTAGAGCCCTTTCAAGCATACAAAAAATTTTCAGCAGTTGCCCAACAGCTTGAATCAGAATTTTCTTTAATCAAAACAAACCATCGATGCCAAAAAGGACGTTCTGAAAATCGAGCAGATGATATGGAACATCATTCAGGAATAGAAAGCTTAATTAATTGGGTAAAACGTCATTGCCTGGACGAATTAGAAAAATGCCATGATTGGACATCATTTCATAACACTCTAACCAGGTTCGGTTTAACTCTTGGCTTACGAGGAAATGGTTTGATACTTGAAAGTGATTCTGGACTAGGTGTGAAACCCAGCTCTATATCGAGAAATTTTTCCAAAAAGAAATTGGAAGAACGATTTGGGAGTTTTCAACCCAGCACAAAGAAAACACGGACAAAACATTATTCTTATACACCCAAACCTCTGCATCAGGGAAAAAAATCTCAAGAACTTTACATCGAATATCAGGCAGACCGCACACGTGAAAAACAGAGAATAGCAGAAAAACTTCGAGTTCTTCGTGATAAGAAAACTAGATTGATTCGCCAGGCGAAAACCAAGGGAAAGTTAAAACGCGCAGCGGTTAAAATGACTAAGGACGGCCGAGAAAACAAGAAGCTGTTATATGAGTTCATCAGTAAATCCCTTAAAGAAGAAATGGGCAAGATCATGAAGCAATATCGGATCGAACGTGAACATCACTTGGCCCGAAGTAAAGGAAGCACCTGGGCGGACTGGCTTCAAAGAAGAGCACTTGATGGCAATGAAGATGCGTTAACCCTAATGCGGCAAAGAGCTACGAAAACAAACAATCACTATTCTTTATCGGGCCGTAATAATAAAAATAAGTTGGAAAACTCCACGTCAATAGATGGCATCACTAAAGAAGGAACTGTAATCCAAAAAGTAAACACATGCACGATTCGTGATAATGGCAAAGAAATAAGCATTTCGCGTGGAGTCTCTGTTGAGGGTCTTAAAGAAGCAGTCCTACTGGCAAAAAAACAATATGGTGATTGCATTGCGGTTAATGGCTCAAAATTATTTCAGAGCACTATTTTAATGGTTGCTGTCCGTTTTCAATTAGACATTCGATTTGATGATCTCAATTTGGAATTACAGCGCCAGAATTTAATCAAGAACAACGGAGGTAGTAATGAGCAGTCAAGATCATCTGGAATTATCCATGGAACAGCAACTGGAAGAGGCAATGAAGTTACTCCAGCAAGAAAGCCCACTGGATACTCCAACACACGAGGAAGAAGTAAGCGTATCAACTCAAAATCCAAGCCGAACTTTGAGCGCATTGGACAATGCCCGCCGCCCGAAAGTAAAAACCGCTTGCGAAGCCTGTCCGAACTCCATGTGGTTCAGTTCGCCCGAGGAGGTGAAGTGTTACTGCAGAGTCATGTACACGATAACTTGGAGCGCAAAGGAACCCAATCTGATCACACAGTGCGACGGCCAATTTATGGTGTAAAACAGGAAAAAGGTACAAATCGCATCAAATAACTTAAACCATCCGCAAAGAATCTTACTCGACTCTCTGCGGACATTGGGGTAGGAAGATTAACTATAAATTAGGGCATTTTGTTCATTTACAAAGGGTGAACCCGTGTTTTTGCTGTCGTTTGTTTTATTCCTTGTTGTTTCTGAATAATTTTCTTAACCACAGGTTTTATTTGACGTTGTACACCCTCAAATCCAAGATGGCTATTTTGAGCCAGATCATTAAAATCACTAAATTTCTTGGGATTTCCTTCTTGTTCATCGGGTGCGAATATTGGAAAAATTACATGCCCATCAACTGAAGACGCAGCCTCTAAAGCTTTTTCTTTTCCTGGATTACACGGTTTTTTAGTCGTTTCGAGATGCTTATCATCATCACCTGCAATCAAAATTGGTTTATCGGGAAAACGTTCTTTTAATCCTTGAGCAACAGTTTTTAAATTACCGGCATCAAAAGCAGAGACTACTGGAAAATCCAACACTTGTTTTAAAGTTGCAGCCGTAGCATACCCTTCAGCAATAACGATGGCTGGAGCAAGAGATAGATTTTCCATACCTCCCACAACATGAAAACAACCCTCTTTACGACTGTCCTTAGCGAATCGTTTTGTTCCATCTTCCTTAATGTACTGCATTGTCCAAATGTCACCATTTTTATCGAAAGCAGGCACAAAGAGTGTATTTTTCTCTTCATCAGTAAATACACCCGGATGAATTTCGATTCCTTTTGAGTTTAGATAGGGCGTGGTGCTTGAAAGCTCTTGCAATCGCGATAGTTTTTGCTTTAATTGCATCGCTGTGTTTTGGTGAAGTGCCTCTAACTCAGCCTCTCTTGTTTTGATTTTCTCAAGTGCTGTTGCTTTGAGTATCGCTTTATCTTCATCAGATAACACATACCCTTTGCTTTTCCACCTCATTTCCTGACCTGTTCGATTATTTTTAATGTATCCCGCAGGCAGGCCATCTAAATGCCCCACATAAAACCCCGCTTTTTCACCTTTTTTATCGCCTTCCGCCTCAATTCGGTGTTTTTTGCCGTCCATTAGGGGATGGTGGCCTGTAACAACAAATCCCATACTGATTAACACGTCTTTAAATTCATCAATTGGACTAAGTACAGGTTGTTGTGCAGCTACTTTATTGTCAGGAATCCAACATTTTATTTTCTCCAAAGAGACACCAGGTTTAGCAAACCAGCACTTATGAGCCTTATCCCAGGCAATTCCTGATGTGCCATCAGGGAGCGTTCCAATAATTGATTTCGCAGTGTCTTTTTGATCAAAAGGTATCGCCAACCACGTTTTTTCTGCTACGACATTTAGGTTTTGTTCCGAGAGCACCGTTTTGCTCTCCAGCCACGGCGTTAACAATTCCAAATTTGCTCCCTCTCGCGCATACCATTTTTTTGTTTCTTTATCCCAAGTAATAGCTGGGTCCCCATTGGAAAGCACCCCTGCAATAGATTTTACGGTGTCTTTTTGGTGATAAGGGATAGCAAGCCAAATTTTATCCGCAAGTGCATTGATTGAATTCATAGGCTCATCCGTTACACGTGAATCCTCCCTGGATTCGGTCTGTTGATACACTGTCTGCTCTTGAATTTGTACTAATGAATGAAGGTGATTTGAAATCTTCTCTGCATCTGAAGCGGCTCTGAAAATTTCCATGGGATCCTCTTCCAAAACGCGGATCCACGACTTGATGTATGCCGTATGTTGTGCTGGATCGTGCCCTATTCCTAATTCATCGCCCAACATCATACTGGCAATTTCCGCACGTAACTCTTCTTTAGCATAACCTTCACTGCCAAATGGATGGCCTAAATCGCGATTTAATCTGGATTCATGACCCGTCCAATGGCCTAACTCATGTAAGGCGGTAGCATAATAGAGTGCGCTCTCCTTAAATTGGCTTTTCATCGGCAAATGGATTTCGTCAGAAATGATACGGTAAAACGCTCGATCCATTTCAGAATGGATAATGGTCGCACCGGATTGAGCTAATATGGATTCAGCACGCTCCAATGGGGACCATTCGGGCTCTTTAAGAATCATTGGAGGCATGCCCTCTATTTGACTGGCATTAAACACGGTGGCGTAAAATACCTGGGGTCGCTCGAGCTTTACTGTGATTTTAATCGGCTTCCCTTCTTCATTTAAACTAGGTTGACCCAGTTCATCCTTTTGAATATGTTCTTCCGAAAATTTCCAGTATTGAACCAACGTTCCTTTCTCACCTTTCCTGACTTGAGCTCCGATAGACTGAGCCTGATTGTAGGTGAGCCAACGATTATCAGGTGTGTCAGCCTGCATTAAAATTAGGGCGTTGATTCCCTTATATCTTTTCCCAGTGACCGGATTCATAGGTAATTGACCTCCTGGGACTCCAGGATTCCATGGTTTTAACCAAGGTGCTGTACCTTGCTTTAATTGCTCAATAATTTTGTTGGCAACGTTTTGGTGGTATGGGATTTTATCCATGTTTAGCCTCCAAAGCGTCTTCGTCAGTCAGTGCATCTTCAATGAATGCGCCAAACATATCAGCCTCTTCAGGACTCATTTCAACAATAAATCCAGGAACCATTAAATCGTTAAGCTTTTCTTCAAGTACCTCTAGCGGTGTAGTTTCTTGATTAAGCATTGGTGTTCTCCTTTTTAAGTGTGTATTGTGGTTTGCCTTTAACATCAGGATAGGTTTGTTTGCAGTTGGGATAAGAGGAACAGCCCCACCAATACCCTTTAGGGCTTTTACGTTGGATTAGTTTTTGACGACAAGTCAGACATTCAAAAATGCGGTGTGGTTCAGACGCCTTTAATCCATTTAAGGTAATGGATTGTTGATTCGCTACGTTAACCTGCTCTGTGACAAACGCGGTTTGCTTTTCCATAAAAGAGCCAAACTGTTCTGGTTCTTGTTCAATAGTTTTTAAAATACGTTCAAACATTGCCGTTAACACAGGACTTTTCACCGTCTCAGGTAAGGCATCAACAATACTTTGTCCAAGTAGGGTGCTTACGATATTTTTTCCCTTCGGTTCAATGAATCCTCTATTTTTTAGTTCGCTAATAATTGATGCTCGGGTCGCAGGAGTACCAATACCGTCTCCGTCGCGAAGCAATTTTTTATGTTCCGCATCGGCGATGTACTTATGAATATTTTCCATAGCACGTTGTAATGTCCCCTCAGTAAAACGAGCTGGAGGTTTTGTTTTGGTATCAACGCGATTCGCCTTGAGGCAATTAACTGGGCTCCCTTGAGAGACGACAGGAAGTATTTGGCTTGATTCCGACTGCTCCAGTTCATCAATAGGCTCCTCATAAACGTCACACCAACCGTTTTGAACAATCGTTTTTCCTTTGGCAATGAATAGAAATGACTCCACATCAATCTCAATGGAAGTACTTTCAAATTCATGTAGTGGATAAAATTGGGCAATGTAGCGTTTAACAATAAGCTCATAGATAATGCGTTCCCGGGGAGACAACCGCTCTTTGGAGCCTTGATGCAATGTCGGAATAATTCCAAAGTGTACGGTGACTTTTTTGTCATCCCACGTTTTGGATTTAATGGAAACATCCGCTTTTTCTATAAGGTGATTTAATTCCGGATTGATGGTGCTTAGCCTGGTTAAAATAGCACGGGCATCCACAAATTGAGATTCAGGTAAAAAACCACAATCAGTTCGAGGATAAGTCGTGAGTTTATGGGTTTCATATAACCCCTGGCACACGTCCAGAACTTCGGAGGCTGAAAAACCATGTTGGTTCGATGCCTCCAGAGTTAAATCAGATAAAGAGTAGGCTTTAGGGTGTTGTGTGGTTTGTAATTCCTTTTTATACGCTTTTATTGTGCCTAAACGGCCTGAAACTTGGTCAACCAACCTATTAGCGAGATTTAAATCTATTAATCGGTCCTCCTCATCAAGGCCCTGTTGATTCTCACCAGCTTTCCAATCGGCTAAAAATGTTGTGTTCTGTGCATTAAAAGCGGCTTTAATCGAATAGTATGGTTTGGATTGAAAGGCGGCTATTTCTCGGTCGCGCGTCACAACAAGTTTCAATGTAGGTGTTTGAACCCTCCCTACGGTAACTAATGCTCTTTGTCCGTTTTTAGACGCATTGAGCGTGTACGCCCGACTTAAATTCATGCCAATTAACCAATCAGCCTGGCTTCGTGCTAAGGCAGCACGACCCAACCCATAATAGGCTTGATTATCATTCATGGAAGAAAGGCCACGCTGAAGTGAGGTAGAGTCGTGTGCCGCAACCCAAAATCTTTTCACCGGTTTTTGATTATTAAAATAGGTAAGTACCTCATCGACTAAAAGCTGCCCTTCTCTATCCGCATCTCCTGCATTAATGATTAAGGTCGCGTCTTTAAGAAGGTTCCCAATTATTTTTAGCTGTTTTTTACTGTCGGGTTTGGGTTGGATAATCCAGTGCGAGGGGATAATGGGAAGGTCTTCCATACGCCATAACTTTTTTCCTGTTTTAGGACTTTTAGGCGCATCTTCTGGAGTATAGCAATCAGGCTCAGCAAGCTCTAATAAATGGCCAAAACACCAGGTAATACGATCGCTTCCGCAACAAATATAGCCTTCTTCTTTGCTACTAATTCCTAGCTCCTCGGCAATAGCTTTCGCAACAGAAGGTTTTTCTGCAATAAATAATCTCATTTTTTTCCTCACTTAGATTAAGACTTACCAGATAAATACTGGGTCAATAATTCCCTTAACTTGCTTGACCTGAATCAGACCGAAATACCGACTATCAAATGACAAGCTATTTTGATTGGTCATCGTGACGAGCTCTCCGGCCTGAAGCGTATACTTTTTAACTCGCCATAGAGGCATAGGACGGTTAAATCCATCATGGATGTGGGGCTGACTAAACCGAATCTGCCGATGATTCACAAACACCCCTTTATCTGTGCTTGAAACCTCATCCCCCGCCAACGCGACTACCTGCTTCATCACATAACCGTAATCATTGGAACAAAAACCATGATTCAAATAGCCCCGTCTTTTTCCTAAACGAAATGCCTCTCTGTCATCAGGACAGAATAAGACGAAGCTGTTTCTCTTAATTTCGCCCTGATGCACTCGATAAATACCTTTGGGAATCGAATCGCTAATGTTAAATTTGATGCCCACCAGGAACAGGAAGACTAAGAAGCAAAAAAGACCAGCACAACTAATACAAATCCAAACAGAAATTTTTTTCATAATTGGATTTCCTCATCCTCTGTCAGTCTTTGACGAATCACATCGGAACACCCAGGTGCTTCAACCGCCGATCGCGCAATAAACACAGGATCTTTAAAATACAGAGGCTGTTTGCCATACGTCATTGGAAATCCTGCTACATAAACCACCATGTCACCTGCCTCTGTGATCAGGCCATTGATGTCTTTTTTAGGACCAGGCATCCGTAAGCATTCATCCACGGTCAAAAGTGGCCTGGACACTTCTTGGGTCGTTTTCGATATTTGCGTTAAAAAGGCGGATATTCGTTTACCACTGGTGGTGACATGCTCTTTTACAACCGTTGTTTGACCGGTAAGCTTGGATAGATGTTCTGCTGTTTCCACTCTGTTGGGAGGGTAGGCGTTTTGAATATGGCAGTTGGAGGTAATTGTTTCATCTGGTCCATAGCCTCGCTCCCGGCTTTTAAGCTGATTAATGTCCTGGCAAATGAGATAAAATTTAAGGCCATACCCGGCAACAAAGGCCAAAGACTCTTGCAAAATATCCAATTTTCCAAGACTTGGGAACTCATCAATCATGCACAGGAGCCGATGCTTGTATGTTTTTTTCGTTTGGATGTATGAATGCGCCGTTTCATCAAGTCGTTTTTTCCTGAACATGTTTTTGCTTGCGGATAAACGCACCAGAGGTGTAGTAACTCGTTCAAATTCCATTTTATCCGCCAACAATCTGACTATCATATTAATCAGGACTCGAACTAAAGGCTGAAGTCTGGCTTTATCGTTGGGTTGGGTAACAATATAAAGGCTCACGGGGCAGTCATGGTTCATGAGATCTTTAATACAAAAATCAGAGGCCGACACGTTATAGGCTACAACGGGATCACGATATAAAGATAAATAGGATTTCAGCGTAGATAACACAGAGCCTGCCTCATCTTCTGGCCTATCGATCATGTCACGTGCACTGGCGCTAATTACCGGATGGGTCTTGCCATCAACATGGGGGTATTGAGTCATCTCAATGAGTAGATCCGCAATATTGATGTTGGGATCCACCATCATGCGATCAATATTAGGTAATGTTGCTGGCTCCCCGGTGTCTTTTAGTTTGTACAGGCAATGTAAGATGAGTCCTACCAACAACGCCTGAGATGTTTTTTGCCAATGTGATTCAAGTCCTTTACCATCAGGATCAACTACCAGCGTCGCAAAGTTTTGTACATCACCTACCTCAGCCTCAGTGCCAATCCTAATTTCATCCATAGGATTCCAGCGTGCACTCCCCTGGCGCGTTGCGGGTTCAAAACGAATCACTTTGTTTTTTGCATATTCTTTGCGCCATCCTGAGGTTAATGCCCAAAGTTCTCCTTTTAAATCGGTGATAACCGCCGAGTGTTTCCAGGACAATAAGGTCGGAATCACAAGGCCAACTCCCTTTCCTGAACGTGTTGGAGCATAAGTTAAAACATGCTCGGGCCCGTTATGACGCAAATAATGGATCACGCCTTGCTCTTCAACAGCCCCGACATAAACACCCTCATTATGACCAAATAACCCAGCCTGACGTAAATCATCCATGTTCGCCCAGCGTGCTGAGCCATGCAGGTATTCACTGACTTTATCTTTTTTTAAATAATGGCTAATTAAAAGAATGGCCAGAAACAGCAAGGAGGTACTCATGGTAAAGAGGCCAAAAGCGATGTCAAAATAATCAGGATAATACGACTTCCATTTAGCCCACCAAACGAGCACTTGCCATGGGGCATAACAAGAAAATAAGGAAGGGCCCAACACCGGTGCATAGTTAAATTTATAGGCCATAAATTGAGTGGCTAATTGCATACTGACCAACAAGGCCGCCAAAACAAACCACATGAGGACGTATTTTCTTTGAGGAGCCGCGGATTGCTTTACTAATGGGCCTATGGCTTTATTCTCCTTCATGCGCTCTCACCTCTTAATGTGGGTGAAAAGACAGAAGCCAATGCACTTTCGGCGGCTTGATTACTCGGCATAAGCACTTTAGATTTACTGATAATAGGGTGCGATGGAGCATAAACCACCCTATCCTGGTGCGTGAGGGTGTGTCTTTGTTGAATGGAGGTAGGTGCTGCTCCAGGAGTGGTGACGTGATAAGTTTTGAAATTTAAATCCAGCCAGCGCTGCCATTTCTGTGCTTTTTTGATTAAGTCGGCCCGATAAATACGATTGTATTTCGGTGTTTTCGAATGGTAATTTGCAGCTCGAGTCCATAGGTCTTGGCTATCATGAATTAAATGGCCACGCACTCGCCAAGCAGCTAAATCATAGGAATAGCAGCCTCGATGCGCCACATCTGATGGCTTAATCCCAAATCGTGCCAAATCGTTTAAATACACCGTATTTAACTGCATACTTCCTACATCATAAGTTCCATTACTATTTTTGCTCCACTCCCCAGGTTTCCCGCCCTCTTTTTCAGCGATGGCAAGTAGGATGTTCGTGGGTACTTGATATTTAATCGAGGCCATAATGGTGCAGGCGACACGTTCTTGATGAATAATCGACACATCAACAGGAATGGGCATCTTATTTTCCCTTGTTTTGATGTTTGTTAACAAATTGACTGACTTCATCATGCGTGTCTGGACTCGCATCATGACTGTCATCGGGAACATTAGAATAGTTCGCACCCGCACTTAAACTGCCTTCAGAATCAGGAGGCTCGGGTTGATCTGGATTCGTATTCTCTTCTCCTGTGACTTCGTGGAATTTTTGATTGATTGCATCAGCGATTTGTCCACCTGGAGTTTGAGCCACACGCGATGCAATGGCTTCTTTGGCTGTATCTATTTTTTGACTCATGACATCAAACGTCCCTGAAGCAAGGTGCGACCCAAAGGAGGTTGCAAACTGACCGGCTTTGCCTACGGCGGATGAAAGGCCTGGCCCATCCCCTTCGGAACTACTGTACTGTGATGCGGCTTTAAACGCGGCAGATAATGCAGAACCGCCTCCTGCCATATTCGCTAAGCCTGCTGCAGCCATTGTGGCGCCACCAGAAAGGGCTGCCCCCGCCATGCCCGCAGCCGCCATGGCGTTGCCCACACCAATTCCTGAGCCTCCATTAAAACCACCACCGGAGACAATCCCGGAGAGCATGGGCGGTATTTTGTTAACAATCGCCAATAAAATGATGGAAACAACCAGCATCACAAACAGTTCTTTGATTGTCATTCCCTCTGTGGACATGGCCGAGTAATAGTGATCGATGAATGAACGGCCAATACCCACAATAAGAACCATGGCAAACGCTTGCACAGCAATTCCCAAAACCGTTTTGTAATAATTAATTGCAATGTCTTGTGTCCAACGTCCTCCGCCAAATCCTAAGAGGATGATTCCGCCATAAGTAATCATCCAAGCAGAAATGAGCAGCAATAACATATTGACTGCGACCAGTGCCAAAACGACCAAAATAATCGCGGCCACAATGAGTCCAACCGTTGTTGTTGCCGGTGACCAAATCGATGAGTTGTCTACTACTTTAGACGCAATATCGAACCCCACATCAACCATACCTGAAGGCGATACGCCGTGATTTAGCCCTGAAGCATTTGCAGCAATTTGCCTTAGTGAAGCAATAATGGCTTTTGCCATCGCTGGCCCATTGATTAATAACCAATAGAAAAATCCAGTGACTATGAAAAAGCGTACGGTTTCTGCAAAGAACTCCTGAATTTCAGCGCGCTTTAAGGCCATTAAACTGTACGTCCAGATCATACTAAGAAGCGCTAAACTCCAAAAAAGCCAGCTGGCATATTCGGTAATTTTTCGCTCCCAAGTCGAGGAGTTTTGTTGAAATCGATTTAAGATGCCATCAAATAAATTGGCACCATTAATTCCCGATCCGGCATAAAGACTTGAGGCACAAAGCAGAAGCCCCAAGAGCACACTTAATTTAATCACTGGGTTTTTCATAGAGTTACCACGACATCGGTTTGCTTTTTTTAAAACTGCCCTTTCTAAAACAGGCATCTCCTATGGCTTGCAATTCCTCTTGGGTTCGCCCCTGTCTTGAACTCTCGCAGGTCAATTGAGCTAATTGTTTTGCCTTATACTCCGCTTTAGCTTGTTCGCTCTCGCACCCTGTTAAAAGACAGGATATTGTCAGTAAACTTAAAGTGATTTTTTTCATTCTCGTTCCTTAGTGTTGTTTCAATGAGTTACCACGATTTGGGTGTACTTTTTTTAAATTGTCCTGCCCGAAATCGTTCATCGCCTACCGCATAAATTGCCTCTTTATTGGCAATAGCGGCAGCACGTGTCGCTTGCGCGTTGTGCTGCGCAATCATGAGGCTTCTTATTTGCATGAGTTGGTGATTTTCAGCGCTGGCTAATTCCGAGGCTGCCTGAATTGCTTGTTTTTGTCCTTTAGCTGTTTCTGCATGACGCTGTAATTCTTTGAGCCGTGCTGCATCGGACTTGATGTTTTGTTGCTGCTTATCAATACCACGCAACATGGCATCATTTGCCCTTTTTTGTGCCACCGAGGCAGCCATTTTGTTTTTTTTAAGGCGAGCCATTTCATCCGGGGTGAACCGCGATTTATCGTAGAATTCTTCACTCTGATAACGTTTAAGATAGGAGTCCAGGCCTCCTGCTTCCTTTTTGTACTGGTCGAGTGTATCTGTGGTATTGATTAAATTGGT
>NZ_CBCSKT010000063.1:0-60299 GCF_965140895.1 Legionella sp. | reverse complement strand
GAGTCAACTTACTGGTGGTAAAAAATTATACTGTTAGCTAATTCGGAATTAATCGATTATTTGGTGCGGAATCTGAGATTAAATATTGGTCAGTATCGTTTTGTATAATTAAACCATGCTCGAATAACAATCTGGCTTGCTCCTTAAAAAAGTAACCCACCGGTTTGAGGATACTCTGTGAGCATAGCCTTGGTGGGTTTTCTTAGTTAGATTATCGCTTGTTTTAGTATTTTTTCAATTATTATCTACCTATCAACATGTTTCTTAATTAAACCCTTTTACCTACTGAGACTTCTGCAACTATGGCATTATAGATCTTTATTTGTTGATTATTATCAAGCTGCCCCAAAATTCTTACTATTTCGGCTAAACGATCATCTTCAGTATAAAAATATCCAGTGGGAACAAGAAGCACATCAGCAATACGCTTCAATGTAAGGAAATCAGGAGTATGTTTCCCTGTCTCATATTGATTCATGCGAGGACCAGCTGAAAATTCATCCATCCCTGAAGCCACTCCTAACTTTCTTTGAGATATCTTCGCGATTTTTCTGGCTTCTTTTAATCTTTTGGGTAGAGGTGAATCAACCATCTCTCTTAGCTCGATTATTTAAATAGGAATATAAGTAAGAGATTCTTAGTTTTTTCCTTGACAATATAGTAAGGATTCCTTACCATTTACCACAAATGGTCAAATAAAGACCATTTGTGGTAAATGGTTCTATTCCAGAGCCTCATAAGAAAGCTCGACAAAAACAATAATAATTGGAAGCCACTATCTAATTTCTTATCCTGTTGTTAAGGTAATCAATGAAAATTAAAGTACTGTTACTGAACGCTCTTCTTTTGCTCATGCAGACCAATCTTCTTTGTTCTAAAATAACTAAACGCTCAAAAAGATTAAAAATATTTTGAGCTTCAATTTCTTTTTTAGTCTGATAGCTCCTTTTTTTAGGTTCGTTAAATTTTAAATTTTGTCTATGCGTAGAGAATGCTTGTTGCCTACGTTGGTGGCACAATAGTAGGCGCATTGTTACATCAATGCTAGTAATTAAGTCCTGATATAGTACTGCGTCCACGTCCTCTGTTTTCGCAAGCCTTTTCCAATTTGCTAATGAAGCGTATGATACCCCTGCATATTTACATGCAACTTTTAAAGTGAAGCCTTTTTCTATTCCTTCAACAATGGCATTTTTTATTTCATGGGTTAGTTTTCGAGGTCTTCCGCCTTTACTTTTCATTAATGCCTCCTTTTTATAGCCTGAAAAAATAGAAACTTCAAAAACTTCTATTACTCTGTGTCAATAGCATGCCTTGAAGAGTATTGAACAAATCGGATTGGTCTTTGATCTACAGCATATAAATATTGTAGAGAATTTGCATGAAACCAAAAACCGAGCACACCCTCCCAATCACCATTACGTTGTTTATCACAAATCCATTTGCAGTCTGCTGAATTGATAATTTTTTCTTCTTTTTCATCTAATATTACCCCGCTAACCTTGGCTTGCATTAAACGTTCCTTTTCTTTATTACGCCAAATAATAAAGCAGTTATCAGCTAGATCAGAGATTGTACCAGTACCTTTAATATCTAATTTACTTGGGGGTTTTGATTCATCAAATCCTTTTCTAGGATGAACTACAATATGAACTTGGCAATTATGTTTGTTTTTAAAATCACACAGCTGATCCATAAATATCTTTTGAACGTTATAATCATCATCAGCAATATCCAATTTCATTAGCGAATCAATGATAAAAACGTCAACTCCATAACGTTGGCGAGCGTATAAAAAAACATCCAACAATCTTTCGGACCTTGCTGAACCAACAAGGTCAAACAGCCATAATTTATCTTCATACCATTGATGTATCGCTGCTATGTATAGCCTAGGCCCAATAAATTGATTATGTTTACGTGCTCTATTGAAATATCCTGCTTAATTAAATCACATAATTGCAAATAAACTGGTACTAAAGATAAGCTGTTCGCATTAATTTTAACATCTGTATGTAATATTCGATTTATCATTTGTTGTGATCGTACAGAATCTTCATAAAGTTCAGTCATTATAATTTCTCCGTTAGTTCATTTATTTGGATTTGATTATTGTCATCACACAGTAACCAATTGCTATACCATTCCATAAGAAGCCTGCGCTCTTGCTTAAAGTCCGCACGTAAATAAACGCCCCTCACACCTTGAACCCTGTGAGCTAGCCCCATCTTCATTCGCGCTGCGGGAATATTCCATTCTGCTTTTTGTAAATCAAATTCAGACCATTTTGCTTCGCGTAGTTCTGATGGCCTTGTAAATACATGCGCCAATAATTCCATATACAATTTTTGTGGAGTTAGTTTTTTTAATAACCATCATCATTTTATGAGCTTCATTTGCGTTTATAGCAGGCTGATTCTTAACCTTTGGTTTAGGCATTAAAACCTTTTTTAAACCAATAAAAGGATAATTAGTAGTAAGTGATGACCCAACTGCAAATTCAAATATACTTTGCAGTCTGGCATATAAGCGATGTGCTACATCATGATGACCTAGGTCTTCGTGGGGTTTAATAATATTTAACAAATCAGTTTTTGTTATATCATCGATGGGTTTATTACCTAAAGATGACATATCACGTGAAATGCTTTTTTCATGGCGATTTCTTGCAAAATCCTTCCAGGAGGATTTATATTTTTGAAACCATTGATCAGCTATTAAGCCCAAAGTTAATTGTGCTTGCTCTGCTCCATCATGATTTGCTCTTGGGTCAATTCCCTTATTAACCAAATTTCGATAAGACAAAGCGATGTCACGAGCTTCAGCAAGACTAATACTTTGATAATTTCCAATAGTGATAGTCTGAGGCTTTTTATCCCACTGGAAACGAAAAATGAAGACTTTATTGAGTTTTTTCTTGCTGGGTCTAAGTTCTAACACTAATCCATCACGATCAGTATGACGTTTTCCATCTTCTATCTTTAAAGATCTGATTTGAGTATCTGATAACATTGTAATCACCTCAACAAAGCGGTGACCTTGGAGCAAAGGGATAAAAAAGTTTACCCAAAATCTTACCCAAAGTACGCGCGGTTAAATACGAAAATTAACGAATCGTTGAGAAAGATTTGATAGAGAAAAATCGATGTTATTTTATTATTAATCAATCAGTTAGATACTGATTTGAACTCTTGCGAACCATTACAAAATATGTAATTGGTGCCCAGGGCCGGAATCGAACCGGCATGGTGTTACCACCGAGGGATTTTAAGTCCCTTGCGTCTACCTGTTTCGCCACCTGGGCTTTTTTTCTTGTTTGGAGGCTGAGGCCGGAATCGAACCGGCGTCCACGGCTTTGCAGGCCGCTGCATAACCACTCTGCCACACAGCCAACTGATACTGCGATGCATGTACCACTTGTATGCTGCTCTAAAAAAAAAGCGACTTTTTTGTCGCTTTAAATTTGGAGCGGGAAACGAGACTCGAACTCGCGACCCCAACCTTGGCAAGGTTGTGCTCTACCAACTGAGCTATTCCCGCGTCTCCATGGGTGTGCATTTTACAGGATTATCGGATCCTGTCAACAAATAATTTAATTTTTTTTCGATAATTCTGGCCATGCTATAGAGAGGTAAATAACCATAGACCAAATGGTTAAAATCGCGGCCACATATAACAAAATAAACCCAAATATTCCCCACCAGGAATTTACAGGATTAAAAGCTAATAACAAAAACAATGCCGCCATTTGTAAAAATGTTTTTACTTTTCCAACATAACCCACCGCAACACTGGCTCGTTTACCAATTTCTGCCATCCATTCTCTTAATGCTGAAATTACAATTTCTCTGCCCACAATGATTATTGCAGGAATAGTGATGTAATTAAGATCCTTAACACCGACTAAAAGCAATAAACTGGTTGAAACCAGAAGTTTATCAGCCACCGGATCTAAAAAAGCCCCTAGCGGTGACATCATGTGTAACTTACGTGCCAAATAACCGTCGAGCCAATCCGTAAAACTGGCTGCAGCAAAAATACCTGCAGATACAGTGCCTGCCCATTTAACAGGTAAATAAAAAATAACTATCAACACCGGAATCAATACGATACGAAGTAAGGTTAATAAATTAGGTAAACTGGTTAATGTACTCAATGTTTGATACTCCCTTTGCAGACATAATCCTAGTAAACATCAGCAGATGTATTAAGGATGATATTAACGAAAAAATATAGTGCTCTCTCTGTCTTTCAATAATTTAAAACTTTATCTACTGACGCCTGGATAAAGCGCAGCGTAATCCGGGATGGGGATCAGGCCTCCCCCATTACGCCTCGCTAATACGGGCTACACTCCTGCAATCATCCCTTAATTTTCGGGCAATAACCTAAATAATCCGTTATATTTTATAAATGTAAATAGTCAGCAAATAATTTATAGTCATCAAATACGGCCAAAGCACCTGCTGCTTTTAATGCGCTTTCTTGTTGATGATAAAAATCAACGCCGATGGCATTAACCTGGATGCTTTTTGCCATTTCTACATCAGTAATGGAATCACCTATCATTAAGGTAGTCGCTGCACACCCACCCACTTCATCAATAATTTCTTCTAGCATCTGCGGGTGTGGTTTTGCTGGCACCTGCCCTGCGGAACGCGTAACCTTAATGAATTCATCAAGACCTGTAGTTTGTAATGCACGCGTTAATGACTGATGCCCCTTGTTGGTGGCAACAGCCATCTTTATATGTGCATCATGTAGTTGCTGAATAAATTCGCGGACTCCGGGAATTAAAAAAACATCCAACGACCGTGTATGCATTGAGCGGTGTACCGCATGTATTAACTGCTCATGTTCCAAAGCAGACAAATGCGGGTATGCTTTTACTAATGCGCGTTCTAAACCAAGGTCCACATGTTTCCTTGCCTCTTCAGGCTCAAAAGTTCCAAAACCGAGTAAATCTGCTTCTACAGCAACAGTATGAAATACTGCGCCTAAAGTGTCTGCAATAGTGCCTTCCCAATCAAACACTACCAAATCATAATGATTGCTCATTGCTCACTACACTCCTCGCACGCAATTGTTTTAGTGTGTTAGAAAAGACTTCATCTGCATCAGCTTGAAAGAAATGTTTAGTTCCATTCAATTCAAATTGGATGGAACGTGCATGCAAATAAAGACGATGATGTCGATTATCTATGCCTTCTACCTCTCCTGCAATAGATCCATACTTTTCATCACCAACAATAACATGTCCTAAATGTGCACTATGAACTCGAATTTGATGAGTACGTCCTGTTTTTGGACTTGCCTCAACCCAACATGCCTGTTGGTAATTCTCGAGTAATTTAAATCCGGTTTCTGAAGCTTTACCCTCATCGCTTACCGAAACTACACGCTCGCCGGATTTCAACGTATTTTTTTCTAGGGCTGCGCGCACGGTTAATTGTTTTTTTCCTTCCCAACGATGGGTTAATAATGCCCAATAAGTCTTCTGTACTTCACGGGCTTCCAGCAAAGCATGCATGGCTCTTAGAGTACTTCTCTTTTTAGCCAGCAAAAGACAGCCTGAAGTTTCTCTATCCAAGCGATGAATTAATTCTAAATACGCCAGATCGGGTCTGGTTTTTCTTAGTGCTTCAATAACACCTAGGCTTAAACCACTACCACCGTGTACGGCAATGCCCGAAGGCTTGTTAATCACTAAAAAACATGCGTCTTCATAAATAACGCATTCTTTAAGGCGTTTTGCCATGGCATCACCAACGAATACCTCTTTGGATTCTGAAATACGAATTGGTGGAATACGAACCATATCTCCCGCATGCAAACGAGAGCTAACCTGGGCTCTCTTCTTATTAACACGAACCTCGCCACCTCGAATAATTCGGTAGATGTGGCTTTTAGGTACGCCCTTTAAAATTCGGATTAAGTAATTATCCAGACGTTGTCCTTCTTCTTCATTACTTATTTCTCTATAACTTACTTCATTCATTGTCAATAAACCTGTTTTCTGGGCGTGTTTTTTTTGATATGATCGCCTGTAGCATGGGAATAATCCCATGCAACCGAATTATAACGCATAAATATAAAAAAAGCGTAACTATTTACCGCACTGCCAGGGTATCTGTTTATAATTCACTATTAGAGCCATTTGGCTTAGAACGTGAATTTATCATCAGGCCCAATTTTGAGTCTGCAAACACAACGCAGCACAAGGATAACAGGGTATAAGGCAATTAGTTACAGAAAAATCGCGCTTCCATTTAAGCTTAAAGATATAAGGAAGCGAACCAATATGCCAGAGACAAATTGATCACATACTTGACAGAAACCTACGCATGCCAGACATGCTTTATACCGACTGCGAATTATATTAAGACGTTTACACGTCTCCTTTTTACGTGTTTGATTCGTATTCAGTATATTATCCAGTATGCACCTCCGATGATTCAGGGAACATGCGTAAATTCTGTCCACTCGGCTGCGGATTCGCTTAAAGATCACATTTCTTACTGTTCAAAAAGTGAACCTCTAAGATATATAGAGCCTTACACTATCGGAACTTAAATGAAAGCGCCCTAAACATGGGGTTACAGATGGAAAAAATGTTAATTAATGCCACGCAAACTGAAGAAGTCCGCGTTGCACTTATTAAAGACAATCGTTTGTTTGACCTGGACATTGAATGCCCAGGAGAAGTAAAGAAAAAGGGTAATATTTATAAAGCAACCGTTACTCGTCGAGAGCCAAGTCTTGATGCTGTTTTTGTAGAGTACGGTTCAAAACGTCAAGGTTTCTTGCCGCTTAAGGAAATTGCACCTGAATATTTAAGCCGAAATCCTGATGATTTTGGTGATGATAAACCACCAATTACTTCGTTAATTCGCGAAGGCCAGGAATTATTAATCCAGGTAGACAAAGAAGAGCGCGGTAACAAAGGTGCGGCCTTAACCACGTTTATTACCTTGGCTGGATGCTATTTGGTGTTGATGCCGAATAATCCTCGTTCAGGCGGTATTTCCCGACGTATTGAAGGAGATGAGCGTGATGAATTACGTGAAACCTTGAATGCATTGACGCTTCCTGAAGATATGGGTCTTATTATCCGTACAGCAGGCGTGGGCAAAAGCCAAGAAGAATTGCAAGACGACTTGGATATGTTATGTAATCAATGGCAATCCATCAAACAAGCCTACAATAGCGAATTATCACCCTGCCTAATCCATCAGGAAGGTGATGTAATTATCCGTTCTATTCGCGATAATCTGCGTAAATCAATCAGTGAAATTATCATTGATGATCAGATTTCTTACATCAAAGCGAAGCAATATATTGAGCGCGTAAAACCTGAGTTTTTACCTAATTTGAAGCTATATAATAGTAGTATTCCACTGTTTAATTTCTATCAAATTGAAAGCCAAATAGAAACAGCTTATCAACGCCAGGTAATGCTACCTTCTGGTGGTGCCTTAGTTATCGATAGAACTGAAGCTCTGGTTTCAATTGACGTTAACTCAGCTAAAGCTACTGGTGGTTCTGATATTGAAGCAACTGCATTTAACACGAATATCGAAGCAGCAGATGAAATTGCACGTCAATTACGTCTACGTGACTTAGGCGGTTTAGTGGTTATCGATTTCATCGATATGAGCTCAAGCAAGAACCAGCGTGATGTTGAAAATCGCTTAAAAGAAGCATTACAAGCCGATAGAGCACGCATCCAGGTTGGTCGTATTTCTCGCTTTGGTTTATTAGAAATGTCGCGTCAACGCCTAAGATTATCATTAGGTGAAACAGCTCAAGAAGTTTGCCCACGCTGTGAAGGCCGCGGCACAGTTCGCAATATTCAATCACACGGGCTTTCCATTACCCGTCTTATTGAAGAAGAAGCATTAAAGGAGAAGACCGCTGAAATACAAGTGCAGCTTCCTCCCGAAATGGCTACCTACATCATGAATGAAAAACGTAACTTTATTCGCGAAATTGAAAAAAGACATAGCGTTTCAGTAATGATTATCGCTAATCCTTATCTACATTCACCACAGTATACGATTACTCGTTTGAAAGAAGATAACGTAGGTAAGACTAAAAAACCAAGTTACAGCCTAATTCAGCAACCTGAATTACAAGTCACAAGTAATGATCAAGAGGCGGCTGTTCGTGATGAACCTGCAGTAAAACCATTTGCAGGCCACCCTACTCCTAAAAACCTACATAACGGCTTTATTAAGCGTTTATGGTCAAGTTTGTTTGGTGGACATACGGATACGACAACAACTGCAGCACCTAGCCATGCGAAAAAAACGCATAACCGTAATCCAAACCAAGGGAAATCAACCTCCCGTGGAGCTGGTGGTGAGCGCAAACCCCAACAAAACCGCAGACGTCGTTCCGGTAGCAACCAACAACAACGTACTGGAAATACAGCTGCCAATGCAGGCAACGCAAGCAATGCGAACCCAGGCCAGCAACAACAACGCCGAAGATCGAATACCAACCAACAGGGTTCTCGTTCTTCCGCACCACGTGAAGGTAATAAAAAAAGGGAAGCCCCCCCTAAAGAACAAATTGAAAAGTAATCTTCTGTAGCCTGGTTGCTGGCAACTAGTGGCACTGGCTTAAAGTAGTTATCTTACCAATAATACTCTCGAATTACCGCGGTCAAGCTGCGGTAATTCGACTTTCTATAAGCTATGCGACACTTAAATCAGCACCATTAACCAGCATTCTCCCTTAGTCAAGACAGCATTTTTTTTAGGAACTCCAGGTGACACACGCCCCCTTTTCACCTAAAATCACAAGGCTTGACGATAAGATCAAAGCACCCTATCTTTAGATCCACTCTCACATCTTAAAGGACTAAAAATGATACCTGTCAAAGGATATGCAGCCCATGATACCAAATCACCATTAATACCTTATGAATTCAATCGTCGTGAAGTAGGAAAAAACGATGTCTTAATCGATATTCAATTTTGTGGCATTTGCCACTCAGACATTCACCAAGTTCGTGATGAGTGGGGTGGTTCTGCTTTTCCAATGGTCCCAGGACATGAAATCATTGGCACGGTAAGCAAGGTTGGTTCAGGAGTAACCAAGTTTAAAGAAGGAGATCGGGTTGGTGTGGGTTGCTTTGTTGATTCATGTCGTAAGTGTGTTAATTGCAAAGAAGATTTAGAGCAATATTGCGATGAGGGAGCAACACTAACCTATAACAGTAGAACGCGTGATGGTAGTGAGGCTACTCAAGGTGGGTACTCCACTAAAATCGTTGTGGATGAAAATTATGTGTTACGAGTCCCTGAAAATTTACCGATGGATGCCGCAGCTCCTCTTCTCTGTGCTGGTATTACCTTATATTCACCGCTTAGACATTGGAATACAGGCACTGGAAAACGGGTCGCCATCTTAGGTTTAGGTGGCTTAGGGCACATGGGAGTAAAGCTCGCCCATGCCATGGGGGCTGATGTGTCTGTGTTGAGCCATTCAATGAACAAAGAAGCAGATGCGAAACGTTTAGGGGCAGATCACTTTTATGCAACCTCTAATCCCGAAACATTTACTAAATTAAATAACTCTTTTGATCTTATCATTTGCACTGTTTCGGCTAAATTAGATTGGACTCAATACCTAGGCCTGCTCAAACGTGATGGGGCAATGGTTGTGGTTGGCGTGCCCTCAGATGAAATCCCAATACACGCATTTGCTCTTATTGGCAAGCGTTTAACTTTGGCTGGTTCAATGATTGGCGGTATAAAAGAAACCCAGGAAATGCTCGATTTTTGTGGGAAACATAATATCGTTTCTGATATTGAATTAATCCCCATGCAGAAAGTAAATGAGGCCTATGAACGCGTAATACAAAGTGATGTACGTTATCGTTTTGTGATTGATATGGCTTCGTTATAAGCGTTGTAGCCCGTATTAGCGCAGCATAATACGGGCTACATGCCCTTAAGGTACAACGTTCGGACTAGCGCCAAATAAACTCATAACCAGCATAACAATAAATATCACAATAAATAAAAAGAATAAGATCTTAGCTATGTTTGTAGCAGTTGAAGCAACACCTCTAAAACCGAATAAGCCTGCAACAATCGCAACTAGTAAAAATATGACCGCCCACTGTAACATAAAAATCTCCTTATTAATTTCACAACAGGAGTAAAAGGCTCACCACCTATTGTTTAATATAGCGTCATAATGTTCTTTTTAAGTATAGATTATTTTGAGCATTGGGTGACTAAAACTACCCAGCAGCAATTGGATTAACGCCGATGTTGGGATTAATACCGCAATCATCAAGAATCTTGAGTAAATTGTTCCCTTTTTTAGTGAAACGATTAATACAATACTCCGTCAGATAACTTTTTAAAATATAGTAATATTCATCCAAAGTTAAAATTCGTAGTATTTTCTCTGCTCGTTCTAAGTGCTTGATTTGACTGAATTCGCAAGCTTGAAATAAGACTCCACCCAACATCGCAGCGATACTTGCCTTTCGTTGAGGACTTGCCAAATAAAAACGCTGTATGCATTCATCCAACGCACGATCTTTATCCCATTCCACCCATTCATCATAGAGTTTCATAGCAGGTACTGGATTAAAGGCATTTTGCGTGATAATACCTTGGATGGCATATGCGACAGGGATTATCGCCTGTATGTTGGCCCAAGAACAGTTACCCGCAATTTGAGGACTAATTGGCATACGCGCTACGGGAATTAAGCCCAACTGCTGATTAATTTGCTGATGAAAATAACGCCGGCTTTGTTTCTTATACATAAAATTTTGTAAAAAACTTAGGTTAATGGCTTCAGGGCGGGTAATTTGGTAGATATTAACTGTGCCTTCTTTAGTGCTATTTTCACCCCGATCTATTTTTGCCCACCATTGCCCAAAGCGAATAAAACCCATGGCGTGTCCACGGCTTGCCGCAGGAAGAATCAACATGGGTGCCTGTAATATTTGCTGCATGCGGGAAAAATGTTGATCTTGTAACATGGGTATGTGTTGCAATTGTAATAATTCAGCTGCATCATTAAAAGCATCAATAATTACGTGCAACAGGGGAAAATAGTCGCGTAAATGACGTGTTGAATAACTACTGGTAAATCGTCTTAAAGAGTCCTTCAGTACGGCGACAGTAAACTCCAGCATAAAGCCTTCATAATCTAACTCAATAAATTCGCCTTGAGCATTGACTATATCGACGTCACCTTGTAATTCAAAACGATGGCCCAAAAGTTTGCCATTAATAAAGTCTAAAGCAAAATCGAGTCGTGCCCCATATTGATATAATAAATGTTTTAAGGGATCTTGGCCGCGCAATACGGGATAAACCAATATGGAAAGCCCATTGCGTGTGTAGGCATTCGCATCAGCGCCATGCTCTAATAATAATCGCACCATATCGATGTCATTATTATCGACAGCCCAGTGTAGCGGTGTATGCCCGGTCACGTCTTGTCCATTCACATCAACTTTACGCGCAAGCAATTGTGCGGCAATTTTAGGTTGACGGGTAATCGCGCATTCAATAAGCGGGGTAAAACCATATTCATCAATATCGTCTAAAGATTCGCCTGCACGTACATAGGCATCAAAATCAGGCATGCGATGACTGATAATGTCATTAGCAATGGTCATTAGTAAGGCCCTCTAGGTGTAGGTGCCTTATTAAATTTGGGCATATTACCCAAACGCAATTGCTTCTCCATTTCTTGCTCACGACGCTGATTATCGTATTCACGACGAGCGGCTGAATTTAAAGGAGGCTCGGGATTAACGTTCGGGTCAATACCATCAAAACGCTGATTATCTAGATAAGGGTGTTGAAGCATACCATTATCAGCGGCTTCTTCAGGAGTATCTCCAATATTATCCGAGGTGTTATGTTCACGCGCATTCACACGAGCTATTCGGCGCTCCCCATCTTGCTCCATGAGGCGTCGTCTGCGCTCCATATCTTTGGTTTCAGCAGCAAAATAGCTACCATCAGCCCCACGGGCTGTTGGCAAATTGGTATCTGGAATCGTTACTTTAGTGCTCATAATTACTGAGTATATACCTAAAAAAACTTTATGGCTAATTGCAGTACATTCTGTTAAATGTATCTGGGGTTAAACAAAATGTCACTATTAATTTAATGTGGGCATGGGGAATATTTTTCAAGGGACTGCTGGTAATTAAATTCCTCACTACGTTGCCTTGGGTTGCGTCACTACGCTCGCAATGACGATGTAGCGAGACAGAAGCAATGTGACAATAAGGACGGCACATTATGTATGCAACCATTCGTTGTCATTGCGACTGTAGTGACGCAACAGGGTGACAGGGTGAGGAATTACCAAATGCTACAAATATTCCCGCTGCAAAATCTCCGCTATTTGCACCGCATTTAATGCAGCGCCCTTACGGATATTGTCAGCAACTACCCACAAATTTAATCCATTAGGGTGAGAAAGGTCTTCACGGATACGACCAACAAATACATTGTCATTCCCTACTGCATTTTTTATCACCGTGGGATAGCTCGGTTTCGCAGTGTTATCGACTACTTGTACTCCAGGGGCTTTAGAAAGAAGAGTACGTGCTTCAGTAGCCGACATGGGACGTTTTAATTCCACATGAATTGCTTCTGAATGCCCATAGATGGCTGGTATACGCACCGCAGTTGGATTAACTAAAAGCTCTGCATCTTCCATAATTTTACGTGTTTCCCAGACCATCTTCATTTCTTCACGGGTGTAGCCGTTCTCTTCAAATTGATCAATGTGAGGAATCGCATTAAAAGCGATCTGCTGAGGATAAACATCAACTTTCGCAGGTCTGCCATTGAGCAAATCACCTACTTGTGAAATCAACTCACTAATTGCTTTTTTGCCTGTACCCGAAACTGATTGATACGTAGCCACATTAATTCGTGAAATCCCTGCTGTATCATAAAGCGGTTTTAGTGCAACCACCATTTGAATCGTGGAACAATTAGGATTCGCAATAATGTTTCTATTTCTATAGTCTGCAATACGATGCGGATTAACCTCTGGAACCACTAAAGGAATGTCATCTTCATAACGAAAGCAAGAACTGTTATCAATAACAATACAACCGGCTGCTGCAGCTTTAGGAGCATACTCTTTAGATACTGCGCCACCTGCAGAAAACAAAGCAATATCTGCCTGGCTAAAATCGAACTCAGCTAAATCCATAACGTCGAATTGTCGATTATTAAACGCAATGGTCTTACCCACTGAACGAGAACTGGCTAAAGGATAAAGATTCTTAATTGGAAACTGACGCTCTTCTAAAACAGTTAGAAAAGCTTCGCCAACAGCCCCTGTCACGCCTACTATAGCTACATTTAATTCTATGCTCATTATGCCCTCGTTTTATTGTATTGCCTTTTGCCGTAGATAATGATCCATCAGCACTATTGCCATCATCGCCTCAGCTATAGGCACTGCTCTAATTCCCACGCAGGGATCATGGCGACCTTTAGTCACAACAGTCACCTCTTCGCCAAAAACATTCATTGTTTTGCCAGGAGTAGTAATACTCGAGGTGGGTTTTAAAGCCATACTGACTTCGATATTTTGCCCAGTAGAAATCCCACCTAAAATTCCACCGGCATTATTACTTAAAAAACCTTCTTGTGACATTTGATCGCGATGAACCGAACCTAGCTGGTTAACCGCGGCAAAACCTGCCCCTATTTCAACACCTTTGACTGCATTAATCGACATCATTGCAAAAGCTAAGGTCGCATCCAGTTTATCAAATACCGGCTCCCCCAAGCCTATAGGTACATTTTTGGCAACAACTTTAACTCGAGCACCGACTGAATCACCTTGTCGACGTAAACTATCAACATATTCGGCCAGTGCGTCAACCTGCTGATTATTCGGACAAAAAAATGGGTTATTATTAATTTCCTGCTCATCATCAAAATGCAAGACTAAATCACCCATCTGTTCCAGATAACCAATAATTTCCACTTGCAAATGACGCTGTAAATACAAACGAGCGATCGCTCCGGCAGCGACTCGAGCCGCTGTTTCACGCGCCGAGGAGCGTCCCCCGCCCCTATAGTCGCGATGGCCGTATTTATGGTGATACGTAAAATCCGCATGGCCAGGACGAAACAAATTCTTTATTTCCTCATAATCACGCGAACGTTGATCCATATTCGGGATCAATAACGCAATTGGTGTTCCTGTCGTTTTTCCTTCAAAAACGCCAGAAAGAATTTGTACCTTATCGTCTTCTCTTCGTTGCGTGGTGTATTTAGATTGGCCTGGTTTACGCTTATCTAAAAAAGGCTGGATATCCTCTTCACGCAGCGCTAAGCCTGGAGGACAACCATCAACAATACAACCAATAGCCGGACCATGGCTTTCCCCGAAGGTAGTGACGGTAAATAAGGTTCCAAGGGTATTACCTGACATTGAAGTATTCGTCCAATTGCTGTTTCGTTAACAAGAACACACCTTGCCCGCCATGACTCATATCCAACCAGGTAAATGGTACATGAGGATAAGCATCATTTAGTGCTTCTTCACTATTACCCACTTCCACAACTAAAATCCCATGGTCACTGAGGTATTCATGAGCATTTCTTAATATGTCTTCCACAATGGCCAAACCATTATTGCCTGTTTCTAAAGCCAATACTGGTTCATGTCGGAATTCATCCGGCAACGTCTGCATTTCTTCCTTACCAACATAGGGAGGATTGCTCACAATTAAATCATAGCGGACCTTGGGCACGTTGGCGAAACAATCCGATTCAATTAAAGTAAGTTGCTCTTCAACACCAAGCTCTTCGCAATTAATGGCAGCAACAGCGAGTGCTTCGCTAGAAATATCTACCGCATCGACTTGGGCTTCTGGAAACGCATAGCAACAAGCGATAGCAATACAACCACTTCCGGTGCATAAATCCAATACACGCTCAACTTTACCCGCCTCAATCCAGGGAGCAAATTGCTGATTAATCAATTCAGCGATAGGTGAACGGGGAATCAACACGCGCTCATCCACGTAAAATGGTAAATCACAAAAATAAGCTTCTTTAATTAAGTAAGGAACCGGAACACGTTGATTAATCCGTTTCTCTAATTGCTCGCATAAGAATTTCTTTTCACTAGTCGTCAGACGACCATTTAGAAGCATAGGATCAATATCGTAAGGAAGGGACAGACTTCTTAGGATTAAAGAGCGCATGTCGTCCAAAGCATTGTCCGTACCATGACCATAATACAATTGTGCATCAATAGCACAAGACAAACTAAAACGTAAAAAATCTAAAACTGTAGATAATTCTTCCGTTTCTTTAAGAATATAGTTACTCATTCCTACTCCATGTTACCAGGATGTGGCTGTTATACAGAAAAGATACAGATTGTACCTCGTAAACCTGGCATTTTGAAGGATCTTAAGTATACTTCGAGCATAACTCTTAAATATTGATAAAAATGGTTGATGACTTTCTGTCTGATGAAGACAAAGCTTTGTTTCGCGAACACATGCGTAGCGTCAAACCATTAAATGAAAACAACAAACGGATAAAGACCGAATCCCCCCCCAAGCCCCCTATTCCACGAAGGAAAAGAATAGAACCCATTATTGAAGAAAGAACCGAATATTATTTATCCGATACCATTCAAGAAACAGTTTTGTCGCAAACCACATTGTCCTATGTGCAATCAGGCTTGACTAATCAGCGTTTCAAAGAGTTGAAACATGGCAAAATTCCCTGGGAGGGTCGTTTAGACTTGCATGGATTAAAAGCTGATAATGCGTGCGACTTATTATGTCGATTTATTCATAGCCAGGCAGAAAATGGCAAACGCTGTCTTTTGATTATTCATGGTAAAGGGGGGCACTTGGGTGCACCTCCTGTTATCAAAAATTTAGTAAACCGCTGGTTACCCCAATTAGATGATGTACTTGCCTATCATAGTGCCCTGCCCAAAGATGGCGGAACTGGGGCTGTTTATGTTTTATTGAAAAGAAACCGGCTCTAAATACTTGAATTGTTTATATGCATCCCCATTAATTGGCTATAAATTCGCGAAAAAAACTCCTTTACTTGCGTTAATACCGTATTCTGAGGATAATTCGCTTCATTATTAAAAATCATGAGTACAACATGGAACAATTAGGTCAATTTATAACAAATCACTGGCAACTGTGGCTACTTTTCATCGTCGTGTTATTTCTAACATTCCTTAATGAATTAATAACGCAAAAGAAAAAAGCAAAACAACTATCACCACAAGCTGCGGTTGATCTAATCAATAACGAAAATGCCGTAGTAATTGACTTGCGTGACAAAGAAGCCTTTAAGAAAGGACATATCATTGACGCAATCAATGCTAAAAATGACGATTTTGAACAAAAAAAAATGGATAAATACAAAAATCAACCCATTATTTTAGTTTGTGAGCGCGGCTTACAATCCCCTGGCTTTGCAACTAAAATAAGCGCCCAAGGTTACAAACCTTCTGTGCTCAACGGTGGAATGAACGCTTGGCTAAACGCTGATTTGCCCATCGTAAAAGGGAAGTAATTATGGCTGAGGTTATTATTTATACCACCGGTTATTGTCCTTACTGTGTCAGAGCGAAGGATCTGTTAAACAGAGAAAATGCTGTGTTTACAGAAATTCGTGTGGATTTACAGCCCGAACTCCGTGAGGAAATGATGCAAAAAAGTAACAGGCATACTGTACCTCAGATATTCATTAATGGTCATCATGTTGGTGGCTGCGATGATTTGCATGCCCTGAAAGCTCAGGGAAAATTAGATCAATTACTAAGAGGATAGAAACATCATGGCTGAACAAGCAAACCAAGAACAACAAAACCTTGAAACTCAATTCATGATCCAACGCGTTTATGTTAAAGATTTATCATTTGAAACGCCAAATACTCCTGCAGTATTCCAACAACAATGGGAGCCTGAGTTAACTCTTGATATTAATACTACATCAACCCAATTAGAAGCTGGTGTTTTCGAAGTGGTTTTAACCGTAACTGCTACTGTAAACAACCAAAAAGAAGTCGCATTCCTGGTTGAAGTGAAACAAGCTGGTATTTTCACTATTCAAGGCGCTCCAACTGAACAATTAGATCATTTGCTTAATAGTTTCTGCCCAAGCATTCTATTCCCTTATGCTCGTGAAGCAATTACATCACAAGTTATTCGTGGCAGCTTCCCGCAGTTGGTATTAGCACCAATTAATTTTGATGCTTTATACATGCAACAACTTGCAGAAAAGCAACAAAGCGCCCAAACTGAAGAAGAAACTACTACTCACTAAGACATATGGATAAAAAAACTATTGCCATATTAGGTGCAGGTTCATGGGGCACCGCTGTTGCAATTCATTTATCCCAGATAGGGCATCGTGTTTTGCTGTGGGCGCATAACCCTGCGCACGTTGCCCTTATGGTTAAAGAAAAATCGAACTCTCGTTATTTACCAGATATCAGTTTCCCTGAGACTTTAATTCCGACAGAGGATTTACATCACTGCATGCGTGAAGCCGATCATGTCATTATTGCAGTGCCTTCTCATGCCTTTGCAGAGATTATTTCCAAGATAGATAAACCGACAGCAACCCAAGGCCTAGCCTGGATAACGAAGGGAATTGACCCGCAAAGTCATTTACTACTTAGCCGATTAGTAGAGCAACGTTTTGGCCCAGATTTACCGGTTGCCATGATTAGCGGCCCCTCGTTTGCCAAAGAGGTAGCTGGCTTTTTGCCAACAGCCTTGACTCTTGCGGGGAATAATTTAGCGTTCCAAAAAAATATTCGCGAATTACTCCATCATAATAATATTCGAGTTTATCTCAGCGATGACTTAATTGGTTTACAAGTCTGTGGTGCCGTTAAAAACGTCTTAGCTATTGGTTGTGGGATTAGCGATGGTTTAGGTTATGGGGCTAATGCTAAAGCCGCGATTATTACTCGAGGTTTAGCGGAAATGAGTCGTTTAGGCCTAAGCTTAGGTGCTAATGCCGATACCTTCCTGGGCTTAGCAGGGGTAGGCGACCTGGTATTAACCTGTACAGACGATCAGTCTCGTAATCGCCGGTTTGGCTTGCTTTTGGGCAAAAATACCAGTATGAGTGAAGCAGAGAAACAAATTGGTCAAGTTGTGGAAGGAAAAAGTAACGCAGCACAAGTGTGTTTTCTTGCCCAACAGAACCGAATTGAAATGCCCATTTGTGAGCATATAAATGCACTGTTACAAGGGAATGTTAGTGTCAAAGAGGCGGTTCATAGTTTAATGAGCAGGCCCCCCAAGGAAGAATAACTCCTTATTGATTTGATGTAATAGGAAGTCCTGGTTGCACGCAACCAGGACACCACGCCAACGGCTTAACGCACATCAACTAATTCAATGTCTGCTACATTCAGGGCCTCTCCTAAAAAGATTTCACCGACAGACTGAAAGCGTTTAATTGAATCTGTTACTAAATAATTAACGGTTGCAACTGCAGATGAATCATTGAGTAATTGTTTCTGCTCGAGCAAGGTGCACAATGAATGGGCTGTTGCATGGGCCGAATCAACTATAGTAACCCCTTTAGGCAATAAATCAGTTAATAAGGATTTAAATACTGGGAAATGCGTACAGCCTAGCAATACAGTGTCTTCATCCTTAAATCCATCCAAATAATGCTTTAGAGCCTCACGAGCTACCTGGTTATTAATCATCCCTTCTTCTGCCAATGCCACTAAGACACTACATGCACGTGTACTAATTACCGCTTCAGGCAACTGTTGCACGATAAGCTCTTGGTATGCTTTAGAAGCAATCGTCGTTTCAGTAGCTAAAACAGCAACACGATGATTTTTGGTTGCAGCAACAACAGCTTGGGCGCCAGGCGTAACCACCCCGAGTACGGGCATATCTGGCAACATGGATTGCAAATAAGGTAATGCGGCAGTGGTTGCGGTATTGCAAGCAATTACCAAGGCTTTAATCCGCCGTTCTACAAGAAGCTTCGCCATTTGCATCGCATACTGCTTTACGGTATCCGGACTTTTGGTGCCATAAGGAAGACGAGCTGTATCACCTAAATAAATAAATGATTCTTGAGGTAAGCATTCTTTCAATACACGTAAAACGGTTAGCCCTCCCATCCCTGAATCAAATACCCCAATAGCTAATTGATTAGAATCCAATTATATCCCCTTTATTATTTAGGCCAAAATAAATCCATTCTAGCTAGAATAGAAGAAATAGCAACTCACGCTAGAACTCACAACAATTACGGCATTTACGGCTGGACGTTAAGATCCCGCGGTCAAACCGCGGGAAATTCCATAAATAGAATTACGGCTCAAGACGTCGGTCCTGTTCGGCTTTCGTCTCTGCTGCCACAGGCTGTGGGACGGATTGTTCTCTATTAGTATTTATAGTACTTCTATATAGCTGGCTTGTTTCTTTCATTTGCTCTTCAGACTTAGGGGTTCCTTTTCTATCTAATCGCTCACTAGCCTGTTCTTTTGATGCCTCAATTGCCGTAGTGACGCCGGCACTATGTTTTTTAAATACTTTTTCATAAAGAGAGTCTTTAGAAAAATTACTCCATCCCCAACCTAATTGAGCTTTCGGATTAAAAATATGCTCATTAACTACTCTAATTGCCTCAGGGCCAAATTTCATATTGGGTGTCTTTTCACCAAGAACAACCAAAGCAGTCCATATATATTTTAATTGCTCCTCATTTTTCCCACGCAAACGAATAGGACTGTCTTTGCTTGGTGGTCGGTCCATGGTAGCAAGAAGCTGAGTGGCCACTACCATAGCATAATCTACTTTTGCTTTTTCAAGTAATACAGGATCTTTTTCGCTTCCTGCTTGATAGTCCGGGAATTTATCGACAGCAATACGTCCAGCATTCATTCTATGTATGCCTCTATCCGTAGCTGTTGTAGGGACGCTTTTACTCGTATCATAAGTAAAACGGCTTTCAATAGTAACCATCTTGCTCGAATCACTTGTATGAGGGCGTTTCTGAACTATATCGAAATAACGAACTTCCGTACTTGCTAGTTTATCTGCAAGATTAAAGTTAGCTACCTTTCCTGGATCATGAGCATCAGCAACGACCATATCATCATCCGGATTGGCCTCTGCGCTCTGAATAGACCGTGCCTTTAATTCCTCTCGAGTTACCACCCCGCTGGTAATATCTGCGCGATTATAATACCAATAAGGCTGCTGCTTTACTCGATCAGCCTTAACGAGGATTCCTTCCGGGCCGTTAATACACTCTTTTATTTGCGCATATTGCATCAATTGTTGATCAATTTTATCGAGTTGGGCCTGCAATTTCGCCTTCAATGTCTCAATTTGAGGTCCTACTTTATCTTTAGTCTTACTAACCACTATGTCATCAGCAGTCCGAGGTAAGGCATTAATCAAGCTTTGCAAACGCGCATGCTCATGCCTTAATTCATTCATATTAGCATCGCAATCCTTTGCCAAAGCCCCATATTTCTCTCTGATGCGCTCCCCTGGTTTAGAAGCTTTCTCTTGCTCTCTAATAAGAAGATTATTTACATGTATTTCTTTGACATCAAAAACAAACTTTGCGCTATTAAGGTGTTTATCAATCTTTTCTTGAGATTGCTGCATCTGAACCAGAATTTTTTCTACACCGCGTACTGCTTTGTTTGCGTCCTCTGGACTGTATTTTGTGCTCGCTTGCTTTAAGAGTTCCGCCTGCATGTTATGAAAGACGGCAGGTGTTATGGCTCGCTCTAAAGATGCTTTAAATTCGCTTTTTCCTTTTTCGGATAATCTATTATTTCCAAAACTAGTAAAACACACACCAATAAATTCGTTTCGATCAGCGATGTTTAACACTGTATCTTGAAAAACCTTAAATTTACTTGGTGTATTAGGAATTGTCCCTTTTACAAGCGGTAGTGCGAGCATAGCCCCTAAAAAATCTTTATTAATAGTACTGTCAGTACTTTGGTATTCATCAAAGAGCTTTTGATATTTTTTATTATGATTATAAATTTCTGTGATAAACCCATCTGGATCTTTTATATTTTTCCCATCTGCTGTAAGTACAAAAGCCCCATCTGCTGCAAGTCCAAAAGCCTCATAAAATGCAGCCTTATTCTCTTCCGAAACCCCACAAACAACCCTTATCTCAGCAACCATTTGTATGTAACTAGCATACTGACTCCAATCTTTACCAGCCAAAGTCTCATTAATTAGCTTAACTTGCTCTGCGTTTAAAGCAATGGGAAACCGGCCCCCTAATGCTTTACATATTCCAGGGTTTTGAATTTTTTTCACTACATCAATTTGTTCTGAAAAGGCTAATACCGCTTGCAAATCGTTTTCGGCCGCACCTGGCATATAGTGTTTAAGCACACCAAGATCGCGCGCGTTCGCCAAGTATCGTAGATTCTGCATTCTTACCGCATCATTCCCATCCGCAGGCATTAATTTCTCTTGCGCTGCCACACTCATTTTGGAAAAAGCGTCAAACAAAGCCTTATGAGCTCCGCTTGGCAAATTAGTAACATTTGTAATAACTATTTCAAATGCTGCCATGCGCGCTTTTTGGCGTATTTCATCAAGCTGAACTCGATTTTCAGCAGTAAACAGAGCATCTACGATATCAGATACTTGCTGTTTTGCTTGCTGTATTGCCTCCTCTTTTTCCTCAGCTTTAGTCAAATTCTTGTCAGGAAAATGTGCGCGCAAATAATTATCATCAATCGTTATACTTGCCTTGATAGCATTTTTAGCTGCCGCATCAGATTGAGACGCAACCTGGAGCAACCACATATAATCTTTACTGGGATTAACTTTTTGAGCGATATTGGCAATCATATGTGGCGCCATTTGCGCTTTGTATTCTGTAAAGAATTTCGAAGAAACCGCTGGGTCAATATAGGTATGTGCTGGGTACAGCTTTTTTAATTCAGCTTCAAAGGCTTCCTTGGTGTCCGCCATAAATAGCTGATCCAAAGACTCACCATTTTTGAGACGGCGTGCTACATCCAATCTCAAATAACGTTCGCCTAACTGTTCTCTAAGCGCTTTAACATTTTCATCGCTTAAATCCTCTTTATGAGCGCTATGGGCCACTCCTGCATCAGGTAAGTTTGTGCGAAAATCAACATCATCTGCGGTTAAAAGACCACCCTTACTCAAAACTTCTGGGCCACTTAGGTCTTCAATATATTGGGCATATTCACTAAAGGCGACTTGCACCGATAACTCTTTTTGGCGTGCGAGAACTCGTTCTTTCACTAAATCCCAGATCTGCTCTCCTCCTATTAAATTTAAATCACCCGCTTCTTGAGGAAAGCCTGGCAAGTCGTTTATTGCGTCATCAAACGCATCACCATGCGTATCATTTAAGCGATTAAGCACCTCCAGATCAGCTGTTTCTACTACCATTAAAACCCAACGGGCTACCGCATTTTTTTGAATCTCTTCTAAGATCTCATCGGTTAAAATATTATCTTCTGATGGTTTTTGGAGATTCCAACCAGCACCAACAGCTATACTCGGCGCAATATGCTGTGCAATATACTCTCTTAGAGCCTCTTTATTGTTTTGCATAACATCTAACAAAACACTCTGATTCGCCACTTCACTCAAACCCAATTTAACGCGCTGCGCGGCCGCTTCCTGCTGGATGTTACGAAATGTAACATCATCATTCGCATCTAAAAAATCAGGCTTGGTATAGTAGTCGTTGGAATCATAGGTCAAAGGATTAAAGCGCGATGGAGTAGCCCACTTCTTGGCAGCCTCATCATCCAAAAGCCCCAATATTTCGGCATGTTCTTTTGCTACTTTTCTGAATTCGTCTGAGTCGCTAGAATCTACAGCTAATAAAGCATCACATGCTTTTACGAAGTTATCTTTATCAGTCTCATCGAGACTACTCCACTCCAAATTATGCAATACTTGCCATAAATATTCATTTTTAGCCATAGTCACACTCCAAAAAACATTATGTATTCATTTTAAACTTAAATTATTAATTTAACCTTAAATCGGTAGAAAATCCTCATTTTTATTGAATACTTGGTATAAGATGAATTAAGTTTATATATTAGTATAGCAAGTTTAGGGTCATTTAATGCGAATTGTTCTGTTGGGTTTATTAGTAATAGCAAATGTTGTTCACGCGCAAGGATGCATTGTTGGAAATACACCTTCACAGCCGCGTTATATTTGCTACGATGGTAGAACATTGGAACTCACTCCTCGAGGTTATGTCTGGAATGCCAAACGGGGTTGCTTTATCAGCTCCATCCCTTGTTGTGAATACAATGCAACCCATTATGCCTTTTACAATGACCCACGAAAAATAGGCGCAGGCTATGCGCGCTGTCGTCATACCTATCCATTCCGTTTAGGAGAGATGCAAACTCATTGAGGCAGATGGCAAAGTAGTTGCGTCACGTTGTGGTGCGACTCCCCTTTTACACCCGCTGAAAAATGAAAAATGACTCGTTCCTTGGGGATTAAGTTCATGCTTCGCCTGGTTAATAATTTGATTAATTTCCATCTGCGTTGAGGTCAAGCCATATAAGCCTCTTAACTGGCGCACAATCCACAACTGACTTCGTAATTGACGAATGTATTTTAATGGCGCAGCCTCAGCCTCAGACGACTGGCCATTAACATCCTGTTTTAACTGCGCTAATTCTTGCTGAAAATCAGGATGGGATTTTCTTACATCAATCCACTGCCGAATACAGTCAATGGCCATATTTTTTTTATACTTCAGACAAAACTGATGCGCCTCACCAATATCTCTTAAAGTCTGCTGCAAATCGGCATAAGAAAATGTGGCTATGATTCTCCCTTTAAACGGGTTTGCAAAAACATAAGTTTTAATTTCACGCACTAATGGATCAGGTTTAAATGCCGCGGTCTTTTGTGCCCCATTTTCCAGTAAATGCTTCATTACAAATCGCATGTCAACACCCACATCATTATCTGCGTCTGGAGCAAATCCACGAACTTGGGCCAAAGCCACATCCAAAGGTGTTTTTCCTTCTTTATTTTTTACATTAATAAATTGTCCAAACATGCGTATGGATTCTTCATAACGATACTCACCCAATTTAATCGCTGTATGCAATGGCGTATCTCCCTCGGAAAATCCATTTTCAGCACATAAGGTATGAAACCGCGCTAGAGTTTGCTTGATTTGTGGTTCTAAAGCATCATTGGTGGGAATAATTTCACGGAGCAGTTCCTCATTTTCCTCATCGCTCATACTCACAACAAACTCACGAAATTCTTTAATTGAGAATAATACGGCTCGTAAATGCGCCAGCCGAGTAACCATGACCTGGGTTAGTAGTGCAATATGGGCGCGATCCTCTGGATCTTGAATATTAGCGCATTCCTTTAAGGTCGTTTCAATTAACGTCCTTGGAATAGAGCAATGCTTAAAAAAGGTTTTCCATTTTGAGCGAATAAATGCAGGATTTGTTGCCAAGCGTGAAAAGGCCGCTATCTCAGCATAATTATGATATTCTTTATTATCAAAAGGATTGGCTACATAACCAAACTTTGTTGGCCAATAAGAATTGGCAGAGCGTTTCAAATTGGGAAATGATAATAGATCTTCCGCAAAAATATCAAAGGCGGAGGGGCCATGAAATAAATGAAACGGTCTACGTGTGTGGAACCCCATAATACTATCAACGAACATCAAATCATGGTCGATTTTAAAAAACACAACTTGAGGCTTGCCTGCTTTTTCTACCAGATAAAAACCAAAATTCCCTTTATGTAAATCATCCTCCTCCATGGTATAAGAGGTTGCCAGGATGCTTGCCAAAGAATCATAATCAATAGTTAACTGTTGCGCTTTTTCTGCTTTAAGCAATTGCGCATAAAAGCCCTGGGGTAACTTGTCTAGAAAATAGATGGGAATTTTTGCCAGATCAGAAATTCGATGTTTCGTAGTTTTGCAATTAGAGCTTGGGTTATTTAAGGTATAGAATGCATGTTCTAGCCCTTCTTTATTTTCAACAGCATAACAAAGATGTTGAACCGCTACCCCAACTACCTGGTTCTCATCATCCACAACGAGTCGTTGTGAAGGAGTTAAATCGGGAGATAAAAATAACTTAGCCAGCTGACTAAAGCTCTCTTCTAAGCGCGAAAAAGAAGCAATGCCATACTTGTTTTTTTTATAAACAATTTTTTGATTATCAACTTTATATTGGGCACCAAGATACGCCTCATGCCCAGAATGAGAAGGAAGACCTAAACTAATATCTTTAATGTTATAAAAAGCAGTACCCATTAAAAACCATCCGACAGCAGAATTTGTTCAATAATAACACAGACTTAAAAAAAAACAACTACCCTTGCCAATTATTTATCACATCAGAAAATAAATATAACACTTCACAATCCTGACACAATGACGCGTTTTTTGCAGCCCCTAACCACTTACAGTCCAGCGGCGGCAATACTAAGGGGGAATAAATAATATCTCAACTACTTCTATTCTATAATCACATTTTTTCTAAAACTTCATGTAAATATTTGACTGGTTCAATCACCATAGAATCACTTTGTTGTTTTGGAGCATTAGCGAAAGGAACAATAGCCCGCTTAAAACCATGTTTGGCAGCTTCCTTGAGTCGCTCTTGGCCGCTTTGCACCGGTCTAATCTCACCCGCTAAGCCAACCTCACCAAAAATAATGGTTTCGCTATCAAAAATCCGATTACGCAAACTGGAAACTACTGCTGCAAGTAGGGCTAAGTCGGAACCTGTTTCCGTAACTTTAACGCCTCCTACTACATTAATAAAAATATCCTGATCATAAGTTGCAATTCCGCCATGCCGATGCAAAACAGCAAGCAAAATGGCCAAACGGTTATGCTCAAGACCTACAGTGACCCGCTTGGATTGTTGACCATGCGCTTCATCGACCAAGGCTTGTACTTCCACAAGCATTGGTCGCGATCCTTCCCAAGTGACCATCACGGCACTACCCGGGGTTGGCTCTGGTTGACGCGATAAAAAAATGGCTGAGGGGTTAGCTACCTCTTTCAACCCCTTATCAGTCATAGCAAAAACACCTAACTCATTGACGGCTCCAAAACGATTTTTAATGGCACGGATGACGCGAAAACGACTATCACTTTGTCCTTCAAAATATAAAACACTATCAACCATGTGCTCTAAAACTCGCGGGCCTGCTAAAGCCCCCTCTTTGGTGACATGGCCTACTAGAAATACTGCAGTTTGAGTCATTTTGGCGAAACGTACTAATTGCGCGGCAGACTCACGTACCTGACTAACCCCTCCGGGAGCTGAGCTGATACTATCTGTAAAAATAGTCTGGATGGAATCAATAACAATAATCTTGGGATTTTCTTTCTGTGCGTGGGCAATAATTGACTCAACCTGAGTTTCCGCTAAAAGCCTTAAGCCCGCTAAAGGAAGGTTTAAACGCTTGGCACGCATGGCAACCTGTTGCAAAGACTCTTCACCGGTAACATACAATACTGTTTCTTGCCTGGAAAGATTCGCTAAGGTTTGCAGCAATAAGGTCGATTTTCCAATTCCAGGATCGCCCCCAATAAGTACTACCGAACCATAAACAAGACCGCCACCTAAAACACGATTTAATTCAGATAATCCACAGTCCATACGGACTTCTTTATCCATCACCACATCTTCTACGGCCGTAATAACTGAACGCTGATTGACCCAAGAGCCGCCACGAGCATTGCGGCTGGTGGGAACAATACCCTCTTCAGCAACTGAATTCCATGCCCCACATTGCGTGCATTGTCCTGCCCATTGCTTAAAAACTGCGGCACATTGATTGCATACAAATTGGGTTTTGGTTTTCATAGTTGAGGACCTTGATTAATGTGCTGGCATCATAGCCGAACTCTTAAAAAATTCCCAGTAGATTGGTACCCAGCACCAACCCACGTTGAGTTTTAATTTAATGATTGAATCCAGAAAACAACTCAATGTATAATTACAACTTTTTGCACAAACAGGGCAAAGTCTATGAGCAAAGGCATCCACTTTGAGCAGTCTATAGGGGAATTAGAGGAAATTGTTAGACAGCTGGAAAAAGGGGAATTAACTCTTGAGGACTCGCTAAAACAATTTGAAAAGGGGATCAGCTTAGCCAGACGCTGTCAGGATGTATTGCAGCAAGCGGAGCAAAAAATTGAAATGCTAACTACTGCACAATCCCCTGCAAAACCCTTTTCGGATGAAGAATTAAGTGATTAAAACCTATCTCGAACGCCAAGAACAATTTCTTAAGCAGATTACCCAAGAGGTATCGATACCTGCGGAACAAATTTATACTGCAATGACCTATTCTCTTTTTCCTGGAGGAAAAAGAATCAGACCCATCCTGGTCTATTTAACTGGTAACTTGATTAATCTAGACCTCCAGGTTCTGGATGTCATTGCTGCTGCAGTAGAATTAACTCATTGCTATTCTTTAATTCATGATGATTTACCGGCAATGGATAATGATGATTTTCGTCGTGGTAAACCTAGCTGTCATAAAGCTTTTGATGAAGCTACTGCAATTTTAGTCGGTGATGGAATGCAGGCGCTAGCAATTGAGGTACTGCTTTCTCATTTATCCCAACGCCTCCCCCCTGCTCAAGTGATTGCCATCACTCAAGAATTAGTTCGAGCCAGTGGTGTTACAGGAATGGTTAGCGGACAAAGCCTGGACCTATCCGAATTAGGCAAATCCTCGATTAGTGAAGAACTCCTTTGTGAAATACACCATCTGAAAACTGGCCGGCTTATTTCAGCCTGTATTGAAATGGTCTTAGCTGCCGATAACTCTACCAGCGAACAAAGTAAAGCGGCATTAAGATCCTATGCTCGTCATATTGGACTGGTATTCCAGTTGCAAGATGATTATTTAGATCGTTATGCACCAACAGAACTTTTAGGTAAAGGACGTTCTTCTGATCTGGCTAATGATAAAATGACATTTGCCTCTTTATATACTCAAGAGGAATTAGAAGCAGAAATAAATAAGCATTATCAAATAGCCTTTGATGAGCTTCAATCGTTTGGTGATAAAGCAGTTGATTTGATTTCTTTGACGCGCATGTTACAAGAACGTAGTGATTTGAAAAAAATTGCAGCGGCAAAATAACGTCATCCCTCACGATGTTAGGGATGACATCAGGCGGCTTAGGGATTGGTATGCACCGCCTTAGTCGTATTAATATCCAATCCAATAAGCGGCGAATACACTAAAACCGGGGCTTTAACCCCCAATAATTCACCAACCATCAGGTCAATAACTAATCCTTCATGTTCGATTAGGGGCACCTCGGGGTAATGCTTAAAGTCTGCTAGATACCAACCGGAACACAGTAACTGTACTATAATCACACAATCATGAGCGTGTCTTTTAGGAGCATTGTATGAGAAAGACAAAACTCACTATGGGCGGTTTGGGAATAATGCTGTTGCTCACAAACTGCGCCACCACCGATTCAAATGGCTTTGTAATCGATTCCGGAAAAAAAACTTATGTGGTAACTGATGCAACTAGTTATACTGACGAAAACCCAACAACCGCATACTCATCCCCTTATAAAAACATTAATTACATTAACCCAAAAGATCCTTTGATGAGGGGAACTATACGTAAAAATGATCCTGGAGCGATACATACAATAGAACAAGAACTGCAATCATTGCCTAGTGATTATTCGAATGAGTGGTAAGCCATAAACTGTCTTCTTTACGCTCTGCTCCTTCTGCATAGAGCTGTTTAATTGTATTGCGGCGACCGAAGTATGGCACCACAAATCAGGTAAAAGCTCGGGGCCAGTATATTGGTGGAATGTCTCTACTAGATAAGTTACAACCAAAGGGGTTAAACCGCCAAATCATCAAGCATCGAACTGATCTAATTTAATTCAATTGGGTAAATTATACCAAGTGAATCTTAAAACAATCTTAACGCCTAGATCGTTTGATTTGTGAAATAGGAATTAAGGTCTCAATTCCCTGTTCTGTCTTTCGTTGTTCTCCCTTCCATGCATGCCCATAAACGACCTCATAAGTCAGAGGATAACGTCCGGTATCTGTTTGTAAGGAAGTATAATTTTGCTCGAATTTTTTCCACGAATCACGACCAGTTAAACCTTGATTGCGCCCTGAATTAATATTTTTTACACCTTGGGCTTTTAACGAATGCACCAGCTTAGGTAGTGATTCATAATGAACGGCCAGCAACTCCATATCCATTACCGGCTCCAAGAAATGCTCGGCCATAAGGCAATCCCCAACATCATGCATGTCAGGAAATTCATTCACATGCGCATAGTCATTCGCACCAGACCAAGCATGTTTTAATTCTTTAAAGGTATCCGGGCCTAACGTGGTAAACATAAGGCAAGCATTTGGCTTCATTACCCGATTCAACTCCCGAAAAACAAGCTCTAAAGGCTCCCCCCAATGAATTACTTGATTCGCAAAAATCAAATCAAAGACTCCAGTTGCCAAAGGAAGCTGCTTCATATCAGCACTTACTAATGGCCATTTACGCCGCCAGCTGTGTTTTTTCTGTGCCTGCAGTAACATTGAATGCGCCAAATCCAAACCCACGATCTGCGCTTTAGGATACATCTGTGCTAATTCACGTGAAAAAATACCCGTGCCACAACCCAAATCAAGAATGCGCTGCGGTGCGATTTTTAAATAGTGGAGTCGCTCTAATAAACGAGTGCCAATTTCATGCTGAACTTTCGCAGCAAGCTCATATTCTGCGGCATGTTGGTTAAATGCCTTGCTAATTTCATGTGTACGGGTCATGATGAGAACCAGGAAAAGTTATTCAATATAATATGGAATCCAACACGCGTGCGCCAAAAACTATCCATTGTAACACAGAGTTTACGTTTGCCCTCTATATGCAGACTGTGCAGTCAGTTTCATAAAACTAATCATGCTGTTTGTGAGCATTGTATTGAGTTCATGCCTCTATTAGGCCTGACATGCCAACATTGTGCAACTCCTTTAGCTGATGCCGGCTCATTAACATGTGGTGGCTGTATTAAAAAACCACCACAATTTGAACATGCTTATGTTCGTTATAAATTTGAAGAACCCTTACGTGGCTTGCTTCATCAATTTAAATACCATAATGGGCTCTATCTTCATTCCTTTTTAAGTTATTTAATATTGAGTGGCGTGCCTGCTAATAATTTGCCTCAATGCCTCATTCCGGTCCCGATGCATGCGCGAAAAATAAAACAACGAGGATTCAATCATGCAGCGATTTTAACACGTGGCTTAGCTAAGAAGTTAGATCTACCCTACGATTTGACCAGTTGTCAAAAAATTCTTAATACAGCACCACAGGCCAGTTTGGATAAGGAGCAAAGGCAAAACAATTTACGTAATGCGTTTATTAGTAAAAAGCTTCCCTTTCAACATATTGCATTGGTTGATGACTTGCTTACAACAGGGTCCACTGCTAATGAACTTGCGTTAACGCTCAAAAAGGCTGGGGTGGAACGAGTGGATTTATGGTGTTGCGCGCGAACGGTGATAAATGTAAATTCATAGACGGAATATGCAACTGGCCCTCATTGAATCGCAGAAGCATACAAGTAACTCTAAGTATTGCTTGACTTATAGACGACCGAATTACCGCGGCAAGCCGCATGGCCTAAACAGGGTTAAATTCTTTGCAAATCATTCATCAGCAAATGCACCAACATGACGCAGAACACAATAAATACCAAACGATGCACTAACAATTCCATAGAAACCGAGATTGACTTGCCGCGAATCTTCTCCAGCACCGCATAGACAATAGAACCACCATCTAAGCCTGGAATAGGAAATAGATTAACCAAGGCAACAGCCAAGCTTAAGGTAGCAATGAAAAACATAAAAACCACAATTCCTTGCGTCAATGACGCAACCGAGGCAGCAAAAACACTCAGAGGCCCAAGCAGCATTGAGAATGGAATTACTCCGGTAAATAACTGTTTGAAAATCATTACGAAGAAGTACAACATACTTGCCATTACCGCATTCGCTTGATGTATTGCCGCCCCCAATGAAGGAGCGCGCAAGGTATCGCGGGGCGCAGAAAGATTAGCCTCTATACCCAACTGACTTAATAAGTTCAACTTAGTTCCACGGAAACTTACCTGGCTTAAATTGATGGTTACGTTTTTTAATTCATTGCCATGACTTAAAACCATTGGGATATCTTTTTGCCCCCAGAGGATAACCATTTGCATCCCGACATCATTCCAAGTAGGCGTTGCCTTATTGGCAATCGATACTACCTGATCTCCGACCGCAATTCCTGCTTGAGCAGCGATGCTATTCGGTTGTACGGTTTTAACTTGTGGCAAGGTATAAGTAAGACCGATGCTATAAACCAAGATTAGCGCAATCCATGCTGTAATAAGGTTCGCCACAGCTCCAGCCAATAAAATCAGAATTCGCTGCCAAACAGGTTTTTTATCAAAACATCCAGAATATTCGGAAGGTTCCACAGGACTAATGCGCGTGTTTTCTAATTGCACATAACCACCTAAAGGAAACATGGCCCAAACCCATTCACATCCACTGCCGCTTTGCCAACGCAATAATGGCTTACCAAAGCCAATTGAAATTTTTTTAATTTTAACCTGAAAATACCGAGCAACTAAGGCGTGCCCCGCTTCATGAATACCTATGACTAAAAGTAAAGTAAGGATTATGGCAATAATCGCCAAAAACATAATTAACTCCTTTTCCTGATTCATTTCAGAGTGCCTAGGTATCTTGCCTCACATTTAAAGCCACCACAAGCGCACGTCATGACGAACATAACATTCGGAATGACGTGCGCTTCATTTTCTGATGTTTGCTTCAAAGCCTAAGTATTTATTTTGTATTATCAACTACTAATTGTAGCATGGGTGTTCCTTTTCTACCCAATTCATATCCTTGACGAAACACCTCAAAAACACGATAAGCCTGGTTGGACTCACTATCCACCAACTCCACATCATCACCCTGCTCATCGATTAATGTTACCGTTAGGTGAATTTCACGAAAGCCAGCAATGTGATAGCGCTCTTTAAAGAGTTGCAAAACGCGCTCTAAACTTTGTGCAGCCTCATCACCGCTATGTTCACCTTGAAGGATTATATCCATGACCATCTCCCCATCAGTTAGCACCCTTAGTGCAAAAGCATTCTACTGTATGTTAGCGGCCAAATAATTTTGTACTTTAATTTTACAAAATATTTTCTAATATCCCTTTTATCGCAACCCGTTGCCCGAACAAAACGCAATTAATTGCAGCCATTACAGCAGAATTGTTGTTAAACCCTACAAATTTAGTGACTAATCGTTTACAATCCCCCGATTACTTTAAATATAGACTAATTCATATTTCTATGGTGTTTGTTGCTTGCGGACTCAATCATAAAACTGCGCCAATAAACGTGCGTGAAAAAGTCGCCCTATCTCCGGCTACCCAAGATTCACTACTTAACAGCTTAATAAGTCTTCCTGAAGTAAGTGAAGCAACGATTTTATCTACCTGTAACCGTACTGAAATTTATTGCGAGACCCAAGACACACAGGTACTTACTGATTGGTTAGCACATGAGCATCAACTAGTCCCTGATGAATTAACTCCTTATTTGTACATTCATAAAGGCAAACAAGCTATAAAGCATGCGTTGCGAGTTGCTATTGGTTTAGATTCCATGATGATTGGTGAGCCCCAAATTTTTGGCCAAATGAAGCAAGCCTACCAACATGCAAATCAACTCAGTTCGATAAAGTCCCAATTGCGCCCCATTTTTGAATATATTTTTAGTGCTTCAAAACGAATTAGAACGTTAAGTGGCGTTGGCATCAATCCGGTTTCCGTAGCCTATGCAGCAGTCCAGCAAATTGGCCAATTTTTTGCAGAGTACAAATCATTACGCATTTTATTAATTGGCTCTGGAGACACTGCAGCCCTCGTTGCTAAATATCTACATCAGCAAGGAGTACATCATTTTCTAGTTGCCAACCGTACTCTGGAAAATGCCGAGAAACTGGCCCAGACCTTTGGAGGCAAAACTGTTCCCATCAGTAACTTGGGGCAACATTTACCTGAAGTCGATGTAGTCATCACCGCAACGGCCTGTCCTATTCCATTTATTAATAAAGATTTGGTTGCGCATGCCATACAACAAAAAGCATCCGCCCCCATGTTCTTTTTAGATTTGGCAGTTCCTCGTAATATTGAAGCCAATATTACCGAACTTGAGCAGGTGCATTTGTATAATGTTGACGATTTACAAAATAAAATTGAACAAGGTATGGAAGAACGACGCCAAGCAGCCTTGCATGCAGAACAGTTGATCGAAGAAGAATTAAATAATTACCTACGTAAACAACGTTCTCTAAAAGCCAAAAAAGTTATCTGTGATTATCGTTTGCAGATGCAACATCTGGCTCAAAAAGAATTGCAGCGGGCCTTAAAAAAGCTTTCTGCAGGACATTGCCAACAGACCGTTTTAAATGAATTTAGCGAGCGCTTAGTTAATAAATTAACGCATACCCCCACTACCGGCTTAAAACAAATAGCTCGTGATGGGCGTGAAGATTTGTTTGTTCTAGCGCAATACCTCTTTAATACAACAACTTATCAATCACCATATGAAGAAATCTCTTGAGTTAAAACTGCAGCAAATGCTGGAACGCTTCCAAGAAGTGGAGCGATTATTATCTGAAGCCTCAGTGATTTCAGATCAGAATCAGTTTAAAGCCTTATCCAAAGAATATGCGCAGTTAGAGCCTGTGGCCAACTGCTACGAAACCTATATTGCGGCACAAGATAATTTAACGTCCCTACAGGAAATGCTGGAGGGAGGCGACCAAGAGCTTGCGGCAATGGCCGAAGAAGAACTTGATGATGCCAAACAACAAATTGAAGAATTAGATGAGCAACTGCAATGGCATTTGATTCCTAAAGATCCTGATGATGAGCGTAATATTTACCTTGAAGTACGAGCCGGAACAGGTGGCGATGAAGCAGCAATCTTTGCTGGCGATTTGTATCGTATGTACAGCCGCTATGCTGAGAATCGCGGTTGGCAACTGGAATTAATCAGTGCAAATCATGGCGAACATGGCGGCTATAAGGAAGTTATTGCCCGCATCAGCGGTGCTGCGGTTTATTCTCAACTTAAATTCGAATCAGGAGCACACCGTGTACAACGAGTTCCTGAAACGGAATCTCAAGGTCGTGTACATACGTCTGCATGTACGGTAGCCGTTATGCCGGAAGTTGACGAAATTGATGAGATTCCAATCAACGCCGATGATTTACGCATTGATACTTATCGTTCATCAGGGGCTGGAGGTCAGCACGTTAACAAAACAGATTCCGCCATCCGCATCACACATATTCCTACTGGGGTTGTTGTTGAATGTCAGGATGAACGTTCACAACATAAGAACCGCGCTAAGGCGATGTCTTTGTTAAAAACACGCTTATTGGATGCCGAACAAAGCAAACAAAGACAAGAACAAGCACAAACGCGGAAATCACTTGTGGGAACTGGAGATCGTTCAGAGCGCATTCGCACCTACAATTACCCTCAAGGTCGTCTGACGGATCACCGTATTAATCTGACCATTTATCAACTTGGCGATGTAATGGAGGGAAATTTATCCCTGGTTATTGATGCATTACAACGTGAATACCATGCAGAACTGCTCGCAGAGTTGGGACGCAATGATTAGCATACGCGCGGCTTTGGGTAATAACCCAGAGCTAGAGGCTGAGATTTTGCTCTGTTATGTCTTAGGTAAAAACAGAGCGTATTTGTTTGCTCATCCTGAAGAGCTACTCACTAAAGAGCTATATGCAAAATATCAAAGCTTCTTAATGCAACGAGCTCAAGGTATCCCTATTGCCTACATTACCGGTGAGCGTGAGTTTTGGTCACTGAACTTAAAAGTCAATGCGCATACATTAATCCCACGCCATGAAACCGAATTATTAGTAGAATTGGCTTTAGAAAAAATAACTCCAGATAGCGAAGCATGTATCCTTGAACTAGGAACAGGAAGTGGCGCAATCGCCATTGCTATTGCGAAAGAAAGACCAAATTGGAATGTTGTTGCTTGTGATTTTAGCCAAGAAGCATTACAGGTTGCCCAAGAAAATGCACAACGGCATCAAGTGCGCAATCTAAGCTTCTATCATTCCAATTGGTACAGTGCTCTTCCCAAGCGACAATATCATGCCATTATATCCAACCCACCTTATATTGCTGAGCAGGATCTGCATCTACAAGAAGGTGATTTACGCTTTGAACCACGCAGCGCTTTAGCGAGTGGTCAAGATGGATTAGCTGATCTTCACTTGATTATTGAACAAGGTTATGATTATCTTTTACCTAATGGCCTGATTTTACTCGAACATGGTTATGATCAAAAATTAAAAGTTAGAGCTATACTTAATGAACTAGGCTACAAAAACGTACAGTGCTGGAAAGATTTACAGGGTCATGACAGAGTAAGTGGTGGTTGGCGATAAATGTTGTTGATGATGCAACAGTTTTTTGGTATACCTACCGCCTTCTGAAAAGATCCCAACGAGTAAAAATCGTCTCAGTTGGTTTGCTATTATTAATATATTAATACGAAAACCATTGGACAGTGGGATGGAGGCCAATATGACCGAACAATTAATTAATAAAAATAATGAGAGACTATACAACGTGAAAAATGACACGATAGGTAGCATGGGAATTTCTCCTTACATTGAAAGTGAAGGGGAAGAATATATGAATGAAATGCAGCTAGCCCATCTTGAAAAGATTTTGCTAGCGTGGCGTCAATCATTAATGGAAGAAGTAGATCGCACAGTTACTCATATGAAAGATGAAGCGGCTAACTTCCCAGATCCTTCTGACAGAGCAAGTCAAGAAGAAGAGTTCAGCATTGAATTACGTACTCGTGACCGCGAGCGCAAACTCATTAAAAAAATTGAAGATGCGTTGGAACGTTTAAGAAATGATGATTTCGGCTATTGTGAAGCATGTGGTATAGAAATAGGCCTCAAGCGCTTAGAAGCTAGACCAACAGCTACGCTATGCATCGACTGCAAAACCTTGTCTGAAATCAAAGAAAGACAAAATCAGGGTTCTTAATCCCGCTTGATACTCAAACGTCCGCGACATTGCTCGCGGACTGTTATCCAGTACACTCAATCACCATTACCTAGCACATATTACGACCTCGTCTAATACGGGTAACATAGTCCATGAGGATTTATAATAAACTATCTATTTGCTGCATATGCCGCAGGACTGCGCCTTTGTTTTTTTCAAACACCGTGCTTGCATTATTAATAAGTTGTTGGCGGTAAGAGGGATCGGTATGCAACTTAATCAATTCATCGATCACCTCATTAGCCTGTTGCACTAAGATTATTGCCTTTGCCTTCGCTAATTCATGGCAAATTAACTTAAAATTATGAACATGAGAACCGCTAATGACAGGAACATTCATCGCAATCGGCTCAAGCACATTATGGCCACCAACAGAAACAAGGCTGCCTCCTACAAAAGCATAATCGCTAATCTGATACATGCCTAAAAGCTCACCTAAGCTATCCAGTACCACAATATCACTCTCAGTGCTTAAAGAAGCTAAATTAGAGCGCAACCCGGTGTTAAACCCTGCTTGAACGCATTGTTGATACACTTCTTGAAAACGCTCTGGATGTCTTGGTGCTATCAATAACACCACCCCAGGGATCGCTTCTTGCAAACATCGTAACTGGGCAATAATTTGAGACTCTTCATTATCATGAGTACTGGCAGCAATAACAGCAATCCGCTCAAGACCCCAATGACTTTTTAATTCATTAAATTTTTGACGATCGATGCTGTGGGTTTGTAAGTCATATTTAATATTGCCCAAGACGCGCACCTGCTCTGGTTGCGCCCCTAAAGCAATAAAACGCTGAGCATCCTCTTCACCTTGAGGTAAAATAGCCGAAAAGCGATTAAGTAGAGGTTTTATAATAAACTTAATCCATTTATAGCCTTGCATCGACCCATCAGATAAACGCGCATTAGCAAGCAATAAAGGGACTTTGGCTGCACGAGCTTCATAAATTAAGTTGGGCCATAACTCCGTTTCCATAATCAAACCAACCCGCGGGTTAATTTGTTTAAAAAACCGCTTAAGAATTAGAGGCAGTTCATAAGGCACATATTGATGCCCTACCCTATTGCCATAATGACTTTGCACACGTCCAGAGCCAGTTGGTGTCATGGTCGTAACGAATACGGACCAATTTCTCTCTAGCATAGCATCAATCAAAGGAATAGCGGCAATCACTTCCCCTAAAGAAACTGCATGCACCCAAACATCAACAGGCTTGTGTTCTTTTACTCCCAAACAAAAACGTTCCGCAATACGTTCTCTATAGGCTGGCAAGCGACGTCCTTTCCACCATAAACGGACTACAATAAATGGTGTAAGTAAATACATTAAAAAAGAGTACAAAAATCGCATATAAAGCCAAACCTAAAAGCCGACAGTATATACTTAAAATGTGGTATAAAGCGATAAGACTATTGCAGATGAGCGCAGCACCCTCATATACAGTGGAACTGACATTAATTTTAAGGTAATTCTCTATAATGAATTTTAAGGAATTTTTTACAATTAGCACCTGGTGGGGAAAACTTCTCGGTGCATTCTTTGGATTTTTATCCGCCGGCCCCACAGGTGCAATCTTTGGTATTTTAGTAGGAAATATCTTTGACCGAGGACTCGCGAATCATTTTTCTAACCCGCTTTTATTGTATTTGACTGAAAAACGCAGCAATGTACAAACAATCTTTTTTGAGGCAACCTTCTCCATTATGGGCTACCTGGCAAAAGCCGATGGCCGTGTTAGTGAAGAAGAATTGAATATGGCGCGTTCAATTATGAATGAAATGCATTTGGGCCAACAACAAAAGATGCTCGCTATGCGTTTATTTAATGAAGGCAAAGGGCCTCATTTTGATCTCATTAGTGTCCTTGTAAGACTGCGTCGTGCCTGCAATGATAATCGTAATTTATTGAAAGTATTTATAGACATTCAATATCAGGCAGCACAAATTGATGGCCTGACTACTCGTAAAATACAGTCCTTAGATATTATTTTCTCGCATCTAGGTTTTATGCCTTTTCATCAGCAATACCGTTTTTATGAGGATTTTGGCTCTGCTCATAAGCAACAAGATAGCCATCAGTCTTCATCTGACTCTTATTCGTCATACAGCAAGCACAATTATAAGCCCTCACAATCCAATTTGGATTCTGCCTATGCATTAATGGAATTATCGCCTAGTGCCAGCAAGCAAGAAGTTAAACGGGCCTATCGTCGTTTATTGAGCCGTAATCACCCAGATAAGCTAATTGCTCAAGGCTTGCCTCAGGAGATGATTAAGGTTGCTAATGAAAAGACGCAGAAAATAGTGAAGGCTTATGAATTGATTTGTGAAAGTAAGGGATGGTGACTCTGTAGTTCACGACAACTAATACAGGTCTCTATCCTTAAAAGGTAAGAAAAAAACTGTTAGTAACTTTTCTGCACAATAATCTCTTGTGTTGGCTCTGGAGGATCATTATTGTAGCCCGCCCAATCTTCAGGCTCTTCATCCAAAGCCACCTCTTCTTTGGGAATGAAGGCCGCTATAGATGCCACATAAGAAACCAGTACGGGTGGAGGTTTGGGTTTATTTTCAGTAAGTTTTTGCATCCAACCGCTGATAAATGATACCACCATAGGTTGATTGTATTCATAGTCATGATTGGCACCGGGTATTTGCATGGAGGTATATTTATTTTGTGCAAATTCTCTTTGACGCTCCTTCATCTGATCAAGGACCGCACCATAGTCGAATTGCCCAGCAATATCGAATAAAGGAACTTTTATCTCAATTTTTTTATCATCTTTTTTAGCAGATGTTTTCGATAAATCATACGCGGAAAGTAAAACCAAACCTTCAATGCCTCCCTGCTTATCAAAAGCCGCGAAGGTTTGCCCAACTTGATCTCCATAATGAATAACCACAATACGATTATTTTTTTGCTGACGTAATGTATTGATTGCTTCTGGAAGTGCTTTTACCCAAGGCTCTGTACTGCCACCTTGCTCACAATTCAACAATACCGTAGACCAACCATAATCTGATAAATGTTTTGCTGCGAACTCTAAAAAATCTGACCACTGCGCCTGTTCACCACCATGAATGATAACAATGGCACCATGTGGATCTTTTAATGCGGACCAGTAAGGCAGCTTAATGCTCTTGCCATTAAGTGTTACCTCCAACTGCTCTGCTTGAACTGAAGAGATAATGAGGAAAAATGCTAAAGCTATTTTTAAAATGTAATACATATCGTCCCTGAAAAAATTTGTAGCCCATATTAGCATAGCGTAATACGGACTACATTTTGTCCTATTCTGTAAATGTAACACCAGCTTCATCAAGCGCTTTTCGAGCTCGATCAGCTAACAATTCATGAGCTAATGCCGTTGGATGCACTAAATCAAAAAATAAATAACCATCACAGGCATCCCTCTTCATCTGTTGAGGCTTCGCTGCTCTAACCAGATTTAGCACTGATTTTTTAGCAAAATTATCGTCGATAAAATCAATACAAGCCCCATTAATATTATTAAATCCATACACTTGTGGATTAGTAACAACATCGCTAAACGATTGGTTCATATCAAAAAACAACCATTCAACATTCGGATACTTCTGTTTTAGATTAGTTAGAGTGTTATTCAATAGAGAATTATGTTCTTGTGAAAAATATGACATGGTTTCAATCGAGTCGAACTCAATAGCCGCCGGAGTACTTCCTAAATCAGGAATATTAACGACTAAAATATGTTTTGCACCCCTATCAGCCAAACGCTGTAAGCTCTCGGTAATTCCATCATTTACGTCACGTAGAGTTTTATCAACTTCAGTAGGCAATGCTAAATAATTATTGGATCCAATCCACACCACATAAAGGCTATCTTCACTTGCCTTATTTTGATGGGCGGCGAAGTAATCTTTGACTTCTCTTCTTAACGTAAACAAAACATCATCATCTTCTTCATCTGATGAAACACCTGCACCGCCATAAGCATAATCTAATAAATGCGCTCCTGGATCCTTAGGAAAATAAGAAGCGGCTAAATGTTCTACCCATACAGGCCCATTAGAAAAACGCCCCTTAAAATAAGGAGGAGATGGAGGCAATTGATGACTCATGAATTCATAGAGATTGCCGTTATCCGACAAGCTATCACCAAATACAACTATATTACGGAGAGGTGTTGCTAAAACAATTCCAGAAAATAAAAAAGCAGCTAAAGTTGCTAACAGTCTCATGTATACCCTTAATTATAATTGATTGTTTTTAAAAACAAAATTTATCGATAATTATATCATTAAATAATCTTTGTGTTTATTTAATTCGCATTACCGATCCCCAATACCTCTGAGTCCAACATAAGAACACATCTTCATCCATAAGGAAATACCCTATGCTCCTCTTCTTGCCCTAATTTCAAAAGATCCTTATAGTATTTCTTTTACGGTAAGGAGACCTTAAATGTCCATATTTGAACAAGAGTTCATCAAAAAATCCATCAATCTGCTCCATCAGATTCTTTCTTGTGAAACAAAATTAGCTGATGCAATCCATGCATTTACTCAAAATGATCCACATAATCACCGTTATCAGCTGAACTCAAAAATCGCTGATGCCCAAAATTGGGAACAGCTTGAATTACTTCAAGTGAGTGCGGCTTATTCTGAAACCCTATTCCTCACCATCTGTTCCTATAGCCAAGACACCACGATAAGCCCTCAACAAATAGATGCAGCAATCACATTATTTGAAAAAGACTATTTCAGCTTCATAACGTCTAATACCACTCCGAAGCAAAGAATTAGCTCGATTATAAATCAGATTGCGCAAATAAAGTTTGATAAGATTGGCACGGAAGACAGTAATCCAGTTACAGAGAAACCAACAGCCCATCCCTATAAATTTTTTACTCCTGAAACTACAACGGCAGGTTTGATTCTCACTGCATCACTAGCAGCGGCTGCAACACTCTATTTTGCAGCAAAATAGAAATAACACTTCTCCGCATTCAAGGAGAAGTGTCGTCTATAGCTAATTAGGCACCACTACTAATTAAAGTTAATTTTAACTGACGGCCACAAACCCATGCTTTAGTTAAATCACTCACGACCTCTTTAGACATACCCTTCGGTAAGCGAACAGTAGAATGATCATCATGAATTTTAAGACCAGTAATATGGCGACTTTGTAAACCTGCTTCATTCGCAATCGCACCGACAATATTGCCTGGTTTCACGCCATGAACTTTACCCACGTCAATACGGAATAAATCCTGTTCAGCGCCACCTTCATCATTAAATTTCTTACGACCTGTATCGCCAAAACCTTTTCGGTCATTAGAGCGTCGCTCATCCGAACGCGAGAATGAACGTTCACGATCAATTCGTGATCCTCGCTCTCCACGTCCTTCTTTTTCAGGACGAGTAGCTTTAGGCAACGATTGTTCTTTTTGATGCCATGACTGATCTTTATGAATTAACAAGGCCAAAGTAGCAGCAACATCAACAGCAGAGACATCATGTTCTTTAATGTACTCTTCAACAATCTTTTTATATGAATGTAAATGCTCACTCTCTAATCGCGCAGTGATATTTGCCATAAAACGCTGTTGCCGTGCAACTTGAATCATATGGTCATTCGGCACTGTTACTTTCGTAATGCGCTGACGTGTATGACGTTCAACACTGTTGATTAAACGTGATTCTTTTGGTGTAACAAACAAAATAGCAACACCAGAACGCCCTGCACGACCAGTTCGACCAATACGATGAACATAAGTCTCGTTATCATGTGGCAAATCGTAGTTAATTACGTGAGTGACACGCTCAACGTCTAAACCACGTGCAGCAACGTCAGTAGCTACTAAAATATCGATTGCTCCCTGGCGGAACTGAGAAATAATACGCTCCCGTAAGGCTTGCGTAATATCTCCATGGATTGCCATAGCACGTAAACCTTGTTGCTGCAGTAATTCGGCTACTTCTTCCGTGCTACTCTTGGTACGCACGAAGATGATGACGCCTTGATATTCTTCAACAGCTAAGACACGCGATAATGCATCTGGTTTTTGATAACCTGCAGCAAACAAGAAACGTTGTTCGATGCTTTTTACCGTTGCAGTTTCTGAACGAATTTCAACTGATACAGGGTCTTGTAAATAAGTGTTAGCAATTTGACGAATGCGATGTGGCATTGTTGCTGAAAACAACCCAATTTGTTTTTTCTCTGGGAGTTTTGCCATAATGGTTTCAATATCTTCAATGAATCCCATACGTAACATTTCGTCGGCTTCATCAAGGATAAAAGTACGTAAGTTATTTAAAACCAAGGTGCCTTTATCAATATGATCTAAAATACGACCAGGCGTACCTACAACCACTTGTGCACCAGCACGCAATTGTTTTAACTGACGGCCATACTCTTGGCCACCACATAAGGTAGCAACAGTCACCCCACGTTGTCTGGCACTTAATAATTCGAATTGTTCAGCAACCTGAATCGCTAATTCGCGAGTAGGCGCTAAAATTAACGCTTGGGTACCTTGAATGCCAGAAGATAGGCTTTGTAAAATCGGCAATGCAAAAGCCGCTGTTTTACCTGTCCCTGTTTGCGCCAAGGCAATAATATCTTTTCCTTCCAACAAAAGTGGGATTGTTTGAGCTTGAATGGGTGATGGGGTAGTAAACTTCATATCCTCCAGAGCCTTATTTATCGCATCTGAAAAATTAAAGGAGGCAAAGTTTGGTATATCTTGAATCATAAACTTCCTAATCGTGTAAAGCATAACCTAAAAAGGCTTAGCTATATAAAATTTGCTCAGTATAATAACAAAATAAACAGTGTGATGCACTATATTTGTTGCATTTAATTCAAATTCAACTAATGAAGTTTTGACTTTATCATTAATATTCATGCACTTTGTGAATTATATTTTGTCTTTACTTTATTCCTTTGTTACAGTTCTCAATAGCAAAACAACATTAAACTAGGGATTTTTATTATGCGAAACAAAGGGTTATTGGTATTGCTATTACTATTTGGGCAACAAATTTCTGCTGCTGTGCCTTCTTTTGCGGGGATATCACCCCACCAAAACTCAGGCTCTATCGCTGAGTTAGCAGTAACTGCTAATGAGCGAAATGCAGTCGTATGTTCCAATTTTGTTCAAAACTGTACGATAAATATCGGCACCACGGGTTGTGTTAATCCTCCAGGGTTCATTACCGTTACCAATAATTCCATCGTGAACGCAAGAAATATAGCAGCCTCTTCCACAAATGCAAATTATTTAAGTTATGTGCTGCAAAATAACAGATGTCCATCCATATTGAAACCTAAAGCCAGTTGCACTATATCATTCACATCAACTAACGCCAGTGCGTTTTATGTTCCCAATGTAGTGGTTAAGGGAAGTAATACAAATAGCACCTTTTTTAACATTAACGCGATTCAATGCGCCACACCACAAACGGGAGTGTTAGTGCCTATTCCTGGAAGTCCATTTGCAAGCGGAAATCCAAATAATCTTGCCGCAACACCAAACAGTAAATTCCTTTATGTTACAAACTTTGGGGGTGGCGTAACAGGTTATTCAATTAACCCAACCACCGGTGTCTTAGTCCCGCTAGCCGGAAGCCCTTACAATGATGGAACTTCCTATTCAGGTATTGCTGTAAGCCCTAATGGCCTCTATCTCTATGTTACCGACTCGTCAAATAACCTTGTTGCACAATTTACTATTAACCAAACCACTGGAGTTCTAACACCTGTAAATACCTACCCTACGGGATCTTCAACTCCGGTATTTATTGGATTAACCCCAAATGGACAATTTGCTTATGTAGCCAACCTAAATGGACACACTGTTTCCGCATACACAGTCAATTCGACCACTGGAGTATTAACTACAATTGCAGGAAGTCCTTTTTCTATACCCCCAGCAAGCTCTCAACCAATAAGCCTCACCTCGTCACCTAATGGCCAATTCCTCTATGTAATTGATTTTTTTGGTATGTTCGGTGGGAAAGTTCATGCCTTTACTATTGATCAAGGTACCGGAGCATTAACAGCTCTCGCTGGTAGCCCATATCAGACAGGAACCTACCCCTCATCAGTTATTACAAACTCTACAGGCTCCTTTATTTATGTCGCGGCCGGTAATGGACCAGGCTTGAAAGCCTCTGCGTTTAATACCTCTATTTGGATTTATTCAGCTAATACCACAACCGGAGCCTTAACTGATGTGACTCCCATCATGCCAGATACAGCAGCCTCAGGCATTGCTTTAACACCGGATGATAAATTTGCTTACGATACGCGCTATCAAGATGACTTAATCATTGCAAGTAGTGTTGATCCAACATCGGGCTTATTAACAATAATGCCCAATAGCCCCTATGCCACCGCCAGTGGACCTGAGGCAATTATCGTGACCCCTAATGGTTTATTTGTCTATGTGATTAACACAAGTAGCAACACAATCAGCGGTTATGTTATTCATTAACTCCCCCCCCGTATTACGACTTCGTTGAATACGGGGGTATCTTTTAAAAATGAGTATATCAGCTTATATTAACGCGGCTAAACGACAAGCTTGATCAATCGCATGACGCGCATCAAGTTCTAAAGCTTTATAAGCGCCACCAATTAAATGCACTATTTTACCTGCCTCTTTTAGTGGTGCCTGCAATTCAGAAAATTCAACTTGCCCTGCACAAATAACCACGTTATCAACGGCTAAAAGCTGTGGCACTTCATTGATCTGCACATGCAAGCCTTCGTCATCAATACGCTCATAAGTCACACCGGAAAGCATTTTAACGTGCTTATGTTTCAAGCTTAAGCGATGAACCCAGCCTGTAGTTTTACCCAACCGCTTGCCCAATTTTTCTTTTTTACGCTGCAATAAATAAACTTCTCGTGAGCTTGGAGCTACCTGCGCCGACTTAATGCCTCCTCGATGTTCTCCAGTCACATCAATCCCCCACTCATCATAAAATTCTGCTGCAGAAGTATGAGACTCGTGCGTTAAAAATTCAGCAACGTCAAAACCAATGCCACCAGCCCCAATAATTGCTACTCGTTCTCCTACCGATTTTTGGCCGGTAATCACATCGATGTAACTTACAACTTTGGGATGATCTATTCCGGGAATATCTGGAGTGCGTGGTTTAATACCACTGGCTAAAACAATTTCATCAAACTCGTTTAATTGCTCAACGGTCGCCTCGGTGTGCAGACGCACGTTTACTTCGTATTTTTCGAGCTGATACTTAAAATAATCTAAAGTATGCTGAAACTCTTCTTTACCAGGAATTCTTTTCGCTAAATTAAATTGCCCACCAAGTTGATCGGCTTTCTCAAAAACCGTGACTTTATGGCCGCGTTCGGCAGCAACTGCAGCAAATGCTAAACCAGCAGGCCCCGAACCAACCACTGCAATCGACTTAGGTTCGGAAGTTTCTTCATAAATCAACTCACGTTCATTACATGCGCGCGGATTTACTAAGCAAGAGGCAGTTTTATTAACAAAAATACGATCCAAACATGCCTGGTTACAGGCGATGCATACATTAATCGCCCTGCTTTCACCTAGTTTCGCTTTTTTGGCAAATTGTGCATCAGCTAAAAAGGGTCTTGCCATAGAAACCATATCTGCTACACCCGACTCAATCAGCTCATTGGCAAGCTCCGGTGTATTAATGCGGTTGGAGGTAATCACAGGAATACTGATTTCAGGCTTTAAGTGTTTCGTTATCGGAGTAAAGGCTGCTTCAGGAACCATCGTAGCAATGGTTGGGATACGTGCTTCGTGCCAGCCTATGCCCGTATTAATGATGGTCGCCCCTGCTTGTTCAATGGCTTTAGCTAATTGCACTACTTCTTCCCAGCTACTGCCATCTACAATTAAATCCAGCATGGATAAGCGATAAACGATAATAAATTTCTCGCCCACAGCTTCACGCACACTGCGTACCACTTCAACCGGAAAACGCATCCGATTTTCATAACTCCCCCCCCACTCATCCGTACGCTGATTGGTATGGGTAACAATGAATTGATTGATTAAATACCCCTCACTTCCCATGATTTCAATCCCATCATACCCAGCTAATTGAGCCAAACGTGCGCAGCGCGCAAAATGTTTGATGGTTTTTTTAATTCGGTATTTACTCATCCCCCAAGGTTTGAAGGGACTAATTGGAGATTTAATGGCACTAGGAGCCACAATAAAAGGATGGAAACCATAACGTCCAGCATGTAATGCCTGCAGCAGGATTTTTCCTCCTGCATCATGAACCGTCTGAGTGACCAACTCATGCAGCTGCTGTTCTTTACTATTGGTTAATTTTGCAGAAAAAGGAGCTAAACGCCCCGCCCTGTCCGGAGCAAACCCACCTGTGGTAATTAAACCCACCCCACCCAACGCACGTTCGCGATAAAATTGCGCTAAGCGATTCAAACTTCTCTTATCTTCTTCAAGGCCCGTATGCATAGAGCCCATTAACAAACGGTTTTTTAATTGAGTAAAACCTAAATCTAAAGGCTGGAATAAAGCTTTGAAGGGGGTATTGTCAATTCTCAAATCCATGAGCGCTCTCACTATAAGACTGCAAAATCAAAAGTATAAACCGGGTCAGGCTCTTTTTCACAGAAAATCTTTCGCGTTCGAAAAACCCAAAGCAGATTTGTGTTTTTTTTATAAATCCAGATACTTATAAGAACATATATACTCTTTGTATGCGATTGAACACGTACAATTCATAACATGCTCTTTTTTAATTAAATAAAAAACTACCGTCATTGCGAACAAAGTGACGAAAGTTGTATACCAAAGAAAAAACGCAAAACCCACAAACGGGTCAATTTATGTACATTTTAATTTTAATAAACTATAATGTTAAAGAGGGCTTATTTGGGGATAGATTTATGAAAGATCCTTTTGCAGCACTAAAAGATGCCTTACAGCCAGTTTTTCATAGAGCACCTATGAGAAATGAGCGTTTTATTTACTCTGAGATTCAGCAACTAAAACAATCTTTGGATAATTACCATCCTGTTCCACAAAGAAAGTTTATTGAGTTGTTAAAATTTCTAAAGGCGGTTATTCCTCATCTGGAAAAATGGCATCTGGACTTTGGTGTTATTAAAGCACAAATTGATTGCTTAACGAAGACGCTTAATTTGCCACCAATGAAGTGGGATAATTACCTGTCCCATTCTAACGCCTCCCTCAAATTCCAATTCAGTGCATTAAATCATAGGCCTCAAGAAGCAGACTTATTAACCTGGTTAACCCAAAAATCGGGGACTACGGTTAAACACGATAACCCAAACTCAATTATGACCATGCTGTTGGAGTACAGGGACCATTTTGGCTTCAGCCAAAGATTAAGTACTCAACTGAAAAAAGAACCGGATTTTTTAACTAACCTGATTATGGAATCAGAGCATAATTTTGTGCAAATAGTGCGAACACGCATGGTACTTCATTTAACTGATAGGCAATTAGCAGAAGCAATCATTAAACACATTCCCCACTTTGTACAAAATAATCCTGACCCGATTACGAAAGCCGCACAGCTAGTAGAAAAACTAAATGAAATTTTATCTAATGGTCGTTCAATATCAACCATATTACGTAATGCAGAGGCAAAATTTATTTTGGACAGCTCAGAGCTAATACAAAGATATCAAAGCGCAGAATTGACGAAGAAAGGATCGCAAAATCATCATCCGGTGTCGGATAACTCTCCCTCTTTATTAGAAGAAGGAGAGTTTAAACTAACATTCTAGTACTGAATTAATCTAATAATCCTAAAGACTTAACAGTATCGCGTTCCTGTCTCAGCTCATCTAAAGTCTTATCAAACATTTCACGACCATAGTCATTCATCGTTAAACCTTCAACAACTTTTAGCTCACCGTGTTCACGACGGCAAGGAACAGAGAAAATCAAACCTTTATCAACACCATACTCACCTTCGGAATGACGGCACATAGAGAACGTCTCACCAGCAGGAGTATCGAAAACAAGATGATTCACCCCGGTAATTACCGCATTTGCGGCAGATGCAGCTGAAGAAAGACCTCGTGCTTTAATGACTGCTGCTCCACGTTGTTGCACTGTAGAAACAAAAGTATCTTTCAGCCAAGCATCATCATTAATTACGTCTGCCGCAGACTTTCCATTGATTTTCGCGTTATAAAAATCTGGGTATTGTGTTGCAGAATGGTTGCCCCAAACAGTCATTTGACTTACGGCAGTAATATCAACACCGGCTTTTTGCGCTAATTGAGTACGTGCTCTTAATTCATCTAAAGTAGTCATCGCAAAAAAACGATCATTAGGAATATCACGTGCATGATGCATAGCGATTAAACAGTTAGTATTGCATGGGTTACCCACTACAAACACGCGCACGTCATCACTAGCATTATCGTTAATCGCGTGACCTTGCTTGGTGAAAATTCCGCCGTTAATTTGTAACAGATCAGAACGCTCCATACCTTGCTTACGTGGTACTGAACCTACTAATAAAGCCCAATTAACCCCATCCATTGCCTTATTCAAATCAGAAGTACAAACAATGCGCTTCAATAGTGGGAAGGCGCAATCATCCAACTCCATGGCAACCCCATGTAATGCTTGAAGTGCTGGCTCAAGCTCTAAAAGGTTTAATTCCACTTCAGTATCTGCACCAAACATTTGTCCAGAAGCGATACGGAATAGTAATGCATATCCAATTTGCCCTGCAGCGCCTGTAACGGCTACTCTAACTCGTCTCTTTGCCATGTTATCCCCTTTTTTTTTCTTATTCATTTTTGTGACAAAACGTATGTCATGATACTATTGCATTTCCAAACAAGCCAGTCTAAAAACGTAATGATTCCTTTATCGTTGTATATTCATATCCCTTGGTGTATTCGAAAATGCCCTTATTGTGATTTTAACTCCCATAAAAGTCCGGAAGTTTTGCCAGAACAAAATTACATTCAGGCGCTTCTTTCCGACTTAAAAACTGATTTACTGGAATTCCAGTCCCGTGAAATCAGTTCAATTTTTATCGGCGGAGGCACACCCAGCCTATTATCGGCTGAAGCCTATCAGACGTTATTTTCCGAACTAAAAAAAATATTGCCTTTTGCCTCAGATATTGAAATCACCATGGAAGCAAATCCAGGAACAGTCGAGCAACAACGCTTTACTGATTATCGACACAGCGGAATTAACCGTCTGTCTCTAGGCATTCAAAGTTTCAATCCCGAGCACTTAAAAATTTTGGGACGAATTCATGATGAGCAACAAGCACATCGAGCTATTGCCGCTGCACGCAATGCCGGTTTTGATAATTTAAATCTGGACATTATGCACGGCTTGCCACAACAAAGTATCGCTCAAGGGATGGAAGATTTACGTACTGCCTTATCCTATCAGCCCGAACATTTTTCCTGGTACCAATTAACCATAGAACCGAATACGGTTTTTTACAAAGAAAATCCACCCCTCCCCTCCGAGGATGATGCCTGCATATTAGAGGAACAAGGTTTAGCCTTGTTAAAAGAATCTGGATTTACCCGTTATGAGATTTCTGCTTTTTCTAAAGTAAATAAGCAATCACGCCATAATTTGAATTATTGGTTGTTTGGCGACTATTTAGGTATTGGTGCTGGAGCTCATGGAAAGATAACCGCTGAAGGTCGTGTTTTACGAACACGGAAACATCGCCAACCTAAAGATTATCTAAATGCGGAAAAACCTTTCCTTGCCGATATGCAGCAAGTAGAAAGTGATGAGCTGATTTTTGAATTCATGCTTAATACAACGCGTTTGGAACAAGCTATTCCCTTGGAGCTATTTACTGAGCGAACTGGATTAGCATTAGCTGAGCTATTAGGGCCATTACAAGTTGCCGCTCAGAAAAAACTAATCCATCTGACGGAAACGCATTGGCAGATTACCGATTTTGGCAGAAGATACACCAACAACTTACAAGCACTTTTTTTACCGGAAGCCCAGTAATACGCGAATTTTAGCTAAGAATCGCCTAAAATGTAAGGAAATCAGCTCTATTACGATTTAAGACTCCGAAAATGCAAAATAAGCAGCACTATCAGAGGATTTTTTAGCGGAAAAGGCATTGATTTATTAAATGTTTTAGGTAATTCTTATCCCAAAACTGATGTTAATAGTCTAAATAGAGGAGTAATCCGTGATTTTAGCTGCTTTTTTGATCATACTTGCCTATCTAATGGGGTCAATTTGCTCTGCGGTTATCGTATGTAAGGCCTTTGCTTTACCTGATCCACGTTCCGAGGGTTCTCAAAACCCAGGCGCAACAAATGTATTGCGACTTGCTGGCAAAAAATATGCCACCATGGTTCTAGTTACCGACCTACTCAAAGGTACCATTCCTGTTGTAATAGCCAAAATGCTTGGTGCTGATTCAACCCTTATCAGTTATGTTGCCTTGGCTGCCGTGCTTGGTCATATGTATCCGTTTTTCTTCGGCTTTAAAGGCGGAAAAGGTGTTGCTACTGCCATAGGAGCTCTTTTAGGCTTTCAATTTATTGTCGGAATGATGGTGACAGCAACCTGGCTATTGGTTGTTAGATTCTCCCGCTTCTCCTCACTGGCCTCAATGGTTTCCATCGGCTTGGCACCGTTCTATTCAATACTAATTATCGGTCGTATCAATATATTTCCACCCATATTTTTTATAGCCGTATTAATTTTAATCAAACATAAAGACAATATTCTTCGTTTAATTGATGGCACGGAGTCTAAGGTTAAATTCAAACAAAAAAGTGTCATTGAAGAAGTAATGGACGAACCTCCTCCTCCAGCTAATTCAGCCGATATTACCGCAGATGAGCATCTAGCAACGGCTGAGGTCATTGAATTATCTTCTGCACGCAAAACGGTAGAACAAAGAGCGGCAGCTACACAAGAACCCGCAGCGAAAGAAGAGCCAGTGAAAAAAGTAACTGCTGAAAAAGAGGATGGAAATAAATCTAAAGAAACTACGGCACCCAAGGCGGAAAAGCCTAAAGATGACGAACCCAAAGACAAAGTATAGATTAAATCATTCCAAGCCTGGTTGCTTGCAACTCTGTCTCTTGATCACATATCTTCAAGAGACAGCCACTAAACATCCCTCCACTCGTTCTCTCAGTCTAAAAAAACCTTTCCAAACGGTAGCCCAAGCTGCACTAGGAATAGTTTTAGGATACTCTTTTTTTTCTATCGCGTTCTATAATATCTTCCATTCTATATCTGATAGTAGGGTATTACAGGGCTGAGTCTCTTCTTCAAGCGAAATGATTTGTCCTTGCTGTTCAAAATGCTCTTTTAAAAGAAAGATTATGGGTATAAGCATGCAACAATATTTTAGTAAGCTACTAATTACCGCGATTAAACCTCCCACCCGAGAATTTTTAAGTTCATCCACATCAAAAATGGATATTTTATCATCTACCTGCATTAATTAAAATCAATAGCAATAGCAATTTTCCTTATTTTATGGCAAAATTTAACGCATAATATAACGATCTTCTAGATCAAAAGATGGAGAAGAAAGCATGTCGTTAAAAAAATTTACGGGAAACTATATCTCGGTAATAGACGCACTATCCTATCCCGCAAACTTTTATCAAGCCCAAAAAAGTATTGCAGTCTATAGTGATGAGATTAAGCGAGATATAAAACGTACGATGTATTTAAGTTATACTTCCACTGTTGCACAAATGCAGCAGCGCCTTAGCGCCACTGAGCACTTGGAAGGAAAAACGCATGCCTATGCTCAAGGTAATTTTGACGGGGGAGTTTTTTATTCTTTAGCGACCAAAAATGCGATGGAGATTATGTATCAACACACAGAACGCTTGAAAGAAGAACAACAAAATCTTATACAACAACGAAAGTCGGCATCAGCTCCCGAAGAACGCCTTGCGCTAGACGAGCGAATTAATGCTCTTGATGAGCAAATAGATGAGGCACCTCAGCCCTTTTCACAACAGCTTCGCATTAGCTACACTAGTGATAATAACGAATTAATGGCTCTCTGCGTATATTACATACGCGATGATTCGAATTTAGATATTCCATTAGCAGATCGCCCCTTAAATACTGCGGTAGCAATTATCCATAATCCTCATTTTGCCCCAGAAGAACGGCAAGTAACTTATTTTGCACCGGATGCTCTGCTTGATAAAAAAGCGATTGCTTTGGGTCAAGATATTTCAGATCATGAGTTCGAGGCTGAATTAGAACAAGCACTTGGCTCAACTCATTTAAAACAGTTGCTTACGAATATGTTTAATGGCACCCAAATATCACTCGAGCATTTTAATGACTTGTCAAGACGCCTAGGTACAGACAGAAATATTGATCATCGCGATGAGAAACAAAAGCAATTAGAACATTTTTTTCAATTTGTTGCGCATAATTTATCTACCGATCTAGCACTCCAAACCGACGTAGAACAAATAAAACTACGTGTCCATAACGAAACCGACTTCTTCCAAAAACAGCAGTTCGAGAATGAGCTTGATAAATTGTATAAGAGAATTGAACAAGCAATTGATGACATTGAAAAACATAGACAAACCAACCTTAAAACTCTCAATAAATTAAATCTTTGGGCAACCCAACTGCAGGCACAAGCAATCGAACTAAAGAAAGTATATGATAATAAAACTCATGCCTTTCCCGATGAAAAACCGCGTGCTCAAGCAGCTAACTTCATAACTTTAAAGCGCTTTTATCAATTCATCGCTGATAATCTATCTACAGACCTAACTCTAGCAGCCAACTTAGAAAAGATTCAACTACCAGCCCCTAACGTATCCGGCGTTGAAGATAAGCGGTTTATTGATGTAGTTGATGCGCTATATGAATCTATTGATCAAGCAATAAACGATACTGACCGTTCCAGACAACCCGCTCTTAGGGCAATTAATAAATTAAATTTGCGGTCAGCCAAACTGAAAATCGCAGAAACGATAAGCAGCAATAAACCTTCTAATTATATAGTATCATTGATTCGTGAAGCCTTTTCGGCTAAAGCGCAGGAGCTAGACCGACAAATAGCCTCAGATGCATTAGAAGCCCAGAGTAATCAACCCCTTAAGGAACTGATTGACGATATTTTTTTGGCTGTTGAACTACAAAGAAAGCAAACAATTGAGGAGAGAGCCAATACCCAAGCCCAAAGAATTCCTCTCGCTGAAAAACCACAATTTGATACCCATAATTTCTTCAGTCGTAATTGGCCAAGCCTTGGTTTGACTACAGCAACAACGCTTCTAGGCATAGGACTCTTTTTAGCGGCCTCCGGACTCTTTATCGCATTTACAGGTCTTGCCTTAATCGCTACGATAGGGGGGGCTGCCAGTGCATCAGCCTTAGCTCTTGGAGTGGGAATTAAAATTGTCATTGATGAAGTAAAACGCAAAAAACAATTTGACTCAGCAACTACATTATACAATAACTACACATCACGGTTAAATGATTTAACCATTGGAAAAAACGCTCAATTAGCGACACTAGAAGTTGAGTTACAGGAACACAAACAAAACATTAATAAGATGATTGTAGAAGTTAAACAACCAGAAGAAATACATGCTTCGGCGAATGATGCAGAAGCAGATGATGAACATTTATTATCATTAATTGAACAAACATTAGATGCTGGTGAACAGCACGTTATTAAAGGCTCTGGAATTACGGTGGAGTTGCCACAAGAAGAGGGCATAGCACACCTCTCAGCAGCGCGTGAGGTAGAGCAAAAGGTCCCAGAATATAGTAATAACCAACCCAAAATATGACATGACTATCAAATCAGGTTTATTTCGAGTGGGTAAATTAGAACTAGCCAAACCGTACCAGCAGCAACTAGCAGATAAAAAAAATCATCTGCTAGTTGCAAAACAGTGTTTAAAGGAGTCAGCTCAATTAATACAGCACTATCGGGAACAAATAGTCGCCAAAGAACAAGAACTTGCTCTGTTAGATGCGCAAATAGCTCATGGCAATGGTGAAAACGAACAGCATCTGCTACGCGAAAAACAAGCGCGGCTCTTGCTGTTTATCAGCGAAGCACCGGTGAAGTTAGCGCCCTATCTGCTTCGCTTCAAACAGCTGCAAGCAGACATTGAGCTATTTGAAACCCATATTCGTGAACTCATCAAACAAATTCAAGAAAAAAGATCGTTCAAGCTAACGGCCAACGCGCCTTAACCTCAACACCAACATGTGAATCCTTTTCCCCAGACACCATACGCAAACAACCTGCATAAGCAACCATAGCCCCATTGTCCGTACAATACTCAAGCGCCGGAAAATAAATCTCCCCACCAATACCCTGCATCCATTGCTGCAAAGCCAAACGCAGTGCTTTATTAGCACCAACGCCACCTGCAACCACTAAACGTTTGCATTCAGACTCTTGTACCGCACGCTTACACTTAATAATTAAGGTATCCACAACTGCTAGCTGAAACGCCTTGGCAATCTCTGCACGGGCTTGCTCATCTTTATTACTCTGATTCCAGGTATTCAGTGAAAAGGTCTTTAAACCACTAAAACTGAAATCCAATCCAGGCCTATCCGTCATCGGACGTGGAAAACGATATGGAGTCGATTCACATTGATCTGCAAATGCAGCTAATACCGGCCCCCCTGGATAAGGAATCCCCATTAATTTGGCGGTCTTATCAAATGCCTCCCCTACCGCATCATCCAAGGTATCGCCTAATAAACGATATTCACCCAACGCCTTTACTTCAATTAACTGACAATGACCACCAGACACTAAAAGTGCAATGAAAGGAAACGCCAAAGAAGGTGTCTCCATTTTGGCTGCGAGTAAATGTGCTTCCAAATGATGAATACCTAAGGCGGGGATATTTAATGCATAAGCCAAACTTTTAGCAAAACAAGCACCTACTAATAAAGCACCAATTAAACCGGGACCTGCGGTATATGCAATACCATCAAGATCATGCTTCTTAAGATTCGCTCGTAGCAATACTTCATCAAGCAAAGGAATAAGGTAATTCACATGGTCTCGTGAAGCCAACTCCGGCACCACACCACCATGCGCCCTATGCGTGTCAATTTGGGAATGTAAAGCATGCGCTAACAAGCCAGCGTCCGACTCATAAATAGCAACCCCGGTTTCATCACAAGAAGACTCAATACCTAATACCAACATGGGCAAACCTGACAATAATTAATCAACTTAAAATTATAACATAAAATAAAAAACAAAATAATTTCGTGCTATAATCTTGACGAGGGCTTCAAGTCGAACTAGAATTGCCCACCTACTCAGAATAAATTGTTAGAGGATAAACTTAATGCCTACAGTTCGCGTCAAAGAAGGCGAAAACCCAGAATACGCACTGCGCCGTTTTAAGCGCTCTTGTGAAAAAGCCGGAATTTTAACCGAGCTACGCCGTCGTGAATTTTATGAAAAACCAACTGCTGAGCGTAAGCGTAAACAAGCTGCTGCAGTAAAACGTCACCTAAAGAAAATTTCTCGTGACACGTCTTCACGACAAAATGTAAAACGTCGCCGTAAATAAGTTTTTCATTCTGTATTATTGACCAAGGTCACATTTTGTGGCCTTTTGGTTTTTGTACAAGCCTCATTTCCTTCACATAAGGATTAGATCATGACTATTAAAGAACGTCTCAACAATGATATTAAAGACGCAATGCGTGCAAAAGATAAAAATCTATTAACCACATTACGTTTAATTACTGCTGCAGTAAAACAGATTGAAGTTGATGAACGTATTGATGTCGATGAAGAGCGCATGTTAGCGATCTTGGATAAAATGAGTAAACAACGTAAAGAGTCTATTTCTCAATACGAAAAAGCGAATCGTGACGATTTAGTAGCCCAAGAACAATTCGAGCTTTCAATAATTGCCAAGTACCTGCCTGAGCCATTATCTGCTGCCGAAGTAGAAAAACTAGTCCAAGATGCAATTGCATCTACTGGCGCTGAAAAAATGGCAGATATGGGTAAAGTTATGGCGCAGTTAAAACCAAGTCTGCAAGGCCGTGCTGATATGTCGCAAGTGAGCACTCTCATAAAGGCCAAGTTAAGCTGAGGATATCTATGTCTGGCTTAATTCCGCAGCCATTCATTGACGATCTCCTGCAACGCACTGATCTGGTTGAGTTAATTGATAGCTATGTTCCCCTTAAAAAAAGGGGAAACAGCTATACTGCGTGCTGCCCATTTCACAATGAAAAGTCCCCCTCCTTCAACGTAGTTGCCAGGAAACAATTCTATCATTGCTTTGGCTGTGGAGCCTCAGGTAATGCGATTAGCTTTGTGATGAATTATCTAAACCAAGGCTTTATTGACGCAATCGAAACCTTAGCAACACGTGTGGGCCTTACCGTTCCCCGTGATGGGCAAAACGAAAAAAATAATGTATCGCAAGATTTATATAAACTCATGTCTGCAGTAAATCTTTATTATCAAAAACAACTCAAGCACGAAGGTCAACCTGCTATTAACTACTTACGTGGTCGAGGCTTAAGTGGGGAAATAGCGAAATTATACCAATTAGGTTTTGCCAATGAAGGTTGGCATAATCTGGATAAAGCATTCCCTCGCGACCAAAAAGAATTGATCACCACAGGAATGCTCATTAAAAATGATGACGGCAAAATTTACGATCGTTATCGCAATCGCGTCATGTTCCCCATTCATGATCGCCATGGGCGTATCATTGGTTTTGGTGGCCGCGTACTCGATGACCAGAAACCCAAATACCTGAACTCCCCTGAGACGGTAATCTTCCAAAAAAGCAAAGAACTCTATGGATTGCATCAAATTTTACAACAAAAAAAATCCATTGATTACATCATTGTGGTTGAAGGCTATATGGATGTGATTGCCTTGGCACAGCATGGCATTATGAATGCTGTAGCAACACTTGGCACCGCAACCAGTAGTTACCACATTCAGCTGTTAGCCAAACATACGAAATCACTGGTGTTTTGCTTTGATGGGGATAATGCGGGAAAACAGGCAGCATGGCGTGCACTTGAAAGCAGTTTGCCTTACTTAAATGAAGGCTTAGATGCTCGCTTTATCTTTCTGCCTGAAGAACATGATCCAGACAGTTTGGTGCGTGCAGAAGGCAATGAGAATTTTTTAAACCGATTAAAACAAGCAATACCTTTGCACCATTTTTTCCTCAATACTCTGGCTAAAAACATTAGCTTGCAAAGCCCTTCAGGGAAAACGCAGCTAATCAATCAGGTCAAACCTTTTGTACAAAAAATGGCAGAAGGCTCATATACGCAATTATTAATTGATGAACTTGCTCGTTTAACCCATATCGAAAGCCACCGACTCAACCTATTGCTAACCGATCAGGTTCCTGCATCTGCACCAAAAGAAAAAGCAGCAACGATTGCGCGCACGCCTATGCGCATCGCTGTGGCCCTACTATTACAGAACCCTGAAATCTATGCAAAATGTAAAGAGCAAATTGATCCTAACTTATTAGATGCTAACGAGCATGAAATCTTATTGAAGCTATTGCAACAGCTTGCAGAAAATCCACAAGCCAATACCGCTTCATTAATTGAAACCTGGCGCAACCATTCTTATTTTGACTTTATTAACCGACTGGCCGCTTGGAATCATCAGGTTCCTGAACAGGAATTGGTAAAAGAATTTATTGATATAATCTTATTTTTGCAAAAACAAAACCAAGAATTAATTATCCGTCGCCTTATTGAAAAATCCCGTCAACAGGGTTTAACCGAAGCCGAGCGGATGAGTTTGCAAAAAATGTTACAGGAGCGACACGTGTAAACATAAAAAATTTATCGGGGCTGTTTACATTTCTCTGACACGAGCCAAAATGGTGCGAGCAGCGAAATGTAAACAACCCCTACTCCACGCCTGGCGCGGGGTAGAACAAATCAGTGCAAATAGTTCAATAAACTACTGGCATGTTCCTGCTAGCCAGTTTATAATCAGAACATTTTGTAATGCTTAATAGTCCTTAAAAAGAAGTGCCTATGACCATGAATGATCAAGAACAGCAAAGCTCACAGATAACCAAAGTCATCAGCCTAGGGAAAGAACAAGGCTATTTGACGTACAGTCAAATCAATGACTTATTGCCTAACATCGTTGATACTGAACATTTCGATGTCATTATCAGCATGTTAGAAGGGATGAACATCAAGGTATTTGAACTCCCGCCAGGTGATGACGAATTAGCTCTTCTACTTAATACCGAAGAAGTACCTGATATTGAAGAAGCCGCGATGGTGCTTGCGTCCGTAGATAAAGAAACCGGTCGTACCACCGATCCAGTACGTATGTACATGCGTGAAATGGGCACTGTTGAGCTGTTGACTCGTGAAGGTGAAATCCGTATTGCGAAACGCATCGAAGAAGGGATTTATCAAGTTCTTAAATCTCTGGCTCACTATCCAGAAACAGTACAACTAATTCTTGATGATTACGAACGTGTCAGCACTCAAGAAATTCGTCTTAACGAAATCATTAGCGGCTTTGCCGATGGTGATGAAGAAGTTGCTCCTGCTGCTAGCATTGGCTCTATGCTTGATGAAGTACAGCAAGAAGCAATGATTTTAGCAGATGACGATGAGGCAAGCGAGAGTGAAGGTGAAGGCAGCATAGGCGAAGTCGATGACGGCCCAAATCCCGAACAAGCACAAATTTACTTTGACGAGCTACGTGCTTGTCTTGAGGTAGCAATTAACGCAGGAAACGAGCACGGCAGAGCGCATGCTAAAACATTAAAAGCTTTAGATGCAATGTCCGAATCCTTCTTAAAGCTGAAATTAACTTCACGTCAAGTTGATCGTTTAACTCGCCATTTCCGTCAATTACGTAATCATATTCGTGAATACGAACGTAATATAATGCGTCTATGTATTGAAAAAGCGCGTATGCCACGCAAGATGTTTATTGATACCTTCCCAGGACAAGAGACTGATCTTGAATGGTTAGGCAACGTCACGACTAAGCATGCTAAAAAATTAGATATGCCACGTATTGAAGAATACAAAGAAGAGATTCTACGCATCCAATCGCGTCTGGTTTCTTTTGAAGTTGAATACGGCTTAAGTATTAGTGAAATTAAAGATATCAACCGTAAAATGTCGATTGGTGAAGCTAAAGCCCGCCGCGCCAAAAAAGAAATGGTTGAAGCGAACTTACGTCTAGTAATTTCGATTGCCAAAAAATACACCAACCGTGGTTTACAATTCCTCGACTTAATTCAGGAAGGTAACATTGGTTTGATGAAAGCAGTAGATAAGTTTGAATACCGTCGCGGTTACAAATTCTCTACTTATGCAACTTGGTGGATTCGCCAGGCAATTACTCGTTCGATTGCGGATCAGGCACGTACCATTCGTATTCCGGTACATATGATTGAAACCATTAACAAGCTCAATCGTATTTCCCGACAAATACTGCAAGAAACTGGTCGTGAAGCAACTCCTGAAGAGTTAGCAGAAAAAATGGAACTGAGCGAAGACAAAATTCGCAAAGTTCTAAAAATTGCTAAAGAGCCAATTTCTATGGAAACGCCTGTTGGTGACGACGATGATTCACACTTAGGTGATTTCATCGAAGACAACAACATTGAGTCGCCCATCGATATGGCAACGGCTGAAGGCTTACGCGAAGCAACTCTGGAAATCTTGGAAACACTAACCCCAAGAGAAGCCAAAGTACTGCGTATGCGTTTTGGTATCGAAATGAATACCGACCATACTTTAGAAGAAGTTGGCAAGCAATTCGACGTAACCCGCGAACGTATCCGCCAGATCGAAGCAAAAGCTCTACGCAAGCTACGCCACCCATCACGCTCAGAGAAACTAAGAAGTTTCCTCGAAGGTGACGAAGGCTAATCAACATTCTCATAGCCTCAAAGCTATGGACTCTGCAATAACTGTAGGTTGGGCCCATGGCCTAATGGCGCTGCCTTAAGCAGCGTCATTTTTATCCATTCTTATTTCTCTTTGCCGCACTATCTTTTGCTGC
>NZ_CBCSKT010000062.1:0-3415 GCF_965140895.1 Legionella sp. | reverse complement strand
CTTCCGCTTAAGGAGATGATACAGAACGTGAGTCAACTTACTGGTGGTAAAAAATTATACTGTTAGCTAATTCGGAACTAATCGATTATTTGGTGCGGAATGTTAAATGGTTTTGTCTTTTCCAACTATTTCCTCCTGAGCGAATCAGTTGAATATTGAATTAGACGGCTTAGCACAGCCCCTTTGCTCCATCACCATTACAGTGAATTCCTCGCTACTACGAGCTGTTCCGTCCCAGTGCTTTGCATCGGTACTCTCATCCTTGTGAATGTGTCACTTGGATTTCTCCCTTATCATCAAAACGACTGGTTCCCACAGCTCCATAAGAAAGCCCAGACTAGACTCACGCCATCTTCACGCCGAGTACCACTTGCGCAGCCTTCAGGTCTACCCGCAAATTTATCCCAGAATACAGCCTAAACTCTTGGTTTTGATACTGTGTTTAAAGCTAACGACGCTTCACCGATGGTGTCTACCATCATCTTCCTTATAGCTTTACCAAAATAATATTCAAGGATTGAATATTATTGGTGTGCCTGTGGCACACAGGCTGACGCCTTTTTTAATATTTCTCGCTCTTCTTCCAGCTCCGCTACGCCTGCTTTCAATCGCTTTAATTCTAAGTCTTTTTCATTTAATTGAGGTTGATTTGGGAATACTTTCTCTTGTTTGAGACGGTATTGTTTGCGCCAGTTATATCGGTTATTTTCTGCTACACCAAGCTCTCTGGCGGTTTGTTACTTGATTCCAGTAGTTCAAGAGCTTTAATTTTGAACTCTTTTGTATCAACTTGTCTTACCATGATTACTCCTTGTTGATGAGATTATATCTCTTAAACAAGGTGTCCGGCTATTCGAGGGATGATCACCTTTCATTTCGTTGCTTAAAGAGAGCATGAAAAAAAAAGAGCGGCACGACCACAAAGAAAAAAGCTATAGGATTTTTAAGTCGCCAAGAGTATTATCTATCCATCTTAGTAAACAAAATATTATTTTCCGGATTTATCATCTAATTATGAGAAAATATCATGACAAAATTAGTAGGATACGCTCGTGTCAGCACGAATGATCAGGATGTTCAATTACAACTCAACGCACTTGAAACAGCTGGTTGTACAAAAAATGAAATATTCATTGATAAAATTTCTGGGGTACGTACTGAAAGACCTGGTTTGGATAAGTGCATAGCCGAATTAAAGTCTGGTGATACTCTTTTGGTATGGCGATTAGACCGATTAGGTCGCTCAATGGCTCATTTAGTGACATTAGTTGAGGATCTAGGAAAAAAAGGAATAAGATTTAGGTCTCTCTGCGATGGTGCTATTGATACAACGACAGCTTCAGGAGGATTGATTGTTAATATTTTTTCTTCTCTTGCGCAATGTGCACGACGATTAATTCAAGAAAGAACCAGAGCCGATTTAGATGCGGCACGTGCTAGAGGTAGACGCGGTGAAAGAAAAAAAATTGCATCAGATAATCCAAAGGTACTTACAGCCAAACGTATGCATAAAAATCATGGTATGAGTATTGATGATATTTGTAAGACTCTTAAAATATCTCGTACCAGTTTTTATCGATATTTAACCCCAGAATAATATGAACGGATCGATTGTTCAAATTTTATTTTATACCTCTTTTAGTTTTCTAATAATGCCAACCTGGGCTAAAACTACAAAAAATGAAACGACTTCAATTTCTTTACCCTACCCTACGATGACAGACCCACTACTTGCTAATCCCAATCCATTTTACATCGAAGCTGGTCCTCTCCAAAAGATTTATATCAACGGCACCATAAGCGCTCTTGCCCTGTGGCAAAATAATCCTGTTGTGAGAAATCCTAACTCACTACTCGATTTAGATAATGCCCAGCTATTTATTCAAAATACTAAAGGTTTAGTGCAGTTCTATGTTCAGGCAGGAGGCTATTCTTTACCAGCTCTTGGTACCCCTTATCTGCGCATGGACGATATGACTCGTGATTTTTTTGGCCCCGTTCCAATAGCTTTCATCAAATTAGATCCTAGTGATAATTTTTCAATAATGGCTGGCAAGTTATTCACGCTCATCGGCAATGAAAATAACTTTACATTCCAAAATTTTAATATTGAGCGTGGACTACTATGGAATCAGACTAACGATCTCAATCGTGGCGTGCAAATGAACTACAACCAAGGAGCTTTCAGTGGCTCGATTGCTTTAAGCGATGGCTTTTATTCTGGACGGCTTAACTGGCTTTCGGGGTTGGTGACTTATACTATTAATTCAAAAAATAGCTTAAGCGTAGTAGCTTCAGGTAATATAAAACATGACAACCAATTCAGTCTTGTAACTCCATTAGCGCAGAATAACAGTCAGATTTACGATTTGATTTATTTTTATACATATGGCGGATTGACGATAAGTCCTACATTACAATTTACTCATGTCCCTAAAGATCCAAGTGTCGGGTTACTTGACTCTGCATCGACTTATGGTGTTGCCTTAGCGACAAAATTTGTTTTCAATACCCATTGGAGCATTACTGCCCGCGCAGAATACATTGATACAACAGGTGGGACCAATGTAGCCTATGGTTCTGGCAGTAATGCTTGGTCACTAACGCTAACACCAACTTACCAACGAGGAATCTTTTTCACACGCGGTGAAGCCTCTCTCGTGCTGGCGAATAATATTACTGCGGGCTCTGCCTTTGGTTGGGATGGTACAAAACACTCACAAAGTCGGTTGCTTATTGAATCGGGTATATTGTTCTAGGGGGTAAGTTGCGAAATGTGCATGTAAAAGATTTTTAAGATTTAAAAATACCTACATGGGGCACTGATCAAATTCATATATTCTTACCCAAATAGGACATGTGTCTGCTTAGAGTACCTTTCCGTGTGCGACAGGAGATCGGTGTGCCGTAGCGAAGCTACATAAGAGATGGCGGCAGACCCGCCGTAGTCCGCTTACAGGAGCCGGCTACAAATCACCTTAAGCTGCTGTTGTAAAGAGCAATGGTAGTCGAAAACAACGTCAAAACCAAGATCTCGACTTCATCTTGGGATAAACATATAGGACACCTGCTTACTGTATATGTGGCGTTCGGTGTAGAGATGGCACGATTCTAGTTTGGGCTTTTATGTGGAACTACGGGAAGCAGTCATCTGAATGCAAAGAGAGAAACTCAAGGATTAAAACTCCAAGAGTGAGAGTATCGATGCCAGGTACTGTGGCGGAGCTGTCTGTAGTCGTGTTGAAACTTCTGTAATGGAAGTAGAACGAAGGGACGGCGTTAGATGAGGTTATCACCCTCAAAACTCGACAAGAGGATAAGAGTTGGATAAAAAAAACCCATTTGATATTCCCAAGGTGTTCGTATGGAAGGCATTTAAGCTAGTCAAAGCGAATAAGGGTTCCTCTGGAGTTGA
>NZ_CBCSKT010000061.1:0-3448 GCF_965140895.1 Legionella sp. | reverse complement strand
GTTTCCGTACAAATCCCAACTGATTTCCTAAGTAAAATAATAGTGTGGCGATAGTCTACGAAAAATTAATTCCTAGATCACCTATGATCCGCTAATTTACTGGATATTTTTTAATGGCGGGAATTGCTGGCATAAGTATAGTTGATGGCTGATCATATCAATTAAATCTAGAGTCATCTATTTACAAGAAGGCGGCTTTTCTACAAATGGGATTATTGAACAATCCCTAAGCTCAGGAGAAAGAGATAATAAATTAAATGAGCTACAGGCTACAATTCGTAGCTCAGAAGAAGAAGCAGATGATTGGTATATTGAAAAAGCAAAGACTATTATTGATCAGATATCCCATCAATAGTACTGACGTGTTCATCTATTAGACCACGTAACTGATTCATGGCGCGCGTCATTATGAATGTGATGTGGCTCAATAGATCTGACCAACCCAATTAACATTATGTACCTTCAAGTTAATTAACTCATAAAAACTAATAATATCGTATCATTGAAGATGTTAACCATATTTATTGACTTCGATAAGCCATATTTTTTAGGATATCTACAATAAGATTTTGACTGTGGATGTTAGTAAATACCCCCCCATTTTTTTCCTGCATTTAATATCTGCATATTTATGTAATCTTGAGGAAAAACTAAAAAAATTTTAAAAACACACTATTGTTCATAATTAGTTATAGTATACTTTAACTAAACTATTACTTTAGTGTTTTTTTCATGAAAATATCTACTAATGAGTTAATTTCTGTAGTATCCCAATTTAATCCCTGGTGGAGGGGTGAGCCCATTCAGGATTTACCTACTTGGCATCGAGCAGCTTACCATGAGCTGGAATTATGGTTAATCAATCCACCAGCACCTAGAGCAATATTTTTGTCTGGGGCTAGACAGATAGGTAAAACGACCCTTTTATTACAAGCTATTGATAAGCTTTTGAAAGAAGGGGTAAAACCAGGAAATATTTTGTATGTAACCTTTGATCATCCACTAATAAAAATGTCTGATATTGATGCTGTATTAGAGGCGTGGAGAGAACGGGAGCCTAAAACAGGTGATTTGGAATATATTTTTATTGATGAAGCTCAATTCATGCGGAGTTGGGGGACCTGGATTAAGCATCAAGTAGACTTTTCGAAGAGTAGAAGAATTTTTTTTACAGGTTCTGCAACACCAATTATAGAAGCAGAGCAAGAGTCTGGGGTAGGGCGTTGGTATACTATTCGTCTAACAACACTCTCATTTTACGAATATTTACAAATAAAAAAGATTGATTTGCCCCAGTTGCCAACTGTTAAGACATTACGAGAATTATACGAGTGGCCACAGCAGGATTTTTATAGGGTTAAGGAATTAGCGGTTCATTATGTAGGCCATTTTCATGAGTATTTATTACGAGGTGGATTTCCACAAACAGCACAAGTTGAAAGTATCACCCAGGCACAGCGCCTTTTAAGAGAAGATATAATTGATAAAGTATTAAAAAGAGATATGACAGCTTTGTTTGGTGTTCGTCGTATTTTAGAGTTAGAGCAAACCTTCCTTTATCTATGCATGCATGATGGTGGATTACTGGATATGACAGATCTTTGCAGTAATCTTGAAGTTAAGAGACCTACAATACAAAGTTATATCTCTTTATTGGAGGCTACAAATCTTATTTATCGTTTACCTCCATTTGGTTACGGTAAAGATATTTTGAGAGCTAAATATAAAATTTATTTAGCAGATGCAGCTATAGCCCCGGCCGTATTACTCAAAGATAAAAGTATTCTGGATGACCCTGAGTCATTAGGTATTGCTACAGAGACAGCTGTATTTAAACATCTATTTGCTAGATATTACTCGAAAAATGTTCGGTTTAGCTATTGGCGTGGTATCAAAGACCATGAAGTGGATGTTGTAGCACAGATAGGTGATCAAATAATTCCATTTGAAGTTAAATATCGTTCACAACATACGAATGCCAAAGCATTGAAAGGATTGTTAGAACTCTGTAAGAAAAAAAATATTGCACATGGTTATGTAGTAACTAAATCGTTAGATGACTTTGGTATTATGAAAAATCTATCAGAAATAACGACAAATGTTATGCAGATACCCGCACCATTACTTTGCTACTGGATGGGTGAATCAGAATTAAAGCAGGCATTTGGGGTTTAATATGAAACTTACCCACGCGGATTTAGGTCAAATGCTGTTACCTAACTAATATGACTAACGCGATTAATGATATGAAAACTTAAGGTTATGAAATTAGCCCTGAAATGCTCAATAGTTTATCGCCTTATCACACAGGCCATCTTAATCGATTTGGCTTATTCCTTTTGACGGGAGATAGAGAAAAATTGAGAATTGAATTAAAAATAAACGGCAAATGGTCCTTATTGTCAGGATCCCGGCCAACCCTCAGAAAGATCAACAAAAAGAAACTCTGCAATTGTTATCAGATGCAAGGATATCCTATAAGGCCCAACTAAAAAAAAATTGAAAAGCTGGCAACATCCCCTGCTTTAAACGATTCGGAAAAGGTTCAACGAATCAGGCAACTTCTGGAGGACTATCACCAGCATCTTGAAATTTATCCACCGGAACCAAAACTGGATGAATGTACAAAACAGGCGTTCGATGAGATGAACGCGCAGAATTATTATCATATCCTGGAGGATTTATCTCTAAAATTGCAGAACAGAGTGGCTGATATTTTGCGCAATATTGCATTTGATATTCCAGAAAATCAGGATATTCCTTCCATTTTGGTAGCGATTAAACACTATCAGGCTAAAACAGGTAATGTGGGAAAAGAAGCACCCGTCAGCTTTTTATCTGAAAAGGAGCAGAAAGCACTCTATTCCAGTGAAGGTAAATTCAGGATATCTCTTTACAAGGTTCTGCTGTATTTTCACGCAGCAGATGCTTTAAAAGCGGGTGTTATCAGTTTGAAACCAGCCTATCGCTACCTGTCACTGGAAAATTATTTACACCCAAAAGAACATTGGCAGGCTAACAAAAATAGGCTACTGGAAGAAGCAGGGTTGCTCGATTTTGCAGACATTGATCATTTAATTGTAGCCCTTCAAAGAAAACTTCATGGGGCATATCATAAAACCAATCGCCGTATTAAGGCAGACAAAAATCCGCACATCAAATTTGATTCAAAAGGACGGATGGTGCTGGCAACACCTAAAGTTGAAAAGATAAATACGCAATCTGTATCTTCTCTATTTGCTGATCAAAAGTAAGGCGGTAAAAATCCCCATCTAAAAAGCCTCTTCATCTCCTGTTATCTTTGCAGTTTTATAGAGGAGCAAAATAACATGACGCTAGAAGAGTTAAGGGAAGTGAAGAAAACGCGACGATTAACGAAAGAAGAAAGAGCAAGCTACCGCGAGTACTGGAAGGATTCCGGCTTAAGTAAGAAAAATTTTTGCGAGCA
>NZ_CBCSKT010000060.1:0-145207 GCF_965140895.1 Legionella sp. | reverse complement strand
AAACTGATTTCATTACTTTTCAATAGATTAAACTAAAAATTACTAATTCTTGTACACCTTAAGGCAGCGCCATTAGGTGCATATGACCCAACAACATGAGTATCACGCCCGAGCAAAATCAAAAGAAATAATCTGCGCCAGCCTTGATTTGTTTAACGCCAAAGCCAGTAATCGATCTATCCCTAAAGCCACTCCACTACAGGCCGGTAATCCATGTTCCAAAGCCTGAATAAGGTACTGATCTGCCTGAGCATCCGGGAATCCCTTCTCTTGGCGAATCTGTTGATCCAAAGCAAAACGTTTTGCCTGAGCGGCAGCATCAGTCAATTCATGAAAACCATTGGCCAATTCAACACCCTGATAATACACTTCAAAGCGTTCTGCCACCCCATCATTAATTTTTGCTAAAGCCGCTTGGGATGCGGGGAAATTGTAAACCGCAACGGGGGCATTTTCTTTACCCAAAAATGGCTCTACCACATGACTCATCAGTAGAAATAGATATTGGTCCCGATCCACCTCTTCAGGTGGAAGTACATTATCCAAATCATAACCAGCTAAAACCTGACGCAACTGTTCTATCGATGCAGTTAAAGGATCAAGTGCACACGCTTCTTCAAACGCTTGTTGATACGTCTTTTTAAGCATCGGTGGCGCATACATAACTGTTTGCAAAAATAAATCCATTTCGTCCATCAACGCATGATGGTCTATGCCTAACTGATACCATTCTAATAAAGTAAATTCTGGATTATGCCAACGCCCTAATTCATCATCACGAAACACTCGAGCCAGTTGAAAAATGGGGCCGCTGTCTGCAGCAAGCAAGCGTTTCATGTGGTATTCAGGGGAGGTTTGCAGGTTGTAGGTTTCCCCACGAAATAACGCGTTGATGTTGCTTAAATAAACATCTGTTGTACCGTAGCGTGCCATTACCGGCGTTTCTACTTCCAAATAGCCACGGCCATTAAAAAAATCACGTATCTTAGCTAAAAGATGAGCGCGTTGTCGCAATGATTCTATAGAAGCAGAAGGTTGCCACATCTTAATAAAAAATCCCTAACTCAAGTCGTGCTGCTTCCGTCATTCGCTCTTGCGTCCAGGGTGGTTCCCACACCAACTCAACCGCACAATCGCGCACTCCTTCAACTTGATTTACCGCTTGCTCCACCGTTCCTGGGAAAGTTTGAGCAACCGGGCAGCCAGGTGTAGTTAGTGTCATTTGCACCGCTACATGGGCTTCTTCATCAATAGATACGTCATAGATGAGTCCTAAATCATAAATATTGACCGGAATTTCCGGATCAAAGACACCTTTGAGCGCGGTAATTACCGCCTCTTTCATTACTTCAGGATCTTGTTTTTTCTTTAAGCCAAACATACAGGTACCTGCTCTTATTCAGTTTTCACGACAATGCTGTCTTTATTCAATGCCGCTTCCAAGGTATGCCAAGCCAACGTAGCGCATTTTACACGCGCAGGATACGCTTTAACTCCAGCCAATACCGTGAGTTTATCCATTATTCGTAATTGTCCATCTTCATTTTGCGTCAGCATATGGTGAAAGCGATGGAAGAGTTCATGAGCCTCATCCACCGTCTTTCCCTTGATGGTATCGGTCATCAACGAAGCAGAAGCTTGTGAAATCGCACAACCACAGCCTAAAAAGCTCAACTCGGAAATTTTATTATTATCCAATTTGACATAGACAGTTAATTTGTCACCACATAGGGGATTAAAGCCATTGGCTTGAGTGGTTGCATCATCCATCGCATAATGGTGTCGTGGGTTGCGATTATGATCAATAATGATTTCCTGATACAACTCACGCAAATCAGCACTCATGCAAATACCTCTTTAACTTGATTTAATGCGTCAATACAGCGGTCAATTTCTTCTTTGGTATTATAAAACGAAAGCGAAATACGCGATGTGGCGGCAACTCCGTAGAAATCCATCAAGGGCATAGCACAATGATGGCCGCTTCGTAAAGCAACGCCCCTACTGTCCATGATAGTACCGATATCATGCGCATGAATACTTTCATGTACAAAAGAAACCACAGGCACTTTCTGCTTTGCCGTACCAATAATTCTAAAACCGCCCAGAGATAAAACGCCTGCCGTTGCGTAATCAAGCAGCTCTTTTTTATAAGCAGCAATGGTTTCTAAATCCAAAGACCATAAATAATCAATTGCCGCCCCCAAACCAATTGCGCCAGCAATATTGGGAGTTCCTGCTTCAAATTTTTGTGGCAAAGGAGCGTATTCTGTGGAATCAAAAGTGACGTAATTAATCATCTCGCCACCACCTTGGTAAGGAGGCATTTCTTCTAAAAGTGACTCTTTACCCCATAATACTCCGATGCCAGTTGGACCATACATTTTATGCCCAGAAAAAGCATAGAAATCACAGCCTAATGCTTGTACATCGACTGGTAGATGCGCTGTTGCTTGTGCGCCATCCAATAAAACCGGTACACCGTATTCATGAGCCATTTCAATCATTTTTTTAACTGGATTAATAGTACCCAAGGCATTGGAGACATAATTCAGCGAAACAAAACGCGTTTTTTCGTTTAGTTTTTTGGCGAACTCTTCGAGGATAATTTCCCCTTCTTGAGTAATTGGCGCTACTTGTAATTTAGCACCTGCCTTTTTACAAATCATTTGCCAAGGAACAATATTCGAATGATGTTCCATATGGGTAATTAATACTTCATCGCCAGGGAGCAAACGTGGGGCAACATAGCTTTGCGCCACTAAATTAATCGCCTCCGTAGTACCACGCACAAAAATACATTCGCGTGCAGAACGCGCATTAATAAAATGCTTCACCCGCGAACGTGCGACTTCATAAAGATCGGTTGCACGAACACTTAGGGTATGCACCCCACGGTGCACGTTGGAATTATCCAACTCATAATAACGTTTAATTGCCTCAATAACCGCTTTCGGTTTTTGCGTCGTCGCTGCATTATCAAAATAAACTAAATCATGATCATTGACTTTCTGATGCAAAATCGGAAAGTCATCACGGATCGCATTGATGTTTAAAGAGTCAACTAATGAGTCAATCGTGTCCATGTGTTTACCCCAGTTGTTGTATTAATAAATGACCCATAACTTCCGCCAACTTAGCTTGCGGAATAAGCCGCAAATTATCCTGAGCAAAAGCATGTATTAAATAATGAGATGCTTCCACACGGCCTATTCCACGCGTTGCTAAATAAAACAGTGCTTCTTCATCCAATTGCCCAACTGTTGCACCATGTGAACACTGTACATCATCGGCAAAAATCTCTAATTGCGGCTTGGTATCAACTTCCGCATTCGCAGTAAGTAATAAGTTTTTATTTTGCTGTTTGGCATTGGTATGTTGTGCATCTTTCGCCACAATCACCTTGCCATTAAATACCGCACGCGAACGACCAGTTAAAATACCTTTGTAGTCTTGGTCACTCGTACAATTCGGTACTAAATGGTATACTGTCGTATGGTGATCTACATGCTGCCCTTCTGCAGGCGCATAAATCCCATTCATTAAACAGTGCGCTTTTTCTTCCTGCAAATACAGGCTTAAATCAGAACGTACACACTTACCACCTAAACTTAGCGAATGGTTCGCAAAGTCACTACCCGCTCCTTGCTTCACCGAAACATGGCCTAAGTGATAAGCTAATTTACTTTCGCGTTGGAGTTTACAATGAGTAAGTTTAGCATTGGCACCTAGAAAAACTTCCGTGACCACATTAGTTAAATAACTGGTGTCGTTGGCACCTTGATAGTCTTCAATAATCGATGCCTGGCTGCCCGCTTCCGCAATAATTAAATGTCGCAAATACACAGCCTGATTAGCCTGGTCTTGGACATGAGTTAATGCAATCGGCTCGTCCACACAAACGCCTTTGGGAATATAAATAAATACCCCACAATGAATCATGGCCGTATTTAAAAAATGAAAACCATGTTCTTCGTTTAAACTGTGGCCTAAATGCGCTTGTACTAATTCAGCATGATTCGTTAATGCGCTTGCTAAAGGCAATACTAAAACGCCTGCAGGCATTGTTTTAGCAACGTGCTCTATCCCAGAAATTAAGCCATTGTGGATAAGCACTTGCGATACTACAGGTAAATCGAAAACCTGCGGGCTAGTCGCAACCGCATCGCGGTTATACTGCGTAAATGACTGTTTTAATAAAGCATCAACATTAGTGTACTTCCACTCTTCATCATGACGAGTAGGAAAACCTTGGCGGTTTAGATTCGTTAACGCTTTTGTTTGCAACGCTGCAAGCCAGGGAGTCGTTGACAGACTGACTGCGGCTTGTTGCTGATAAAAATCCAGAATCTCGTTCATCACTACACCGTTTCCTCAAGCCAGCTGTACCCTTTTTTCTCTAATTCAAGTGCCAGGGTTTTATCGCCTGACATAATAATTCGTCCATTCACTAATACGTGAATAAAATCAGGCTCAATATAATCTAATAGGCGTTGATAGTGCGTTACTAATACAATTGAACGCTCTGGTGAACGCATGGCGTTTACACCATGGGAAATAATACGTAATGCATCAATATCCAAGCCTGAATCTGTTTCATCAAGGATGGCTAATTTGGGTTCTAATGCCGCCATTTGCAGGATTTCATTACGCTTTTTCTCACCACCGGAGAATCCCTCATTGATGCTGCGATACAAAAAGCTTTCATCCATATCCAATAATTCACACTTTTCACGAATGAAACTTAAAAATTCAATCGCATCTAAAGGATCTTTGCCTTGGCCTTTACGTACGGCATTGACAGAAGCCTTAAGAAAATTAATGTTGGTTACCCCAGGAATTTCTACCGGGTATTGGAACGATAGGAAAATTCCAGCACGTGCACGTTCCTCAGGAGATAAAGGCGCTAAATCATTACCTAAATAAATCATATCTCCACTGGTTACCTGATACGAAGGATGACCCGCTAAGACTTTAGATAAGGTACTTTTTCCTGAACCGTTAGGACCCATGATGGCGTGAACTTCGCCTGGATTAACATTAAGGTTAATCCCTTTTAAAATCGACTGCTCGTTCACTTCAACATTTAATTCATTAATTTTTAACATATTAGCCTACTGCCCCTTCTAAACTTAAACCCAGCAATTTAGTGGCTTCTACAGCAAATTCCATGGGTAATTCTTTCAATACTTGCTTACAGAAACCGTTCACAATCATAGAAACTGCATCTTCAGTGTCGATGCCACGTTGTTGGCAATAAAACAATTGTTCTTCACTGATTTTGGACGTCGTTGCTTCATGTTCTACTTGTGCGGTAGGATTTTTCACTTCAATGTATGGGAACGTATGTGCCGAGCACTCAGAGCCCATCAGCATAGAGTCACATTGAGTGTAATTGCGTGCATTCGTTGCCGTTGGTGCAATACGTACTAAGCCACGATAAGCATTATGAGCACGGCCAGCACTGATTCCTTTAGAAATAATAGTGGAACGGGTGTTTTTACCTATATGGACCATCTTCGTACCCGTATCGGCCTGCTGGAAATTATTGGTTAAGGCAACCGAATAAAATTCACCCACCGAATCATCACCTTGTAAGATGACGCTAGGGTATTTCCAGGTAATCGCAGAACCGGTTTCAATCTGAGTCCAGGAAATTTTAGAGCGCTTACCACGACAAGCACCGCGTTTGGTTACAAAATTATAAATACCGCCCTTACCTTCTTTATCGCCTGGATACCAGTTTTGTACGGTAGAATATTTAATTTGCGCGCCATCCAAGGCCACTAACTCAACTACGGCCGCATGCAATTGATTTTCATCACGCATAGGTGCGGTACAACCTTCAAGGTAAGAGACGTAGCTATCGTCATCGGCAATAATCAACGTGCGCTCAAACTGCCCCGTAGATGCCGCATTGATACGGAAATAGGTCGATAATTCCATAGGGCAACGTACGCCTTTAGGGATGTATACAAATGAGCCATCACTAAATACTGCTGAATTCAAGGCAGCATAGAAGTTATCACGATAGGACACCACTGAACCCAAATACGTCATAAGTAAATCAGGATACTTGTGCACCGCTTCGGAGAATGGACAAAAGATAACCCCTTTCTCAGCCAATTTGGCTTTAAACGTCGTCGCGACGGAAACGCTATCAAATACGGCATCAACCGCAACACCAGCCAATAGCTCTTGTTCTTTTAAAGGGATCCCTAATTTTTCATAAGTTCTTAATAATTCAGGATCAACCTCATCCAAGCTCTTAGGCGCATCTTTTTGGCTTTTGGGCGCTGAATAATAAGAAATAGCCTGATAATCTATCGGAGGATAATGCACACTAGACCATTCAGGATGCGGCAGAGTTAACCAGTGCCTAAATGCTTGCAAACGCCATTCCAGTAAAAACTCAGGCTCCCCTTTAATGGCTGACAAACGACGAATCACGTCTTCATTCAGTCCAGGTTCAAAAGTTTCTACTTCAATGTCGGTTATAAAACCATGTTGATATTCTCTATCGAGCAGAGAATTAAGTTGCTCACTGCTTTTAGCCACGATTGACTCCACTTGCTAATTGTCGGATACGCTCTATGTCACCTACCTGTAGAGTTGGTTTTGCCAAGGTATCCAAACTCACACTATCCAACGCGGTCTCTATCGCCTGGCTAATAAGTCGCCAATTGCCCTGAATAGTACAAACTCCCTGTAACGAGCAGTCATTAGGTTGCAAACTGCATTCGGTGAAACCACGATGATCTTCCAACGCAAAAATAATTTGCGATACGGAAATTTCAGTAGCGGGCCTACGTAACCGATATCCTCCGGTTACCCCTCGCACGGAAGCGAGCAAGCCTGCACTGGTTAAACGTTTTAAAATTTTACTTACCGTAGGGACAGTCAAATGAGTATGTAAGGCGATATCGCGGGCGTTACATAAATCCTGTGGGTGCCTGGCAAGGTACACCATCACAACTGTTCCATAATCGGCCAATTTGCTGATGCGCAGCATAACACTCCAAAGCCAAATAATCTAGTACTAAATAAGTCTTAATTAAAGACAAAGCCAACGCATAATTATTATTATTCTTACTTTAAATATAGCACTAAAAAAGTTCTATATACGGCAACGGCGAATGGTACCTTATTATCGTGGGTTGATGCAAGTTAGGGATGTTTGGAAATTCCACATCGTAGTCCGTATTAGCACAAGGTGATTGATGCGAGGATTTGTGCCAAAATAAAATGTTCTACCCTTGTCTACGTCCCGCAGCGCGCCCATTAAGTTAAAGAAATTTTCCAATGAGGGGTAGATTGGCCAAAACCCACAACTTATATACCCAACGGGCGTTGGCAGAAAAGACGAGGATGTAATTGCTAACCACCAGACCACAAAAAACCAGCAGCAATTAAATTCCCCTTCAACTGTACTTGAACTCAGAGCATTACATAACGTATTATCATCTTCTTTTGAATTTATAGTTTTTGCACATCAGTATGGATGACAGAGCAAAAAACCATTTAGGAGCTACACGATGACAACTGAGCTTTACTCCACCTCACTTGTCAGTAATCCCGTCACGAATTCGGGTCCATTGCCTGTCCCACAAGGCTACTATCGCTCTAAATTATTTATTGCTCCCTTTTCAACCAATACCTTAGTTGCCGCAACCGGGCCATTGTTATCACTATTAGAGCGTCTGTGTTTAAGCGCAGCCCTCCCCCCGGTTGACCATATCAGGGATAATATTGAGCATGAACTATTGGCTTTTCACAGTAAGCTCCATGCCTCGAAATACCCAGAAGCATTAATCGGTATTGCATACTACCTGGTTTCAGCAACCATTGATGAAATGCTCGGTAAAAGTTACATGCGTGTCTATAATATCACTGCTGAATTCAAAGCATTTACCCCACTAACTAACGATAATGCCCAGCCGCAAGACCGTTTCTTTGAAATTGTCGACTACGTTAAAGAGCGGCCTAATCAGTATCTTGATCTGATTGAACTGGTGTATTACTTACTTATACTTGGGTTTGAAGGACGCTACCATCTAAAAGCCGATGGGCGGCAAGTTTTAGATAATTACATTGAAGATCTGTACCAAATCACGCAACAGCATCGCTTTCACAAACCACAACGTTTATTTAATGAAAACCCCATGCCTAAAATCGTGAAGAAAAATTATAAAACCGCCATATTAACTGTGACCATTGCTACAGCGATTGTGTCGCTTGCTTTTTTTACCAGCCACATTTTATTAGAAAATAAAGCAAAAGCCGTTTTGATTGGTCATACCCAACTTGCATTGCTGGATAAATAATGGACAACTCTTTACATGCATTATGTGATGCAATTACAAAAACACTCTCGCGATTAAAACCACAAAGCAACCAATTATCGTTTATCGTAATCACCGGAAAACATGCTCAAGGTAAATCTTCTTTATTAAAGCAAAGCAATATGGAAGAAATGCCGGTCTTCAGTGAAGAACATGCCAAAGTTTATTTTAATCCCTGCGGCATTATTGTTGAGCTTGGTGAAGGCTGGTTTACCAACAGTAAAACCTTACTGCAAAATACCTTAAAACAACTCAATCGTTGCAGTAGTTACCTTAAAATTACCGGGGTAGTACTGTGTATTGATGTCGAAGATCTACTCGTTAGTGACCGCAATCAATTTGGCGAGAAAAGAAAGGCGCATTTACAATTATTAGAGCGCTGGGGAGTTAACCTGGGTTATCCGGTGGAATTAGCATTGATTTTCACCAAAATGGATACATTGGCCGGTTTTACTGAGTTTTATCAATCAAATCATGCTTCCGAGTTACTAAAGCCTTTAGGTTTTTCATTAGATTGCGTGAATGAATTACACAAAAAAATAGAAACATTTACCTCACAATTCAATCAGTTGCTTGAAACTTTGGAGCAACAAGTAATCCCCAAAATGCATCCTGCTCGTTCAACGATGAGACGCAGCTTAATTCGTGAGTTCCCTATTCAAATGGCAAGCTTACGCCCTCCAATTCATTCCCTGCTGCAAGGAATTTCGCCCAAACTATTTCAACTGCACTCGATTTATTTTACCAGTGCGGAACAAAGTGGGGTCAGTATTGACCGCTTAAATAAGAAAATCCAGCATGAATATGCTTTGGTGGTGCAGGATACCTTCCCACAAGCAACTAATTTTAGAGCCTATTTTGTTGAAGGTGCTTTAAAATCCATACAGGAACAATGCAGCCAAGTCCCTCAAGCACGTAAGTTTTCCCAAAAACCTTTGGTTGCACTTACCGCAGGTATTGCTGGAATTACTTTATGCATTTTAAGTTACCATCATTATAAAGCCGTGCATTTATTAGATGCGGCCAGTAAAGAGTTGCTGGCTTATGATGCATTGATTAGTCAAAAAGATAAAGGCAAGCAAGCGCTGTATCACCTGTCGAGTGCCGCTAAGAAATTAGCTAATGTTTCCAGTAATCCCTTATCTTTGCCCACAGTGCATCAATTAAAATCGAATTTGCACAATAAGACTCAGAGTCGCTTACAAGGTGAGTTTTTACCCGCAATCACAGCGGAACTGGAGCGCGTCATTAGTAGCCCGGGCAATACCCCTATTGCCCGTTATAATGCCCTTAAAGTGTATCTGATGTTAGGACAACCCGAACATTTTTCTGCAACCCAGGTTCACGATTGGTTTAGTTCCCAATGGCATAATTTGCCCGCTGCAGAATTGCAAAAACAAATGGCATTGCTCAAACAATCTTTAAGCCAACCGCCTAAAGAAATGTTAATGAAATCGCAAGTGGTCAGTGATGCACGCAATTATTTAAATGCCTTGCCAAGCAGCTATCTTTATTACTCCATTGCCAAAGAATCCTTCCCCAGCACACGCCAAAAAATTACTGCCGATGGATTTATTTTAGCGACCGATGAATTGCCTGTTTATTACACCCGGGCTGGTTTTAACGAGATAATCAAGAAAATTCCCGAGATGAGCCAAAATCTGCAAAAAGAAAACTGGGTGCTTGCACGTCAGGACATCTCTGATCTGCCTAAGATGCTCACCCAAGCTTATAGCTACGATTATGTCACCTGGTGGCAAACCTTTATGCGCCGCTCACAACCCGCGCATTATCAGAATTATCAGGAAGGCCGCCAAGTAGCTAAACGCTTGGAACAATCGCATGCCGTCACCTCGTTAGTTGGCTTATTACAGCAAGAAACCAAAGCGGATTTAAGCAACGAATCATCCTTATTTAACCAGGCAATTGCCAGCCAGTTTACCGATTTAAATTTAATGAGCCTCTCCGGCACTAAAGAATTAAGCATAAAAATAGAAGAGCTGGATCGTTTCATTTCAACTCTATCGATGATTAATGACGGTGGAAAAACCGCGTTTAATATAACTAGATCGCGTTTTATGAGTGATACAGCTTCGGATCCGGTGAGCTTACTCTTTAATCAAGGGCGGCAGTTACCCGAACCATTAAGCAGTTGGGCGAAACAATTAGCCGGTGAAACTTGGGGCCTCTTACTCAAAGACAGCCGTAAGTACATTAATCAACAATGGCAACAAACGATTTATCAGGAGTTCCAAAATCGAATTGCCAGACGCTATCCTTTGGACGCGAATCAGCCCGAAGAAATTGCCATTGCTGATTTTAACCACTTTTTCGCGACCAATGGTTCATTAAATTCCTTTACGGAGCAATTTGTTAAACCGTTCCTGGATACCTCCTCTGCCGAATGGAAGCCTAAGGCAGTTAATGACTCCGTTCTCCCTATCGCCACGGAAACTCTGGATGCGCTCATGCGTGCGAATATAATTACGAATATGTTTTTCCCCAATGGCAGTAATGACAGTCGCATCGACTTCAGCTTACAAAAAATAAATCTGGATCCCGTAATAGCAAGCCTGGTTCTGGAAATTGGGCATACGCAAATCTCAGACAATCAAAGCAGCGAATCGCATATTCGCTTTATTTGGCCTCAACCCAATGTCAAACTCGCCTTGGATTCTATTGATGGCAAGCACTATGAATTGGCAGAGCACGGTAATTGGGCATTATTTAAACTTCTGGAAAAAGTAAATGTGTTAATTGATGAGCAAGACAGCTCAAGTTTGCAAATTCTTTTTGAAGTGAATAGTAATTCGGGGCGTTATTTATTAAAAACCAATAATCAGGTAAACCCGTTTACTCCGGGGATTTTAAATGGTTTTGTGTTAAATGAGGCTATTGTTTAACGCATTAAGAATGCTGGGCTTAACCCCCCAGCATTCTTATATTATGGCTAAATAAAACTAGTAAGAGCATTCGCAGCGCTATCGACCAACCCTTTAACACCGTCTCTAGCCGCCTCAACAACAGGATCTTTATCCTCATTATAAAAACGAGGTGCATCTTGTTTGGCGAAACCTTGCTCTATAGTAGCAATAGGACGACTTACCAAGCTAATCCATGACTTAATAAAAGACAGCACAGAAATGGTGAGTGCTGCAGCGGCTCCCAAGACGAAAAGCAGAGCATTTCGTGCATGGTCTGTATGGTCATTACGAGCAAGGCCCCAATGAATAGCTAAAGCTTGAGCACCTTCCCATACAGCAGTTACGAGGGCACCAGCCGCGGTCATTAACGCCACTGTAGGCAAAACTGTAGCCCCCATAATTTCGTCCATATAATCATGGCCATCACGTAGAGGTTGCAATATAAGGTTGCGATCACCGAATACTTTCTCAATAAAATTCTGCTGTTCAACTGATGTTCTCAACCCTTTAGCCTCCTCCCAAAGAGCCCCGCCATGCAGAATTAAAGCATGAAGATGATCAATATAATTAGAGAAAAAATTCTTTTCAGGATCAGGACGCTTAAAAAAACCAGGCATAATTATTCTCCACAACAAGGGTGATATTGGACTAAATTTTGAGGGATTATAACAAGGAAACATTAAGAGAACATTATGAATCTTTAATAAAGCCCGAAAGATTGAATTATTTTCATTCATTATGTAATAATTAAACCCAGATCGGGTGTGTTTTTTGGATTTTGACTAAAATATACTCACTAATTATACGTTATGCCTAATGACCGTCTCTTTTCTTTCAACTCAAATGCTTCATCAACAAGCTCCTTCGTATTTGATTTACCGAAGGCCTTATCCCATTTAGGATATTGCTGCTTATAAGCATTTAAAATATCTATATCAATATTGTCAGAGATATAATTCTTGGTAGCATTTAACACCATAATTTTATGCTCATAGCGGGTCATCTTAGGATTCGTTCGCTTTTGATTTTGGCAATGTTCGATTTCAACTTCAATGCGATTAACTAAATCCTGCAAAGCCTCTAATTTATCTTGGGTAGAATAAACAATATTCTTTTTAGGTTGATAAGAGAGAAACTCATTCATCGCAATTCCCATAGAGGTCGGTGCAAACACCTCTTCTCACTGCAATATAAAATGTTCTGCTGACACTTCGTGTAATGGATTTAGCAAATCCGGTTGAATTGCCATTTCATGGTAGTTCTGTAGTTCAACCGCATAAGTTTCCCTTAATTGGATGATATTATTCATAATCTTAACTATCATGGCTTCTGCTTGCATCTCTTGGAACAGGATTATTGGATTATCTTTATCATCCCGTCTCGTATTATAAAACGCACTTACTCTTCTGCTGATATTTTGCTTTACAATGGAAGATAAGGACTCAAAATAAACTAACCTCAAGAAACTTGCGCATCTATTGACCATCAAAAGGTAAGTTCAATAACTACTTTATTATTTATAGCTTATTTTTTGCCCACAAAGGGGAAAAATAGCCTTGGTTCATATATACTTAAACTCCCTATTTAAAGAAAGGTCAGATACTATGCGTACTCTCATTTCCTGTTTACTTATCACTATACTAAGCTTTGGTCTGCTCATTAATGAAGCCGCAGCCAAGCGCTTTGGAAGTGGCAGAAGTTTTGGCGTGCAACGCTCACAAAGCAGTATGTACTCTCCGAATAAAGTGCAAAAAACAACACCATTAGGACAACGTGCTAACAACACCAGCAAATGGGGTGGACTCCTAGGTGGTCTATTAATTGGCGGCCTATTAACCAGCCTGTTTATGGGGCATGGATTCGGCACTGGCATACTGACTTGGTTAATCGTTGGCGCAGTCATATTTTTTGCGGTTAACTTTTTCCGCAGACGCGTGCAGCCGGGAATGCAAACTGGACAGCAAAATCGTGCATTTAACCAGCAACAAAGTCCGTTTAACAATTTTACTCAAGCGTTTAACAATGCCAGCCCCAACAGTAGCAGCGCGGCAGACGTTCCAGCTGACTTTTCACCAGCAAGCTTTTTGCGCGAAGCTAAAGTAACTTTTAATCGCCTGCAAGCTGCTTACGATGAAAAGAATACTCAAGATCTAAGAGAGTTTACTGCTCCTGAAGTATTTGCTGAAATTAAAATGCAATTGGACGAGCGTGACAATGAGCCCAATAAAACTGAAGTAATTACTTTAGAAGCAGAATTATTAGATATCTCCAGACAAACTAATTCTTATATTGCCAGCGTACACTTTACAGGTTCAGTTAAAGAAAATGATGAGCCTATGACGCAATTAGATGAAATCTGGCATTTCCGCCAATTTGATGGCAACAGCGCCTGGGTTGTTGGTGGTATTCAGCAAAACGATTTTCAATCTTAGGACTATTCGTAGCCTGTATTAGACCTGGTCGTAATACGGGCTACGAAATTGCTCTATTTTTCACCCTTCTTGAGGCACATATTGCTATCTCTAGCTAATGATTCCAGCCCCTCTACCCTAATAAAGACATAAGTATAAAATTATAGGTTGGGCTATAAAACCCAACCGCAGGGATGTTTTTAATTACATGGTGATATAAATAGTTGTAAAAAAATATAGGCAGGATAGTTATATATACTGTACATCCATGATTTCGTAATCAACCATGCCGCCTGGCGTATTGACTGTTACGACATCATCCAACTCTTTACCAATAAGTGCGCGACCAATCGGTGAACTGTATGAAATTTTATGCAGTTTGATATCTGCTTCATCTTCGCCAACGATCTGATAGGTGATGTGTGCATCTGTGGCGATATGACAAACCGTCACGGTTGAGCCAAATACCACCTTACCATTATTCGCTAATTTACTGATATCAATAATTTGCGCATTGGATAGTTTTGCTTCCAATTCTTGAATACGACCCTCATTAAAGCTTTGCTGTTCGCGCGCAGCATGATACTCAGCATTTTCCTTTAAATCGCCATGTGCACGTGCCGTAGCGATCGATTCTACAATACGTGGTCTATCGACAAATTTTAAACGTTGTAATTCTTCTTTCAGTGCTTCTGCACCTTGTATTGTCATGGGATGTTTATTCATATCAACCTCTAAATGTAATTCCCTGGTAAAGATACCTGATTGAATCTCCATTCCGGTTGTCTCCCCTAGACCAGAATAGAGATTGTTTAGGGGCAATGGAACCACTGCCCCCCAATTAATGATACCAATAGTTAATGTAAATCCTGTAAACGAGTTACAGTCTCTCGGTCTTCATATTTCATTGCAAGACATGCTGCTTCAGCACCAGAAAGGGTCGTCGTATAACTCACCTTATGCTGTAAGGCATTGCGTCTGATTGCAAAAGAATCGGCAATCGCTCGCTTACCTTCAGTAGTATTTACAATGAAATCAATCTCATTATTTTTAATGAAATCCAATACATGGGGACGTCCTTCAGTAACTTTAAATACTCGGCGGCAATCAACCCCTGCCGCTTGTAATGCTAAAGCCGTACCCCGAGTGGCAATGATTTCAAAACCTAATTCAATTAAGCGTTTTGCAATCTCTCCCACCCTAGTCTTATCCGCGTCACGTACTGAAACAAAAGCACGTCGCCGTTTGGGGATGTTACACCCTGCACCTAATTGTGCTTTGGCAAATGCTTGTCCAAAACGTCTCGCGATCCCCATTACCTCTCCCGTTGACTTCATCTCAGGACCAAGAATCGAATCAACTCCAGAAAACTTGATAAAAGGAAAAACCGGCAGCTTAATGGAGTAAAATGCCGGCATATGATGATTTTGGCTTAACCCCTGCTCTTTTAAACTCATACCTAACTTACAACGTGCCGCAATCTTCGCTAAAGGCAAGCCTGTCGCTTTGGATACAAAGGGAACCGTGCGTGATGCACGTGGATTCACTTCCAACACGTAAATATCATCAGCTTGAATTGCAAATTGCGCATTGATTAAACCAACTACACCTAATTTCAATGCCATTTGGCGCATTTGTTCCATCAGATCTTGTTGCACTACCACACTCAAACTAAAAGGTGGCAATGTACAGGCAGAGTCACCTGAGTGAATTCCTGCTTGTTCAATATGCTCCATGACCGCACCAATCAAGACATCCTTGCCATCACAAACTGCATCAATATCCACTTCAATGGCATCATTCAAGAATCTATCCAGCAATACTGGTGAATCATTAGAGACAGCCACTGCATGAGATAAATAATGCCGTAAATCTTCTTCTTGATAGACTATTTCCATAGCTCTTCCGCCTAAAACATAGGAAGGTCTAACTACCAATGGATAACCAATTTTGTTCGCTAAAGCAATAGCTTCTGCCTCGCTACGTACCGTGCCATTTTCTGGCTGATGTAGATGTAATTCCGTAACCAGTTTCTGGAAGCGATCCCTGTCTTCTGCCCGGTCAATTGCATCAGGTGAGGTACCAATAATGGTCACACCATTCTCCTCTAAAGCACGCGCCAATTTTAATGGAGTTTGACCACCATAATGAACAATTACCCCATCTGGCATTTCTACATCCACAATGGAAAGCACATCTTCAAGCGTTACTGGTTCGAAGTACAGGCGATCGGACGTATCAAAATCTGTAGAAACCGTTTCTGGATTACAATTTACCATAATGGTTTGGCATCCAGCGTCTCTTAATGCCATTGCCGCATGCACACAGCAATAGTCAAATTCAATTCCCTGGCCAATGCGGTTAGGACCGCCGCCTATAATCATAATTTTTTTCTTATCGCTGTCTGGACGGGCCTCGCAACTACTCTCATAGCAGGAGTACATGTATGCGGTATCGCTGGGGAATTCACCTGCACAGGAATCGATACGCTTATACACGGGTAACACGCCAAGCTCTTTACGCCAAGCACGTAGTTCATCTTCAGTACAACTTACTAGTTGCGCCAAATACGCATCAGCAAAACCTCGGCGTTTTAATCGTCTCAGCGTTGTCTTATCTAGTTCATTAAGCTTCTTGTCTTGAATAGAACGCTCAAGCTGTACCAATTCTTCAATTTGTGCCAAGAACCATGGGTCAACTCGGCTTTCCATATGAATTTCTTCAAGCGACAAATTGTGACGAAATGCATCCGCTATATACCATAAGCGATCGGGCGTGGGCTCACGTAAATGGCCTCGTAATTCCGCTAAATCGTCATTCTTGAATATCGGGTGTAAACCACAACGCCCGGTTTCCAAACTACGAATGGCTTTTTGTAAGGACTCCTGGAAATTAGCACCAATCGCCATTACCTCCCCAACCGACTTCATTTGCGTCGTTAAAGTATCGGAGGTTTGTGGGAATTTATCAAAATTAAAACGTGGTATTTTAGTAACCACATAATCAATGCTCGGCTCAAATGAGGCAGGAGTCTTACCACCGGTAATTTCATTCTTCAATTCATCAAGCGTGTAGCCAACCGCCAATTTTGCGGCAATCTTGGCAATCGGAAAACCGGTCGCTTTAGAAGCAAGAGCCGAACTGCGCGAAACCCTGGGGTTCATTTCCACCACCAGCATACGTCCATCTTCAGGATTAATCGCAAACTGTACGTTTGAACCGCCAGTATCTACACCCACTGCGCGTAAGACTTTAATCGCTGCATCACGCATGCGTTGATATTCTTTATCCGTTAGAGTTTGTGCTGGCGCAACCGTAATAGAGTCCCCGGTATGCACCCCCATCGGATCAAGATTCTCAATAGTACAGACAATAATGCAGTTATCATTTTTGTCACGCACCACCTCCATTTCATACTCTTTCCAACCCAATACCGACTCATCAATGAGTAATTCGTGGGTAGGAGACAGCTCCAAACCGCGAGCACAAATTTCTTCAAACTCTTCACGGTTATACGCAATACCACCACCGCTTCCACCCATGGTAAATGAAGGGCGAATAATTGCGGGATAACCTAATTGCGCTTGCACCTGAAAGGCTTCTTCCATAGAGTGGGCGATAGCAGAGCGAGGCATTTCCAAACCAATTTTAATCATTAATTGTCGGAACTTTTCGCGATCCTCTGCCTTATCAATTGCCTCTCGCGTAGCACCTATCATTTCTACGGAGTATTTTGCCAAAATACCTTCACGAACCAAATCCAAAGCACAATTTAAAGCCGTTTGCCCCCCCATCGTGGGCAGTAAAGCATCAGGACGTTCAATTTCAATAATCCGTGCGACTTCTTTCCAGGAAACTGGCTCAATATAAGTTGCATCAGCTAATTCCGGATCTGTCATAATCGTTGCGGGGTTAGAATTAACCAGAATAACTCGATACCCTTCTTCTCTTAGCGCCCGTACTGCTTGGGTGCCAGAATAGTCAAATTCACAGGCTTGTCCAATAACAATAGGGCCTGCACCAAGTATCAATATGGATTTAATATCAGTTCGTTTTGGCATGGCAACAACTAAAAAAATAAAGTGATGTATTTTACCGATTTTTGCTTAAGGTTTATACCTTTGATTGCGATTCTTTAACAAATTAGCTGTACTCATTCGCCAGGACAATCTGTAGGCCTGCATCAGTCAAGGATAAATACTTATAATGAGGGTCAGCGGTGGTGCGCTCTAACCATTCATTGGCAATACAAATATCCGTTAATTTTTGTGCCTCTTCTACAGTAACAGACATATTAAGTTTCTGCGATAATACCGCGGCAGCCTCGTCTTCAATGGTTAAAAACACTTGATCACGGGTAACTCCTAGAAGTTTCATCTCATCATAAAATAACTTTAAAATATCCAGTTCATTCACAATAGCCACCTTGAATCAAGGACCGTCATTAATATCAAGTATTAATGACGGTTGAAAAAATTTCCAATTCAAAATGCAAATTTAACTACATGCCATAATATTTGAATTTAATCCCATACACGTACTGTTGTTACAAAGCTGAAGAGAATAACCAGAATACCAACGCGACAGCCCGTTGCAGAGATTTACACTTAAGACAGATCCGACTGAATTTTTGAATAACCGAATAAAATATTCATTTGTCAATTAAAATCAATATATCGAACACCGAAAAATAATAAATTTTGATATCTACTAACTTAATTAATTTTTCTTATTTCGGTACAATTTATATACAAAATAACCTTTGTTTTTCAAATTAGTCTATACTTATGCCGCAGACATCCTATTTTATGTAATCTTTTATTTAAAAAAATTGACATCGAGAACCCACTAATTACAATAGATGATGTACTGTAATGGATAAATATTAAAAATAAAATAAGTTAGTCCCATTTTATCATTAATATTTAAGATTCTTTCTATGTTAGAATTTGAATTAGATTTGAATAGAGAACTTTATAAAATTGTCGGAGAACGCCTTAAAAGCGTAAGGATGCAGTTGGGTTTTTCCCGGCGCGAGTTTGCAGATAAGTGTGGTTTTTCTGCTGCAACACTTCAAGCGTGGGAAGACGGTAGATACCCTGTACCTAAAAAAAGCATGATCAAATATGTGAAAACATTATTTGACTGCGGCCTGATCACATCTCCAGAATGGTTTATAAATGGCGAGGGCCTCCCCCCAAGGCCAATTAATAAGTTCTCGCTCAACTCCATTGCAGAAAAAGATGCTATTCTGCGCGAGATTAATTTCTTTGAAACGGAAAATAAAAACCCCATTATTACGGTAATTACCGATGACTCTATGCAACCGTTTTATGCAATTGGAGACTATGTCGGCGGTAAGTTAGTTCCTGTTGATTACGCAGATCGCTATGTTGGCACCTTCTGTATTGTTAAATTAATCACAGGCGAAACCCTGGTGAGAAAGCTAAGGCCCAGTTCAGAAGAAGGTCGTTATAATTTGATCTGTACTAACTTAGACACAACATCAACATCGCCCTTCTTACTCAATTGTGAAATTACGGAATTAGCCCAGGTTATTTGGCATAGAAAAGTAGAAGTATCCCTAGAATTAGAGTAGTCCTAAGTATGGAAGAAGTAGATGTCATTATTGTTGGCGCCGGTGCTGCAGGCCTCATGTGTGCTATTGAAGCCAGCAAACGCCATCGAAAAGTACTGGTGCTCGATCATGCCAATAAAGTCGGCAAAAAAATCCTAATGTCTGGTGGTGGCCGTTGTAATTTCACTAATTATTACATTGAGCCTGAAAAATATAACTCCCACAATCCTCATTTCTTTAAATCCGCCTTATCACGCTATACGCAATGGAATTTTATTTCTCTTGTTAAAAAGCATTCCATTCCCTTTCATGAAAAAACGCTGGGTCAATTATTTTGTGACAATAAGTCGAAAGACATTGTCGACATGCTCTTAAAAGAATGTGATAAAGCGGGTAGCAAAATCCAGTTACAAACCAGTATTGAGAAAATTCAAAAAAACGAACAGTTTAAACTGCATACCACCAAAGGAACATTCCAGTGCCAATCATTGGTTATTGCCAGTGGTGGCTTATCCATTCCCACCATGGGGGCAAGCCCCTTTGCTTATAAAGTGGCAGAACAATTTGGCATGAAGGTGTGGCCTACACGTGCAGGCTTAGTTCCCCTAACCTTGGATGTTACTGAAAAGGAAAAAATAGCCCTACTCTCTGGAGTTAGTGTCGATAGTATTGCTAAAAACGAACGCATTGAGTTTCGCGAAAATACTCTATTCACTCACCGAGGTTTAAGTGGTCCAGCTATTCTGCAATTATCCTCTTATTGGCATGCAGGGGAACATATTGATATTAACCTGCTTCCAGAAATCAATCTGTTAGAAACATTAAAAACGGCAAGAACTACCAGCCCGCAGAAACAATTAAATTCTATATTAGCCAATTACCTGCCTAAACGGGTTGTTGAACTGTTCACTCCGCCACAACTGGCAGAAAAAAAACTAGCTGATTTAGCCAATTGCGATTTAGAACAGGTAGCAAAACAAATTAACTCCTGGCAGATAAAGCCCAATGGGACTGAGGGCTATCGCACTGCCGAAGTAACCATTGGCGGAGTTGATTGCAATGAGGTTTCCTCAAAAACCATGGAAACGAATGAAGTTCCTGGACTTTATTTTATTGGCGAAGCATTAGATGTAACCGGGTGGCTCGGTGGTTACAATTTTCAATGGGCTTGGTCTTCAGGATGGGCTGCAGGCCAGGTTGTGTAGCAATGCGAAAGCGTCATCCCGAACACCGTGAGTGCATGGGTATGACTAGCTTCCATAATCAGGATAACGTACCGTTGGCAACAGCGGAGGAGCTGCCAGAAGCTACCTCATCCGAGTCATCAAATAAATCCCCAACACAGCAAAAATAAACGTCGGTCCTAAAGCGGCTAATACCGGTGGTAATTGGAACACAGTACTCACCGGGCCAAAAAAACGGCTTAATATATGAAAGCCGAATCCAACCGCAGCACCAACCAATAACTTGGATCCCATCGTTGATGAACGCAAAGGACCAAAAATAAAGGGTATCGCCAGGACCATCATCACCATTGTAGTAAATGGTTGCACTATTCGTTGCAGAAATGCGAACAGGTAAGTATGCACATTTTGATGGCTGCGCTTTTGTTCACGAATATAACGGTTAAGCTCGTGTAAGGTCATTTCATCGGGATCAATACTACTAATGGTTAAAATCTTAGGTTTTACTGGCACATCCCAAAGCATGCTTGTAAACGTCTGCGCGCTCGTACTGTCCCCCTTAAACTCAGTTTGTTGCACATCATAAGCCATCCAGGCTTGATCGGTATATTTAGCCTCACGAATAAAGCGAGCCACTTGTAGATGGCGCTGTTCATCGAAGCGAAACTGATAAATATCATGTAATACATAACCAGGTAAAACCTGGCCTACAGAAATAAAATCATTATTATTACGTAACCAAAACCCTTTGGACGTTCTTAGGGTCTGCCCACCACTCACCGCCGCTGTTTTATAATCATTGGCATAATGAGACAGGAATGGAATAACTGTTTCTCCCAGAATGGTAACCAGTACAATTAAGAGAACTGATGCCTTTAAAACCGCTCCGGTGATTTGCAATATCGATTTCCCAGAAGAACGCATCACCACTAATTCACTATGATTAGCCATAATACCTAAACCAATTAAGCAACCTAGCAAACTGGCCATGGGGAAGAATAAATAGACTTGATAAGGCATTTGCAATAGAACAAAAAAAGCCGCCTGCATAATTCCATAATCAACTCGCCCTAAATCACCAAGCTGGTCAACAAATAAAATAAAAATCTGCAACCCGACCAGCATTAAGGTAACCATCCCAATGGACATCAAAACAGTTTTTGCAATATAACGATCTAGAATGTTCATGCTAATTTCACCTGATTACGCCAGATTAGGAATAATCCCAGAGCCGCTACAAGAATATGGATCCACCATAAGCCTATCCATTGAGGAACGACCCCAGAAACTACGGCGTTACGCCCAATGAACATTAAGTTGGCATAAATGATGTAAATAAGAATTGCCGGGAATAATTTAGCATATTTACCCGAACGTGGATTAATACGACTCAAAGGTACTGCCACTAAGGTAAGTGTGAGGACCATCAAAGGCACGGATAAACGCCATTGCAATTCCGCAGCCTTAGCGCGATCAGGATTATTTAATGGCCATAAACTTGCCGTACTGAAGGTGCGCAAATCATCGCTTATTTTGACAATAGGATGTGGTAAACGTGCTTTATATTCGCCAAACTCAGCAATTTGATAATTGGCATGTCCGGGAGTTCCTTGATACTCCTTGCCATCTTGCAAGATAATATAGTCTTCCCCTGTTTTTACGTCCGTTTCCGCATAGGCTTTATCGGCCCATAATACATCCCAACGAGTCTTCTCCTTTTCAGTGCTCCGTTTTGCCAAGAATACTTGCTCAGCTTGGGTATGATCGCGACTCATTGATTGCACATAAAAAACTTGCTGCCCATCATTAATCGCATGGAATCGCCCGGGCATGATGGTTTGTACTAAGGTTTGAATACCGGTAGTACGTAATAATTTAGCACGTTCAATATAGATGTATGGACTAGCCCAGATCATCACGGCAGCGACAATTACCGCAACGAATGATGCCATAAAAAAACTGTGTTTTAACAATTGGCCTGAACCATAACCACAAGCTCTTAATACGGTCATTTCACTTTCGGCATACAAACGCCCATAAGCGACAAGCATGGCAATATAAAAGCCTAAAGGAACCAGCAAGCTTAACAAGGTTGGTAATTCGAGCATCATTAATTTCATAATAATAACCCCGGGAATGCTTCCTGAAGCAGCCCGATTTAAATATTGAATTAATTGATTACTCAAAAAAATTAAAACGAGTATAGATGTTAGCGCAATCAAAGTGACAAACACTTCTTTAGCTAAATAACGAAAAATGATCACTCAATGCCCCTGTATCGAGGATATAAACAGCCCTTAGTAAAGAGAAACACCTTCCCTGATAAAAGATACATTGTAACCTCTTGCCCGCAACTTAAAAAGTTTTTTCTTGTCTTACGTGTTAGACCCGGATAATGATGTTAACGTGTAGCCCCTATTAGCATCGCGTAATAGGGCTACACGTTAACAATCTCTAAATATTAAACCTTCGACTATAATTTAATAAATTTATTTAAAACTCGGCAAAGAAAAAACCACCGTCACCGAAATTCTGCGGAATTCGGGGCTCAATAAAAACGAGATAAAGCGTTGGAGACCATGATGCGTGTTCTAATAACTGGCGGTGCGGGATTTATAGGTTCAAATTTAGCAAAATATCATGTACAAAAAGGTGATGAAGTCATTGTTGTTGATAATTTATCAACCGGCAGAATCGAAAACATCAACGCATTACAACAACAACCAGGCTTTACCTTCTACAAAAAAGACTTACTCAAATGGAAAGGGCTTGCCCAAGCCCTGGTTGGTGTCGATAGAATCTATCATATGGCTGCCGTTGTCGGCATGTTTCATGTCTTAAATCACCCGGTTGAAACCTTAAAATGCAATATTTTTGCTACCTTAAAACTCATGGAGACCATCCTTTCTCTAGAGAGCAAACCTTTAGTGATCATCGCATCCAGCTCTGAAGTCTATGGGAATCAACACAAAACTATGAGCGAGCATACCCCCTTAATTATTGAAAGCAGCATCACCAGCCATGCTTCCTATGTAATTAGCAAACTCAGTGATGAATCCATTGCCCTATCTTTTTGGCATAAACATCAAATTCCAACTATTATTCTACGGTTGTTTAATACCGTTGGACGCAATCAATTATCTCGATATGGCATGGTAGTGCCGCGATTAATTAAACAAGCCATGAATAATGAACCCATTACCGTCTTTGGAGATGGGACGCAAAAAAGATCCTTCTGCAATGTGGAAGATTCCGTTAATTTAATCGCTCGACTCGCCAATAATCCGGCCTCTGTCGGAGAGATAGTGAATGTTGGTTTCAATGAAGATATCAGCATTAATACCTTGGCAAAAAAAATAAAAAAAATTTGTGCAAGCCAATCGCTGATTACCCATATTCCGTTCGATGAGGTTTATCATAATGACTTTATCTACATCGCTGATCGCAAACCAGACATTAGCAAATTATTGAACCTGACCCGCTATACTTATAAATGGAATATAGACACAACCATTGCAGATATTGCAGCCTACTTTAAACAAATAGGTATAAAATGATAATTACTTACTTAGGACACGCAGGTTTTTGTATAGAAACCACATCAACTATTATCGTTCTAGATCCATGGTTATCACCCTTTGGCGCCTTTGACTCCTCTTGGTTTCAATACCCAAGAAATCATCACATGGCCCAATATATTATTGATTTATTTAATAAAAGCCAAAAAGAAAAATACATCTACATCAGCCATGAACACAAAGACCATTTTGATCCTGCTTTTTTAAACTCATTAGAAAATAGAGACTTCTCCCTTATTTTGGCCGAGTTTCAGCATCCCATAGTCAAAGATGCCTTAATGCAAATGAATTATCAGTGTAAGCAAATCCTTGAACTAAAAGATAAGGAAAATCTGGTTTTTCAAGATGGCTCTAGCTTAACCCTATTTATTATTGATTCAGAGCTTGAATGCGATTCCGCCGTATTAATCAAAGCAAATGCTAAAACATTCCTAAATATAAATGATTGTAAAATTAACGAGCGCTTAGAACGCATTACCAAAGAATATGGACCAATTGATGTATTCGCAGCTCAATTTTCCGGGGCCATCTGGCATCCAACCTGTTACGACTATGATCTACTCAGCTATGAAAAAATTTCATTGAGCAAAAAAAACGTGAAATTTGAACTGACGGCACGCGCGATAGAAACCGTAAAACCTACGTTTTATTTCCCTTCCGCCGGCCCTCCCTGCTTTTTAGATCCAATGCTTATTCATAAAAATTTTGAGCCGATTAATATTTTTCCCCGCACTTGCGAGCTCATTGAGTTTTTAAATGAGCGTTGCAAAGATTCAAACACCAAATGGCCTGAGTTGATGCCAGGAGATGCTTTGGATGTTGTGGCATCCCAATGGGTTCATCTAGCACCTAATCGACTTAACGATACCGATTTTTATCAAACCATTCAATCCTATGCCAATGATTATACTGATTATTTTTATAGGCGTGAGCTTGAAAATAATCAGATAAATCCACAGCAAGTTTTTTTAGCTTTGCAAGAGGATTTAGATGAAAAAGTTAAATGCTTAAAATTGGTCCATGAGGAGGTAATGGTCCCCCTTTATTGGAAAATTCAGGATTATGATTTAATGTATCAAATAAATTTTAAGGAAAAAACCTTAACTACAGTCAAAACCATCCTCGACACACATCATTATTACTTAATTGAAGCCCCCGCCTGGCAAGTGCATAAAGTACTGAAAAAGGAAATGAACTGGCCAGATTTCGCATTAACCTTTAGGGTAAAACTGTCTCGCAAACCCGATGTGTATAATACACTGGTTCATGGATTTATTTCTTTGGATGCAAGCAGTATTGGTAGACTGTGTGAATTAATGCAATCTTATTTAGAACGGCGCGAGCGCATCATCGTTCATTATGAAGGGAAGCAGTATTCTATTTTAAGATATTGTAAACATCAGGGTGCCGACTTATCACAGGGCTGGATTGAAAATGGTTGCTTAGTCTGCCCAAGACATCGCTGGCATTATAACTTGAAAGATGGAGGAAAATGTACCACCAATCTGACGAGTATTGAAGCAATTTGTCTCGATGAGAATATCGGAAAAAAATAGAAAATGGGTCACATTACGGTAATCGCGCCCCAAGGGGTTAAACTCGTTGATCAACGGTTTATACCAGAGCAATTGCACTCAAGGAAAATAGTATATTCGAGAACCGTGCACCAGCCGGAAATAATCTGCGTGCTATTCATTTTAAATCATGGTTAAAAATCTTGAATTTACTACATTAATGATGATTGATTAGTCTATACTCCCAATATATAACCCATCTCGAAGGATACCAAAAATGGGAAGCTATTTAGTCACAGGTGGAGCTGGTTTCTTAGGGTCGCATTTGGTTGATTATTTAATCGATTCAGGACATGAGGTTACTGTCATCGATGACTTCTCTGCAGGGACCTATGTACACCCTCAAGCGAGAACGATTAAAACCAACATACTTGATGAAGAACTGGTTCGCCCTTATTTCAAAGATATTGACGGCTGTTTTCATTTAATTGGTGTTCCTTCGGTAATTATGACCATGGAGGATTGGTTTCACCTTCATGCGACCAACCTGCAAGGAAGTTTAGTTGTTTTTAAACTAGCTATTGAGGCCGACAAGATCCCTCCTGTTGTTTATGCTTCTTCTTGTGCTGTTTACGGTGAGACACCTCTACTTCCCCTCAAGGAAACTCAACTAGTTAAACCACTTTCTTCTTATGGCTGTGATAAATTAGCGGTCGAGTTAAATGCTTATGCATTAGGAAAAAATTTCCAATTGCCTACCTTGGGTATACGTCTGTTTAATTTATATGGCCCAAGGCAAGCCCCAAACTCACCCTACTCAGGAGTCATTACTCGGTTTATTCTTGCACTCAAAGAGGATGAACAACCGGTAGTTTTTGGTGATGGCAATCAAACCAGGGATTTTGTTTTTGTAAAAGATGTAGTCAAAACTTTAGTCCGCGCAATGAATAAAGTAAATACCAATGGCGATTTTGTTAATATATGTACTGGTAAAGGAATTAGCATCAATCGATTGGCATTTGAAATTGCGAAACTTATGGGAAAAAATATACATCCAATCCATGATCCCAAACGTTCCTATGATATTCTGCATTCTGTGGGCTGCGTTGACAAAATGCATGCATTAGGCCTTGTAACGCCCCATGATTTATCTTCTGGATTACAGGAAACCATCGATTTTTTCTTAAATCAAGAACCATAGCCAGTACTAGCGCAACGTAATACATAAGGACTCGAAATTTAATTCTTGCACCTGAAACAATGGCTCTACATTATGCACACCATCCTTACAATTTCCTCTCAACTTGACGAACAAAATGTACAGAATACGCAAAATATAATCTATACTTCCTATTAAGACGAACCGCCATACGGAAGGCACATTATGACGCAAATCGCTGCAATAATCGGGGTTGGTTATGTTGGATTACACAGCGCACTTACCCTCTCCAATGCAGGAATCAAAGTCATTGCTTTTGACATCAATGAACAACGCATTAACGAGCTGGCTTCTGGCATTGACAAAAATATGGAAATTACGGAGGTTCACACCAAAAATATTAATTTTACTCATGACCATGAACAATTAAAAGAAGCAAACTATTATTTAATCTCCGTACCTACTCCCATAAACTCACACAAAATTCCCGATCTACGTCCATTGAAAACCGCATCAAAACTTGTCGCTTCGGTTTTAAAAAAAGGAGATCTCGTTATTTTAGAGTCAACAGTATTTCCCGGAGCAACTCGTGAATTATTAATCCCAATTCTTAATAAAAATAGCGGGTTAACTAGCGGTGCTGATTTCTTTGTTGGCTATGCTTCTGAACGTATCGTTCCTGGAGACGAACATTTGACCCTCCTCACTACCTCAGTTCGAGTTATTTCTGGACAAAATGAAGAAGCCCTGGAAAAAGTAGAACAGCTGTACCAATTGATTCCCGGGATAAAAGTGCATAGCGCACCAAGTCTTGAAGTGGCTGAGTCAAGTAAACTTCTGGAAAACATCCAGCGTAGTGTTAATATTTCCTTGATGAATGAATTTGCCCAGATAATGGATAAACTGAAAATCCCATTTCACGATGTCTTAGATGCGGCAAAAACAAAATCTAATTTCCACCCTTACACTCCAGGTTTAGTTGGAGGACATTGCATTCCTGAAGACCCATACTACCTAATTTACCAAGCCAGTACCTCAGATTGTATCCATAATTTGATAAGCTGCGCCTGTCAAACAAACCAACAATTTTATTACTTTATAATTAATAAATTAACCACGCTGCTCATTAAACAAAAAATAGTTATATCCAATGCCAAAATTGCCATTTTGGGTATGAGTTTTAAAGCAAAGGTGAATGATATCCGTCACAGCTTATCAATTAATTTATACGATAATCTCAAATCCATGGGCATCAATGTCCTCGCCTGCGACCCATTAGTAATTCATGAAAAAATGGATATGGATTGGGTTGATCTAGAAGCCTTAGAGCAATGTGACGCGATTATCCTTTGCCAGGCGCATAAAGAGTTTATTCAATTTGGTGCGCAAAAGATGAGTGATAAACTAATTACTAATGGTGTATTTATTGATATTCCTGGGGTCTATGCTCATTCTTCGGAGCTAAGAAAAGATATTCTTTATTGGGGTTTGTAAACCTACGATATTTAAAAGTGTAACCTGGTTGCAAATGACTCTTACTTAAGTGTTACCTGGTTTATAGAAGCCGAGAACAACCTTAAGCAAGTGTCATTTTAGTTACACATCTTTTTCTAATCTATGAAGATGATTTTTTAGCTTCATCAACCAGACTTAACATTGCCTTTTCAAAAATCTGAAAAGACTTTTGCATATACTCTAGTGCCTTATGACCATTTTCAACAGCTAAATTAATTTGCTTTTCTAATAGCTCTTCAGGCTTTTTAATCTTTGCAAGTTCTTCTGGCTTAATGTAAGTCACCGCTTGTATTGTTTTCATATTTAATCCAGCAATGGCTTGAAGTGGTTCTTGTAACTTCTTAGCCATATCGCTCCATTTTTCAAAATTAGGTTGGTTCATGATATTCTCCCCGAGCATGCTGCATTGCACAATTTAATAATAGTACATGATCTCTTTTTTTGTCAATAGATTAGCAAATTTTTTGCTGCACCGCAGCGAAGCACTTGTTTGCTCTACGGAATTAATTGTGAATAATGAGGCGTTTAGATAAAAAATAAAAAAACCGCTAAAATAGCGGCTTTTTGAGTAGGTAGAAACTTATAATCAATGCTTATCCGATCCGGTTTTTTTAGCCTCTTCAACCAGACTTAGCATTGCCTTTTCAACAATTTGAAAAGATTTTTGCATATAATCCAAAGCCTTATGACCATTTTCAACAGCCAAATTAATTTGCTTTTCTAATAATTCTTCAGGCTTTTTTATACCAGCAAGTTCTTCAGGTTTAATATAAGTAACACCTTGTAATGTTTTAACGTTTAATTCAGCGATGGCTTGGAAAGGCTCTTGTAATTTCTTAGCCATATCGCTCCATTTTTCAAAATTAGGTTGGTTCATGATACTCTCCACTATTATGCTGCATCGCACAATTTAATAATAGTACATTGGGAACATTCTTGTCAATGTACTAGAAAATTATTTTTTTGCAGTGCAACATAGAGCATCATCCCGAACCTTGCAAGGCGCAAGTAGTAGACGGAGCTGCACTACCTACTATCTGCGGTATGACTTTGAACGATTGCGTACTTTTTACTTAAGATTTAAATAAAGACTGCCACTGCTGCATTATCGTTTGCATTTGCTGATTCCAGTTTTCAGTAGCTTGAGTATAAGGATTGGTTTGTAGGGGTTTTTCCATAGCCATGAACATCTGCTCCATCATTTTTTTTAGCGAAGCATGCATCGGATGATTCGCTAAAGAAATAATCTGTCGCAAAATTGTTGAGGATAAAAATTGATTTGCTCCCGCCTCCATCTCGACAATGATTTGTAACAAAATGGTATTGGTTAAATCTTTCCCTGTCATAGAATCTTCAACGGTAAATTGCACCCCATCTACGACATAACGCTGTAGCTCTTCAAGAGTAATGTATTGACTGGTTTCGGTGTCATAAAGGCGACGATTTTTATACTTTTTTATTAATCGAGTCATAGCGTTCTCATGAATGTTGATCTAGTCTGAGTTATCTGTTCTCAGCTCAATGCTCCATCTTATCAAAAAGTCGTATTGTGAAGAACAGATAACTCATTAATGCAACTAATACATATGAAGTCCACCGTTAACACTCAGGTTTGCACCTGTAATGTATCGGCTTCTCTCATCAACTAAAAAGTCAACTACCCAAGCAATTTCTTCCGGTTGTGCCAAGCGTTTTGCAGGAATTTGCTCAATAATTGATTCCAAAATGTCAGGACGAATACCCTTCATTAAACGTGTATCCACATAACCTGGAGAAATACTGTTTACCGTAATGTTTTTATTCATTAATTCTTGCGCCAAGCTCTTGGTAAATCCATAGATACCTGCTTTAGAGGCGGCATAATTTGCCTGAGAAAACTGACCTTTTTGTGCATTTACAGAAGAAACATTAACGATTCTTCCCGACTCGTGTTCCCTCATATTTTCGACAACCTGACGGGTGACATTAAACATACCATCAAGGTTAACTCGCAATACTTCATCCCACTGCTGTTTCGTCATTTTAGTAAATACCGCATCACGCGTAATACCTGCATTATTTACTAAAACATCAACATCACCGAACTCTTTTATAATGGAATAGATGACTTTTTCGCATTGATCATAATCACTCACATCCATATGTCGAAATGCTATATTTCGATACCCAGCTTCTCGCAACTCTTCTTCCCAGGCTATACCATGCTCTTTAGTAGCCAGATCAAGAGCAAAAACATGCTTAGAAGATGCATTTAACTGTTTTGCGATTGCAGTACCGATATCACCGGTACCCCCAGTAATTAATACGACGTTGTGACTGTGCATAGGACTCTCTACTGTTGTTTTACCTAAACTAAGCATAGACTTAACTCCCAAGAGTAACAACTTTTGAGAGTTATTCTTTTCTAATTGGCTTTTACTGCATAGATCTGTAGAGGGAAACTACATGTACTGGCCACCGTTAATGTCTAAATTTGCTCCTGTCATAAAGCCACTGGCTGGAGATGCAAAAAAAGCAACCGCATCAGCAATCTCTTGGGGATGTCCCAAACGTCCAACAGGAATATTAGCAATAATTGCATCGAGAACGTCTTGTTTAAGTCCTGCGAGCATCGAGGTTTCTATGTACCCAGGCGATATCGTATTTACGGTGACTCCTTTGCTTGCTACTTCTAAAGCAAGGCTTTTGGTAAAACCGAATAATGCTGCTTTGGTAGAGGCATAGTTACATTGGCCAAATTGCCCTTTACGTCCATTAATTGAAGAAATACTAATGATACGACCATATCCCTTATCCAACATATGCGGGATTACATTACGTGTCATATTAAACACACTGGTTAGGTTGGCATCAAGAACTTGCTGCCATTGTTCAGGAGACATTTTTCTTAAACTACAATCTTGGGTAACGCCTGCGTTATTAATCAACACATCAATGCGCCCGAAACGCTCCATCATATCTGCTGTTATTCGTTCACAATCAGCAAATTGCGCTACATCACCATAGATAATGTCAATATCAAAACCTGCTTGTTTTTGCTCTTCTTGCCATTGTTTGGCTTCCTCATGCCGTCCATGTTTAAAATAGCAAGCAACTACCTGATAATCTGCCGCAAGACGCTGGCAAATTGCACTACCAATTCCTCCGGTACCACCAGTAACGATTGCAACACTCTTAGTCATAAATAACTCCCTGTTATTACTTCAACCATCATAGTACAACTATTCTTAAAAACCTCAAAATACCTTTTCCAAGGCTTTTGAGTATAGAAGAAGTTTAGGGGTAAGCAAATAGATTATATAAGAATTTTTAGATTGGTTGATGGCAACTAAGATACCTCATTTCCTACGCCCGGCGGCTTGTCCGCAGGACGTAGGTAGAGAAGAAGAACTAATGTGTGTGATAAACAGGAACATACCCTTTTAATTGTTGCGCAAACTGGTTGAGTACCTCAAGGCCGGACTCTTCAGCCTGACGGCACCATTGTTGCAGCGCTTCAATCAATTCTTTTTGCGTTGCCGCTGTTTTTAACCAAACGTTTTGCAGTGATTGCTTGTATGCATAAACAACACGTAATTGCTCACGTGCTTCTAATAGAGCAGATAAGCGCGCTTTGGCTTTAGAACTAAGTAAAGAATCTTCACGACGCAACAAGCTGCCTGCTCGCGCAAACATTTTTTTCGTTTCTTTACTGTCGTCACTATTAATACGCTCTTGTTTTAATATCGGACGAATCACGCCTCTATAATAATTAGACATTACTTGGAACCGATTCGAAATAACTGCTTTAACCGTATCGATATCTACTTGCAACTTCCCCGCATCCGTAGCTAACTTTGGTGGTAATTTTTTAACTCGAGCCAAACCAAAGAACGACAGAATACGAATGTACATCCAACCCATATCAAATTCCCACCACTTCACAGAAAACTTGGCTGAGGATGCAAAAGTATGATGGTTATTATGCAGCTCTTCACCACCAATCCAAAATCCCCAAGGAAATATATTGGTCGCTGCATCACGGCATTCATAATTACGATAGCCCCAGAAATGACCAATTCCGTTAATCACCCCTGCCGCATGAAAAGGAATCCACATCATTTGAATTGCCCAAATGGTAATTCCCGGAAGGCCAAAGAGGAATAAATTGATGAAAAACATCAATGCAATGCCTCCGGCAGAAAAACGAGAGTAAATATTTCTTTCTATCCAATCAGTCGGTGTACCATGAGAGTATTTAGCAACCATCTCTCGATCTTTACGTGCCTCACGGTAAAGCTCAGCCCCCTCCCAAAATACTTTTTTAATGCCTAGAACTACAGGACTATGAGGATCTCCCTCAACATCAGTTGTTGCATGGTGTTTACGATGAATAGCAACCCAATCAGCAGTAACCATTCCTGTAGTTAACCATAACCATAAGCGAAAAAAATGGCTAACGATGGGATGTAACGTTAAAGCTCGATGAGTTTGATAGCGATGTAGGTAAAGTGTTACTCCGGCAATGGTAATTTGCGTCATAACAAGGACAGCAACCACATACCCCCAAAAAGACAGGTTTAGATAACCAAAAAGCATAATCACTCCGCGTCTAATGCTAGTTTATGAAAAAGCCATTTCCGTAGGCAAAACACTTGGCTTGTAGGCGGTGTTTTACACTCAAGATCCCTCAAGTATAGCATAAGGATAACACATTTTTATTCATTCCGTTGCAACATTTAGTGATGTAGTCGATAATTAACCTTATCTCATCATATATACATTTTGGAATAATGCTATGAACAATAAATTTCAAGTACCAAAGATCTTTGAGACCCTAATTCCATTTATTATTGCCGGAATTGCCATTGCCTTATTTATTGGCCTGCTGTTTATGTTTTCCTATGTTGTTATTTGGGGATTAATTATTGGTGGAATTCTTTGGCTCATCTCGGTAATTAAAGAACTAATTTTTCCTAGTCCCCAAAAAACAACCATCATTAAAAAAACTCAAGGTCGTATCATTGAACATGACGATAAGAAATAATGCCTGAATTACCTGAGGTTGAAACAACAAAAGAGGGCATTAAACCTCACCTCGAAGGGCAAATTATCCGGAATATTGAAGTCCGTAATTATGGATTCAGGATTCCTGTGCCCTCTAATATTAACGAGCTTTGCGCAGAAAAAAAGATCCTGGCCATAACCCGCCGGGCCAAATATATTCTGCTCCAATTAAGTAAAGGTTATCTTTTAATTCATTTAGGAATGTCAGGACACTTACGCATTGTTTCCGACACGAACCCACCTGAAAAACATGATCACATTACCTTATATTTAACTAATGGGAACGCGCTGAGATTTTGTGACCCTCGACGCTTTGGTTTATTTGTTTATATAGATGAAAACCCTCATCAGCATAAACTATTGACGCATCTGGGCCCCGAACCATTTTCTGAAGCCTTCGATGGTCATTACTTATACCAACGAGCGCAAAATAAGAGCAAACCCATAAAATCATTTGTTATGGATAATGACATCGTTGTTGGTGTGGGTAATATTTATGCTACTGAAAGCCTATTCTTATCGAATATTCACCCAGCTACTCCAACAAAAAATATTAGCGAAGCGTCCTATCATCTTTTGGCAAAGCACATCAAATCCGTGTTGCAACAAGCCATAAAAAGTGGCGGAACGACTCTTCGTGATTTTTATGCCTTTGATGGAAAACCAGGTTATTTCAGTATTTCACTCAAGGTTTATGGTCGTAAGAATCAACCATGCATGCAATGCCAACACTCAATCCAAACCATGATGATAGCAGGTCGTAGCTCTGCATTTTGCCCCAACTGCCAAATATTGACTCACGAGCATGCGGCATCTGGGCAATTGTAGCGACTTAAGTTATATTAGCGCCTCATTTAACTTAGCATAATAATAATGAAAATAAACCAGATAAGAACAGCATGGGTAGTTGGTTGTTTATTTTTTTATACAGCCGTAACCAGCCTCCGCTGTATTGGTAAATACTATTTCGGTAAAACCACCCGCGCATGGACTGATAAAACCCTTCACCATTGGGTTGATCAACTACTCAATAGTGTCCAGGTAAAATATAAGGTTGTTAATCCATATAAGGTCCTACCTGAGCCAGGAAAAGCTACGATTATTATGTGCAACCATTCCAGTGCCTATGATATTCCTCTTGGTTTTAAAGCATTTCCAAATCATTCCATCCGTATGCTGGCTAAAAAAGAATTATCTAAAGTTCCGTTAATGGGTAAAGCCATGCAAGCAGCAGAGTTTCCATTTGTTGATCGTAAAAACCGCTATCAGGCTATAAAAGATTTAGCTTTCGCAAAAAAATTAATGGAAAGTGGCATTATTCTTTGGGTAGCTCCTGAAGGAACTCGCTCTAAGGATGGAAAACTGGCTCCTTTTAAGAAAGGTGCTTTTATTACTGCAATTGAATCTAAGGCTACCATTATCCCTATCGGTATTCGTGGTGCTAATAATATTCTCCCTGCGCGTACTTTTAATATTCATCTGAATCAAGAGGCAGAAATACATATAGGTAAACCTATTGATACAGCAGAATTTGGTTTGGATAACAAGGCAGAATTAATTCAGCAGACTTATGATTCGATTAAGGCGTTGATTGGTGAGTAAAAGCCTCCCCATCTTGCGATTGCAAAATATTTATTAGGAATAGCCTGGTTGCTTACAACCAGGATCCTGGCACGAAAAAAATAACCCCCTAATACTTCACCCCATACCCACGAAAGCTAGTAACAACACTAGCGGCCAATCCTATCGCTCTCGGATCAGAAGCAGCCGTAAGAATATTAGTATCCTTATCCCAGGTAATTGCTTGCATATCACCATAATATTGCTTTAAAGGCTTCAAGGAATATCCCATAGCCTTGAGAGCTTCTTGAAGTTCAGGAGAAAAGGTATCTGGCTCAAACTGCAATAAATCAGGAAGAAATTGATGATGAAAACGCATTGCCGAAACCATGCTAATTGCCCCAAAATCATCATGAAACACCAAGGAGGCAAGCAAAACCATCGTAGCAATACGACTGCCTCCAGGAGTTCCTAAAATCGCGACCCGTCCAGGCAGCTCAAGAAAGGTTGGCGTCATGGTTGATACTGGGCGTTTACCTGGAGCGATACTGTTTTTATCACTTCCTACAACTCCAAATACGTTTAACGCCCCGACTTTAGCAGTGAAATCATCCATTTCATCATTAAGTAAAACACCTGTTCCTTCAGCAACAACACTAGAGCCAAAAATAAAATTGACGGTCATCGTTGCCGCAACACGATTACCCTCTACATCAATGATCGAGATATGGGTAGTGTTGCTTTCTTTAGTAGAATTGTTGCCAGGCCCCTTCAATACGTCACTGGAAATTGCTTTATTCTCGGGAATTAATACTTTTAATTGCTTCGCATTCTCAGCTGAAACCAATTTTTCAATAGGTACAGACACAAAATCCGGATCACCCAGAAACTCTTCACGCTGCCAATAAGCCAAACGCATAGACTCCGTTAAATAATGTATCCATTGCACCTTAGGCAATGAAGATAAAGAATAATGAGATAAAATATTTAACATGGTTAATAAAGCAATCCCGCCCGCAGAAGGAGGAGGAGCAGTAATAACGAGCATGTTGTGATAGGCACCAACTAAGGGTTCTCTAAGCTTCACTTGATAACCGGCTAGATCCGATAAGGTCCATCGTCCACCCGCAGCATTAACACCTTTTACTAAGCGCTGAGCAACTTCTCCTGTATAAAAACCCTTCTCGCCCTGCTCTGCGATTCGTTTTAAGGTATTCGCTAAATCAATTTGCACCAAACGTTCGCCAAGTTCATATGGACGCCCATTTTTTAAAAATATTGCAGCCGTTGCAGGATACTTTTTAAGCTGCTCCAGTCGACCTTCCATATTGAAAAAATGGCTAAGTTGCTTATCAACTAAAAAACCATCTTGGGCTAATTGGATTGCCGGAGCTAAACTCTTATTTAACGGCAAACGGCCATAATGCTTTGCCAGATAAACCAAAGCAGCAGGATGCCCTGGAATCGCCGCAGCCAAGCCTCCATTTAAGGATAATTCAGGAATAACCTCTCCAGTCGCGGTTAAAAACATATCTTTGTGAGCAGCTGCGGGCGCTGTTTCACGGGCATCTATAAAAACATTAGAACGAGTACTTGCTTGGTGTAATAACCAAAAACTTCCTCCACCTAAACCTGAATGGTACGGTTCAACCACAGCTAATACTGCCGCGGCGGCGATACCTGCATCAAAAGCATTTCCACCATGAGCTAAAATATCTAAAGCAGCATTAGTCGCTAAAGGATTAGCCGTAGCTACCGCATATCCAGGAGGATGATTGGGGGACTGCTTTGCATAGGCATTAAATCCAGAAAAAAAACAACTGAAAATGAATACTGCAGACCACAAATGTTTTGGCTTTCTTCTATTGAAAATCATTATTTTTTTGTTTCTTTTGTAATTCCTCAGCCACACAAGGAGGAACAAATTGAGAAATATCGCCATTCAAATTAGCAATTTCACGTACCAAACTGGAGGAAATAAACATAGCACGTTCTGATGGCGTTAAAAATATGGTCTCAATATTCTGAGATAACTTACGGTTCATTCCCGCAAGTTGAAACTCATATTCAAAATCAGATACAGCACGCAAGCCACGTAAGATTACCGTCGCATTTTGCTCCTGTGCAAACTCGATTAGTAAATTATCAAACCCCAAGACCTGTACGCCAGGCAAGTCGGCCACGCTTTCTTGTAAAAGACGTATTCTGGTTTCCAAAGGAAAAAAAGGTTTTTTTGCCTTATTGGTGGCAACAGCAACAATAAGTTCAGGGAAAATTTTCGCTGCTCGTCCTATAATATCCACATGACCATTAGTCACCGGATCAAAGGTGCCTGGGTATATTGCTTTTGATTTCATATGAGTTAAGACTAATTGCTAAGACGACCAGTCTAGCGTATTGTTGTACAAAAAACTACAATAATCCTGGTAAAACAGTAGGATGCAATGCTTTACCAGATCTCGGAACGAGGTGAGTATGGATAATTTAAAACGTTTTATTGTGCTTCCTATTTTTTTGTTAACGGCATGTGCACCGCCAAGACCAGTAATGATACCAGAACTGCCAGGCAAAATAGCAAAAGTAGCTCCTAATGAAACACGGACAGAACACGCAACAGGCAAAGCCGAAACGGTTTCCTCCTGGGAAATTGGTGGTGCTTTAGCCGCCAAAAATAAATCCAAAGGCTGGTCCGCAGCAATGGATTGGGCACAGAACGGGCCTAGCTCATATCAACTCCGTTTAATGGGACCTTTAGGGGCCGGAGCTATTCTGATTACTAAAAAAGGCAGCTCGATTACCTTCCAGGATGGTCCAAAAAGAATTACATCAACTAATGCGGATGAGTTATTACTGCAACAAACAGGAGTCCGCCTTCCTGTAAATAATTTATACTATTGGGTTAGAGGCCTCCCTGCCCCAGGAAAAGTAGGTTCAGAACAACGTGACACAGCCAACCACTTAGTTATGTTAAGGCAAAGTGGCTATACCGTTACCTTTGGAAACTACACGATTGTAAAAGGAATCGCCCTCCCTGGCATCGTTCGCTTAGACGGAAATGGGGTGATGGTGAAAGTTGTTATTAAAAATTGGTCTATTTAAGGGATACGTTATCCCGAACATCGTGAGGGAGCTCTCAAATAAGGTAAAAATTAACATTGTCCTTATTCAGAGCCCCCTTCACCCCAAGTCTCCCAAACAACCTGTTTGAGTTCAAATTGAACTAATTTGCCAAGCAAAAACCTATCGAAAAAATAAATTTAAAAAATTTATAAAAATTATTGCTTTCAAAGTTGACATGTTAATAAAACCACTGCAAAATACCTCCACATCGCAAGGATGAAAGCTTTTATAATTTATGGAAGTTTTGATATAGAATCTGCAATTTTTTTAGGGGTGTCGCCAAGCGGTAAGGCACAGGGTTTTGATCCCTGCATACCTAGGTTCGAATCCTAGCACCCCTGCCACTTTCTTGTTGATTCACAAGTAAACAGACAGCAGAAGATAACCTGGAAGGATGCATTTTCGTTGGTGCTCAAATAATAATAATATCTTTTTGGCTGTCTTCTGCTATGTGTTTAAGTTACGATGAACCTAGGTCTAAGGCTTTTTACACATGTCCACAATGATGATTTTTGCCGGTAACGCGAATCCGGAACTAGCACAAAAAATTTCTTCCCACTTACAGATACCTATAGGCAAAGCGACAGTTGGTACTTTCAGCGATGGCGAAACCATGGTTGAGATCCTTGAGAACGTTCGCGGGCGGGATGTATTTATTATTCAGTCGACTTGTGCCCCATCAAATAATAATTTGATGGAACTGCTTGCTATGGCAGATGCACTAAGAAGATCTTCTGCAGCTCGTATTACCGCTGTAATCCCCTATTTCGGTTATGCGCGCCAAGATAGACGAGTACGCTCTGCACGTGTTCCTATTACGGCAAAAATTGTTGCCGATATGATGGCCTCTGTAGGAATATGCCGTGTTCTTACCGTTGACTTGCATGCGGATCAAATCCAAGGCTTCTTCTACATGCCAGTGGATAACGTTTACGCAACGCCAATGTTACTTGAAGACATTGCCAAGCAAAATCTGCAAAACGTTATGGTAGTATCACCAGATGTTGGCGGTGTAGTTCGAGCTCGTGCTGTTGCCAAACGCATCGAACATGCAGAACTGGCAATCATTGATAAACGCCGCAGTGGACCGAATAAATCCGAAGTGATGCATATCATTGGCGATCCAACTAATAAAGACTGTATTATCGTTGATGACATTGTTGATACTGCAGGAACTCTTTGTTCTGCAGCTCATGAATTAAAGAAAAGTGGTGCGAAAAGTGTTAGAGCCTATATTACTCATCCAGTTTTATCCGGCCCTGCGCTCAAGAACATTAAAAATTCCCATATTGATGAAGTAGTAATTACTGATACTATTCCTTTATCAGAAGAAGGACGTGCTTGCGATAAAATCCGTGTAGTCAGCCTTTCTGACATGCTGGCACAAGCAATGAAGCGCGTGAATATAGAAGAATCTGTTAGTTCTATGTTTGCCGAATAATCCCTTCAATATCCTCTCTTGGTTGCTTGCAACTGCATCTTAGTTACATTTCTGCTACGCCCCGCGGACAGCCGCGGGACGTAAAGTCTACAACTTCTTGCACCAATGTCCCTTAAAAACTATTAAATCTTAATACTCTCTTAACCTCATTGCGCTAAAATAAGTACAGGAAATATAAAAAGAGAGCACTATGCCCAAATGCCGCACCCTATTTAAATTTTTTCATAAAGTTGAAACTACATATAAGGACATGCTCGAGCATATACAGGAAGGATTACGAAATAAACAACATCATATTGAAACTAGCAGTCAAGAGATTAATTTTTTACTTAGGCTAATTGCTGCATTACACCTTAATTCTGATTATGAAGCGAACCCTGTTCGTACTCAGGAAGTATTACAAGAAATGTTAAACGGTGGGCATCTGAATTTGGAAGATGATGGCAAACTTTATGATGAGTTAGTTAAGCATTTTAACTCCAGTATTAGCAAACGGATCTCATCTCATCATTCTATCGCCCAGCAATATTCTCTTTCTTATCCAATATCAAAAGAAGTTCTTTTTGGTGTAACCGAGGATAGCGAAGGTAGAAAAAGAACGTGGATGCAATTTGAAAAGCATAATACCAAAAACTTGCTAAATATTATTTTGCACCTTATCGATTATATTAAATACCGAATCACAGGGAAAAATATTGGCCCCTTTGGTTCATCGGAGCATACTGATAGCAATCCATTGGTTGTTACGAAAGGTATGGGAGCAAATTAAGCGTGAGCTCAATGATGACGTAGTTTCCCTGCTCGTCTGGCTCAAGTGTCACAAATAAAAAAAGGAGCTTTAGCTCCCTTTTTTATTTGATACGGCTCAATTAATCACGCGTACCAACATATTTGTCATCAAAATAACGACGTAACTTAGTTCTCAATGTTCCACGACTAATTCCCAGCATAATTGCAGCTCGTGACTGATTGTACTTACAGTGTTCCATTACTGCTCGAAATAAAGGTGTCTCAATTTCTTCAAGTACAAACTGGTATAAGTCAACAGGATCAGTTCCCTTAAGCTCTGAAAAATATTTTTGTACTGAATGTGTTACGCTCTCGGCTAGTGAAGCGGTGTTATCCACTACTTCATTACTGATTGTTGTCATTATTATTAGCTCCTCCTTTTAAAAACAGTATATTACCGAATCAAACCGTGTCAGACAAGGGTGGAATTGAAAAAACTACGTTAAATCAACATAGAATAACTAATACTGAAGCCCTTAATATCCCAAAGTTGCTTAAAAATAAAAAAGGGGAAATTGCAAATACAATTTCCCTTTTTTTAAACAATGCAGATTCGAATTAAAACTTTAACATCGATTCATTAAATGGCTTACCATTCACAATAAATTTACCCTGATCTAAACTTACCTCAATAAAATAATCAGTACCTTTTTCAACAATTAAACCCGCTTGCTTGAGCGCATTTAATTGTTGATCAACTTGCGGCTGCGCAGATTGGACTGGTTGTTGAGTTGCAGGCTGAGCACCGAGCTGTGTAGCAATTGATGGCTGCGCGTTAGGTTGTTTTGCCATTTGTTGGGCTACTGCTTGCTTCATTAATTCTCTTACGGTAGCAGCTGGAACACTCAATTTAGCATTACCACGAATTTTCTGCATCAATTGAAATGGATTAGCATTTTCATCTTTAGGTAAAGAAATAAGCAAACTACCATCAATTGTGCCTTCAGGTATCTTGAAATTAAGCTTAGAAATCTCTAACTCAGCCCCTTTGTTGAATAATTTAGGTAACTCAGGAAGTAAGGCAATCATTGCTTGTTGGCGCTGTTCATCTGTACCATTTTGCATTGCATTGGCTTGCTGATTGATTTTCGCCAATACATCCGCATCAAGATTTCTTACTGAAATGTTGATTTCACCTGGGCCATAATTTTGCGCATTCGCTAAAATTGACTTAATTGTTAAAGTAAAACTTGTATTAAATAAATGTTGTTCAATATCGCTTTTTGATTTAAAGAGCAAGTCTACAATCTCGAATATTTTTTGCCCTTTAACCTGGATATTAAACGCAGGCAAAGTGAAGTTTGCATCACCTAAATACAGGCCAGTATCAGTTTCATGTAAATCATAATCACTAGATACTTTACCCAAATCGACTTGAGCATCATCTTTAGCCAGATGAACACCATCAATAACTACTGTACCATCAACTTTTTTCATGCCCGCAGACATTGTTGTTGTCGCATTCAATCCTAACCAATTAAAACGACCGCCATCTTTAGAGGTTAAATTAAATGTAGGAACATTAAAATCCAAAGTACTTTGATTAAAATAATTTACAAAAATACTTAAGTCTAATTGTGGTTTAGTTGATTCAGCAGTGAAGGCCGCATTAAATTGATCAACGTATTGTTTAGGGAATGGGAAAACAGCTTCAGCATATCCAAGTCCAAATCGTACGGAGTTATTAGCAATAATAACTGGGCCATGATGAATCGTCAAAGGCATTTCCATTGAATAATCTTGTGCAGGAACAGTTTGCGCAGCTCCATTTGCATCGATCACATGCTCAGGAATATGTAACTGCCATTGGATCTGAGCTTCAGAACTAAATAGGCCTCGATTATATTGCTTAATCTCTGCTCGCAATCCATTCGATTGGTCAATTACCTCTATATTCTTTCTGATTGTTTTTTCAGTAAGAATGCCCATACCATAATATCCGCCTATAACCAAAGCGGCCAGGATAATTATTAATCCTGCCAATTTTTTCATTATGCTCTCCATGTTAGTAATTCGAATTGCAGCATAAAGTATAACAGTAAATAGACTTATTGTGCGATAAACTAGTGATTGAAAAGAAAGAAAAAAATTGAACAATAGGTAGAAAGGTAGCCCTGAGAAATCCTTTCAGGATGTACCTTGGTTGCGAACAACCAAGGTACATTATTTAATGTCTACGTGAGCAAAATTATGCGTGTTCTATCGGCTTACAATAAGTTTCTTTGACCAACAGTGCCAAGATAAGTGCGATTAAAGAACATACTGGTAATATTTTTAATCCCGCTTGGAAATCGGACAATAGTAGAGATTCTACATTATACGCACGAACCCCAGAAACCATGTCTACCAAACGCCCAACTAAAGGCTGTAAGGATGCGCCAACAAAAATGGATATCATATTCGTAAAAGCAATTGACGTACCAATCACATTACGATGATGAATTTCCGTTGATACGGCATAAGCGATGGCAACTCCTGTATTAGTCAAACCGAAAAGGAAGAAAATAAAATATGCATAGTTTTGGCTTAAGGATGGGCTAAAAACGTATATGGAAGTCAGTACCATTCCGCATAAGGCTGAAATGATCATTAACGGTTTACGACGCCCCATTTTATCAGAAAGCCAACCAGAAAGCGGTCCACTAATTCCCCAGCCAATGAAAATCAAACCCGTTGCAAACGCAGCAGCATGAGCCCCTAAACCATGGCCAAACTGTAAATAAGCAGGTCCAATTGCCTCGCCGATTACTGCAGTGGGTCCAAATAAAAAACCAGCATATAAAGCGTTAAGCCAAGTTTGTCGGCAAGATAAAATGATTTTTAAGCTTTGCAGAATGCTAACATGATTGACCGGATGAGCCTCACTGCGATGCCCCGCCGGAGTATCTTGAACAAACTGATAAAGAAGACCAGCCAGAGCAATAAACAAGAAAGCGATAATAAGCATACTGTGACGCCAGCCTACATTAGTCACTAAAAAGGATACAGGAGCTTCTCCAGCAGCGGCGCCTAACATTCCTACAGATTGGGTTAAACCGGCTAATAAACCCAGCATGGTTGGTGGGAACCAGGAAGTAGCTAATCGTAATGAACAAACAAAAGCAAAGGCCGCACTAAAGCCAATCAGCATGCGACCAATTGACCCCATAAGTAGCCCATCAGCTAGGCCAAAAACACAGCAACCAAAGGCCGTGACCAGAGACATGACGGTTAATAAGCCGCGTATACTTAGACGGTCAACGGTAAGGCCCACAGGAATCTGCATGAGAATATAAGGAATATAGAATGAAGCAGTTAAAATACCGAACTCAGCCTCATTGATTCCAAAATCCATTTGTAGATAACGATGCATTACACCAGGTGCAACACGCGCCATGTAATCGGAAAAATAAAAAGCAGCCGCTAAACCCCATACTAACCAAGCAATCCCCTGATAGCTCTTGCGATTATAGATATCTACTTTAGCATTATGCATTTTGTTCATAAATCTCTACTCAATAAAGCCCTAATTCGCCTTGTTTTATAAGCATAAGCAAAGGATTATTGCCGGGCTAGATACTCCAAAAACAAAACTCCTATTACCTGATTCGTAGTAACGTTGTTCTAAAAAATCCATACATTCAACAATGTAGTTACCAGATTATCGAGTTGAACAAAGCCACAAATTTCCGTAGATCAACTACAGAGAATCGGTGTTTTTCTCTCAGAATAACTGAAATTAACCTAGGATTATACTGCTGCTGTCATTTATTTCAACACTGATATTACTCTGTAATTCAAGAAGAAACTTAAGCTTCGCTCCCCTCCTCGCTGCCATTCAGTTGAGGAAAAACGTCATCCGAAACGTAGCGAGAGATGACGTCTTCAAGAAAGATGGACTAATAAAGCTCCGCTAATTTTTAAAAAACTTTAATACCATAGAACGCATTCTTGCGGTTTCAGAAGGATTAAATTCTTTATAAACGTCGCTACCGATGTTTAAACACACAGTAACCTGCTCTCCAAGCCCTTTGAGCAAATCAACACCTGATAATTTAAGTAAATTAATTTCTGTAGCGATTTCAGCAGCCCACGCATCAAGATAGGTCATCTCAGTGAATACAGGAAGAAATAGTTCATTATCCTCCTGGAGAAATAAAACCCGAGGCTCTTCACCTTCTATATGTTTCTCTACGGGGATAATAAAGTTGGCTTTAATAAATTCCAGGTAAGCTTTATTTGCTTCTTTTGAAGATCCAGCAGAAATAAGCGCTTCTTTTATGGCGTTGTCGAGTGCATTCATCAGTGTAATTTGATCCGGTAAAAGGCAAATTATAACCAAGTATGCCGTTGATGAACAGCACTCAACTGAGTAAGTAGCCCGACTAGGCTACCAACTCAAATAATTGATATCCAACGAAAGCAGAAGCGGCTATTGCACCACTAATTTCAATTACCAATGATAAGAAGCTATGCTTTTGGCAATATTGCTGATCGTTTGCAGCAATTTCAGGCTCTAGTGAATCTTCTTTTTGTGAATACTCACTAATATCAAATAGAGGCTCATCACCAGATAACGCATCCCACCATCCCTCTAACCAGTGATCGGCTTCTTGAGATCCTTTTGGATAAGGATTATCTTCTTCTGCCGCATAAGCTAACGCACACTCATATCCTAAGGCATAACTCTCTTCATGGCTTGGATGATCAATGTTAAAACGTAATTTAATATGTGGTAGTAAGGCAGTAATGTCGTTCATGATTGTACCCTCAATTTATGTATCCTGTATGTATTTTCCCAAGCTCAACTGTGATACTCCAAGTTGTATTATAATTAAAGCTGTGTGCAATTCGTTATCTTCTCATGTCGATAATTTCTGCACTTAAAACAATTTTACGACTTTAAAATACTAGTAACAGCCAAATTAAAAACCTTTACTCCTTTTTGACAATTTCTTCAAAAACTATGGACTTAATTAAGTTTTATGATTTCTATATATAGATGCAATTAGCAGGCCAACTTTTTATTTTATGAAATTATTTTTTAATATGTTGAATAACATCTATTTTTTATTTTGGACGAGAATATAACTTGGACTACACTTTCGTATTGCTCCGCTTAATGTAGGCTGGGCTGCCAAGTCAGCATTGAAAGTAGCATAAACACTATTTGCTGGGCTTTTCAGCCCAGGCTAGGATACTGTGTCAAAGAATTGATAAGCAAAATGCGTTGCCGACAAATTTTGCCGTTAGGGTGCCAGGCGGTGGTGCAGCCAGCGCCCTTCTTGCCGGTAATATTGAATTCGATCATGCAAACGGTTGTCTCTTCCCTGCCAAAACTCAATCGCATCAGGGATAACCATGTAGCCTCCCCAATATTCAGGCCGCAATACAGGCTCTTGTCCATGTTGCTGAATTAAGTCATTTAATGCTTTTTCCAACATATCCCTACTAGTAATTTCATGACTTTGTGGGGATGCAATCGCGCTAAATTGGCTTTTTATTGGTCTCGATGAAAAATAAGCATCCGATTGCTCCTGACTTACTTTCTGTACTTTGCCGCGAATGCGAACTTGTCTGGCCATTTGTGGCCAATAAAAATTAAGTGCCGCATAAGGTTTATTTTGCAACTGCGTTGCCTTGCTGCTTTGGTAGTTAGTGTAGAAAATGTAATTTCCATCCTCCAAGCCTTTTAATAAAACAACTCTGGAATCTGGGTGGCCATCGCTATCTACGGTAGAAAGTACCACCGCTGTAGGATCATTTGTTTCATTTTTTAAGACATCAGCGAACCATAAGTGAAACTGTTCAAGAGGATCATCAGGGATATTCTGGTCTTGCAGTTTTAATTCACCATAATCGCGTCTTATGTCAGCAATACTTCGAAAATTTGTCATGGTGTTACATCCATTTTGAAAAACACTGTTGCCTGGATGGGTTAAAGCATATTTATTATTGCAGGTTGGACCCATGGCCCAACCTACAACTCAAAATAACTTACCAGCCAGTTACTTCTGCAATAGCATCGCCTAAATCAGCAGGAGAACGTACTGTTCTTACACCAGCAGCTTCTAGCGCAGCGTATTTCTCAGCGGCAGTACCTTTACCACCAGAAATAATCGCACCAGCATGCCCCATACGCTTACCCGCAGGTGCAGTAACACCAGCAATGTACGATACAACAGGCTTGCTAATATTTGATTTAATGTATTCAGCGGCTTCTTCTTCTGCAGAACCACCAATTTCACCAACCATAATGATGGCTTCAGTTTGTGGATCTTTTTCAAATAAAGCCAACGCATCAATAAAGTTAGTTCCTGGAATTGGATCCCCACCGATACCGATACACGTACTTTGTCCAAAACCTTTGTCAGTAGTTTGTTTTACTGCTTCATAAGTTAACGTACCGGAACGCGAAACAATACCTACTTTACCTGGTAAATGAATTGAGCCTGGCATAATACCAATTTTACATTCGCCTGGAGTGATAATTCCTGGGCAGTTTGGTCCAATTAAACGAGCTTGAGTATTGTTCTCTAAGTAAACTTTAACATCCAACATATCAAGAACAGGAACCCCTTCAGTGATACAAACAATTAATTTAATTCCTGCATCAGCTGCTTCAATGATTGAATCTTTGCAAAATGGCGCTGGAACATAAATAACGGTTGCATCGGCATTGGTTGCTTCTACCGCGTCACGCATTGTATTAAATACAGGTAGGCCTAAATGTGTTTGGCCACCTTTTCCTGGGGTAACCCCACCAACCATACGCGTTCCATACTCAATCGCTTGTTCTGAATGGTAAGTTCCTTGCTTGCCAGTAAATCCCTGACACAGTACTTTGGTTTCTTTATTAACTAATACACTCATTGTTGACCTCGAAATTTAGTTTAAGCCCGCAGATTAACACTGCAGGCAATCGCTCTATAGCAATCAATTAATTAAGCAACAGCTGCCACAATTTTCTTCGCAGCATCAGTTAAACTGGTTGCAGCAATTACGTTTAAATCACTCTTATTTAAAATATCAGCGCCTAATTGAGCGTTATTCCCTTCCAATCGAACAACTACAGGGATCTTAACATCGACTTCTTTTACAGCAGCCAAAATACCATCAGCAATAAGGTCGCAACGAACGATACCACCGAAAATATTCACTAAAATACCTTTAACTTTATCGTCAGATAAAATAATTTTTAGTGCTTCACTAACACGTTCTTTGGTTGCACCACCACCTACGTCCAGGAAGTTTGCTGGCTCACCACCATGAAGTTTAATCACGTCCATAGTCGCCATTGCCAAGCCTGCACCATTAACCATACAACCAATTGAACCATCAAGAGGAATGTAATTTAATTCCCAATCGCTAGCACGGTTTTCACGCTCATCTTCTTGTGATGTATCGCGCATCCCTTTCAATTTTGGTTGACGGTATAACGCATTGCCATCAATATTGATTTTTCCATCTAAACACAATAATTGTCCTGATTTAGTAACAACTAATGGGTTGATTTCTAGTAAGCTTAAATCGCATTCAACAAACATTTTACCTAAGCCCATCATCAACTGAGTAAATTGTTTGATTTGGTCATCTTTCAGGCCTAATTTAAATCCAGCGTCACGACATTGAAATGGCATAACACCTACTAATGGGTCTACAACTACTTTGAAGATTTTCTCAGGAGTTTCTTCAGCTACTTTTTCAATTTCAACGCCGCCTTCAGTAGACGCCATAATAACTACACGACGTGTTGCTCTATCAACAACAGCACCAAGATATAATTCACGGTCAATGTCACATGTTTCTTCAACCAATACCGCATTAACAGGTTGTCCATGCGCATCTGTTTGATAAGTTACCAGGCGAGTTCCCAGTAATGCTTTAACTGCTGCAGCTAATTCATCACGGTCAGAAACTAATTTAACACCACCTGCTTTTCCGCGGCCACCAGCATGCACCTGCGCTTTAACAACCCAACGTTTGGTTGATAGTTGAGAAGCAACTTGTAGTGCATCTTCAACCGTGTAAGCTACTTGGCCATTTGGTACAGGTAAGTTGTAGCTAGCAAATAATTGTTTGGCTTGGTATTCATGTAAATTCATTGCAATTACCTTTTAAAAAAGCAAAACCCGCAGACACGGGCTTGCTGTTAATTGTGATTATTAAACATTAAGTAAAAGACGAGCAGGATCTTCCAATAACTCTTTAACACTCACTAAGAACTGTACGGAATCTTTTCCATCAATTAAACGATGGTCATAAGATAAAGCGACATACATCATTGGACGAATAACAATCTCACCTTTCTCAACTACAGGCCGGTCTTCGATTTTATGCATCCCAAGAATACCTGTTTGTGGTGGGTTAATAATTGGCGTTGCCAATAATGAACCGAAAACCCCACCATTAGTAATAGTGAAGGTACCACCTTGCATTTCTTCCATAGACAATTTACCTTGTCTAGCGCGGCTGGCAGCATCGTTAATAGCCATTTCAATTTCAGCCATGCTCATTTGATCCGCATCACGAATCACAGGTACAACCAATCCGCGTTCAGTAGATACAGCAATACCAATATCATAGAAGCCATGATAAACCACATCTTGGCCATCAATAGAGGCATTCACGGCAGGGAAACGCTTTAATGACTCAACAACCGCTTTAGTGAAGAAGGACATAAAACCTAATTTAACACCGTGCTTCTTCTCAAAACCGTCTTTATATTGAGCGCGCATGTCCATTACTGCTTTCAAGTTAACTTCGTTAAAGGTAGTTAACATAGCAGCATTATGTTGTGCTTCAAGTAAACGCTCAGCAATTTTGGCTCTTAAACGAGTCATAGGCACACGGCGCTCTTCTCGCGCTCCCATTGCAGCTACTGGTGCTGGTTTGCTTGATGCTGAAGCTGCTTTACCACGATTGGATTCAATATAAGAAAGAACATCGTCTTTAGTAATACGGCCGTCTTTGCCACTGCCTGGAATTTGACCTGGTTGTAAATCATGTTCCGCCATCATACGACGTACGACAGGACTTGTTGATTTATCTTCATGGGCACTAACATCAGCACTGCTTGCAACAGCTTTTTCCTCACTTGGCTTAGAATTAGTCTCCGCAGGAGCAGCAGCACCTGCAGTGATTTTTGCCAGAAGTTGGCCCGAAGTTACAGTGTCTCCAGTTTGGAAAAGAATTTCACTGAGCACGCCGTCAGCAGGAGCAGGCACCTCAAGAACTACTTTATCTGTTTCCAGATCCAATAGATTTTCATCACGAGTAACTTTATCACCTACTTTTTTATGCCAAGCAGCTACAGTTGCATCAGCAACCGACTCAGGTAGCACAGGTACTTTGACTTCGATAGACATGGTTATACCTTCTTATTTTATTAAATTCATTTAAGAGAGCACTGTCTGGAGCAAACACCAGACAGTAATAGCCTAAAATTTATCCCAACAACGCGTGTTCAACTAGTGCCAATTGTTGTTGTGCATGCAAGGCCGAACTACCTACTGCGGGTGCTGCAGCAAATTCTCGTCCTGCATACTGCAATGATTGCTCAGGGCGTAAACAATCTTTCATATTATGCTGAGAAGAGAACCAGACGCCTTGGTTTTGTGGTTCTTCCTGACACCAGACTACATCCTTAGCATTTGGATACTTATTAATCTCTGCAATTAGCGCTTTTTTCGGGAATGGATACATTTGCTCAATTCGTACAATGGCAACATGATCCAAGTTTTTATCACGACGCATTTGCAATAAGTCATAATAAACCTTTCCACCACAGAGCACCACTTTCGTTACTTTTTCCGCATCTAAAGCATCAATTTCCGGAATAATCGGATGGAATTTACCTTTAAATAAGTCTTCTAGGGGTGAAACAGCTAACTTATGACGTAATAAACTCTTTGGAGTCATCACAATCAGTGGTTTGCGGAAATCACGAATGGCTTGTCTTCTTAATAAATGGAAGATCTGGGCTGGTGTGGTTGGTGTACAAACCTGGATATTATGCTGTGCGCAAAGCTGCATGAAACGTTCCAAACGTGCAGATGAATGTTCAGGTCCTTGGCCTTCGTAACCATGAGGTAGCAACATAACTAAACCACACAAACGACCCCATTTTTGCTCGCCAGAGCTAATAAATTGGTCAATAACTACTTGTGCACCGTTAGCAAAGTCACCAAACTGGGCTTCCCAAAGAACTAAATAGTTAGGTTCGGAACAAGCATAACCATATTCAAATGCCAAGACCGCTTCTTCTGATAAGACCGAATCGATAACAGAAAAACCACGGCCATGTCCATTAGAAATATGCTCTAAAGGAGTAAAAGAATCACCAGTTTCAATATCATGTAATACTGCATGGCGATGTGCGAAAGTGCCTCGGCCACAATCCTGACCTGACAAACGAACACCATAACCTTCTTGAATTAGACTTGCATAAGCCAGAGTCTCTGCATAACCCCAGTTCATGGGTAATTCACCTGCGGTCATCTTGTCACGTTCACTTAACAAACGTTGCACTACTGGATGCAAAGAAAATCCTTTTGGCAAATCATTTAATTGCTTCGTAAGTTTTTGTAAGTCCCCTTTAGTAATGGTGGTATCTGCTTTATCAGTCCACTTGCCATTAATGAAAGGACTCCAGTCCATCGCATATTTACCGTCATAATCGCCATGTACCAGATTAACTACAGGCTTACCTTGATCTAAACCATCACGATAAGCATCAACTAGTTGTCCGGCATCGTTAGCAGTTAACAAACCTTGTTGTATTAATTTTTCTGCATAAAGCTCACGCAATGGGCGCATGGATTTAATTTTTTTATACATTGCAGGCTGCGTTACTGCCGGTTCATCAGCCTCGTTGTGACCATGACGGCGGTAACATACCAGATCAATAACCACATCGCGGTTAAATTTCATTCGGAAATCAAACGCGATTTGGGTTGCAAACACGACCGCTTCAGGATCATCACCATTCACATGGATGACTGGCGCCTGAACCATCTTGGCAACGTCAGTACAATAAAGAGTAGAGCGAGCATCCAAAGGATTGCTAGTCGTAAAACCAATCTGGTTATTGATGACGATGTGGACTGTACCACCGGTTGAGTAACCACGAGCCTGAGAAAAGTTAAAGGTCTCCATCACCACGCCTTGACCGGCAAAAGCAGCATCTCCATGAATCACCACAGGAACTACAGAGTCTTTTTTCTCTAAGTCATTACGGCGATTTAAACGTGCACGCACCGAACCTTCAACTACTGGACCGATAATTTCTAAATGAGACGGGTTAAAGGCTAAGGCTAAATGCAATACATTGCCTGAAGCCGTTTTAATATCAGAAGAATAGCCAAGGTGGTATTTCACATCCCCGGTACGCTCGTATTTGACTTTGCCTTCAAATTCCTGGAAGAGCACGCCAGGTTCTTTTCCTAAGACGTTAACCAGTACGTTTAAACGTCCACGATGCGCCATGCCAATGATTAATTCGTTTACATTATCCTTGCCCGCGCAATTAATGATTTCTTTCATCATGGGAATTAAGGAATCACCGCCCTCTAATGAGAAACGCTTTTGCCCTACATAGCGAGTACCTAAATAACGCTCTAAACCGTCAGCAGCGATTAAGTCCTTTAAAATTTCCATTTTTTTGGCAGCGTCAAAAGTAGCGCGGCCACGTACTGATTCCATTTTTGTTTGTAACCATGCAGTTTCTGCCGTATCAGAAATGTGCATGTATTCGATACCGATGCTGCCGCAATAGGTTTCACGTAAGGCCTCATAGATTTCATTTAACGGCATTTCTGGACCATTAAAAGAAGTACCTGCAAAAAACTTGCGGTTTTTATCTACATTAGTCAGATTATGAAAATTCAAATCTAAATTAGGAACTGCTGGACGCTGAATCATTTCTAAGGGATCGAGGCTCGCTGCAAGATGCCCTAATGCTCTGAAATCGTTAATTAAACTAGCCACTTCATATTGATGACTATCTCCAGATTGAACAACATGAGTAGCTTTCTTGTCCACATTCTGCAAAAAATATTCGCGAATATCACGATGAGATAGCTCTTGATTAGAACCATTAACCTTAGGTAAGGCGCTAAATACTGCTCGCCAATCGGCAGGAACCGAATCAGGGTCAGCAAGATAATCTTCATATAGACTATCAACGTAAGCCATACTTCCACCAGACAAGTAGGAAGAAGCCCATTCATTTTGCAGATTGGAACTGCTCATTATCGTTCTCCAAAGGGTGTAGCTAAAGGTTTATGTAACGACTCCACCCCTGCATTATCGAAGGGGTGGTTAAACTGCATCATTACTGCGATTAGGTTTCTTGTCTCAACATTTGCGTGCGAATTTCTGCAATCGCTTTAGTTGGATTGAGTCCCTTCGGGCAAACATTCGTACAATTCATAATGCTACGACAACGGAACACACTGAATGGGTCTTGTAATTTTTCCAAACGGTGATCAGTTGCCGTATCGCGACTGTCTGCTAAAAAACGGCGTGCCTGTAATAATCCTGCAGGGCCTACAAATTTCTCTGGATTCCACCAGAAAGAAGGACATGAACTGGTGCAACATGCACACAAAATACATTCATATAATCCATCAAGTTGTGCTCGCTCTTCCGGAGATTGCAAACGCTCTTGAGCAGGAGCTACTTGAGCATTTTGTAAATAAGGCTCAATACGCTCGTATTGTTGATAAAACTGAGACATATCAACCGCCAGATCACGAATCACCGGAAAACCAGGTAAAGGACGGATAACAATTTTATCCGTATTTAACTGAGAAACGTGAGTAATACATGCTAGACCATTCGTTCCATTAATGTTCATCCCATCAGAACCACACACCCCTTCACGGCATGATCTTCTGTAGCTGATGGTAGGATCCTGCTCATCTTTCAAACGCTCAAGCAAGGTCAACAACATCGGATCGCTTTTAGCCGATATTGTCAACTGATAATCTTGCATATAAGGCTTAGCATCCACATCAGGATTATAGCGATAAATTGATAAAGTCAAATTTCTATTATCTGACATTCTGATATATCCTCTTTAGTAAACGCGTTCTTTCGGCTCAAAAGGCGCAATATGTTTAGGTGATGCATTAACCGGACGAAAATCGATTACTTCACCTTCCTCAAAGTACAGTATGTGTTTAATCCAATTGGCATCATCACGCTGTGGATAGTCTTCACGACTGTGTGCCCCACGGCTTTCGGTGCGGACGATTGCCGAATGTGCTGTCGCATAAGCGGTCGCCATTAAGTTATCTAACTCTAAAGCACTAATACGATCGGTATTAAAGACCTGACTTTTATCTTCCAGCTTCGCATGCTTCAAACGCTCACGTAAGGCTTCTAAACGTTTTAGACCCGACTCCATAACTTCACCAGTACGAAATACGCCGAAGTCTTCTTGCATTACGCGTTGCATGTCAGAGCGAATAACCGCAATGCTCTCACCATCTTTAGATTCATTCCAACGATTATAACGAACCATAGATGCAGCAACATCTTCGTCACTGATGTAAGCCATGTCAGGTAATTGATTGGATTGCCATAATTCTTCAACATGGATTCCAGCAGCACGACCAAACACGACCAAGTCTAATAAAGAGTTTCCACCTAAACGATTAGCGCCATGTACGGACACGCAAGCACACTCACCTACCGCATACAAGCCTTCTACAATATGCTCCTGGCCATTCGCTTTACTAATAACTTGGCCATGCACATTGGTCGGTATACCACCCATACTGTAATGGCATGTTGGTACGACAGGAATTGGTTCAACAATTGGGTCAACACCGGCAAATTTCATTGATAATTCGCGAATCCCTGGTAAGCGCGACATAATTAAATCCGCACCTAAATGATCCAACTTCAACTTAACGTAATCAACGCCACCTGGTTCAAAACCTTTGCCAGCGCGCATTTCCAAAGACATAGAACGGGCAACCACGTCACGTGACGCCAAATCTTTAACTCGAGGCGCATAACGTTCCATAAAGCGCTCGCCATCTTTATTAATAAGGTATCCACCTTCTCCACGACAACCTTCGGTGACTAAAGTACCGGCACCGGCGATCCCTGTAGGATGGAACTGCCACATTTCCATATCTTGCAATGGAATACCGGCTCTTAATGCCATACCAAAGCCATCGCCTGTATTGATGAAGGCATTCGTAGTCGATTGATAAATACGACCAGCGCCGCCTGTAGCTAAAATACATACTCGTGATTGGAAAAATACCACTTCACCCGTTTCAATGCTCATAGCCGTAACACCTGAGATACGACCTTCTGCATTTTTAACAAAATCTAAAGCAAACCACTCACTAAAAATATGGGTTTTTGCTTTTAAATTTTGTTGGTATAACGTATGAAGTAAGGCATGTCCTGTACGGTCTGCTGCAGCACAGGTACGAGCAGCTTGCTCGCCGCCAAAATTCTTAGACTGCCCACCGAACTGACGCTGGTAAATTCGACCATTGTCCATGCGCGAAAACGGCAAGCCCATATGTTCTAACTCATAAACAGCTTCAGGGCCTGTCTTACATAAGTATTCAATACTGTCTTGGTCACCGATGTAATCAGCTCCTTTTACAGTATCGTACATATGCCAACGCCAATCATCCTCATGCGAGTTTCCTAAAGCGCAAGTGATACCACCTTGAGCTGAAACTGTATGTGAGCGCGTTGGAAATACTTTAGATAAAAGTGCAACTTTTAAACCAGAGTTTGCCATCTGTAGTGCTGCGCGCATTCCTGCACCGCCAGCACCAATAATTACCGCATCAAATGTATTCCGTGCTATAGCCATGCTTACCGCCCCCAAAGGATCAAGAAGCCCCAAATCAATTGACTAAGGAGCCACAAAAGAACCAACATCTGTACTGATACACGTAACACAGTACATTTCATATAATCGGTAGTTACTGTCCAGATACCTATCCAGGCATGCAAAGTTAACGAAAACAATGCTAAAGCAGTTGCAATTTGCACCACTGGATTGGTAAATAAGCTATGCCATTGTTCATAGCTCAATCCTGGATGCAACAATAAAAATCCAAACAAGAAAAACACATACGCAGCGAAATATACTGCCGTAACACGTTGAACTAACCAATCTTTTAACCCATTGCCAGTTAAGCTGGTGACATTTGTTACCATATCCAGAATCCTAGTAAAATTGACAAAATAACGGCAAGAACTATTACTAAAACGGCAGTACGCCGACCAGCACTAAGATGCTCACCAAATCCCAAATCCATAATCATATGACGGATACCTGCAAGCACGTGATAAATCAATGCAGCCCCAAAGGCCCATAAGATCAACTTATAGCACGGATGTGTTAATAATGCCTTCATCTGTGCAAAAGTCTCTGCTGATTGCACTGACTGGCCAAAAATAAACAACATTATTGGCAATAATAGGAATAAAACCACCCCTGAAATCCTATGCAATATCGATGCGATTGCCATAGGGGGAAATTTTAAACTACCCAAATCAAGATTAACGGGTCTTTTTTTGTTCACTGTTAGTTTCTTCCTTAATTTGAAAAATTATAAAAGGACGCACGAATGCGAAGTATAGCACTCTGTTTTTATCACGCAAGATTAAGTCATAATGTGTGGAGATATAACGGTTTAAATGACTAAAATTTAATCGAAATCAGGAAAAACAACCAATAAGCTTGAGTAGCTTGATTACTTGAGTGGCTTATCCAAGAGCGAATTACCGCAGTCAATCCACGGTAATTCGAGAGAACGATAAGATGGAAGCTGTTAAATCTTCATACCAGGAGATTTATGCAGTTGTCTAAAGGTTGACCTTGGTGCCTCTGGAGGATAACCATATTTTTCGGCATTTTGTTTTACAATCTGTAGATAACGCTCACCCCAAGACCCAGGATCGAAGTTAGTAACGACTACGTTATAATTCAGATTAATAATGGATTCAAAAGCCTTTCTTTGCGATAACAAGTGCCCACCAAAAGCAACTTGCACTTCTATTTCAGTACTAATGCCCCCAGACCTCAGTCGCTCGACCAGAATGTAAATCATTTTTTCTATGGTATAGAATAACTTACACATCGACATGCCTGAGTTAATCATGTCTTCGCCCTTGGAAGTAGAGAGTTTCGAACCGTAGTCATGAATATCATACACAAACTCATACTCCTGAGTCCCCGGTATCAGTTCCGGCTTAATGACTATAGGCGGAGATACTGGAGGAATAGTCGGAGAAATAATATAAAGATGGAAATCAGCCCAATGCCACCAAATCTGATAAACCCGCTCCACTAAGGCGACCGGATCATTAAGATCGGCTTCCATTTCCAATTTGCGCAAATCAATGCTGCGCTCCTCTGGCATATCTGCTAAAGGATCAATATTGCTTTCATCTGGTTCATTGGCCATGTATTTGTACCCAATGTAATGCATCTGTTTATGATTATATATTAGCCCAAATTTCAAGAATGAGCATCAAAGTTAGATCACATAGTGGTAAAAAAGATGTAAAAAAATAATAAAAACAATAAGTAGGCTACAAAATACACCATCTAAACAAAGATTATGTAGCCGTATTAGCGGCAGCGTAATACAGCAAAACCTGATTCATGTACGCGGTTTCATGCCATATTGGGAGATAACTACGCCTGATATTGATAATATTCAGGTGCGTTGATACGGCATTTAAAACAGGTACTCTGGCAATTCGCTTTTTCCTGGCATTTACGAATCACCCCTTTTTTAACCCAAAGATCCAACATAGGCTGTAACGCAGATAAGTCCAAATGAAACTCACGAGTTAGCTGTTGCGTGCTAACCACGCCCTGACGACAAATATAATCACGAATTTGTAATAACATTCTGCCCTCCTATCATGCGTTTATTGAAATGCCATAGAATAGGGATCAAGACAAAAGTCAATACGGATACCAAAAGCCAATAGATCCCATGTGGTGAATGTTCCACAAATTTGGCTCCCTGATAAAATCCAACCGCAACCAAATAAGCAACCACAAAGGACCAAACAACGGACATCCACATAAATTTTTTATTTGCTTCCTGACGTATAACTGCCATGGTAGAAACACATGGAATGTATAAGAGAACAAATAACAGATAAGCATAAGCACCAATCGGCCCATCAAAACGCTGTACCATAATGCCATAAACGGACTGCGATACAGGATTATCTGCGGCACTTGCTAATACAGGGTTAGCAAAAGCACTCCCTAATTGCGATAAATTTTGTGGCACGGACCATAAGGCTGCCTTAATACCTCCCCAAAAATCAAAATGTGCTGCCGCAATTTCACTTAGGTGCCCTGCTTGTGCATAAAGAGAGTTGAGTGTACCCACCACAACTTCCTTGGCTAACATTCCCGTTAATAGACCCACAGTCGCCGGCCAATTGTCTGGATGAATCCCCATAGGGGTAAACAAAGGAGTAAGCCATTGCCCCATTATTGATAATAAGGATTCACTGCTTGCGTCAGTAGTATTAATACCACCGCCTACAGTAATGGCATTTAAAGCCCCTAAAATCACACAGATAGGAATAATTAATTTACCTGCACGCAGAACAAAAAAACGCAACCGCAGGGCCGTTTCTTTGAGCAAACGACGTACCGAGGGCTTGTGATATGCAGGTAATTCTAAAATCAGTGGCGAAGAATGCCCCTTAAGCATGGATTTACGTAAAATAAATCCGGTGAGAATCGCCATTAAAATACCAACCAGATATAAAGAAAATACGATATTTTGACCGCCTGAAGGGAAGAAAGCAGCGACAAATACGGCATAAATAGCCAAACGGGCGCTGCAAGACATAAAGGGACTCATCATAACGGTCAGTAGCCGATCGCGTTCAGAATCTAAGGTACGTGCCGCCATAATCGCAGGAACATTACAACCAAAACCCACAATCATGGGCACAAACGACTTACCCGGCAAACCTAAGACACGCATGACTTTATCGACAACAAACGCAGCTCGAGCCATGTATCCTGATGTTTCCAATAAAGACAAAAAGAAAAACATAGCTGCAATCACGGGGATAAAGGTTAAGGTGGTGTTAACTCCTTTGCCAATTCCATTCGCCAAAATGGCAACAAGCCAGTTCGGGGCGTGAACTTGTTGCATTAACCAAGCAACTCCTTGCACAAAAATGGTATCGGTACTGATATCAAAAAAATCCTGGAATGCCCCACCGATGTTGATCGCAAATAAAAACATTAAATACATCATGCCAAAGAAAATTGGCAATGCCCAAAAACGATGCAATACGATACGATCCAGCTTGGCGGTAAAATTGTCGCTCGCGTCACTACATTTTTTTTGCACAGCGCTAACCAGTTCATGAATTTTCTGATAACGCGCATCAGCCAATAACACCTCAACGCCCAAATCATTATTATTCAATGCAGATAAAGCCTGCGTTACCCGCTCATTGACTAAAATCACATCGCCCTCTGCGATTCTTCGTGAAAAATAGTACGCAAGTACTTGGCTATAACCTTCAGCGATTAAGGCGTTTTCTATCTCCATTAAGCCTTGTTTTACTGAGGATTCTAAAGGAAGAACCCAAGGTAAAATAACCTGCGGTAACTTGAGCAAGGCCTGTTCCAGGGCGATCAGCCCTACTTTTTTATGTGCCTGAATCGCAATTACTGGGCAACCTAGCTGCTGTGCTAAAGCGTTCACATCAATGGATATGCCACGCTGCTCAGCAATGTCGATCATGTTTAAAGCAACAATAACGGGTTTTCCCAACTCTAAAATCTGACTGGTTAAATATAAATGACGCTCTAAATGGCATGCATCAACGACATTAATAATGCAATCTGCCTGCATGGTCGCAACGGATTGTGCGGCAATTTGTTCATCCTGACTCACGCCACCAGAGTTAGCTACTAAAGAATAAACTCCTGGTAAATCAGTGATGTTAATTAATTGCTTTCCTAAAGAAAAAGACCCTGTTTTCTTTTCGACGGTAACCCCAGGCCAGTTTCCGATACGCTGATTATCACCAGTTAATGCATTGAATAAGGTGGTTTTGCCACAATTCGGATTGCCTACTAATAAAACGTGGGTCATATACGCTCCAAAATCAATTGGCTTGCCTCTTCCTTGCGCAAAGTCAATGCAGTTCCTCGTACTTCAATTTGGATGGGGCAGCCCAAAGGCGCCATTCGAACGACACTAAATTCGGCCCCACAAGTAACTCCTAAAGACAGGAGCCTGCGTCTATATTGTACATCAGTACTACCATAGCTCACTAATCGAGCACGGTCACCTTGAACTAATTCAGTTATTCTGGTCATGGAATAATCATAAAGACGTAAACACATGATATATATTCTAACACAAATGATATCGAGAATCGTTCTCATTTAAGAAAAATAATTCATCGAACAATTTCTCCATTACAGGCTCAGGATATCAATTTATAAAACCCATAACCCAGCACCAAAATAAATCCAATTTTCATATAAACGGCAATAGGTGCATTTAGGTATAAATTATACAGATACGCCAAAGGATGCTTGTAAATTAGGGTACGTAATATTTTTTTACACACCGGAGTAGGAATTCCATCCATTGCGTGCTCGTGAATACGCACACTTGGTCCGTGGTTTGCCTCAATAATCGCTCCGTTGGAATGGTCAAGTGGCTCATTAATATCAGCGCACTGTACATCAAAGCCAACTAGCTCCAGCCCTAATACTTTAGCTGCACGGACAAAAAGTCGCTTGTTTTCTTTGCAAATCTTTTTCCCCAAGGAAATATAGGTTCCGCCACGAGTCGCATTCGAAGTATACGCTACGGTAACCCATTCCCCCTTTGGTGGAATGTAATTCAGATCAATATTTAGCTCATGTAAGCGAATATTAAACTCTGTATCAATGCAAATCGGCCCAAGGGTATCATTTATTTTTTGCCGTTGCTTATTGGTTATTTCTACAAGTTCTTGCAAATTATGTTTGCCATCACCAATTACGTGGGCCGGATGGCGTAAGACAACGCCAATCACTTTATTTTTTAATACCAAGACGCGATAAGATTGTAAATTACCAAGATATTCTTGAATCAATAAAGATTCATACTTCACCAACTGTTCGTGCAAATGTTCTTCCAGCTGAGCTAGATTCTGTATATTACAGAGCACGTCCTCACCCAAGCCCCCTGTAACTGGTTTTGCAACCAACGGAAATGACAGCCCAGAGATTATCTCGTCAAGTTCTCCATTTTGAAATTGATCCTGGTAAATAACTGTAGTGTTAGGTACAGGTATACCCGCTTTTTCCAGAAGAGAGTTAGTGGCATATTTATTTTTGGAAACAAAGGCATTGGTATAACTATTTAACGGGGTGACCGCACGAAAAAAAAAATAGTGTTTTGAACCTAAAGAAAGTTCTAATGTACCTAATTCAGAATTATAAGTTACAGGAAGATGCATCTCCAAAGCGTGCTTCTGATAACATTCAGTATTTTTATTCATGGAGGACAACGGATTTTCCTTATGTAAAATATATGAAAATAATTATCAACCAAACCCCGTTCATTTGACAATAATATTTTTTTAACTCACCATTTAAATCATACATATCAATAGGTTCTTGCATGCACGATGATTTAACGCCCTATCGTTATCCTAACAGTTATCTCGTAAAAACATTAAATAACAAAGGGCCATCTTCAACATATATTGATGAGTATGCGAAACAATTTATTCACTATGCCGCCTCACAAAAGACTCCCGTTTTAGAACTGGGCGCTGCTTATGGGTTTGTCGCAATTGAAGCGTTAAAAGCTGGCGCGACCCTAATTGCTAATGATTTGGATCAACGACATCTCAATATTTTATACAATAATACTCCAGAAGAATGTCGCTCACATTTAACTTTATTGCCCGGTGAGTTTCCCCAAGATATTAATTTAGCCAATGAAAGCATTGCTGGCTGTTATATTTCACATGTGCTCGGCTATCTGGCTCCTGAGGACTTACCCATCGGATTTATGAAAATTTATCGCTGGCTAAAACCTGGCGCATTATTGTTTATTTTATCATCGTCACCCTATCGTGCTGTCTATAAAGATCTGATTCCCATCTATGAACAACGTATTCGGGAACATCGACGATGGCCTGGTTATTTTACCGGGATAAAAGAACTGGTTAGCGGCAAACTCGCCCGTTATGCTGCTGCAGATACTTTACACTTTATAGATGACCAAGTATTAAGCCGTGAATTAATGCGTGTAGGTTTTGTAATAAAAGAAGCTAAATTATATCCACGTAAAGATTTATCAGAAAAAGTTACTTTTGATGGCCGAGAGGGGGTCATTGTTATTGCTCAAAAACCATAGAGATGATTTTATGGGAAAGGTTAACGTTTCTTTCAGCTTTGTTAATCAAGAAAGACTCCCCTTAATTATACAACCACAAAACGAACAACCATTAAGTGCTGAGCATATAGCCGCTTTTCTCGAAGAAAAAGGATATGAAATAAAAATATACCGAAGCCCGATTATGGAAAGGCTAGGATTTAATCATCATATGGTTTATGCAAAACAGAACGAGGAATTCTAGCAACGGTCTTGAAATGAAATTCAAGACCGTTGCTAGACGTATATAGTACCGAGGTAGGTCTGCGCCCTACCCCATCGCCTGCACTTCCCGCTTAGGATGGCGACTTAAATAATCAACCGATTGCATTTCCATCAATCGACTGCGAGTACGTTTAAACATTTCCAACAACTCGCCCTTTAAATACAATTGCTCAACAGGAACAGCGGCAGAAATAATAATATTTACCCCGCGGTCATACATTACATCAATAAAGTGAATGAACATAATTGCTTGTAAGGTATGATTCTCCGTTAACTCCGGCACATCACTGATAAAAATAGAATCAAACTTATCCGCAAGTTCTAAATAGTCCAACTGACTGCGCGGTAAATTACACAAGACATTAAAGTCAAACCAAATGGATTTATCTCCCCGCTCCCAATAGGGAATATCTCGATTTTGGATCAAAATCGTCCCAGCTCCTTGGGGAGGAGCTGCTAAACGGAGGAATTGCTGTTCCATCTTCTCTTTAGTTTGTGGACTCAAAGGAAATAAATAAGCATCGACTAAGGGTTCACGTCCTACGCGATAATCTCTTAACTCATTGAGATTTAAAACCTGACAATTTTTATTAATTGCGGTAATCGCAGGCAAAAATCGCTTACGATGCACCCCATTTTTATACAGATCGTCTGGCATGGTATTCGATGAAATAACCAAGATGACCCCGTGCGCGATTAAAGCCTGTAAGAGTTCCGCTAAAATCATAGCGTAGGCTACATCGTGAACCAGAAATTCATCAAAACATAAGACTCGAACTGATTTAGACAGGTTTTTCGCAATCTGCCGCAGGGGATCTTTTTGTCCTTGTAAATGCCTTAACTGAGCATCAACTTGTTGCATAAAATGATGAAAATGAAAACGCGCTTTTTTGCTTTCCGCAATATGGTCATAAAAAAGATCAACCAGATAAGTTTTACCCGCACCGACAGGCCCATAAATATACAAACCTTGGATATGAGGCTTACGCATCCAGGAAAACCAAGATGTCTTTGCCTTTTCTAAATCCTGTGCAAGCCGTTCCATCTGTGCCAAAATCTCTCTTTGCAAAGGATCATCATTAATCTCACCACGCCCAATCGCGGCAGCATAGTAGGCCGTCAACGTCATGAGGGCTTTACCTGTGTACGAAGATACTCCGTCAGTTTATTTTTAAGCTCAATTAACTTGCCATGAAAAAAATGAGTTGTTTCTGCAAAACGAATCACCGGTATTTCCGGTTGGGCTTGGGCAGCAAAATCAAAAACCATATCCGGTGACACCACCTCATCCTCATCGCCTTGAATAATTAACCAAGGATAAGGAGCGGGGCTAAACTCCTTATAATCATAGTGATGTACAGCAGGAGCAACACTAATCAAGAGCTGGTGTGTGCATTGCGCGGCAACCCGATACGTCACATAAGAACCAAAAGAAAAACCGGCAAAAATAAACTGTACCTCAGGCTGCTCCTTTTTCCAAGCATGTACCAAAGAAAGCATATCCTCACCTTCACCAATCCCCGCATCATAAACACCTTCAGACTGGCCAACACCGCGAAAATTAAACCGCAATGAAGGAATGCCTAAGTCCTTGAATGTACGTGCTAAAGTGGTAACTACTTTATTGGCCATCGTCCCCCCCTGCAAAGAATGAGGGTGTCCCAAAAAAGCAATGTAATTAGAAAGACGTTGCTCTGGAACCGTCAAAACAGCTTCCAATTGACCAACCACACCCTGTAAAGTTAAACGATGCTCACCGGGGACAACTAATTTTTCAGTGATTTGCATAAAAAACCTGTTACTATAACGAGCATAAATGATAACTCAGAATCAAAGATGATGAAAATGCATAACGAACAAAAAGAATTCGCTAACCCAGGAGAAACCCCAGCAACACTCTGGTCAAAGCCGACCTGATTCCGCTTAGCCCCAGGTTTTTGGTATTAGTAAACGGGGTGATTGATATTTGCGAACATTACTAATTCATGGAGCAAGATCAGCACTTTGTCGTTGTAAGAATACAGAGAGTAAATATGGCCAATGGTTGGCTGATAAAAAAGCGTCATTTAGCCTTAATAAGGCGGCTGCATGTTGCCGCCTGTCTTTAAAGTGAGCGCCAAACTTAATGCACCATTGACGCACCGTTTCATAACTCACTTCAATGCCGCGATATAATAACCGCTCCGATACGTCTCGATAACAGTCGTTAAAACGCTCTTAACTCCATACTGCAATACTGATTCGCTCTACAGGGTAACAATATCTTTTGGGCTTCCGTTGCAGCATTGCGTGTCCCGATAAATAAATATCAGTTTAGCTCAAAGTTAACTTGACGATGCCCTTTTAAAGGCTCCCGCCAAGAAAGTTAAGGGAGAAACGCCTTCTCAATTACCTGAATTTGAACTATGATATCTGAGGCTGTTAATTGCTTAAAATAGTATAATTATCAGCCTCATGACGCGCTGACCCCAAGTAAGCATTCATAGAATATTATCTGTATTCGTCATTGCGAACCTACGGCAGCGACCCCCTATCATTTCAATTTATGGAGGACTTGATCCATGCGACAGGTACCTGAAGAATATTTTGGTTTTATTAGTCATGCGCAACTTAGCCTGCTAAGGAGTGCGGCATGAAAATTCATGATTTTAAACGAAAAAAGCAAGAGCAGCAAAAAATTGCCATGCTCACTTGCTATGATTATCCTTCCGCTTGCACTATTGCTGAATCTAATATTAACTGTGTGCTGGTTGGCGACTCAGTTGCAATGGCAGTGCATGGCCATGATACAACCATTATGGCAACCATGGACATGATGGCTATGCATACTGAAGCAGTAGCTCGCGGTCTAAAACAGCAATTTTTAATTACCGACCTACCCTTTTTAAGTCATAAAATTTCTCTGGCACAAACGGTTGAAAACGTAATGCGACTTTTACGTGCAGGGGCTCATGCGATAAAAATTGAAGGTGGTGATGCAGATACCTGTAAAACCATTAACCATCTAGTAACTGCCGGTGTTCCCGTAATCGGTCATATAGGCTTAACACCACAATCAGTTCACCAATTAGGTGGTTTTAAGGTTCAGGGAAAAAGTCAGGAACAAGCCGACATTCTGCTGCAACAAGCGCTTGAATTAGAGCAAGCGGGTTGCTTTGCTCTCGTCATTGAATGCGTACCACAACACGTTGCTAAGCGCATTACCGATGCATTAAGCATTCCCACTATTGGTATTGGCGCTGGCGCAGATACCGATGGGCAAGTCCTTGTTTGGCATGACATGTTAGGCCTGCAAACCAGCCATAACTTTAAATTTGTTAAACGCTACGCTCAAGGCAAAGAAGTGCTGCTTGAGGCAATTAATGCTTACGCAGCTCAGGTACATCAAGTAAGTTTCCCGACACCTGAGTATGCTTTTTAGGTGGTGTACCTAAAAGAATCCCGTTTGCAAACAAGCGGGCTACGAGCAATAAACCGTTTACGGCATATGTAATTTTTTAAATTTAAAATAAGAAACGCCGTCATTGCGAGCCTTGGCGAAGCAATGACGGAACATACATAGCCCATGAACCTACAACAGCAATATGCAGGAGTAATTCATGCAAATTTTTCATGATCTTCAAGAATGGATGAACTTTCGAAAACAGCTCCCAACCGAGCAGACTATTGGTTTTGCGCCAACGATGGGTAATTTACATGCAGGCCATGCCTCTTTATTTTTAGCAAGCCAAAAAGAAAATCACTATACCGCCACCACCTTATTTGTTAACCCCACCCAATTTAATCAAGCAGATGACTACAAGCACTATCCTCGAACTTTAGAGGCGGATATACGTATTATGGAGGAAGCAAGAGTCGACTTTTGTATTTTACCCACAGAAAAGGCAATCTATCCTGATCAGTATAATTATCAAGTGCACGAACATCAGCTTTGCCAACTTATGGAAGGAGCACATCGTCCAGGGCATTTTAATGGTGTATTAACTGTGGTTATGAAATTATTGAATCTGGTTAAACCTCATAAAGCTTATTTTGGTGAAAAGGATTACCAACAGTATTTGCTTATCCGAGAGATGATTAAAGCCTTTTTTATGAATGTAGATATTATCTCCTGCCCTATTATTCGTGAACCCAGTGGGTTAGCCTATAGTTCTCGTAATAATCGTTTAAACCCAGAAGAAAAGGCTTTAGCTGAGATTTTTGCCCAACTATTTCAGCAAAAGGACAAGACCTGCAAACAGCTTCACTCGGAGATAAGCGCGAAGAATATAGCCGTTGAATACATTGAAGAATACGACAATCGCCGTTTTGCGGCAGTACGCATTGGCGATATTCGTTTAATCGATAATTATTGCTTGTAATTTTAATCGGCCTGGTTGCCCACAATAAGGCTTCCTTTAAAGCAAAATGAAGTCAGAAAACGTGGCCCGTATTAGCGTAGAGTAATACGGGAACCAAACGTGGTTTGTACCCTACAATAACTCAGGAATCGCCTCTTGAGCCACTTCACCAACCGCAGCAACTTGGTGTGCAAGTTGATACCCCACCCCAACTAAAATTGATTGCGCAGGAATACCAGCCCATTGGGTATTCTCGGGCAAGCACTCACCTTTCATTAATAAAGAGAGACTACCCAAAGTAGAGTTATCTTCCATTACCGTGTTGTAGAGTACAATTGATCCAGTACCTACGTTACAACCTGAATTAATCGTTACGGTAGATACCTTAAATATGCGATCTTCATAAAGATGGGTCTGGATTATGGTTTCCGCATTAATGCACACATCATCACCAATGGTGATTAAATCAAATTCAGAAAACTCGGCACTATCAGTAAATACACGCTTACCAGCCTTAGTACCTAAACAACGATGAATCCAAAGTGCAAATGGAGTACCTAAAACCTTATTGGTTAAATGAGGATTGGTATAATAGTTATAAGAATATTCAATGACATCATTTTTCCAAATAAAGGGATCCCAAATAGGTTTGGTTAATGGCTTTAATTTGCCCAAAAGAACCCACTTTAAGCCGACTAAAACCCCAACCATACACACAGTAAGCAGTAGCTCAGAAACGGGCAATACAAGCGCTGTAACGCCCCAAGAATATGTTGCTAACATGTAGTCCAGAATATAAAGCAGGTTAAACAAAACGACTAATGAAAACGATGTAGGTAAAATAATTCGCAAAAACTCGATTAGCAAACGTGTGCAATACAGTTTTTTCGATGGATAGAACGTTTCTTTATCAGAAAAACCTACAAATAGTTCACGTTTTGGCAGATATACGGCTGGAGAACCTAACCATGCAGAATTGACCTCTGTCGCCTTGTCTCCCGGAGGTGTTATTGACAAACATCCAAGCAAGGCGTGCTCACCCAGTTCTTTACCTGCGGAAAGTAAACTAACGTTCCCGACAAAACCACGTCGACCAACAGAAACTGGAGCAAAATTAATTGCGCCCTGATAAACATGGGGCCAAGCTAAAGCGACAGAACTTGCCGTAAAACCGCCCTCTTCAATCGTCACTAAATCAGGAATAATGTGAGGGGTCTCGCCCATTTCTACACTTTTCCCAAGCTTAGCACCGAGAAGTCGTAAAAAGGCTGGCAAATAAAGTGTATCAGCCATTACAGATATTTCATCACTGTCCAGCATTTTTACGATGATCCAGTGACGAAGATAATAAAAACTCTTCAATGAATACTGGCCAGGTTTTACCTTGTCCATAATAATTTTTTTGCAGACAATGACACACAGATAATACAAACTTAAGAAAACAACCGAGCCCAAAGGAACAGCAAAGAAAATTGTTGTAAAATAACTGCCCTGATCAAAATAATAACTGATAAAGGAAAGCGCAGGAACCAGACATAAGTAGAACATGACCATAACAAAAACAATGCCTAAATAGTGCAAAATACCAAACATCGTATTTTCCAGCATTGTGGATTCTTCAACGTCTACTTTTTTCCTGGTAATGTGATCCTCAGGAAGCACTCCTGGACTCGCAGGAGAACCTGAAAAATAGGTGCCTTGAGGCATATAACTTTGCTCGGGTAACATGGACATATCATCCAATACCGCATTATCCTCAACAACGCTATTTAAACCAATTACAGCCCTGGCGCCAATATAGCAATTATCGCCAATACTAATGGACCCTATTTTCAACCAACCATCTTCAACGATATATCCATACAGCCGGCTATCCGTATTAATGGAAGTATTATCGCCAATGACTAACAGATCGTGAGCGGCAATCTGCATGGAGCCTATATGGCAGTTTTTACCTATTTTTGCCCCTAACAGGCGGTAGTAAATGTTAACTAATGGGGAGCCGACTAAGTACTTAGCCAAAAATAAATTTTTTTGCAGTTTCTGTACGAACCACCAACGGTAATAAAACCAACCCCAAAGCGGATATTCACCCGGTTTCACTCGGCCTAATAAAATCCACTTCATTCCGACAGTAATCATTAACGAGATAATCGGTAATGATAAAAATAAAGCTAAAAATGTTAACTGTGATTCACGGGAAATAATTGAATATTCTGAAGTCACCCAACTGTAGCATAAAACCACCGCCAACAATTGAAAGGTGCCCACCGCATATTGCAATAAACAACCGAAAAATTGCCCCAGGCCACATAAATAATATTTCCATTGAGGAGCACGGTATTTTGGTTTACGCGGAACTTCTGCTTGAGGGGCTTGGTTCGCATCATTAAATTTTTGCTCTAGCTGACTAATTGTAGGATTTTTATATAAATCCAAAATAGATATATTTCGTAACGCAGGAATTCTGCGTAAGCTAGATATCGCTTTTGCAGCCAGTAGAGAATGTCCACCTAAATCATAGAAAAAATCGGCATCCACAGAAATTTTAGGATAATCCAGCACCTTCTCCCAAACATGGGCGATTTGTTTTGCCAACTCTGATTTGGGTGCGGTATATACAGTTTCTGCCCTCATTTGGGTTGGTTTAGGTAATGCCTTACGGTTTACTTTGCCACTCGATAAGACAGGGAAAGATTCCAGAACTTCTGTAATTGCGGGAATCATATAATCTGGTAAATTAGTTTTTAAAAAGGACTTGAGTTCACTGGCATTAAATTTGGCATTTTTTTCGAGCAAAACATAAGCAACTAAGCTTTGTTGATCCAGAGTTTGTAAAGAAACTACCGCTTGCTTAATACCAGGGTAGTGCATCATTACGGCTTCAATTTCATTGAGTTCAATACGAAAACCACGTAACTTCACCTGATCATCAATCCGTCCGGCAAAGCGTATATCGCCATGTTCGGTCTTAGACGCTAAATCACCAGTACGATACAGGCGCTGTTGATTTGTTGGATTAATGACAAATTTTTCCGCGGTATTTTCTGGACGATTCACATATCCTCGAGCCAGAGCCAAGCCACTAATGCATAACTCACCTTCTTCGCCATCACGTACTTCGTTTAAATGTTCATCAACGATCAAAACCCCATAACCAGGAAGTGGTTTGCCGATGGTAATTTCCTTTTCTGGATGACATTCCGAATAAGTTGCAATGACGGTCGCTTCAGTAGGACCGTAAGTATTGATAATTCTAAGTCCTTTGCGGCTCCAATTTTTAACTAAGCTGGCAGGACAGGTTTCGCCACCTAAAATGAGTAGCCGTAAATCAGGCAACTGCCCCTCTAAGGTAGACAATAACGTTGGTACGGTAGACAGTACACTGACTTGATGTTGATTTAAGAAAGAAATTAAACCAAGCCCTGAACGGACCTCTTTTGCAGTACAAGCGACTAATGCCGCACCATTAGCAAAAGCCATCCACAGCTCTTCCAATGAAGCATCAAAAGCTAAAGAAAAACCTTGATAAACACGATCATTGCTGGTTATTGCATAAAGAGCACTTGCCTCTCTTACATAGTGGCAAATACTGCTTTGTGGAATTTCTACCCCTTTGGGCTTACCAGTCGAACCTGAAGTGTAAATGACATAGCATAAATCATCGGGACTCGGTTCATTTGCAGCTGAAATCAATCTTTTAGAGGGTTGTTGCGAAAGCTCTTCACTAAGTTCATCAAGAACTAAAGCCTTTGGCCATGCTAATTTTTTTTGCGCTAATTGAGTGGAGGAAGTTAATACTGCAGTAAATGGCAGATCAGAAAAAATATAATTAATTCGCTCCTCAGGGTAATCCACTTCAATAGGAACGTAAGCGGCGCCTGCTTTTAACGTAGCCAGGATAGCAATATAACACTCTACCGAACGCTCTAAAAGAATACCGACAATACTGCCCGTTGATACCTTGTTCTCAACAAGATAATGAGCCAACTGGTTCGCACGGCTTTCTAATTCTTGGTATGAAATAAACGCATTATCGCAAATTAAGGCAATATTGCTCGAAAAGCTATCGACTGATCGCTCAAAAAAATGATGCAACTGCATAGTGTTATCACCGGAAGAAAAACTCAAGTTGGCTTGCTCCTACTAAAGGCACCATTTCCACAAATTAATTGATTGTTGCTGATAAAAAAGCACAGAAAACCCCATGATTTAAATATATTATATTTAACATCAATAGTAAAAGGCTTATGGAAAAAACACCGAAGCAGAGCTTAATTGGAGGGATTATAATTCTTTATGGGCAGACAAGCGACACTCCACGCTATAAATTTTTTTTAAATCACTGAGCTACATACTGTACAGTAAATTTCTGTCATGAAAAGATCCGCTCATTTTTTTGACGCGCCGCTACACGTCGAAAACTCGATAAAAATGAGCGAATATATCAGCACTCCAGCCAAGCAATGCCTTAATTCACGGGATTGCATACCTTAAATAAAAATTTCTTGTAAAAAATTCGACATGGCCTGCCATGAGCGCTTCGCAGCAGTGGAATTATACATCAAACCTAATTGTGTATCATGGGCGTTAGGGTTGGTGAATGCATGTTGCACCTGGCCATACATATGCAGCTGCCAATCAACTTTTGCTGCAGTCATTTCTTGGCAAAACGCATTGGCTTGCTCGGGATTTGCCATAGGATCGTCATAACCATGTAAAGCTAGAACCTTTGCTTTAATCGCATCGGACCTCATCGTTCCAGGCTTATTCAGCAAGCCATGGAAGCTAACCGCGCCTTTAATATCAGCCCCAGAACGTGCTAACTCTAAAGCGCACATACCACCAAAACAAAAACCAATGATCGCAACATGCTCCTTATCGACTTCAGGAATAGCGAGAACCGTATTTAAAGCAACATCTAAACGTCGACGAAGTAATGCTTGATTAGAAACCAAAGGTTGTATTAATGCTGATTTTTCTTCGGTCGTCGTACCAACCTGAGCATTACCAAACATATCCAGTGCAAATCCAAGATAGCCCATCTCAGCAAGCATCGTTGCTTTTTGACAAGCAAACTCATTACGTCCAGACCAATCATGGGCTACAATTACTGCAGGCCGAGTACCTTCTTTAGAAGCGTCATAAGCCAGAAAACCATGAAGTTCCAGTTCATCTTGATGATAAATATAGTTTGAAGTATGCATGTGCTATCCCTGAAATAAACGGTAACGATAGTCTAGGTGAAACAAACTAAATGTCCAGTAATTTAACCTAAGTAGCACAGAAAAACACTGCGGTTCTCACCAGTAAAAATAAGGCCGTTTTTAATATATAGCCGTATGATAATAAAGGAATTGTGAACCAATAAGAAAATTGGTCTACACTAAAAGAAAATAAAAGGAATTAGTATCATGTTAACTACATCATTAACCTATGTTAGGGATTTATTACATGCTAAATTCTGCTATCAAGTTTTTATTACCCCCATCCATCTCCCCCTGGAAAAAGAATATCGAGATTTTGCAAAATTAGCCTGCGAAATTATGGAAAAGCGACGTACTGAAGTAATTCATAAGGAATACCCTCGGCATCACGTATTACATCGGTTTCTTCCTACCCAGGCAACCAAAGATAAAAAAATTCTTATTACGCACGGCTGGATATCCCGTGCAGCGTATATGATGCGAATTATCGATACGTTGCAACAACAAGGATATGAAGTCTATGCCCTTGATTTCCCTGCTCATGGTGAAGCCAAAGGGCTGCAATTGCCATGGATGGATGCAGTCAATGTAATAAAGGAAACCTTAAACCAGTATGGCCCTTTCTATGGAACAATTGGCCATTCTTTTGGCGGTTCGATGTTACTTAATACCTTAAATTTATCCGGACAATTTCCTGAATGGCGATTAATGCATAAACCGGAACGTGCCATATTAATTGCCTCCCCCACCCAGATGCGTGGTCCAGTGACTAGTGTTGCTAAAAAATTCCGGCTTAGCGGACCTGGGTATATTCACTTACGTCATCTCATGGAAGAGGATGCGAAAGTTGGTTTAAATAGAATACAATTAAATCATTTTATTTCCCAATCCCCGAATATTCCCTTTTTATGCATTCATGGGGACTTAGACAAAACCGTGAGCACAAAAGAATCGATTCGCTTCTGCAGACAATATCCGAATGCGGATTTGCGGATTTTAACGGATGCAAATCATGTTAGTGTGCTGATAGATGAGCGAGTGGAGAGTTTGGTGCGCGATTTTTTAGCGTAGGGGTTGGGATTACGCAGCTTATAAATAGAAAACCCAATTACCGCGGCTTGACCGCAGTAATTGGGGATTATTATTCGTTAAGGAATAAATCGTCTACGCTTCAATATACTGGCGCAGTTTTTTCATCGCATTTTTTTCAAGCTGTCGTACACGCTCAGCGGATACGCCATATTTTTCAGCTAAATCATGCAAAGTCAGTTTGTCATCCGCTAACCAGCGTTGCTGCAAGATGTCTTGGCTGCGTTCATCAAGCTGCTCTAAAGCAAGCATTAATTTCTCGCGACCTTGATCCCCACTATCTTCCTTCTCTAATACCAAAGCAGGATCGTCATCCGCATTAAATAAATAACGTTCTGGTGCATGGAAATCATCACCATCATCCGAATCAGAAGCCTCATATGGAGAATCCATCGCATTCAAGCGCTGCTCCATCAACAAAACATCTTTAGTACTTACACCAAGATCTTTTGCTACCGCTTCAACTTCTTCATTACTAAACCAACCCAAACGGTTCTTCATCTGACGAAGATTAAAAAATAACTTGCGCTGGGCTTTAGTAGTCGCAACCTTAACAATACGCCAATTGCGTAATACAAATTCATGGATTTCCGCTTTAATCCAATGGACTGCGAAAGAAACTAAACGCACGCCCATTTTAGGGTCAAATCGTTTTACCGCTTTCATTAACCCAACATTGCCTTCTTGAATTAAATCATTCAAGGGCAAACCATAACCTAAATAACCTCGAGCAACTCGAACAACATAGCGTAAGTGAGCAAGAACCAAGTATCTAGCCGCGTCAAGATCCCCTTCAGAATGAAAGCGCTCGGCATAGGCAAGCTCTTCCTCCAAAGTTAACATAGGAATTTGATTAACTCTATGAATATACGCATCAAGACTGCCTATGGGTAAATTCATAGCAGCAAGTTGCAATTGTTGACTCATACGTCTTCCTCTTGGAATTAAACTACAATTGAGGCTCTATAGAAGCTAACTGTCGCTTTACCGACAAAAAGGCCCCAAACCAACCTAGTATAATGGCAAATATAATGAGTAGCAAGATTTGCCGCATAGAAAGAAGACTGATCGAATAGTGCATTTGATAAACAGATGCCAGGTGATTAACGGCTTTTGCTAAACTCAAAATAAAAATATTAACTAAAAAAGCAGCGAAAACAGCCCCAATAAGCCCATACCAAATCCCTGAGTACAGAAAAGGCCGGAGAATAAAAGGATCTTTAGCACCAATTAACTTTAACACTTGAATCTCTTCCTGACGACTGTGTAGCGCTAAACGCAATGTCGTACCAATGATCAGCACTACTGCTAAAGCAAGCAACACTAATAATCCATCTGCAAAATGCGAGGCAAATCGCATCAGTGCATCGAGGCGACTAATCCACTCCATATCAACCTTAGTTTGCTCAACACCAGCCAGGGTCTGCAATTGTTGGGCGAGTTGATCCAATTTAAGGGGAGAATCAACCGATACCGTTGGTTGCACCGTCACTACCGCAGGTAATGGATTTTCAGGAAGATAACGCATGATATCCTGCATTCCCTCTTGCTTTGTTAATTCAGCAAGCCCTTCTGCTGGTGATTTAAGGGAAACCTGACCTACTCCCTCTGTATCACGTACTCTCTGTAGCAGTTGTTGCTGTTCTGTTTCCGTCAAATTAGGTTTTAGATAAATGGAAATAGGGCCACCGCGTTTCCAATCGCTGGTCAGCTTATTTACATTATCGGTACACACCCAAAAAAGAGCCGGTAATGCCAATGCAATGGCAATCACCACCGACGTCATTAAAGTAGCCACCGGTTTGCTGCACAGATAATTCAAACTTTGCGTTGCTGCCTGAACATGATAGGCAAAAAAGGGTCGTAATTTCTTTAACACACCCGGCCTCCTTTAAGCATGACAATTCGGTGTTTCATGCGGGCAATTAAAGGTAAATCATGGGTTGCAATCAATACACTCACCCCAACCTGATTAAATTGCTCAAATAGAGACATAATTTCCGTAGACAGCTTGGGATCTAAATTTCCAGTTGGCTCGTCAGCCAATAATAAAGCCGGTTTATGGACTACGGCACGCGCTATACCAACCCGTTGTTGCTCTCCTCCAGATAGATGAGGCGGAAGCATTTTTTCCTTACTTAATAAACCAACCATATCTAAAGCAGCATGAACCCGTTTTGCAATCATGGGATAAGGTGTACCTTGGATTTGCAAAGGCAGGGCGACGTTATCAAAGATGCTGCGATCATTCAGTAAATACGGTGATTGAAAGGTTATTCCTAATTGGCTGCGGTGTGCTGCTACGTCACGACGCTTCAAATGATTTAAACGCATGCCATTCACCATTAACTGCCCAGATGTTGGCCATTCTAAAAGCGCGATTAGCTTCAATAACGTGCTTTTGCCAGCTCCCGAATGCCCGGTAAGAAACGCCATTTCGCCCTTTTGTAAGGAAAAATTAACATTGCTTAAGGCTTCATAGCCACCAGGATATCGTTTACTCACCTGCTCAAATGTGATCATGAAACAATGCACCAACAAATTGTTCAGCATCAAAGGGACGTAAGTCTTCTATCCCTTCACCAATCCCTATATAACGAAAGGGTATTGCCAATTCACTCGCAATAGCAAACAATATTCCGCCTTTAGCAGTTCCATCCAACTTGGTCATAGTAATGCCCGTTAAATTTACTGCTTCATGAAATTGCCGTGCCTGTACTAATGCATTCTGACCGATACTTGCATCCAAGATCAACATCGTTTCATGAGGTGCTTCTGGACAAAGTTTTTGCAAAACCCGTTTTACTTTTTTCAACTCATCCATCAGATTACCCTGGGTATGCAAACGTCCAGCGGTATCCGCAATAAGTACATCTATCTTTCGTGCTTTTGCTGCCTGCAGCGCATCAAAAACCACTGAAGCACTGTCAGCGCCAGTATGTTGCGCAATGACGGGAATGTCATTGCGCTCCCCCCAAACTTGTAATTGCTCTACTGCTGCCGCTCTAAAAGTATCGCCTGCAGCCAACATGACTTTTTTGCCTTGTTGTTGGAACTGTTTCGCTAATTTACCAATTGTGGTTGTTTTTCCGGCTCCATTTACACCAACCATTAAAATAACAAAAGGCGAATGATCTTCGGTCTCTAAAGTTAAAGAAGTATCGTTTTGGGTTAAAATGGATTGTAAATGCGCTTTAAGTGCATCATAAACCGCCTCACCATTAGCTAATTGCTTACGCTCCAAGCCTTCAGCGATTTGTTTTAATACCTCTTGCGTCGTATTAATTCCAAGATCTGCGGTAATGAGTACGGTTTCTAACTCATCTAACAGCTCTTGACTGATCTCTTTTTTACCTAATAAAAGCCGTCCAATACCATCACCCAATTGGTGACGAGTCTTACTTAAGCTCTTGCGAAAACGAGCAAAAATACCTTCTTTGGTGACTTCGGGTTCAGGTTCTACAGGACGTGGAACCACCTCAGAAATAGACTCTTCGATTCCCTGCTGTTCCTTGCTCTCGAGCGGAGCTTCACTTTGGCCTCGTTTAAACCATTTAATCATATTAGTATACAAATCCTAAAAAATGTGGAATTCTATCATCTTTTTGCTTAGAGGTTAATTTGTGCGCAAAATATTAATCACCTTTCTTATGGTACTATCTTGCCAAACCTTCAGCCAAGTTCAAGAGTATACCTTGAATAATGGATTAAAAATATTGGTTAAAGAAGATCATCGAGCACCTATTGTAGTATCCATGATTTGGTATAACGTAGGTTCAGCAGACGAACCTGGTGGGATTACAGGGGTTTCGCATGCCATTGAACACATAATGTTTAAAGGTACAAAAAAATACCCTTTGGGGATATTTTCTAAGACAATCGCCGAAATTGGCGGTCAATCGAATGCATTTACCAACAATGACTATACTGCTTTTTATGAAAAAACGGATGCTTCACGCCTAGCAACCAGCTTTGAACTAGAAGCGGATCGCATGAGTAATTTACTACTTAGTGCCGATGAATTTGCCAAAGAAATTAAGGTAATCCAGGAGGAACGTCGTTTACGAACTGACGATAATCCCCAGGCCCTGGCTTTTGAACGCTTTTTAGCAACCGCACATTTAGCAGCGCCATACAATCATCCGGTTATCGGGTGGATGAGCGATCTAAAACAAATGAGTGTTGATGATGTAAGAAAATGGTACAAGCGTTATTATGCCCCCAATAACGCAACGCTAGTGGTAGTCGGCGATGTTAATGCCGAGCAAGTACGTGCTTTAGCCCAACAGTATTTTTCAGCCCTACCCCAGCGGAAAATTCCCGCACGTAAGCCACAACAAGAACCACCAGCATTAGGTAAGAAGGCAATTACTGTGCAAAGCACCGCAAGACTGCCACTGGTAATGATTGGTTATTCAGTGCCTGGAGTAAAGACAGCAAAAGCAGCTTATGAACCTTATGCTCTGGAAATTATTGCCGGTATTCTGGATGCCGGAGAAGGCGCTCGCTTTGCCAAAAATCTCATCCGCGGGCAACATATCGCTACGGGAGCCAGCACCTATTACAATCTTTATACTCGCTATCAAACTCAATTTATCGTTTATGGTGCACCCAGCCAAAACCAAAACGTTCATATTCTGGAAAAAGGCTTAGTGGAACAATTAGATGATTTGAAAAAAAATCGCGTCAGTGACAAAGAATTACAACGCATTAAGAATCAAATCATTGCCCAAAAAACCTATGAAAAAGATTCGATTTTTAGCCAGGCAATGGAACTGGGTTTGTTAGAAACCGTAGGACTTGGTTGGAACAAGGCCAATGAATATACCCAGGCAATTAATGCAGTAACTGCAGAGCAAATTCAACAAACGGCTCAGCGTTATTTTCAAGACAATAACATGACCATCGCCAAACTAGAGCCGCAAACAACTCCTAAGGTGAACCAATGAAAATTTTAACCACTTGCCTTATGGCGTTAACCATCGGCTTATACAAGCCAGCCCACGCAACCAGCTTTAAAACGGAAAAATGGCAAACAACAAATGGCGTACGCGTTGTGTTTTACCCGGCCAAAGAAGTGCCTATGCTGGATGTTAGCCTCGCATTTGCAGCAGGCTCATCCTACGATAAAGAACACTATGGTTTAAGTTCCTTAACCGGACATCTGTTAAATCAAGGTAGTGCAGGCGAAGATGCGACCGCGATTGCCGAAGCATTGGCAGACACTGGGGCACAATTCAGTGTGGAAAACAGCAGAGACATGGTTATTTTAAACCTGCGCTCACTAGTCAGTAAAGATGTCCTGGCTCAATCAAGTAAAACATTTACCCAAATTATTAATCAACCTGATTTTCCAGATGAGGCTTTTGCCAGAGAAAAGAAACAATTACTCATGACGATTGAGCAAAGCCATGAATCACCAGAAGATGTCGCGGATCGTGCTTTTTTCAACGCATTGTATCAACAACATCCTTACGCCCATCCAGTTAATGGCACCAAAAAATCACTAAGGTCCATTACTAAAAAGCAAGTAATGGACTTTTATCACCGTTATTTTGTGGCACAAAATGCGGTGCTCGTCATGGTGGGTGATATAAATAGTGAAACGGCTCACCAATTAGCAGAGCAGTTTACCGCGAACCTACCTAAAGGTACTCCAGCTCAGCCTGTTGCCCAAGCGACTCCATTAGCTCAATCCGAACATGTAAATACCGCATTTCCATCATCGCAAACCATGATTCGTCTTGGTCAAATAGGCATTGATCATAAGAATCCCCGTTATTTCCCGCTCATGGTAGGTAACTATATTTTAGGTGGCGGGTCCTTAGTTTCGCGGCTGGCTATTGAAGTAAGAGAAAAGCGAGGATTAACTTATGGTGTTGAAAGTCAATTTTCACCCATGCCAGGGGAAGGACCATTTCTTATCAGCTTATCAACTCGGAATCAGCAAGCGAAGCTGGCTCTGGATATCATTCAAAAAGAATTACATGCCTATATCAGTAATGGTCCCAGCGATCAAGAACTGGATGCGGCAAAACAATATCTTACCGGTAGTTTTCCGCTCTCCTTAGCAAGTAATCGCAGCATAGCAACCATATTGTTACGTATGACCTTTTACCATTTGCCAGATAATTATTTGGATACTTACGTCACCCGCATCAAGGCCGTAACCAAAGACGAAATAAAACAGGCATTCCAACAGCAGTTAAACCCAGATAAATTACTTCTCGTGACAGTGGGGCAATCTTGAAACAGGAAATTCGTATTATTGGAGGCCAATATCGTGGGAAAAAGTTACATTTCCCCGAGATTGAAGGATTAAGACCCACCCCGGATCGGGTACGCGAAACCGTATTTAATTGGTTAATGCACGATATTAGAGGCGCACGCTGCCTCGATGCCTTTGCCGGCAGTGGTGCTTTAGGCTTTGAAGCCTTTTCTCGTGGTGCAGCACAAGTCGTCTTTGTCGAGCAATCACCCCAGGCTCATGCGAATTTGCACAAAATAATTACTTCATTTAATAGTCCGATTTTAAAACTATTAAAGATGGATGCCCGTGCTTATCTGCAATCCTGTAAAGAGCAATTTGATATTATTTTCCTCGACCCTCCCTTTGCCCAAAACTACCTTCCTCAATGCATCCAAGAACTGACGCAGAAGAATATTTTAGTTCCCAGAGGTTTAGTTTATCTGGAATCGCCAACGGCAATCGAATTGGATGAACAATCATGGCGAACAGTGAAACTGAAAAAATCCGGCCAAGTCGTCTATGGTTTATTTGAAAAATTATAAAGTAACGGGTAGGCTGGCTTTTTAAGCCCAGCCTATATTAAGGAACATGCATTACCGGGAACCAGAACCACTTTAAAACGAAGCTCGCTAATCTAATAAGAAAAACCCACAGACAAACAACCCAACCAAGCCCAATAACCAAAGCTCAAACGATGTGCTTTTTTTATGGATAAAACCTGGCTGCCTGAGTAAAAAGCAAATTGATTCAACAAAGAATTTCGGTGATTCTTTTCCAGAAGTTACGTAATGACTTGACAAGGAGCGTGGCTCCTGTTTCAATCATTCCAATATTATCTAGACCGAAAGAATTTGAATGAACAACAAGCTTGTCACGCTTTTAATTGCTTCAATCCTGCTTGCCAGTTGTAAATCTACGGGTGTGTTTTTTAAAAAACCCCCTGTAAATAACCCCAGTGATGATGCCACAATTAAACTGGCGGAAGCAGCAGTTTCTGTTAGCGATTCGATGCATGAAATGGCTCGTATAGAAAAAGTAGTCGTGCCACCACACAAAGATAATATATTAACAATACCTAATGCCTATAATCTACAAGCCCGTGCAAGTGTAGATTGGTCCGGTCCGATTGAAGAGTTGACCGCGCGCATCGCTAAAGCCGCACATTACAGAGTACGTATCCTAGGAAAATCTCCAGCGATACCTGTACTTATTAGTCTTACCGTTAAAGATCAAAGCTTAGCTGAAATCCTGCGTGATATAGATTATCAGGCTGGAATAAAAGCTTTTATTCACGTTTACCCTAACAGTCAGGTTGTTGAATTACGTTATGCCAAAATTTACTCTTAGTCTCACTGTTCTGGTGTCAGCCTTATTGGTGGCATCATGTCACAAATCAGCGTATCTAGGTGATACCGGTTCATTGGCTGGTTTGCAAGCTATGGCCAATGTAACAGCCAAGGAAAGAACCAGAAAACAGTCTGGTAAATTTCGCCAAATGGCCCTTAAAGAAACAGCACTCAGTCTTGGAGCTCAAGCAGGCTTGGCATGGCGAGCTAAAGCTATTGATGAGCAATTGGCCAAACAAACGCGTACCTTAGATACAATCTATGATTTTAATTCACTAACGCTGGAGCATAATATTCTCCCTCCCGTACTATTGGAAGGAAGAAATACATTAAATCTTGCCGATGCACAAAACATTCGTGTTTCAGATCGCACTTATAAAGTAGCAAAACAAGCCCACTTTGTGACAACTCCTCCAACATGGCGTCAATATTTATGGTTGGATTATGTTAAACCTGAATATCCAAACCATACCTTGCTACCTAAAACGCGAATCGAGAAAAAAATTTGGTGTATGTATGTAGCTAAAGGTTGGAAGAATGGTATTGAGCAAGCCAATACCATTCTTGAAGAAAATATTGCCCGTATCAAGGAAGACTTTGGTGGTATGATTCTTTATCGCAAGCTCTTAGCCATGAATATGGTTTCTCCTCCCTATGTATCCCATACTGACTTAGGGGTTACTGGGGATGCCTCTGAAATTCATATTGATGACCGCGTCTTACGTATTACGGCATTGCCTGCATTGAATATCAATAGTAACGAATGGCGAGCAGCTGTAGCCAAAGATGAAAACGCGTTGGAACAATTTAAGAACATGGAAAAATTGGCAAGTCAGTCTAAAATTATCATAACAGACAAATCTTGGCAGCCGGTTATCACACCAACGACAAACTGATAATTTAACTATGACTACAAACCTTTTAATGCCTGATGAACCAACACGTTTTACGCCATTATTCATGGATAAAATGTTGGAACATACGGAGCGCCTAAACGCATCAGATATCACCATTCAAACTGGTGAGCCTATCTATGCCGAGGTTTATGGAAAATTGCTCCGCATTACGAATCGCCGCTTATCGAATACAGAGCTTGGCGATTTAATTAATGCTATTTATGGGCCTAACGCGACCACCCAGCTCCTTTCAGGAAAGGATATTGATACGCACTATGAATTCCGTCCGAATCGTGGTGTACGTTATCGTTATAGGGTCAATGGTACTGCTTGCCTCGTTGAAGGCCATGATGCGATTCAAATTACTCTGAGGACCATTCCTACCACCCCTCCCAAGTTAGAAACCATGAACCTTCCGGACATCGTGCTTGATGCCGTTGCGCCACAGGAAGGAATTGTTTTTATCACTGGGGCAACGGGTTCGGGTAAATCAACTCTTTTGGCTTCGATTATTCGCGATTTAATTGAAAAAGAAGATTCGCACCGTAAAGTATTAACTTATGAATCACCTATTGAATTCGTTTATGATGAAATTGAAACGATTTCGTCAGTCGTAAGCCAGTCTGAAATTCCTCGCCACTTGCCCAGTTTTGCGGATGGAGTGCGAAATGCTTTGCGACGCAAGCCACGTCTTATCATGGTTGGGGAGTGTCGTGACGCGGAAACCATTAGTGCGGCACTTGAAGCCGCTCTCACTGGACACCCAGTCTATACCACCTTGCACACCTCCGGGGTTGCAGAAACCATGCGTCGTCTCGTAACCTCATTCTCAGGGGAAGAGCGCTTGGGGCGTACTATTGATATTCTGGAAACCATTAGACTGTGTATTTGGCAAAAACTGGTTCCCACTGTAGATGATAAACGCGTCGCATTGCGTGAATATCTCGTATTTGATGAAGAAGTTCGGGATATTTTATTAGAAAGTGATCCCAATGATGTCACCGCAGCAACACGTAAGTTGGTACGAAAAAAAGGGCAACTGATGACTTGGGATGCCAAAAATAAATTCGAGCAAGGAATAATTAGCGAACGCGTCTACAAACTAATTATTGCTGGGGCAAAAGATTATCAGCAATAATTCTAGATTTAACTAGAGGGGTACAGCTATAAACGGGAACGCTTTATGTTATTATAAAAGTGCTCAAGCCTTATTTTTACCAGTAAAACCTATTGAAGTATTAGAAGGTTTTGAGCTGCGCCTGCATAAGCACCGTTACTTTTTTTGTGGTGCCGAACCGCCGATAAATTATTCCAGCAGCACCCGTATTGGCAGGCATAAATATGTTGCAAACCGCTTATTAGAAGAAGCAGAAATCCCTGTTCCTAAGGCCGTTTTAGTTGATAAAGAAGAGCTAGAAAATGATGCCTTTACCGAACTAACTGACCAGCTAAAGTATCCTTTGGTTGTAAAACCGCTAAATGAACGGCAAGGAAGAGGCGTTTTATGCAATATCCAAAGCCTGGATGAATTAAGAACTGTACTAAACCAAGCCTTTTCCACCTATCAACAAATCATTGTGGAAGAATTCCATGGCAATTTAAAATCGTATAGGGTCCTCGTATTTAATCAAAAAGTAATTGGGGTGGTACTTCGCCATCCATCCTCTGTTATTGGCGATGGGAAGCACCATATTAACGACTTAATTGAGCGAACCAATAAGGAACGCAAACGAATCAATGAGTTTTTAGGGCCTATTAGTTTGGATGCAGAAGCGTATACCTGCCTTAAAGAACAAGGTATTAAAGAAGACTATATTCCTCGCGGCGGTGAGAAAGTAGGCTTAGGCTACACCAGTAATGCTAGTCGTGGAGGCAGCTACGAGAATATAAGTAAAAAGATATGCAAAGAAAATCGCAAGCTCATGATTCAAGTTGCCAATACGCTCAACCTCAAACTGGTTGGTATTGATATACAATGTGACGACATAAATAAACCAATAAAATACCCAGACGGGGTTATTATTGAAGCCAATGAAATCCCCAGTATACGCATTCATGAAGTTCCCATGTATGGGTCGGCTAATCTGGTAACCCGAAAAATTATGCGTCATTTTATCTATCGGCACCCTTTTGCCTATTTATGTTCGCTATACTTTAATAAACGCACAGCATTTTATATTCGGGCATTGATTATTGCCTTAATTATCGCTGTGCTGTATCCATTACTCAAAACAAAAGGCCTTATATGAACAATTCCATACAATTGTTGGATGCGTCATTAAGAGATGGTGGACATAGAACAAATTTTCATTTTACGGACAATGAATTAGAAGGTTTTCTGCCCCGTCTCGACCATTCAGGCATTGAATACATTGAAATTGGCTATCGCAATGGCTCCTTACATTTTATTCCAGACTTAGGGCGAGCCGGATGGTGCCACAAAGATTATTTACTTTTTTGTCGTGACTTGATTAAAAATTCCAAAATGGCAGTCATGGCTCATCCGCACAACGTAACTCAGGAAGACCTACAAGAGCTCAAAAGCTGTGGTGTTGCTTTATTAAGGATATGTATCGCTCGAGGCGAACTACCCGTTGCCCTCCCCTTAATAAAAATGGCCCAAGACCTAGGCATGATGGTCTCGGTTAATTTCATTCATATTTCGTACTACACGAATGCAGAATTAGATGAAGTAGTGGGCTTAGCCAGCAGTCATCAGCCAGATATTATTTATTTTGCCGATTCTAATGGGAGCTTATTACCCTCTCGCACGAAAGAAATCTACGATCGCTATCTGAAGGATAGTTCGATTCCTTTTGGCTTCCACGCTCATGATAATATCGGTTTAGCCCAAGCGAATACACTAGCTGCACTCAATTCCGGCGTTCGTTTTATTGATGCCTCCCTGGCCGGAATGGGTAAAGGCATAGGTAATTTACGCACTGAGTTTTTTACCGCATACCTTCATGCAATTGACGTTAAAAAATATAACTTACAAGATGTTTTGGATGCTGCCAATTACGTACGAGATGTGCTAAAAATAGGGCATGAAACCATTGAGATGGATGAATTTATTCGCGGGATTACCGATCTATCCACCGCAGATCTCAAAGCATATAAAGAAAAAAATAAATTGTCCTAGAGGTACAGCCGCATGAAAAAAAAGAACATATTAGTCATTGGGCCGGTTTCTGCACACCCTGAGGATATGGCATCTATTGCCAAAACGCTGACATTTCTCACCGAGGACTATGACATTGACTACCTTGACTCTCTATCCATTATGGAAGAGCTGCCCAATGCCGCTTATTACCCGCTTTGGGAACAAAAGTTAGCAACCTGCATCAATGATTATGATGCCTTTTTTGGATTTGCATTTGGTGGTGTCGTCATTCAACAATGTTTTCCATTGTTCCAATCCCTGAATAAACCAATTATTTTATTTTCAACCCCAAGTTTTGCGGATAGCCCCTTAAACCAAAAGCTCGGTCTGGTAGTTCATTTATGCCAGGAAGATAAGCTTGAAGAGGCACTCCAGGCACTCTATGAGCCTGTTTTTTACCCTAATCCCATGCCACCCCAGTCAACGACCAACCTTAACCGTGATCAAGCTTATAAACGGCTAATTTTTGGTTTAACCCGGGTATTACAAACAGACTCAAGGCCTATCTTACAAAACAACCAAATACCCCATTTACATTTCATCGGCGAATACTCCAACCTAGTTAATAATAAAAATGTTATTGCAGCGCAAAACGGTCAATTAGTAACCGTGCCTCATTCCAGTATGCGGGTACTGCAAGATAACCCAACCTATTGCCAAAAAATCATTTTGGAGGTTTTAAGTGGTTCTCGATAAAAAGCTTAAAGTCGCTGTCCTTCCCGGCGATGGCATTGGCATTGAGGTTACTGAAGCAACGCTTCCCATATTTTCTGCGCTGGATCTTCCTATTAGCTTGCATATGGGCGATATCGGATGGTCCTGTTGGCAAAATGAAGGCACTCCGATTCCTGAAAGAACTTGGGAGCTGATCCATCAGTGCGATACGGTCTTATTGGGGGCAATCACTAGTAAACCGCAACGGGAAGCACAACAAGAGTTAGCGTTGGCGTTACGTGATCGGAACCTGAACTACATCTCACCGATTATTTTACTGAGACAAAATTTAGATTTGTATGCCAATGTACGCCCGTGCTTTTCAATTCAACCCCGCGACAAATCATTTAATTTTTGCATCATCCGCGAAAATACCGAAGGCCTCTATGCAGGCTTTGATTATGCCCCACCTCCTGAAGCAATACTTGGATTACTGGGCAAAAATAAAACCTGGAAGCAGGTTCCCGCCGAGGAGCTAAGTTGTGCGCTACGCTTGCAATCAACTGCCGGCTTAACACGTCTATTTGAATTTGCGTTCCAGCATGCAGAAAAACAACAAATGCAACGTGTCACCTTTGCAGATAAACCAAATGTTTTACGTCTAAGCAGCCATTTTGCCCGCGAAATATTTGAATCCGTCGCTCAGAAATACCCCCTCATTCATGCCGACATCCTCAATGTTGATGCTGTAGGTCTCTGGCTTATTCGCCGCCCCGAAAAGTTTGGGGTTATTGTTGCAGAAAACATGTTTGGCGATATTTTATCAGATGTGGGGGCTGGGGTTATGGGCGGTTTAGGATTTGCGCCCAGTGCCAATATTGGCCTAAAACAATGCTATTTTGAGCCTGTTCACGGCAGTGGACCCCAGATGCGCCCCCAAACCGCAAACCCAACCGCCATGTTCTTAACCATCAGCATGCTCCTTAAGCAATTCGGTTATGAAGAGCAGGCGAAACTGATTAATGAATCAGTGCGTACCGTCATCAATAAAAGACGCTTTTTGACCTATGATGCGGGAGGTAAATCAAGCACTAGTGATATGGCCAATGCAATTATCGACCAATGCCTACGCTCCCCCCCAAATCAGCATCAAGCCCCAACTCTAAGTGAAAAAAACGCCATGGATGCGTATCTGAAAAAACTATATACCTTTAATACCACCGAAATTTCGGATGCATTGGATGCCTGTCAGGTTGAAGGAGCCTTGTTACACCTAAAAGCCTTAGCGCCAGGGATGAAGATGGCCGGCCATGCCTATACCGTACGTTATGCTGCTAATGAGCAAAAAAACGTTGGATTTAGAAATGCAGCAAATTACATCGATGCGGTACCAGAGCACTCGGTTATTGTCATCGATAATGAGGGGCGCATTGATTGCACCGCTTGGGGAGCAATCCTTACCAAAATGGCGCAGCATATGAATATAGCAGGCACCGTAGTTAATGGCGCCGTTCGTGATGTAGACTTTATTCGCGAAGCCAACTACCCACTTTTTTGCGCTGGAACCTACATGCGCTCCGGGAAAAATCGTATTCATAAGGTAGATGAACAATGTCCTCTGAGCATTAATGAGGTTACAATTAATCCTGGTGATATCATTTTTGCCGATGATAATGGGGTTTTAGTCATCCCAAGACAGTTAATGGCAGAGGTTATTGAGAAAGCAGAGAAAATAAAATTCACTGAGCTCAATATTGCGCAGGCGATTCAAGACGGCTCCTCCTTGGAACAAGCACGCATTGATTATCGCTATGATCAACCCTGGCTTGGTGCGAACAAGAAATGAAACCATTAGCAGATTATCAATTTATTGATATTCATTACCATGCCAGCCCGGATCTTTATGCCCGTCGCTGGAATGCATTGCAGGCAGGAAAAATTTATCAATCCTTGCATGGAGCCGTTTTTTTAACCAGTCATCTTGGCGCAACCAGCATTCAAGCCACTTTAGCCCAGCAACAAGGATTACCGGTCTTTCCGTCCTTGATATTAAATCAACTAGCAGGTGGAATTGATTATCGCGCCATTATGCAAGCACTGAATGAATATCAACCGCTTACGCCTTCAAAACTATTAGTACATTTTCCTACAATTACGGGACGCAACTATCCCTCAAAACTTTCGCGTCAATTAAGCTACCCACATTTAAGCCCATTCAGCCAACGCGGCGAAACCCTGTTTAATAGTAACCAGCAATTAGGCCAAAATGTGATTGATATTTTAAAAATGAGCAATGACTATCCAATTGTTTTAACTACGGGACATGCATCTAAAGAGGAGGTTTACAGTTTAGTGGATGCTTGTATTCGCTACAAAGTACCCGCATTAATCTTAAATCAACCGGCACATCCATTGGTTAATTTAAAAGCACCCGCCTTAAAGGAGTTGGCGCAAAATGAATTTGTCTGGATTGAGCAAACCGCATTGACCTATCTTTTAGGGCATCAGGACAAAGAGGATTTTAGCGAAGTATTGCAGACCATTCCTCAGGTTATCTACAGCTCGGATCTAGGGCAGACCACACAAATGGATATTAAGAATTGGGTTCGTTTTTCCGCTGATCTATTTACCGAACAGAAGCTATCGGAGCAAAGAAAAAATGAGCTGTTGCGAGAGCATGTGATTAAGCTGCTTTCGTGACTACTTTTGCATTCATTCACGTGAATGGCTGCGCTGTCAATTAATTCTAAATCTTCCTTTTATAAAGCGAAGAATTACCGTGGCCTGATCGCGGTAACTCAAGAGAAGAATGAGGGCCACTATCCCACAAAAACCTCGTTCAAAAACGCCTCCGTTGCCTGCCAGGAACGCCGATCCGCTTGCTCATTGTAATGCAAGCCCATCTCATCATCATTAGCCAACGGATTAGTAAATGAATGGGCCGTGTTACCATAAATATGAATTTGCCAATCCGCCTTACGGGCACTCATTTCAATGGCAAATTGATTCACCTGCTCCGGTTTAACCAAAGGATCATCATAACCATGCAAAACCAGGATCTTGGCCTTAATTGGAGCAAATAACTCATCTTCAGGAGCTTTAAGCACACCATGAAAACTAACCACACCTTTAACATCAACGCCAAAACGCGCTAAATCCAAGACACATAAACCGCCAAAACAATATCCTATAGCCGCAATATTATTTTTATCAACTTGAGGTAATTCCGTGAGAACATTAAATGCTGATTGAATACGCTTAATCAGCATTTGCCGATCATTCATAAATGGAGTCATTAAGGCTCGCTTTTCTACCTTGTCAAAGGCCACTTGCGCCTGTCCATACATATCAACAGCAAAGCCAACGTAACCCAGTTTAGCAAGTTGTATCGCCTTGTTACATGACTCATTCCCACGACCGCCCCAATCATGAGCGACCATTACGGTGGGTCGTGGTGATGAAAAGTCTTTGTTATATGCGATGAATCCTTTGCAGATTGTACTCGCATCGTTGTAATTTATTTCATCCGTTACAATCACACTAATCCTCAACTCATTAAAATACCAATGTCTGTTTACAGCCGGCTGACAACCGACTTGTAAACAGACTTTAATTACCTAATTAACCCTATTCTTGTTTAGCCGCCCTCACCACCAATGCCTTGGAGTTTGCCGCCAAGACCTCCTCCACCACCGCTGCTACCACCACCGCTACTGCTACTGCCACTGCTACTGCCACTGTTTTTGCCGCCAAGACCACCGTCTTTACTACCACCTTTATTACCGCCAGTAGCCTCAACGCTACCGCTGCCACCACCACCACTGCTTATGGCTCCTTTAGCTTTATTTAGTCCTTTCATACCAACACCACCAAGCTGCTTGTCAATCTGGCCTTGAGCATCCCGAGTTTCTTTAACACCGGCATCTTGTTGTTTTTGAACCTCACCAGCCCATTGTGCGGACTCTTGCCCTAAGCTTTCAGGGTTACCACCAATCCAGCGTAATACCTTATCAGGTAGGTAAGATATTAACGTAAAGGATTTTTGAATTAACACTAAATACATTGAAGTGTAGGTCAAAATCGAGAAGAAGAAGGCATAAATACCTGCCCAATCTGAATAACCCCCAGTACCTGAGGCCATATCAGAAACCCCACCGCCTAAGGTTGTAAGTGCTGTGCCTACGCCACTCGTACTCACATTTTCCTGTTGGATAAAGGCAATCGCGGTATCGTATCCGGAATTAAGGATCCATACCCCGACATAAGACAAGGCAATAGCAGCAATATATCCAATAATCATCATCGACGGTCTTAAGAAGACGTTGATCAAGATCATGATTGCCGCTTCACCTTTACCAAAGGCATCATGTCCCTCTGGGTGAGTGACCCCTAAGGCCACAATAGGCGCTGCCACCATCGCTTCGATCACGGAGATCAGCCATGACATTGCACCGAAGGTAAAGATCATGTAAGGCAATATAGGAACATAGTATGCGGTTGTAAACCCTATGGTTGTCATGATCCCAACCCACGCGAGTAAAAGAGGCAGAGCTAAAGAAATCAACGCAAAGATGAAGATACCAAATATCGGGATTAACGCACTCGTAACCGCCATATTTAATAACATGAGCCATAAGTTACCAGAGAAGTTAATGTATTGCACACCCATATTTGCTAAAGCCACAACTGGGTTAACTCCTGGAGCAGATAGAACTTGCACCCCTTGTTTAAAGATATCAGCCATACCACTAAGAGGTATCATCAGGAATGCCATGACCACCTGGTTAATTATCTGTCCAAAAACCTGCATCAAGGTATTATAGATGAAGAGGAAGATGACGTTATAGAACAAGTTACCCAACAATTGTCCCAAACAGAAAGAGAAGAATAAAATCTGCACCTTACCGCATGAGAAGCTTTGTTGTTGTAATGTATATAATGACGTATCAACATGGAAGTTAATGGTATTCGCAAAGGTCAAAGGTTTTAAGCCGGGCTGACCTGGGGTTTGCATCATGACTGAGTTATTGATAAATCCATAGACTGTCGATGATTGTGAACTAGCAACGGCAGGTCTGTTAGGGTTTGCAGTCATATTAGGTTTAGGTACAAGACTACTTGCAGAGGTAGAGGTAGGAGATGAAATACCAGAACCATCAATTAACGATTGCACCATAGCTACAGGGGTACGATTTCCTCCAAACCAAGTACATAAGGTTGAGAAGGAGCCTCCACTACAACTGCCATTATCACCAAAAGACGAAGTAATCTGGGTTGCATCAAAAGAGCTTTGATCCAAACCTGTATTACTGTCCGTCATGCTCGAGCTTTGGGTTGCACTACCCTGAATTTGCACTAGATTAAAGAAATAAGCTCCAGCCATAATCCAGCCTTGGGTAGATGCTTGGGCAATGAATGAACGAGCATTATTTGCATTAGTACTATCGTTCATTTGGGTTAACAGGTTTAGCGTTGGCATCATAATGCCATTGTAGTCATTTATCGCGTTAATAAACTCAGTTCCATTAAATAATGTACCGCCACCAGTACTACCTGCAGCCGGCCCCCAAATCAAGCAATTTTGACCATAAGACGAACACACTGTCGAATTTTGAGTATAAGGTACTCCAAACTGCTGATTTGCCAGATTAGGAATAAATGGCTTAGAGTTACTTGAATTATTCGAACCAGGTGGCTCAAATCCAGGGGCATTACCGATTATAGTTTGGGTTACATTAGATAAATCCACATACATTTGTTGGATAGCAATTGCCCGTGACATCTGTGCCGTTTGCAACTCATCAGCGGTAAGAGAAACACCCCCTATACTTGTTGTCTGCCCAACTTGTCCCTGACTTGAGCTCAAAGCAGCAGAATTACCACCTACATTATTCGTATTAGTTACCTCGCCTTGTGTCCAGCCCAAACCCTTCCCAGCAGCCTGCGCCCAGGAGTTTCCATTTCCGCTAGAAGAAAACCCTAACGTTTTTCCAATGGCTCCCCATACAGAATTAGCAGATGAAGTACCTTTGGTGGCCGTTGAAGTAAGTGTATTAAGATTATTCCAGCGAATCTCACCGCAAATACCATTTAAGAAATTATAGGGAGAGCCTGAGTCAAAATTAGGCATTGACACAGTCCAGTAACTTGCAGTGGGATTACCATTTTGTGTGGTCACCGCATTTACCGAACCAAGAAAATCAGGTATAGAAGTATTACAAAACGTAGCCATAGTTCCTGAGGGAGTTCCAGAACAAGGTCCTGAATTTTTTGCTTTTTGATTTAAATAATTTTGTCGCTGATTTTGTAGTTGTGTTTGCAAACCCAGCATACATACTTGGCCTGCGAGAATGTTCATCGCGCCTGAAGCAATACCAGACATTCCAGCAGAACCATTAACAAGTGCGGAAGCAGGATTAATTTGCTGGGCCTGAATAATGACCCCACCGCGGTTCAAATAGCTTAATGCCGCATTCCACACTTTATCTGCGGCTCCAACACCTTGTACCACAATCCACATAACAAAAATTTGCATCAAGCAATAACCAGATGCTTTAGGGATTAATAAGGATAAACCCACTGTGGAACGTACTGGAATCCAAATGGAAGACCATTTTTGTCCTAACATTTGTCCTTCATGAGCCGTATTCATCGTGGAGACGAGCAAGGTGTACATGATAATCATACCGCCTAAGGCCAAAACGGCGGAGTTAAACACCCCAAACATACTCCCCATTATTTGGCTACCTGTGCCGCTTAAAACGCCATCCACAATACCAAATAAATTACCCAAAAATACCATTGAATAATCACTGGCCGGCGGAGCAAAAGTCAACGAATTATCCGCTAAGGCCATAGCTGGAAAGAGAAAGATGAGTAAGGTTTTCGTAAGGAAATTGCTCATTTTTTCTCCCCTAATAATCCTTGCTTAAACCATTCGTTAAAGGTACAACCCAACTTACGATTTTTAATTTGGTAGTACCAGAAATGGTAGCGAAAAGCCAATGCCAATGCGATTAAAGTGACTATTAAGCTCACAATAACGGCCTTAAATGAACCATAAAAAAGTTGATAACCCGCATAACCCAAGATCAGGCCTGCCGCGATTAGCATGACAATGCTTAAACGAAACAAAGCGTTTTGCTTTGTCATTAAGGTTGTATCACTAAGATTTAATTTGGTTGCTGCCTCTTCAAAGGACTCAACCTCGTTATTCTGTTGTGGTACAAACAGCCGTTTAAATCCATTAGATAGGTATAGAGTAAAAGATCTCACCCGTTCCCAATCAAACCATGCGCGAACATTTAGAATACTGCTAATAAGCTTTACGATTCTCGATTCTGATTGCTTCTTCATATTTTTTGCTTCTTTAAATTAGAAATCTATCTTTTACCCTTCATAATATACTATAGTAGTTAGTAATGAATTCGTCCATTAATCTGACACAGTAAAAAAAGAGTAAATCATGCCCGATCTTAGCCATGAAGCATCCTCCCAATATTGGTTTGAATATATTGACCCGATGATCTACCGCGTTATTACTTTTATGGAAAGTGTTGAGGACTGGACCCTCGATGGAAACCCCGAATTTGAAGCGGTTATGGAGCAGTTGGGTAAGGAGCTGGATGACATTGAAAAAATCGATTTAGGACTCCTGTCTGAAGAGGAAAAGTTCATTCGTATCGTAGGAAATATTAAATCAGGGAGAGGACTACGTTTGTTGCAAGCAATCGATACAGTTCATCCGGGAAGCGCCTCACGCGTCCTGATACATGCGGAAGAAACGAGTACTGGAAGCCATGATCCTGCAGGAGTTTTTCTTAAGAGAAACATTGTATTTGAACGTTTACGCTTATTATCGCGGGTTTTTTGTCAATATCGACTAAAACTCGTTTTGCGCGCACTTGAAGGGGATGAATGATGAAACGACTATCAAAATTCGCTGTGATTAATTTGTTTTGCTGGACGGCTCTGCCTGCTGTAGCAGATGATATTTCCCAATACAGCACCCAGCAAACAGCAGCAAACACACAAAACTTAGTACAATACTTAGTAAATCTTGGTGGTTATTTAGGATATAACATTACTCAATCGCCTACCAAAAATAACAGTACGGTAAGTCAAACCTTACTGAATGCTACTGCAACCCAAGTCGTGCAAACTTATATGTTTAATACCTTTTTAGGCGCACTACCCGTTAACGCGTTCAATACGGCTTTAGCTCAAATCGTTCCTGGAGAAGTATCCGGCGCATCATCGATCAATGCTTGGGCCAACAACACTTTTAATGCACAAAATTTTAGCAATCCCTCATCCCAACAACAAGGCAAGGTCTCCGTTGTCAATAATGTTGACCAACAGACATTCCAACAAGACCCTGTGAATCAAGGCTTATTAAACATACTCGGCACACCCGATAACAGCTATTGTATGAACTACGATGGCACTGAGTGGGTCGGATGTTCCTCTAATGCCAATGGTAACCTCGTACCAGGAGGCGTGGTTTCTGCGAACATCATTGGGGAGCTTCCTTCGACTTACCAATATTTTACGTATCAATATAACCAACAATTTTTAAGTCAGCTAAACAGCAATAATCTAACCGCACCACTTATGTATTCAAACCAAAGCACATCGAGCAATACAAACTCGAATTCAGTTAACCCTCAAAATCAAGGTTTGAGTGCACAAAACCAAGCTCAGCAAGCCTCGAACTTTATTCGCTATGTTTCTGGCTCTGTAACGCCATTACAACTACCCAATCTTAAGTCCTATGATACCTTATATAGTACTGCAACCTCATCAAGTGGTTCTCAGAAGCCAACACTTCAACAAGTACAAGCACAATCAACGCTCAATAATTATTTTACGTCGCTACGTACCTATGCAGCGCAATACTCCGTAGGGCTAAGTAACTTATATTTTATTATGTCAAAAAGACTATCACAAAACCAAAGCACTACTGGGCAAGCACCAGCAAGCCAGGCATTGAGTGAATTTAAAATGGCGACCTGGAGATTATTTAATGCGGATATGAGCCAGAATAATCAATGGATCAATCAAATTAATAGTGCCTCTCCAGCAACAGTCGAAAAAGAAATTGCCACCTTATTGGCTGAAATTAGTTATCAAATGTACTTAGACCGCCAAATACAAGAGCGTATTTTACTTACAAATAGCATTATGCTTTTACAAAATACTCGCTCAACTCAACCTAGCGGCAATTTCACGAGTGGGTCAGCAACAAACTCTCAATAAAATACTATTCGTGCTACACCCAATGCTTTTGCCTCTCCCCGAATTCCCGTGACTTAAACGCGGGAATTCGGCTAGGATGGTTCGGTGGTTGCAGCAGCCTAGGCTACCCCGCTCTTTTATACACCAAATAAACATTATCAATCATCTTTTGCGAATGCCCTTTCACATTATGAGCAACAGGTCCCGACTCAAACCGCGCAATAAACTGATAATCAGTTAAAAAATCACTGCCTTGGAGTTGGCTGATTAAGAAATCACCACGAGCCTCCAAAACAGGCTTGCTGATAATAACCCAATTTGGTTTTACCTGCTCGCGCAGATGGGAAGCATATAAGGCAAAGTTACGATTATAAGGTGCTTGTGTTAACTCCGCATTATTCAAACACTGGCTATCAATAAAACGTAAATCAGAACGCGCATTAAAAGGAATTACACCGCAATCCCCTAATAAAATAGTATCCCCCTTTGCTGCCTGCTCATTCAATAATCTGGCAATCAATAACCGGCTTTGATTTCGACTTTGATAATTGGTAGCCAGTGCATGTAGCGAAGTCAAATTATTCCCAGGGATCAATAAAAACGTTATGAGAATAAATACAACGCAAACGAGTAGCCTTAAATCTTCTTTTGCTAAATTAAAATAGCTTAAAAACTCGGATACGCCCAAAACCGCCAACAAAGAAAACAAAGCAAAAGGAGCTAAAAATAAGCGCAGCATGTGTGCTAAAACCGGATCCGCCCCCCATAGCATCGCTCCATAAAGCAGGGAAGGTAACCACAGGAGAATATGGCGGCAATCTTTAGGCGCTAACAAATAGGGTAAGGAACACACAATTAAAGGAAGAATCACCCGGACATAATCTAGATCAACCACCCCACCCAGTCCTGCCAGAGAAGCTTTACATTGGTAACTGTTTGGAATCCAATACCCAAAATAACGCACACGCCAAATGAAATAAATTGTATAGGGAAGCACCAAACACACAAGCGTAATGATTCCCCATAAGTAGCCTGTTTTTTGGCTCGGCAGCATCATACTTATACGTTTTGATTTCCACTGACAAAAAATAAATAAGGCAACAGGGACTCCCCAAATTATTCCTTCAAACCGGGTTAATCCGAGGAGTAGCAAGCTAATATTAGCAATTGTCCAAGCCCGTGTAGATAATGAGCCATCCTCTGTTGACTGCTCTGTCACCGGAGAAAATCCCAAAGCCACTGCGCATTGCCATATTAATAGTAGCGATAACGCACAGAAAAAAGCACTTTCTAGTCCACTAACCGTCCACCAAACCACCCCAGTATAATGACTAAAAATGAACACTGGAAGCATTGCCAATAAAGGACTTAAAAAAAGCCGGCTCAAACGATATAAGAAAAAAAGTCCCAAGCCTAAACTAAAAACAGAGACCCATTTCATAGTCAGAACAACAGACCAATGTAGCTTAAAACTTAAAGAGGCGATTAAAAGCCAAAGAAAATTTGAATAACCTTCTACCCGAGGCAAAAGCGCAGGCCAACTAATCCCCTCCCCTTCAGCCAACTGGCGTGCATAAAGCCACGTAATGTAGGCATCGTCGGTAGTAAATCCCCAGGAAGCAGCTAAGGAAACAATTAAATAATAAGTACAATAAACTGCAAAAATAATTGCTAGCCAACTTTCCTTTCTCGATGATAAAGAACTCAAAATTTAATGATCCGCTGTTTCTAAAAAGTGGTTCAAGCATAGCGATAAGCTGTAATACTGTCATCCAATTTTTTATCTCTCTAAGATAAATTCTGGCACCTCAATCTGGCAAAATAACACCCAGTAGCTCAAATTAAAACGATTAAAAAGCCAGGAACGAGCCTGTTTACACCTCTTTTTAAAGATAAATTAACAATTTTGCAAAAAAAAGGTGCAAAAAATGTCATATATGATATGATTTCATTCAAATTGTAACATACTGTTTTTAAGTCAATTTTAGCAAACGAACAAAAAACAAACTAAAAGATAAAATAAAAAACAAACTTAACGGGTAAATATGTCTAAGACTTTAACTTTTTATGTTTCCGGAATGACCTGCGGGGGTTGTAGTGGCCGCATTCAACGCGTTGTTACTGAGCAGCTCAACGAAGAATCCATCACGCTTGAAGCCTTTAATGCCGATCTTACTCAATTTAAAGATCCGAAAAAAACCACGATGGTTATTTCATATACCCTTGAAGAAATAGAACGATTAAACCAAGCGCAAACACACGAAGAGCGTAAGAAGATAGAAGAACAATTAAACCAAGTAAGCTGGCAAAAAATAAGAAAATACATTGAAGAATTGGCGTTTACCTGTGAAGAGTATGACTACACGCCAATAAATGAGCGTCCATTAACACTGCCAATCAGTGGACATCCACAAAAACCACTTTTAGTCGTAGAGGATCCACAAGCAACTGAGCCAACGGTTGAAAACGACCTAACAGCAGAGTCCCTCCCCTTGCAACTCAGTGCTCTCTTTAGCCAAGCAAAAAAATATTTTTCTTCTCATTGGTTTAAGGGATTTCTCGGTTGTGGCGCTGGCGTTATTGTATTAATCGCGTGTTTGAGCGGTACGATGTCACTTGCCGTGATGCTGCCACTTGCAGGACTAAGTACTCTGTTAACTTTAGCATTAGGTGCAAACTCCTATGTTGATGCATGGAAAAAATGGAGGGCAAGTCGTGCCCTAACAATGGATAGCCTCTTCGCGCTAAGCACGAGCTTGATTCTGGTTATTTCTCTTGCTTCATTATATGCACCTTGGCTGCCTATGATGTTCGATGCAGCCCTGTTTATCTACGGTTTTAGACATATTGGTCTCGGCATCGAAGACCGTATTAAAGCGCAAATAGGTACGGCTAAATTCCAAGATCGCGCATCAAAAATAGTTAGAAAAATTAGCACAGACCTTTGCGATGAAGCAGCAGAATTCGAAGAGAATACTTTATTAACCCAGATTCAACCCGGTGATGTCATCCTGGTTCACCCAGGAGAAATTATTCCTTTAGATGGGGAATGCCTTGCAGAAAGTATCATTTATAATACGATTACTACTGGAGCGATTCTTCCCCGCTCGTTCAAGCCCGAAGCTAAAGTGCTTGCGGGGATGCGCCTTGCAGAACATGCAGATCCGTTAAGAGTTCGCGTTAGCAAAGACTATAAAAACTCCCATCTTGCCCGCCTCGATACCCTACTTGCCAAGGCAGCTTTAGATAAGTCCCCGATTGAGCTACAAGCAGTACAGTACTTAGAATATTTCATTCCCCTTGTGCTCTTATTAGCATTAACTGCAGGAACAGCAATTGGCCTATTTTTCTCGTTGACTTCTGCTATTCAATGTGTAGCATCAATTTTGGTAAGTGCCTGCCCTTGTACGTTAGGCTTAATTATTCCCCTTGCTGTGACTTCGGGAATGCATAAAGCTGCGGAAAATGGGGTGCAATTTAAAAGCACTAAAGTGTTACAAAATGCAGAACACATAGATACGGTTATTTTTGATTTGAATGGTACCCTAACGACAGGAGTACCTAAAGTCGAAAGGATAATAGCACTCAATGAACAAGATACTTCTGTATCGCAACTTCGCAAAATTTGTGCAGCTTTAGAAAAAACAGCAGTTCATCCAACAGGCAAAGCAATTTATGCATATACTAAAGACGATAATTCAGAGGAATTATACGTAACTGTATTAAATAGAAAGCACCACTCAGGAATCATTGGGGAAATAAATAGAACGAGTTACTTCATCGGTAGCCGCTCCTTAATGGAACAACAAAGAATAATTATCCCTGAACAGATTAAATTACTTAACTTAAACAGTGATGATCTAGTCTTGGTTGCTCGTGATAAAACTATCATTGGCTATATGGAGATGACTGACCCACTACGTGATGATGCTATTCGAACAATCAATGCCTTAAAAAACATGGGCAAAGAAGTTCACATCTGCACTGGCGCAGCCAAAGAAACGGCTCTTCGTTATGCGAACAAGCTTGGCATCAACCATGAGCATGTATATCCTGGCTGTCTTTCGAATCAAAAGACGATTTATATCGAGAAGTTACGAGGTAGAGGCCGTAAAGTAGCCATGTTCGGCGATGCGGGAAATGATGCGGAAGCTATGGCTGCAAGCGATTTTAGCGGTGCTATTGGCTCTGGAGACCAAGTAACCCAGGATGCCGCTGATGCAGTAATTCATCCAGGTGCGTTAATGGCGATTGCCTCATTATTTGCAATATCAAGGCAAACAGTCGCGAATATTAATCAAAATATGGCAGGTAGTTTTGCCTACAATTTGGGAATGGTTGGCGCCTCTGGGCTATTATTTGTTACTGCGGGCATCACGATTCCTCCTGCGTTAGGTGTTGTCCTTATGATGTCACAAGCCTGTCTTATCTTATTGAATGTTTATCGATTCAAACAGCAACCGCTCAACCATTTGACAGAAGAAGCTCAGGAATATCAAAAGGCATCTCAGCCACTATCACATACACACATGATTCAGCGAATGCCAACCTGTGGCAATAAGGAACCCCTCATACTAAATTCGCAATCGCGTCTCTCTCAAGAGGAGAAAACTCCCAGCTCGAGTTATATCGTAGAGCCAGAAGTTTCAGATAGAGATAAGCAAGTATTCAATGTTTAGTGACAAGTACAAGATGGTGATTGGGTGCCATCTTTACAACGCTGGTGACCAGTAGATTGGTCACATTGGGCAACACCGCCATGATTAGAACAACAGCCTTTAGCGTTACCAGTTGAAGTTCCCTTTGTGGTTTCTGGGGTTGTTGTTTTGGATTTACCACCCCACCAGCTATTTTTGGGTTTTGTAGTTGTGGTAGTTGTAGACTTGGTGGTGCTCTTGGTTGTTTCAGGAACTGTTTTTGTTGCTTTATTGTTTGTTTTTGTAGTTGCTGGAACGGTAGTCGTTGTTTTAGGTGTCAGCGCCTTCTTCGTATTTTTTGACTTAGCACAAGTACAGGTTGGAGAAGCAGTGCCATCTTTACACATCTGAACCCCTGTTGTTTTATTGCACGAAGCGACCCCACCATGGCCTGCACAACACGCGGCATACGCCCCCGCTAATGGACTGGCAAATAAAAACAAGGCAAGAACAAGATGATTTAAACTGCCGCTTTTTACTGCTAAATTATTCTTCTTCATTTGGAACTCCATGTCCGTGGTTTACATAAGTAAATATAGATCATACTTTGACTAAAATGCACACTTAATATTCTGCTAAGATTAAAAGAGGATCCTCTCCATAGTTAACGTCCATAATCAGCGGACATTGTGGAGAAAATTACCATCAAGGAACAAAAATAATTTCTAATGAATCAGTGGAAAATGATGACCGAGATCAATTATAAAAAACTCAACGCATGGATGTGGTTTATCTTCTTATGCCTGATTATTGTGATGAGTATTGCATTAATTACTCTACACCGTTGGATAGGGGAGCCTTCTGCTGCCTTCCATGTTGTCATGCTTATTTTTACCTTATGCTTACTGATAACAGTTCTAATGGCTGTATGTATGTATTTAATACTTAAATCGCACGAAAAAAGTAAATCGCTCTTTAATAACGAACAACGCTATAAAATGATTCTAGACAGTATCAAAGACATTGCGATTTTCACCCTAACCCCTTTAGGGCATGTAAAAAGCTGGAATTTTGGTGCCCAACGAGTTTATGGATATTCTGATAAGGAAATAGTGGGCAGGCACTTCTCCCTGTTTTATCCCCGTGAAGACGTTGCTAAAGGCACCCCCTTAAATGTAATCGGCATTGCCAAAAAACAAGGAAAATTTGAAGGAGAGGTAATACGAATACGTAAAGATGGCAGCCCTTTTTGGGCGCATGTTTTAATGGAACCCATATACAACGACAAACAAAGATTAGCAGGATTTGTTAATATAACTCGTGATGTTACTGAAAACCGCAAAATGGAAGAAGAACACTCCAGACTGATCGCCTTAATCGAAGAAGCCTCCGATTTTGTAGGCATTGCCGATTTACAAGGAAATTTATTATACCATAACCGAAGCGCTAAACAGATGGTTGGCTTACCCGAGGATTATGATATATCCTCGCTGAAAATATCCGACATGCATCCACAGTGGGCCGTACAAAAAATAGTTAACGAAGTCATACCCACGGCCTTTGAAAAAGGTTTTTGGACTGGGGATTTGGCTTTATTACACCGTAGTGGCCGAGAAATCCCAGTTTTACAATCGGTAACCTTACACCGAAATGCAATGGGAGAACCTGTCTGTCTTACCACCATTGTGCGCGACATCACCGAACGTAAGGCTGAAGAAGATGCAACCAAAGCCAGCGAAGAAATATTCCGTTCCGCCATGCAACATGCCTCTACCGGGATGGCCTTAATATCTCCGACAGGCAAATGGTTAAAAGTGAATCATTCCTTGTGCACCATGCTTGGTTATAGTGAGGAGGAGTTACTACAACGTGATTTTCAAACCCTAACGCATCCGGACGATTTAGAAACTGACTTGGAAAATGTGCTTTTGATGCTCAATAAACAAATCGACAGTTATCAAATGGAAAAAAGATATATTCACAAAGATGGTCATCTTGTCTGGGGGTTATTGAGTGTCTCTTTAGTCTGGGGTAATGATGGTACCCCCAAATACTTTGTTTCACTAGTGCAAAACATTTCCTACCGTAAAAAAGCTGAAGCAGCAAATAAAAAACTCCTGCAAGCCTTAGAAAGTTCAAATGCTGAATTAGAGCGATTTGCTTATGTAGCCTCTCATGATTTACAAGAACCAATACGTATGATCAATAGCTTCGGCGAACTATTATTAACGGAAAAACAAGATAAACTTGACGATGAAGGCAAAGAATATTTAAAAATCATGACCAACGCAGGCTTACGTATGCGTGCAGTAATTAATGATTTACTCGCCTATTCTCGTGTACATGAAGACTCTAAAAATGTCTCCTTTGATGGCGAAAGGGTCTTAAAAAACGCCTTAGAAAACATCAAAGCCTTAATCGAAGAACAAAAAGCCCAAATAACTCATGACCCCATACCACTGCTTTATGGTAAACCCATGCAGATTATGCGCGTACTGCAAAACCTAATTACCAATGCCATTAAATACCAACCGCCAGGTAATATCCCTGTTATTCATATTGGCGTAGAAGATGCAGATTCCTATTGGAAAATCACCGTCCAAGACAATGGGCTAGGAATTGATGAGCAATTTATTAAAGAAATTTTTGAACCATTTAAACGCCTACACGCATGGGACTCAATTAAAGGAAGTGGGCTTGGTCTCTCAATTTGCAAAAAAATTGCCGAGCATCATAATGGCTTTTTATCAGTCACATCAAGGGTGGGATTTGGCAGCAACTTTACCCTTGCTCTACCAAAACATGATAACATTTTACATGCCTAAATAAGAGGACTAGTATTATAATAGCGGGTAAAATACTTTGATGTCCTCGCCTAATAGCACTTACGGATATGTTAAATAACATAGGAAAAAATGATGCACGATTCATCTGCTTCTAATCCGCTAAAAATCTTGCTCATTGAAGACTCTGTCGGTGATGCAATGATTATTAGCAAGGTATTACAGCAGGCTATGCCTCAAGCTCATCTCTTGCAAAGAGCCTCAACAATTGGCGAAGCGCTAAAGATTGTCTCTGAACAGGAGTTTGATGTCGCATTATTGGATCGCACCCTGCCTGACTCTCACGGATTTAATGGACTTCATAGTATTCAGAATATGTCCCCCAAACTGCCGATTATTTTTTTAACTGGCTACAAAGATGAGCGCTTAGCACTTGAGGCCATCAAGCAAGGGGCTCAAGATTATTTATTTAAAGATCAATTGGATGCAGAGTTGATTAAACGTGCAATCCAATATGCCGTATTAAGAAAACAATTCGAAGACGTACTCATTATCCGCGCCAATTTCGATATGCTGACAGGGCTTGCCAATCGCATGCTCTTCGAAAACCGCCTGGAAATTGCGCTGGCAAAAATGAAACAGCTTGGAGGCATCATTAGTGTACTCTTAATTGATTTGGATAAATTCAAACAAGTTAATGACACCTATGGACACATTGCCGGAGATAAATTACTAAAAGAAGTAAGCTCACGTCTGAAACAATCGCTGCGTTCTTATGACGTTGTCGCTCGTTTTGGAGGGGATGAATTTGCAATTCTCCTCGAAAACCTATCCGATCCTCATCAAAGTGAAGTGGTCGCCAAAAAAATTGCCTCCTTAATGGATACACCATTTAATTTATCTGGAAATGAACTTCCCATTACACTCAGCATTGGCATCGTTAACTGCCATAATAATCGTTATATCAGCAGTGAATCGGTCTTATTGCAAGCAGATGCCGCGATGTATGAAGCAAAATCGCTTCCCGGCACTTCTTATCGGGTTTTTGGTGGGAATTAAGCATCAAATTCCCCCTGCGCACTTACGAACATAGCACAGCTCAAAAAAAGTAGGTATATTAACGTGAATTCACTTTAAAAGAGATAAAGCAATGGGGCGCGTTATTGGATTTGCAGCCAGCTTGGTTATCCTATGGATAGTCGGTTATTTTCTTATCGTAGGCAGCAACATCTTTATTCCAGTTGTTTTGGCAATCTTTATTTGGCATATTCTCAATACCATTCGTGGTATTATCCAACGCATTCCTAAATTCGGCGCGTTACTCCCCAGCTGGCTAAGTATGATTTTAGCCTTTGGTGTCGCTGCGATTTTCATCAGCATCTTCGTAAATATTATTTCGAATAATGTCAGTAGTGTTGTTTATGCTTCCGGGCGTTACCAAGATCATTTATTGTCTATTATTGATGGCATTGATAAGCGATATCACATTGAAGTATTAACTAATATTAATAACATTATAAAAACCATTAATATTCAAACGATGCTTCTAAAAATCTCAGGTGTTTTTACCACACTCGCCAGCTCGACCGTGCTCATTGCCTTATATGTTGCCTTTTTATTTGTGGAGCAACACTACTTCCTCAGAAAAATCGATGCTCTAGTCCCCTCGCAACAAAATCAACAATTAGTTAATAATATTTTGATCCATATAGTTAACGACACCCAAATTTACTTAGGCTTAAAATCGCTTTTAAGTATTGCTACAGCAATGGCAAGTTGGTTCATTATGAAATGGGTGGGTGTCGATTTCGCCGAGTTTTGGGCTCTACTCATTTTCTTTCTCAATTTTATTCCCAATATCGGCGCAATTATTGCCATTTTTTTCCCAGCCACTATAGCCATAGTGCAATTTGCTGACTGGCTCCATTTTCTAGAAATTATTATCGGTCTTGGCTCAATACAGTTTCTGGTCGGTAACATAATTGAACCACGTTTTCTTGGTCACTCATTGAATTTAAGCCCCTTAGCTATTTTACTTTCATTAACGGTTTGGGGCACCATCTGGGGTGTTCTCGGAATGTTTCTTTCCGTCCCCATTACCGTCATGATGATGATCATATTTGCTCATTTCGAAGCAACTCGCCCCATCGCCATTTTATTGTCCCAAGACGGTGATATTTTTAAATCCTATGAGACAATTTCTGGTGAAAAGATAACCGAAAAAAATTGGATACAGTATTAATTAAGGGATTTTTGTAATGATAAGAGCGTCTTACTCTCAAGATACAAGGATTGATAATGCAGGATGAATTAGCCCAAGAACCCACCCTACAGCGACAGTTTAGCGCTCGTGTTTTAGTCATGATAACGTTGGGGGGGGCTATTGGTACGGGGATTTTTTTAGCCAGTGGTAGTGCCTTAGCCTTAGCAGGCCCGGGTGGCACCTTGCTTGCCTACAGTACTATGGCCATTATGGTTTATTTTTTGATGACGGGTCTGGGTGAGATGGCCTCATTCATGCCAACGACCGGATCATTCTATGTCTATGCATCTGAATTTTGCGACCCATCATTAGGTTATGCTTTAGGATGGAACTATTGGTATAGCTATGCCATTTATATCGCTTCAGAAATTTCAGCAGCAGCCTTAATTATGCGTTATTGGTTTCCCGACAGCTCCCCCTTCATTTGGTGCTCTATTTTTTCCTTTTTAATCATTGGCTTTAACGCCATTTCAACCAAAACCTTTGGTGAAGTGGAATACTGGTTATCATTTATCAAAATTACCGTGGTAGTGCTCTTTATCGTCACCGGCTTTCTTCTAGTTACCGGAGTTACAGGCCAACAAAGCGCCGGTTTTCACAACTGGCATATTGGTGATGGCCCATTCCATGGAGGCTGGAGCGGGATAATTGGAGCCTTTGTAGTAGCTGGCTTTTCGTTTCAGGGTACCGAGCTCATTGGCATCGCCGCCGGCGAAAGCAGAAACCCCCGTAAAAATATCCCCAAAGCCATTAAAATGGTCTTCTGGCGGATTTTAATATTTTATATCTTATCCATTTTCATTATTAGCCTGTTATTGCCTTATAACGCACCGCAACTTGCAACCGAGGATGTGGTAACCAGCCCCTTTACCTTAGTGCTCAAGCAATATAATGAAACCTTTGCCGCAAGTATCGTCAATGCAGTCATCCTAATTGCTATTATTTCTACCGCCAATACCGGCATGTATATAAGTAGCAGAATGATGTGGTACTTGGCCAAAGAAGGTCATATGCCGCGAGTTTTTTCCACGGTCAATCATCGTGGCATACCCATTCATGCGTTAGCCTTAACCAGTAGCGTAACTATTTTAGCCTTTTTATCCTCCGTATTTGGCAATGGTACGGTTTATTTTTGGTTACTCAATGCCACCAGCCTTTCCGGATTTATTGCCTGGATGGGTATTGCCATTAGCCATTATCGTTTTCGCAAAGCCTATGTAAGTCAGGGAAAAGACCTGTCCAAGCTGCCTTATGTCGCCAAAGGCTATCCTTTTGGCCCTATCTGTGCTTTTGTTTTATGCACGATAGTCATTGGTGGGCAAAACTACTCAGCGCTCGTAGCAAATCCTATTGATTGGTATGGCCTACTTATTTCTTATATCTGTATTCCCTTGTTTTTATGCATTTGGCTAGGCCATAAGTGGATAAATAAAACTAAGGCTATCTCATTGATGGATTGTAAGTTTACCTCTGAATAGCCCAAAAGTGAGCTGCTGCAGATTTTATTTCCTATTATTTTAAATTTATACTCAATGAGTAAGAGTAACTTTTGGGGATGTTGTATCGTGATTATTCATAGTGAATTCAAACCCGCTTGGTGGCTAACAAATAAACATGGCCAAACATTATATCGTACACTAACTAATCGTTTACAGGCACCGATTGATTTCCATGAGCGTATTGAATTACCCGATGGAGATTTTATTGATCTCGCCTGGGCAATTAATGGTCTCAGTGCCAAAGCCCCTCTGGTGGTTTTGCTGTATGGTTTAGGTGGCAGTGTTAACTCAGCCTATGTAGCGGGTCTACTAGCCGCATTTAATAAATCCGGCTATCGGGGAATGCTCATGCACTTTCGAGGAGCTAGCGGCGAACCCAATCGCCTGCCTCGCACTTATCATGGAGGGGATACCGCGGATTTATCCTATGTCCTTGAACTGTTAAAAACCAGGGAGCCTAAAACCCCAAAGGCTGCCGTTGGCATTTCTCTTGGTGGTAATGTGTTGTTGAAATTGCTTGGTGAGTCAGGCTCAGAAGCGTTAATTGATGCGGCTGTTGCAGTTTCCGTCCCCTTTCAATTACATGATGTGGTGAGTCACATTAACAAGGGGTTTGCACGGGTATATCAAGCAAACTTATTGCAGCGCTTACAGGCTGTGTTTTTACAAAAGCTAGATATTATAAACTGGCAATTACCTCTATCAGAGGAGCGCTTACTTAGCTTAAAAACACTCTATGATTTTGATCAACAAATCACCGCCCCCTTACATGGTTTTGCCAGTGTAGATGACTATTATCAACAGGCAAGTTCTCGACAATACCTCAGCGACATTACCGTGCCCACCTTAATTATTCATGCTTTAGATGATCCCTTTATGACTCCAACCACGATTCCTGGAGTGCAAGAATTATCTGAGAATGTAGTACTGGAGTTAAGTCACCATGGTGGCCATGTAGGTTTTATTACGGGAAAAAATAAACACCATTCTAAATGCTGGTTAGAACAACGCATTAATTGCTTTTTTAATGCTTTACTGATTAAAAGGGAAACAAACTAACTTTTGTGAAAAGGATGACACATTATGCCCAATGCCCTACTCCACAATTCATTCTGTGCACAATTAGACATAAAGTGGCCCCTTATCCAAGCCCCTATGGGTGGTGGCCCAACAACGCCGGCATTAGTTGCTGCAGTGTCTAATGCCGGGGGCCTAGGTTCTTTAGGGGTAGCTTATTTATCTCCCCAAGGCATTGAGCAAGCAATTAAAGAGACACAAAAACTCACCCAACGCCCCTTTGGTGCGAATCTATTCGCGCCAGCAAGCACGCCCACCTTGAATAAAGCAGCGATTGATGCAGCCTGCAACGCCACCCAAGCTTACCGCCAGGAGCTAGGCCTCATTGAGCCTTCATTGCAAGCACCCTTCGCCGAAAATTTTGAGGAGCAATTCACTAGTGTATTACGATGTCGTCCTGCGGCATTAAGTTATACATTTGGCCTCATAAAAAAAGAGCTGTTGCAAGAATGTCGCCAACAAAAAATCGTTACCATCGGTTCTCGGTTTTTACACCAAAACCAGCTTCCCACAGAGACGATTCAGAAGCACCGATAAAATCACCTCGGCAATCCAATTTCTCAGGCAAGTAATCTTAATGCAGAGCAGAACTGAACGCTCTGCTCATTTTTTCGGCGTGCAGTGACACATCGAAGATTTGACTATGAAGGCACTTTTCTGCGTCAAGACGGCAATTGCTCCTGCATCTCTGAAGATAATACTTCAGAAAGCTTATCCATTACCTCGTCAACCGAAATTAACTGCATGCTTTCATCGCCATGTACATGCTGCCCCCACACTTCCTCAACGGACACACTGCCTAAAATTTTTTCTGCAGCTTCTGGATAGCGATTCACTACCAAATGTTGAAAAAGATAAGGACCGGAAATAAGTGGATTAGTTACCGCATGTAAGGCAATAACTGGTGTATTTACCGCTGTGGACATATGAGATGGGCCCGTATCAGGGCAAAGAACGACCGTTGCTTTGCTAATCAATGCCAATAATTGTTTTGGCTTCGTTTTTCCAGCCAAATTAATTGCGGGAATCTCTTGAAGAATTTGCTCTGCCAATTGTTTATCGAAATCACCAGGGCCGCCGGTAATAACCACTTGAGCCTGCCACTGTTCCTGAGCTTGGCGTAATACTTCAATATAACGAGCCACGGGCCAACTGCGCTCTGGCTTGCTTGCAGCAGGGTTAATCACCAGAATAGGGCCATTTTTTGGCAAATGCCGATCAGCCCATTCATAATCAGCGGGAGTAATCGGTAAGTCCCAACGAATTACTTTTTCCTTAATACCTAAAGCCTCCGCAAACTTTAAAAAGCCATCCAAAGTATGCTCAAAGCCTGGAGTGATACGCTCAGTGACGAACCAGCCATGGCCATCATTAGCCCGATGCTCATCATAACCAATCTTACGTTTCGCTTTAATAAAGGGATACAGAAAATTAGTGCGCAAACTGGCTTGAGGAGCCAACAGCACATCAAAAACACGGCCACTCATTTGTTTTTTAAAACACCAATAATCCGCTAAACGATGAGGCTTATCAATTACGATAAATTCAACACCATCCATGCCCTCGACTAGATCAAAAGCAGGCCTGGATATAATCCAGGTCAATTTGGCCTGCGGTAAACTGGCTTGCAATGTCCTAATGAGCGGAACGGCCATTAGAACATCACCTAAAGCAGATAATCGAACAATACAAATAGAATCAATCATTCTGTAATACAAATCGCGAACCACAATAAGGACAAACTTCTACACCGGTTTTATCGATGGGTAGGTAAACTTTGGGATGCGCATTCCACAACACCATATCATCTGTAGGACAGCTTAAAGGCAATTGAGCACGGTGTACTACATAATTTTTTTTCGTACTTGCTGGTTCTAGTTGTTCTTTTAACATTGTGTTCCTCAATTAGAAAATACCCCTATTGATTCTAAGGGGCAAAGAATCAAGTGCAATGCACCACGAAACATTTAGCGATTATCTAATATTTCCCCAGTTTTCGCCATAACCTCATCAGTAAAAGCTGTATTTTGTGGATCAAAGCGCATTCCCTTCCCCCAATGTCGCAACCAAGTTAATTGCCGTTTCGCTAATTGGCGGGTAGCGGCTATGCCTTTTTCACGCATCGTAGGGTAATCGTCATTGCCGTGCAAATAGTCAAATACTTGGCGATAACCGACACAACGTATTGAAGGCATGTTGGTCGTTAAACGCCATTTATGCTGTAATTGCCGTACTTCGTCAACAAATCCTTGCGCCAACATCTGATCAAAACGCAAAGCAATACGCTCATGCAACCAAGCACGCTGTTCTGGAAAAAGAATGACGTTGACAAAAGTATAAGCGGACTCTTCTTTTTGTTGCTGTGCTAAGAAATCAGATAAACAAGTGCCCGTTAAATAATAAACCTCTAAAGCTCGCTGAATCCGTTGCGTGTCATTGGCGTGAATGCGTTGGGCTGCGGTAGGATCCACTTGTGCTAGTTTTTGATGTAAAGCCTCCCAACCATGTTGAGCCGCCTCCGCCTCTAATTGCTGCCGCAATTCTGGATTCGCTTCGGGTAAAACCGATAAGCCCTGTTGTAATGCATTAAAATACATCATAGTTCCACCGACCAATAAGGGAATCTTGCCTTTTTGGATAATTGCATCTGCCAAAGAAGTAGCATCAGTACAAAACTGTGCGGCTGAATAGGTTTCTGTTGGGTCTTTAATATCGAGCAAATGATGTGGTGCAGCCTGCAACTCCTCTTGAGTGGGCTTAGCCGTACCAATATCCATATCCCGATAAATCATGGCGGAATCAACACTAATAATTTCAAAAGGATACTGCTTGACTAATTCCATCGCTAACGCGGTTTTCCCTGAAGCAGTGGGTCCCATTAAACAAAAAATCAATTTAGACATGTAACAAACTCTGACAATGTTCAATTGTTAAGGCTTTAAAGAGCCCTGTTCTTTGCTCTTCTCCTCCGTGAAGCTTAATAAACACCTGGTCCAATTCGATTTTTTCTTCGCGACTTAATAATCGAGGATCAAAAACTTGAGACTGGCTCATTAATTCGCAGAGCTGCTGCAAACTCCATCCATCTAAAACAGTCACAGCATCCAAAAATAAACGTAAATCCAAATAAGGGACACTTACAGGAATAGTGCGAATCAGCACTTCATTTATTCCTGCAAGTTCACAACGAATACCTAATTGCTCAAGGCTTTGACTTAGTTCGGTCATCCTCTCAGCTAATTGCTGCTCTAAGCAATAACGAATAGGTACCAATAAAGGGCGGCTCGGCCAGGGTAAAGTCTGTTGCGCCAAACGTTCCTGCACGGCATGTTGATGCAAGGCTAAAAGATTAATGAGATAGGGTGTTTGCTGTACAAAACTAAGAATGTACTGGTTATTTAAAACGATCCAAGATACATCCGTTTCCAGGCGCGTACCTTCTCGGCCTGACACGTCCAATTGCGGATAGGGTTCACAAATTTCTTTTGCAAATGGTGCGACTATTTCATGGTTCAGTTTGTAGTGTTTTTCTGACTCTGGCTCTGGCTCTGCCGTAACCGACCGCAGTGCAGCCCCTAGCTGAGAAGTAAAAAAATCATGGATTAAACGTGGCTGTTGAAAACGCACTTCATGCTTGGTTGGGTGCACATTAACATCGACTTCGCCATGCTCAATGGAGAAATACAACACACAAGCAGGAAAACGTCCAGGATACAGTAAATCATCATACGCTTGCTTAATTGCATGCGTGATTAACTTATCTTTAACCATACGTTGGTTAATATAAACCCATTGACGATCATTTTGACTACGCTGGAATCCGGTACCACTAATCCACCCATAAAGCCGCATGGCGCCACGTTCCACATCGAGGTAAATAGCATTCTTAATAAACGTGCCGCCCATAATGCGCGTCATTCGGGTTAGGCGGGTTTGCTCATTGATTGCTGCCGGAAGAGCTAAAATCTGTTTTCCATTATGCTTTAAGGTTAGGGCAATACCTGGAGCACTTAAGGCAAAACGTTTAACCACCGTTTCGATGGCTTGAAATTCTAATTTTTCGCTTTTCAAAAATCGTTTACGCACGGGCGCATTAAAAAATAAATCAACCACATCAATGGTTGTTCCCTGACTACGTGCGCAAGGAGTAATCGACATTTCCGTACCCTGCACTCGTAACGCCATCGCTGTATCTTGCGCTGCAGGCTTAGAGCTAATCGTTACTTTGGCCACCGAAGCAATGCTGGCTAAGGCTTCGCCGCGAAAGCCCATGCTCTCTATCGCGTATAAGTCATTGAGCGTATTAATTTTACTCGTGGCATGAGCGGCAATCGCTAAGGGTAAATCCTCCGCAACAATGCCTATGCCATTATCACTGATTTTGATTTGATTCAGCCCACCATAACCAATCTCAATCGTAATCGCATCAGAGCCAGCATCCAAAGAATTTTCCAATAATTCTTTAACTACGGATGCCGGTCGCTCAATGACCTCACCCGCAGCGATTTGGTTGGCAATTAACGGAGGTAATTGGTGTATTCTCATGCCCATGCTGCTGGAATCACCAGTTTTTGACCAGGCTTAAGCTGGGTTATTCCACGTAAATGATTCGCCGCCTGCAATGCATTAACCGTCACACGATAACGTGCTGCAATTGCGGGTAAGGTCTCCCCTGCACGCACTAAATGAAACGTGCTTGCAATCATTGCCTCAATACGTGAACCATGAGGTGGATTTTCCCAGAAATAGCCTTTAATCCCTTGAAAAATTGCCTGGCTTAAACGCAACTGATAGGCAGGACTCGTCAGATTTCGTTCTTCTCGGGGATTAGAAATAAATCCTGTTTCCACCAAAATTGAAGGAATATCAGGAGACTTAAGCACCACAAAACGAGCTTGTTCTACACGAGAATTATGCAAGGTAGCGAAACCACCTAACTGATTTAAAACACGCTTGCCCATCTCTAAGCCAGCATTAATAGTTGCGGTTTGTGATAAGTCGATTAATACTGAGCGCACGACACCATTGCGATCATCTAACTCGCCTAAATTCACCCCACCCAACTCAGAATAGTTTTCCTTTTCCGCTAACCAATGCGCAGCCTCACTCGTCGCCCCTCGTTGAGATAAGGCAAATACTGAAGCACCATTAGAATGGGGATTATGGAAGGCATCCGCATGGATCGCGACAAAGATATCGCCATTATATTTACGGGCAATGTCCAAACGCTCTCTAAGCCCCACATAATAGTCACCCGATCGAGTGAGTACGGCATGCATTCCTGGTTGCTGATCAATAAGGCGCTTTAATTTAAGGGTAATCGCCAAGACTACATCCTTTTCCCTAGATGCATGTGGGCCTCGAGCTCCTGAGTCTTTACCCCCGTGCCCTGCATCTAACACCACAATTACATCACGTAATGCCTTTGTTGGCGCTGCACTGACTCTAATCGGAGCCTGGCGTGCGAGAATAGGTTTTACCGGCGCTTTCGCGGGCACGTTTACAGTAACAGCAATAGAGGCAGGGGAGGCAAGCACTGGTGCTGCGACTGCAACTGGCTCATGCGTGTACATTAAATCAATGCGCACCCCATAGATACCACCAGGAGGTTGCCAAGGCGCAGAGCGAACCTGTACCTTTTGACTTACATCCAAAACCAATCTTAGGGTTCTGAAGTCAGCATTTCCCGTACGCATATGACGAATAAGCGCATTAGTTAAACTTGGATGATTTAAATCAGTTGCTAATTGCGTGTCTTTTAAATCAACAACCACTCTATGCGGTTGAGACAAGACAAATAGCTTATGCATAAACGGCCCATCAAGCGTAAAAAAAAGGGACGTTTGATTCTTTTGTTGTTGTAAGGCAATTGCCTTTAGTTGGCCACTGAAGGCTCCTACCGAGCTAAAAAACAGCACGAGCAATAAAGACCATGAACGTAAGATCATAATTCCCCTGAGAGGCAAGCTAAAATTCTTTGGCCAGCATCACTGAATGCAGTAATTTGCACCTCGCGTCCAACCCCTTTTATACTTAAATTAAAACGAATATCTACGTTAGGCAATGCCCTTCCTGCTTTTTCCGCCCATTCGATGCAACAAATGCTCTCTTTCGTAAAATAATCACGAAACCCTAAATATTCTAATTCTTCTTCGTGATGAATACGATATAAATCAAAATGATGGATTGCTCCATTCGGATAAGGATAACTTTCTACAAGCGAAAAAGTTGGACTTTTAATTGCTGATTGCACACCTAAACGGCGTAACATCGCACGCACAATCGTTGTTTTTCCTGCCCCTAAATCACCACTAAACGTGAGGATAAGGGGAGCGCTAAGAGAAGAAGCCAATTGGGATGCAAACTGTTCACTGGCTTGTTCATCAGGTAAATCTACAATAACCACTTTATTTAATTCATTCACAGTAATTTAATACATAAGGTAAAACATCAAACAAATCACTCGCTAATAACCCAGCGCCTCCTTGCACGTAAGCAATCTTGTCTCCTGCTAGCGCATGGGCGTATACCCCACAACGCGCAGCCTCAGGCAATGACATACCTTGAGCACAAAGACCGGCAATAATGCCGCTTAAAACATCCCCCATACCCGCACTTGCCATCGCGGGGTTGCCTTTAGGGCAAACATAGGTTTTTTGTTCAGGGGCTTGGATTATTGAACCAGCTCCTTTCAATACCACCACGCCGCCATACTGCGTTTGAATTTTTGCTGCAGCCTGGTAGCGATTCTTTTGTACTTGCTCTGTAGAACAAGAAAGCAATGCAGCGGCTTCACCGGGATGGGGCGTTAAGATCCAATTATCATCCAACTGTGGATGTTCTGCCAAGAGTCTTAATGCTGAGGCATCAATAACCATAGGCAATTGCGATGTAATCGCCGCTAAAAATAAGCTAACCGCCCAATCGCTATCCCCCAAACCAGGGCCAATAACACAAACACTTGCTCTGGCCAGTAAGGGTTGCAACTCGCGTGCGGAATTAACGCCCCAGACCATCGCTTCGGGGATTAAGGCTAAAGCCCCTTTCGCATGCTCTGGTAAGGTTGCAATACTGACGCAACCTGCACCAGTACGCATGGCCGCCTTAGCAGCCAGGCTAATCGCGCCAGGCATGCCCAGTCCGCCACCAATCACTAGAACATGTCCATAATCGCCTTTATGGGAATTTTTTTTGCGGGGTGCTAAGGGCAATCCCATATTAGCAGGTCCCAACAGAGTGGCAGCAGGTTGCTGCTTGGCAACACAAGCATCCAATTGAACGGAGCAGCAATATATATCACCACAATAATCAGGAGCATCCGCGGTATAGAGTCCTGCTTTTAACGCGATAAAGGTCAATGTAATGGACGCTTTAACACAAAGATTCTCAACACAACCCGTATCAGCATTAAGCCCTGAAGGAACATCTAAAGACACCACCGGTATGCCACTGTCATTAATCTGATTAATTGCCGAAGCAATTAATCCATGAACCGGGCCTTGCAAACCAATGCCTAATAACGCGTCAACAATGAGTTCAACCTCACTATCAATAGGCTCATCCACAGGTTGGCACTCGACTCCCGCATCAATAGCCATTAATGCAGCGTATTGCGCTGCATGCGGAAGATCGGCTAAGGCCTTGCCCTGATAAATCGTCACGACTAATCCGTTTTCATGGGCTAATCGAGCCACCACATAGCCATCCCCTGCATTATTGCCTGAACCACAAAATACAGCGATGTGCGTCACCTGGGGATACAGTTTTTTAATGTGCGCAAAAGCCTCTGTCCCTGCTCGCGACATTAATTCATTTTCATCCAGGTGATATAAAGACGTTGCTTGTTGTTCGCAAGCTCTGATGTGTTCACAACGGTAAAGGGCATTTTCTGGTTTAATCACCTGTTTGCTCCGATAACGATTGGGCTGTTTGCAACCCTGGTTTGAACTGAAACGATGTAGCCTGGATGAAACGACGCACTAAAAAATCTTCTCTCAATTTATCAAGCCATCGATGTGCCGCGGCTTGTCCGCGGCACATCGAAAAAATGAGAAACGCGTTCAGAATGATACATGCCCCAAGCTACAACTTACTTAACTAATTTTAACGATGGCTTACTTTTAGCCATCACTGCAGCGCCATCTGCACCAGCGGTTGCTGGCGGGGGAGACGCGGGTGGCTCTTCTTCAAGCTCAAACGCAATACCTCGACCATTTTCTTTGGCATAAATCTCTAATACCGCACTAGGAGGAACAAAAATTTGCTCCGTTTTTCCTGAAAAACGTGCGGTAAATACGATGCGATCATTTTCTAATAACAACCCACGAGTAGCAGCAGGAGATATATTTAACACAATCCGTGCCTCAATGATGTGCTCATGAGGAACCTGTACACCCGCGTAGGCTGTATTAACCAAAACATAAGGCGTTAATCCGTTATCTACGATCCAATCGTAAAAAGCACGAATTAAATAAGGTTTGTTTGTTGTCATAGTCATGTTTATGCCGCTCTTAATTGTCGCTCAGCATCAGTTAAGCTAACTTGAAACGAATCACGTTTAAACAAGCGCTGCATGTATGCAATTAATCCTTTATGTTCAGGTCCAATATCAATGCCTAAACGAGGCAGACGCCATAATAAAGGAGCAAGCGCGCAATCTAACAAAGAAAACTCATCGCTTAAGAAATAAGACTTATCAGCAAAAACAGGATCTAAGCTAGTTAAACTTTCATATAAGTTTGCTCTTGCTGCGTCTACATTAGTATCTCTTAAAATTTGATTCATTAAGTAATACCAATCATGCTCAATGCGGTGCATCATTTTACGTGTTTCCGCACGGGCAACCGGATATACTGGCAATAATGGAGGATGAGGAAAACGCTCATCTAAATATTCCATGATAATGCGTGGTTCATACAGTACAAGCTCTCTATCAATCAGCGTCGGCACTGTTCCGTAAGGGTTCAGAGCTAAAAGATCAGCACTGGGTTCATTTTGCTTGGCAGGTAAAATTTCGACATTAACTCCTTTCTCAGCCAAAACGATACGAACCTGATGACTATACACATCATCAATATCAGAAAATAAAGACATTATAGTGCGCTTTGCAACAATTGCCATGAGCAACTCCTATTATTTCATGAAAAACGGTGAGGCACCTAGGGGTAATAATTCTCGAAGGAAATACTGAGTTATTACTCAAATCCCTACCCTAGAGTACAAACGTAATATTTTACCATATTTTTAACCTTTTGGGTTACTTTGTTATCTAAACCATGATATTTTTTGCCAATACAGGCGATTCAAGCCAAGTACTACCAGCAAAAACACCAGCAAAAACGCCAGTACAAAGTACCCTAGTTGGTGACGCGCTGCTTGTGTAGGCTCACCGACATAAACAAGAAAGTTAACTAAGTCCTGCAATAGGCCATCAAGTTGGGCTGAGGATAACTCCCCTTCTTTAACCAATGACAATTGAGCCGCATGCTCCTGAGTTGCTCGCACCAAGGTCATTTCGCCAATTAAGGGTTCTAATATATTCGGCATAGCAACCCCGGGTACCAATAAATTGTTAACCCCAAAAGGCCTGGAATTATCCGTATAAAAACTTTTTAAGTAGCTAAATAACCAATCAGCACCCTTTGCTCTCGCAATTAAAGATAAATCTGGAGGTACAACACCAAACCATTGCTTAGCATCTTCTGGGGGCAAGGCGATGCGCATGGGCTCATTCACCAAGGCTTCAGTAAAAATAAGATTATTTTTAAGTAAATTTTCATCAACACGTCCATCAAAGTCAACAAGACCTAATCCTTCCGCCATCTGGTTGTAACGCAAATAGGTTAATGAATGGCAGCCTGAACAATAGTTCATGAATACTTTGGCCCCACGCTGCAAACTAGGCATATTAGCAATTGCTACCGATTGAGCCACCAATATTGGCGCCCATAAGCATCCTAAGAACACTGCTAGTAATGCTTTTGCTTTTAACATAACTAGCCCCCTATCCGAAGCGGAATGGGACGTGTAACTTCCCAGCGCGTGTAAAGGGGCATAAAAATAAAGTATGAAAAATAAAGCACAGCACAAATACGCGCGATAAGTAAACGCGGCGGATTTACCGGAATGGTACCTAAATACCCTAAAATTAAAAATGCCATAACGCCAACGAATAACATGATACGCGAAAAATAGCCCTTATAGCGCATGGAACGCACCGGGCTACGATCTAACCAGGGTAAAAAGAACAATATGCCTACAGCAGCCCCCATGCCAATAATCCCCAAAAGTTTATCAGGAATAGCACGTAAGATGGCATAAAATGGGGACATATACCACATAGGAGCGATATGATCTGGAGTCACCATCGGATTGGCGGGAACAAAATTACTATGTTCTAAGAAGTAGCCCTCCATTTCTGGCGCAAAAAATACTACCGCAAAAAAGAGAAACATAAAGACCAACACCCCAACCAAGTCTTTAACAATGTAATAGGGATGGAAAGGAATGCCATCAACTGGATTTCCTTTTTGATCTAAGTTATTTTTAATATCGATTCCTGTTGGATTATTTGAACCGACCTGATGCAAGGCAACGATATGTAAGAAAGTCAGGAGTAGTAAAAGTAAAGGGATAGCAATAACATGCAACGCAAAAAAGCGCTGTAGTGTTGCATTGGTCACCGAGTAATCCCCCCTTAGCCAAATTTCCAGGCTGTGCCCGATGTAGGGAATACCACCAACCAATGAAGTAATTACCTCTGCGCCCCAATATGACATTTGCCCCCAAGGCAACAAATAGCCTAAAAATGCCGCGGCTAAAAGTAAAACATACAGTAGCATGCCTAAGAGCCAGACTAATTCGCGTGGTCGTTGATAGGAGCCATAAAGCAAGCCACGAAATAGATGCAAATAAATCACAATAAAAAATGCAGAAGCACCAGTAGAATGCATATAGCGTAGCAGCCAACCATAGTTAACATCACGCATGATGTACTCCACGGAAGCAAATGCCTGCTCAGAGCTGGGTGTGTAAAACATCGTAAGCCATAAACCAGTAATAAACTGGTTTACTAAGACAACCAAGGCGATTGAACCAAAAAAGTAGAAGAAATTTAAATTCTTGGGTACATAATATTCGCTAAAATATTGTTTCCAAGTGTTTGCTAATGGGAAACGCGCATCCAACCACTTAAATAATCTTTTCATTTATTTTTCTCTAAAATCATCGCTATTGTAGCCCTATTAGACGCCGTCGTAATACAGGTTTTGACAAATACTCATATTACGGTACCTGTTTATGGCATAGGTAAATTTCATCATTGCGAGCCTTGGCGAAGCAACCCAGAACGATGCTTTGTTAAAGCTTCACTACGTTCGCAATGACGGTCTTTCTATTTTTATTACATCTTCGGTAACCATCTGTAATACAAGCTATATTTTACTATTCTCACCAATTACTAAAGTATGCTTATCGATAAAATAGTAAGGCGGCACTTCCATATTTATCGGTGCGGGTACATTTTTAAAAACCCGCCCCGCAAGATCAAAGGCAGAACCATGACAAGGACAAAAGAAACCTCCAGGCCAATCCGGACCTAACTCTCCAATTGTCGGTTTGTATTTTGGCGAACAGCCAAGATGAGTACAAATGCCAATTAATACCAAATACTCGGGATTAATTGAACGATGTATATTTTGTGCATAAGCCGGCTGCTGGGCGGTTAGAGATTGAGGGTCTCTTAATTGAATTGTGTTTTCATTAAGCGTTTGCAGCATTTCGTGGGTACGGCGAATGATCCATACTGGCTTACCGCGCCATTCAACAACCGCTTGTTGACCAGGCTCCATTTTACTTAAATCAACCTGAATAGGAGCTCCATCAGCTTGTGCTTTGGCGCTTGGCAACCAAGATGATATGAGCGGCGTCATGGCACATAAAACGCCAACACCGCCTAAAACACAAGTAGTACCTAGTAAAAAGCGACGCCTGCTTTCATCTACAGAATCATCTGTTTTTTGATTTGGATCTGGATTGACAACTTCATTCATTATGAGAGCACCTCAAAATGATCTTAGGGTAGCCTGGTCGCGTTCAACCAAGCACATCGATGATAATATGCACAGCCTCAATTTTAAATGCAAATAAAACACTGGCATCACTGCGTTCGCAATGACGAAACTTACAAACCTGTATACATACCATCGTTGGCTATAACGCCAATAAAAAACCCCGCTGCAGCGGGGTTTTTTGTGTCCAATAAACGATTAACGTTTGGAGTACTGAGTAGCACGACGTGCTTTGTGTAGACCCACTTTCTTTCTTTCAACACGACGTGAATCACGTGTTAATAAGCCGCGAGCACGAAGCTTTCTACGGAAGGAATCTGGATTTGGTTCTGCATCTTCTGCTAAACCATGCTCATCATAAACAACTAAGGCTCTTGCGATACCTAAACGAACTGCACCAGCTTGACCAGAAACACCGCCACCAACGACAGTAATGTAGATGTCAAACTTGTTAACTAAATCAACAGTTTCTAGTGGCTGCATCACAACCATGCAAGAAGTTTCACGGCAGAAATACTCTTTCAAAGTGCGACCATTAACTTTGATCTCACCTTTGCCTGGACGCAAAAACACACGAGCTGTTGAACTTTTTCTACGGCCAGTGCCATAGTATTGCTTCATTTCAGCCATAATACTTATTCCTCAATATCAAGTTGCTTGGGTTGTTGTGCAGTATGTGGATGCTCGTTGCCAACATATACTTTCAGCTTACGATACATTTCACGACCCAAAGGATTTTTTGGTAACATACCTTTTACAGCTAATTCGATAATCCGAGCAGGATTTCTAGCCTGTAATTTTTCAAAACTATCTGATTTGATACCACCTGGGTGACCTGTGTGACGGTAATACATTTTGTCTTTAAATTTGCGACCGGTCACAGTAACTTTCTCTGCATTTGTGACGATAATGTAGTCACCAGTATCAACATGGGGGGTATACTCAGCTTTATGTTTTCCGCGTAAACGACGGGCAATCTCAGTAGCTAAGCGACCTAAAACTTTATCGCTGGCATCAACCACGAACCAGTCACGTTTGACTTCATGGCTTTTGGCACTAAATGTCTTCATTAAATGAACTCCGAACTGCCTAAATTAGTAATCTTCTATCATGGACGGGCGATTTTAACCAAAACAGAAACATCCTACAAGTAAAAAGGATAAAAATTTACAAACAAATAAATAAATCGGCGTAAATATAACAAATTCTGTGTGATAAAACCACTATAAAAATAGTGCTCAGTTAAAGAAACAAAAACACTACTGTTCAATTACTGAACTAAAATAATGTACGCGTTCACATCATAACATCGACTTAAAGAATATATCTTTAGCACCCGCTGTTGGCTCGGCTTTACAGCACCCAGCCTACGATTTTTTCCTTAATTGACGCGATTAAACATACCTCGTAGGCACCTACAAAGTAATTTATACGTGCTCAGGATCAATAGCTAATTCCTGAGCAATAACCCCAGAAATTAAATGTGAATCAATGATTGTGTCAATATCGGCAAAGGATGAATAGGTATACCAAACACCTTCAGGATAAATAACAATACAAGGCCCTAAATCACAACGTCCAAGACAACCTGATTTACTCACACGAATTTTCCCCGGGCCATGCATTCCCAGTTCTGACAAGCGTGATTTCATGTAAGTAAAAAACTCTTCACCACCAGAGTTAGCACAGCATTGCTTGCCTGCGGCCTTCTGGTTAGTGCATAAAAGTACATGTTTCGAATAATAAGTCAATGTACTACTTTCCTATTTCTTCAATTTTGGTTTTCAACTTCAAACCTGATTTAAAGGTAACTACCCTGCGGGCAACAACAGGTATTTCTTCACCCGTTTTAGGATTTCTACCAGGTCGTTGCGGTTTATCCCTTAGGGTAAAATTACCAAAACCTGATAACTTTACATGATGACCATGTTCCAGTGCATGCCTTAACACTTCAAAAAAATTTTCGACCATTTCTTTGGCGGCAGTTTTAGACATGTTTAATTCATCACATAAGGTTTCAGACATTATTGCTTTGCTAAGTGCATTCACGATTATTCCCTCAATATGATTGAAAATTCATTTTCTAACGCTTTGATTATAGCACTGATTAGAGAATTGATCTCAGTGTCAACTAATGTTCTACCATCATCTTGTAACGTCATTGCAACAGCTAAACTCTTCTTGCCTTCTGGAATACCTTGGCCAGTATACACATCAAATACATCAAAGGCTTTTAGCCAATTTTCTTTGATAACGGCTCTGATTGCCGACTCAATCTGCATCACACTAATTTGTTTATCCACTAAAAACGACAAATCTCTGCGAATCTGGGGATATTTAGAAATAGGGCGATAACGAGGCGCACCATGACCAATAAGTGCATCTAAATTTAATTCAAACAAAAACACATCGTTGTGTAAATCTAAAGCGTCAAGCAAGCGCGGATGCAATGCCCCTACCCATCCCGCAAATACGCCATTCACCAGAATTTCAGCTGATTGTCCGGGGTGCAACGCGGAATGTGATGCGGCAATAAACTCAACTCGGTTTAATTTTAATGCAGCAAACAAGGATTGCAAATCACCTTTTAGATCAAAAAAATCAAAGGTGCGGCTCGTTTCACTCCAGTTTACATCGCCGAGTGAACCCATCATAAGCCCTGCAACACAAGGACGCTCGGATAATTGTTGTTGCTTAATGTCAAAAACAACCCCAACTTCAAAAAATTTTACTGACTGTTGTTGGCGATGGACATTATGAATCATTGACGCAATTAAACCTGGCCACATTCCCACCCGCATTTGTGATAATTCAGATGAGATAGGATTTAATAACTGCATAGTTTGATATTGTGGATAAAGCTCTTCTTGCAACTGTGGATCGACAAAGCTGTAACTGATGGTTTCATTATAGCCATTACCGCTAAACCAACGTGCTACACGTGTCGCAATCTCTTCATTGGCACAGGTTGTTCCTGCTTGTACCGAAGCCTGCATCGGCTCCGCTTTTAAATTATCATAACCATAAAGGCGAATAATTTCTTCTACCAAATCAACATCTTGTTGAATATCAAAACGGTGTGACGGTGCCATCACCTCAAGAACTGTGCCGTGCTCATTGGTAATCATGATACCAATTCCCTGCAGTAAGCTTTTCATTTCGTCAGGTGAAATATTAAGACCAGTCAATCGCTTCACTTTGTCAGTATCAAAAGAGAAGCTCACCGTAGCAGGTAGGTGTGCGGTATTATTTGCTTCAATCACAGGCCCTGCCTTTCCACCAACAATTGACAGAACCAGCTCGGTAGCACGTTCAAGCGCCCTTCTTTGTAAATAAGGATCAACGCCGCGTTCAAAACGTTGTGACGAATCACTAAATAAACCAAATTTTCTAGCAACACCCGCAATAGTAATCGGATTAAAGAATGCACTTTCAAGAAATACATCAGTTGTATGTTCTTGCACAGCGCTATTCGCCCCCCCCATAACTCCAGCCATTGCTAAAGGTTTTTCTTGATCAGCAATAACCAGCACATTCTCGTTGAATTTAAGCTCTTGGCCATCGAGTAATTCTAATTGTTCATTTTCATTGCTAAAGCGAACATTAATTTCACCTTTCATTGTGCTCAGATCAAAGGCATGCATTGGCTGCCCAAGTTCCAGCATAACGTAATTCAGAATATCAACAACTGGATGCAAGGAGCGAATACCCGCGCGACGCAGACGCTCTCCCATCCATACAGGAGAGCTTGCATGAGGGCTAATACTACGAATAATACGACCACAATAACGTGCGCAAGCTTCTGGATTTTGTAACTTCACTGACATTACGTCATCAATGCTCGGAGTAACTTCAGGAATCGGTTTCTCTTGCAAAGGTAATTTATTTAATACCGCTACTTCCCGAGCAATACCTAAGACACTAAAGCAATCAGCACGATTTGGCGTCAAATCAACATCAAAAACATGATCATCTAAAGCTAAATATTCACGTAAATCCATGCCTACAGGTGCTTCGCGCTCTAATTCAAGAATGCCATCAGATTGTTCTGCCATTCCCAGCTCGGCTACGGAACACAGCATTCCCTGAGATAATTGGCCACGTAACTTTGATTCTTTAATTTTAAAGCCGCCAGGTAAAACAGCACCAATCATTGCCAATGCAACTTTGAGGCCTGCGCGTACATTAGATGCACCACAAACAATTTGTAAGGGCGTATCGGTATTAATGTTTACTTCACATAAAGTTAATTTATCGGCATCAGGATGAGGCTTAGTGCTAAGAACTTCAGCAACGATTACGTGGGTAAACTCTCCAGCTACAGGGCCTACTGCATCGACTTCCAGACCGGCCATTGTTAATTGATCGGCTAATTCTTGTTCTGTTAATGAGAAATTAACCCATTCACGTAACCATAATTTACTTAATTTCATTTATAGTCCTTACCACCAAATTAAAATTGACTTAAGAAGGTAAAATCATTTTCAAACATCATGCGCAGATCATCGATTCCATAATACAACATGGCTAATCGATCCATACCCATTCCGAAGGCCCAACCTTGATATTCGTCAGGAGAAATGTTGACGGCTCTTAAAACATTCGGATGCACCATACCGCAACCTAAGACTTCCAACCAACCAGTGAACTTGCAGGAACGGCACCCTTTACCATCACATTGGGTACATTCAATATCCACTTCAGCAGAAGGCTCAGTAAACGGAAAATAAGAGGGTCTGAATCTTAATGCAAGTTCGCGTCCAAAGAAATGAGCGAAAAAGTCTTGCAATAGACCTTTTAGTCCAGCCAAAGTAGCCTGCTTATCAATGAGCAAACCTTCTACCTGATGGAACATTGGTGTGTGCGTTAAATCAGAGTCACAACGGTAAACTCGCCCAGGGGCTATCAATCGGAATGGTGGCTTACGTTGCTCCATGGTCCGAATTTGTACCGGTGAAGTATGTGTTCGTAATAGGCTACCGTCCCCGAAGTAAAAGGTATCGTGCATTGCTCGTGCGGGGTGATGCCCAGGAATATTTAATGCTTCAAAATTATAAAACTCAGTCTCAATTTCAGGACCATCAACGATATCAAATCCTAAACGACTAAAAAACTCATTAATTCGATGTTTTACTTGGGTTACAGGATGTAATGAACCGCTGTTTTTATTACGGCCAGGAAGGCTAACATCAACTTGCTCTGCCGCAAGCTTTTCTAATAATTGCTTTTCTTTGAGCGCGTACATTTTAGATTCAATCAGCGCGGTAATGTCGCGTTTCACCTGATTGACTAATTGTCCTACTTTAGGTTTTTCTTCAGCGGATAAATGAGCCAATCCTTTTAGGATTTCAGTTAATCGGCCTTTTTTGCCTAAAAAATCAACACGAATTAATTCTAAAGCCGCAACATCTTGTGCATGATTAATCGCGTCTGATGCTTGTTCTTGTATGGCGGTGATATCCTGCATAATTATACCCACAAGTAAAAAGGAGGCCTGAGCCTCCTTAAGAATTACATTTTATAGTTGCCCTAGATAACTGTTGTTACAGTCATACTAAAACAATTATTATGCTAATGCGGCTTTTGCTTGTTCAGCAACGGCAGCAAATGCAACTTTGTCGTGAACCGCTAGATCAGCAAGAACCTTTCTATCTAATTCAATTGATGCTTTTTTCAAACCATCAATTAAACGGCTGTATGATAATCCACATTCACGAGCTTGTGCGTTAATACGAGTAATCCATAATGCACGGAATTGACGTTTTTTCTGGCGTCTATCACGGTAAGCATACTGACCCGCTTTAATCACGGCTTGTTTGGCAACACGATAGGTACGACTACGGGCACCGTAGTAACCTTTCGCTTGAGCCATTATTTTCTTATGACGCGCTTTGGCAGTCACACCACGTTTAACTCTTGGCATTTTCTATTCTCCCCTTAACTACCGTGCAACATACGTTCTGCTAAACGCGCATCGCATGCTTTCAAACTACTAGCACCAACGCGTAATTGACGTTTTTGCTTTGTAGACTTCTTGGTGAGAATATGGTTTCTGTAAGCGCCACGGCGTTTTACTCGACCACTTGCTGTTTTAATGAAGCGTTTGGACGCTCCACGATGTGATTTTAACTTCGGCATAACATATTACTCCGCATTTGTTCTGCTACTTAGTTTTTTTGGGCGATAATACCATCAGTAATTGTCTTCCTTCGCGTTTCGCATGTTGCTCAACAACAGCAACATCAGCAGTATCCTTTTGAATACGCTCAAGAATCTTCATACCAAGCTCTTGGTGCGCCATTTCACGACCACGAAAACGTAGCGTTACCTTGACCTTATCACCATGATTGAGGAAACGGATCAGGTTGCGTAGCTTGACCTGATAATCTCCATCTTCCGTCGTAGGACGGAATTTCAGCTCTTTAACCTGAATTTGCTTTTGCTTTTTTCTAGCCTCAGCCTGTTTTTTGCTCAGTTCAAAGAGAAACTTTCCATAATCCATAATACGGCAAACAGGAGGTTTGGCTGTTGGGGATATTTCCACCAAATCCAAGCCGCCCTCTTCCGCAGCGCGCAGGGCTTCACGTGTTGATACAATTCCTGCCTGATTACCATCGACATCAATTAAGCGTACCTCAGGTACATTGATCTGTTCATTAATTCTTGCGCGATCACTTTCACGCTTAGTCGGTGCACTAATGGCTTAATCTCCCCAGCTGGTTAATTGGATATTGATCCCTTATGGGCAATTTCTTGCATTAAGGTATCACAAATTGTATCTATTGTCATCACACCCAAGTCTGCACCTTCGCGGGAACGCACAGCAACCTGGTTTGCTTCGACCTCTTTGTCCCCGATCACTAAAAGATAAGGAACTTTTTGTAAAGTATGTTCGCGAATTTTAAAACCAATTTTCTCATTTCTCAAGTCAAAATTGGCGCGAATCCCTCTTTTTTGTAAAGTTTGGGTTACTTTTTCAGCATATGCGTTTTGTTTTTCACTAATCGTTAAAATTACGGCCTGAACAGGAGACAACCATAAAGGTAATTTGCCCGCATAATGCTCAATGAGGATTCCCATAAAACGCTCAAAAGATCCTAAAATTGCACGATGCACCATTACCGGGGTTTGCTTACTGCCATCTTCCGCTACATAGCTCGCGTCTAGGCGCCCTGGCATAGAAAAATCAACTTGAATCGTTCCGCACTGCCAGATTCGACCTAAACAGTCAGATAGTGAACATTCGATCTTTGGACCATAAAATGCACCCTCACCAGGAGCATCAACCCATTCTATATTACGGTCTTTCATCGCCTGTTTTAAAGCACCTTCCGCTTTATCCCAAACTTCATCGCTACCGACTCGTTTTTCGGGCCGTAATGCGAGGCGGTATTTAATTTCATGGAAACCAAAATCCGCATAGACTGACTGCACTAATTGCAACATCATATCTACTTCAGATTGAATCTGATCTTCGGTACAGAAAATATGGGCATCATCTTGCACCATATTACGTACTCGCATTAAGCCATGCAGTGAGCCTGACGGTTCACAACGGTGGCAGTTACCAAACTCAGATAATCTTAGCGGCAGATCTCTATAGCTCTTCAAACCTTGGTTGTACACTTGCACGTGGCAAGGACAGTTCATTGGTTTTACCGCATAATGACGGTTGTCTGTTTCCGTAACAAACATTTCATCTCTAAAGTTAGCCCAATGACCTGACTTTTCCCAAAGAACTCGATCGACTAGTTGTGGTGTCTTAATTTCTTGATAACCAAAGTCCACTAAGCGCGAACGCATGTAACGCTCAAGCTCTTGATAAATAGTCCAACCTTTAGGATGCCAAAAAACCATCCCAGGGGCGATGTCTTGAAAATGAAACAACTCTAGACTTTTACCTAATTTACGGTGGTCACGCTTTTCAGCCTCTTCGATGCGGAACAGGTAATCAGCTAAGGATTTTTTATCTGCCCAAGCCGTGCCGTAGATACGCTGTAACATTTCATTATTAGAATCACCGCGCCAGTAAGCACCGGCAACTTTCATTAATTTAAATGCTTTTAAGAAACCGGTTGAAGGCACATGGGGACCACGACACAAATCTTCAAAATCGCCTTGTTTATAAAGAGAGAGCACTTCATCCGCAGGAATATCAGCAATAATCTTCGCCTTATATTCCTCACCGATACTCTTAAAATAACTAATTGCCTCATCACGTGGCAACGCTCTGCGGGTCACAAGATAATTGGCCTTAGCCAACTCCATCATTTTCGCTTCAATTTGTTCTAAGTCTTCGGGTGTAAATGGTCGTTGGAATGCAAAATCATAATAAAAACCATCTTCAATCACAGGCCCAATGGTTACTTGAGCCGTAGGAAATAAACTTTTTACTGCTTGCGCTAGTAAATGCGCCGTAGAGTGGCGAATAACCTCGAGGCTATCTTCTTGCTTTTCAGTAATAATAACCAAGGTACAGTCATGCTCAAGAAGAAAGGAAGTATCAACCAGACGTGAATCAACACGACCAGCTAAAGCTGCTTTTGCCAACCCTGGACTAATGCTGTGTGCCACATCATAAACAGTCAGAGGCGCCTCAAAATGTTTTACACTTCCATCAGGTAATTTAATGTTTGGCATGATTAGTATCCGTATGTCCGTCGATCACTTTAATCTCAAAAAAAAACCCTGCAGAGCAGGGCTTAACATAATCTGAAAATAACTACAATCTAAGCGTAAACTATTCTACACTTAATAAACTTAAAAGAATTCTGTTATATTGGTAGGCACGAGTGGGATCGAACCACCGACCACCACCATGTCAAGGTGGTGCTCTACCACTGAGCTACGTGCCTATAAAAAGACCTGCATAAAGCATAGTTAGGCAGTATATAATAGTAAGTGTTGCAAAGCAACCTCTTATTTACGGTATTGATGCAATTAATTATTTGACTTTTTGACAAAGAGAACACATAGTGATTTTCTGTTGTCTAACTTATAAGAATAATAATCATGGCAATTAGCCCAATAAATAGTATTATAAATTGGTTCAGAGGTACCAGCTCAACGTTACGCTCGTTTTCAAATTGGTACCAAGAAAATAACTCCTTCCTGGATACTCCTCTCGCATCTCAAGAATGGGATAAACAGATTTCTAAAAAACAAGTACGAAGAGCCCTGGCAACCAGCACCGAAAAAACCGACCTATGCCAACAAATTGAAACTCGCCTGGCACAAGACTATGCAGACTTGCTGGATAGTCAATTAAGAAGCACTTTTCAACAATTAGAAATAACAGACATCGCAAACCCAGTTGGATTTTCTGATATCAGCCAAGGCAGCATCAACATGAAAAACTACTTGCAATGTTACAATGTAATGGATAAGTTCATTGAGGCTGATATTACTGGACACTCGAAGAAGGCTACAAAATTACATGCCTTCGAACGCTGGATAGAGGTTGCCAACATCCTTCTTAATCAACACCAAAATTATGAAGCATTCACCTTGGTTATGTTGCGCCTGTCTATAGTAGAGACGGATTTAAAACATTTAGCCGACTTATCAGATAGCTCCAGAGAAACCTATAATGCGTTCCAGCCATACATCAACCCGCGTGGAAACTTCAGAGAATTAAGAAAGCATATGCAAGGCAATAATGACCCTAACGTGCTTAGACCAAGCTTTTTATTGTCAAAAGACATATTGTTCCTCAATGAAACTTTGGGAAAAAATAAAAACTTGACGAGTGCTAATATCCCGGTCACTCATGAGAGTTATGAAAATATCAAGAAAAAAGAAGAAATTCTTGCGCAATTTGCTGCCACAAAAAAGACTGAAGTAAAAAAACAGTCCCCCCATTTACAAGCGACCTATACAATTCTTGCAGAACAATATATGGCACAAGCTGAATTACAAGAACGTAATGACTTAGAAAAAGAGACGGCAAAACAGACTACAAAACCACGAAGAAATTCTGCAGATGCACAGCTTCCTAAGAGAAAAGCTGAATCGATGATTGAGGAAAAAGGACATAAAAGACAACGCAGCAAATCACTTGATTCTGGAAGTGCACCAAAATCAGAGGTCACTGCAGTAAAAGAAGAGTCTAAAAAGCACCACAAGAGTAAAGGGCTTACATTCTGGCACAATCCAAACGATATTACGCTGGATCGCACGACAGAAGTTCATCGCGAATTTATACGCATATTAGGAATGGGTATATAAAAACCTTGAAGAAGAGACTCAGCCCTGTAATACCCTACTATCAGATATAGAATAGAAGATATTATGGAACGCGACAGTAAATGAACGGGAAAAGCTGCTTGGGCTACCGTTTGGAAAGGTTTTTTTAGACAGGGATAACGAGTGGAGGGGTATTTGGTGGCTGTCTCTTGATGAGATGTGATCATAGAGACAGTTGTAAGCAACCAGGACTTCCTAAAACAGCAATCAAATCAAATAGCAGAATGTTAAGTTCGGCACTCAATTAAACCCGATAACAAGAAGAAAGGCGATCGATTTCATCTTCCTGCTCTTTACGAGCCAACTGCACCTCAGACATCAAGAACCTAACTTTTGAGAACCATCCTTTATCCCAACCCGGATTTTCTGCCGTTGACTTTTCGAGTGCCTTCCAATTTGTTTCTGTAGGCTCACTTATATAGGCTTGCATTATCTTCATAACAGCTACTTTTGGTTGATGCAGTTCATCGGTATCTGGACCTTTATCATGTCTATCCAAATAAGATTGAATAGCGGCATTTACTCGACCTTTTATCTCTTTTAAACCTGTTCCTATATCGTTACACCTTGAGTAAATTGATCTGCGCCAAAGAGACTGCGCCATATTTTGTCAAATATGCCATCTTTTTGAACTATTCGAGCCAAATAATCTTCGTCAGCTTCAATTTTTGATGCAATCGTATTTGCTTTGGAAGGACGTGCAGAAGGATCCATCGCCATACGCTTTGTATCTATTACTGCCGTAAGCGCTTCTCGGGTGTCAGAAACAATCTCTCGATTGACATTCTTTACAATTTCCTTATTCGCAAGTATTTGCAAAATCTCATTTTTTGTCATCGAGGGATTGTCATATATTTTTTGTATAACTCGATCGATAAAGGCAACTGTCTTACTGTCCTCAACGCGCCTATATGCATGCCTTTTTACTCGTAAAGAATCTAAAGCAATTGCTACATCAAGCCCTAACTGAGCCTGTGCGCCATCCTTAGTATAACGATTATAAGGAGCATCCAAATCCTCTATATCACTAACCAATTTGATTACACAATAATCAGGATGCCTTTCGTCAAAACCACGAAAACTACTATATTTGTCCGCTAGATTATCCATTTCACTCGCTAACAACTCAGTCCAGCCTTGACGGGGCTTCTTTGCTCTACCACGCATACGGTCCAATTCTTTCCAGCGTATGTAATCAGCTGTTTTTTGATTTCCGTACATTACCGCGCTTACCTTCCCATCCTCATTCCCCTGAAGAATTGAAATTCCTGCATGAGTAGTTACGGAAACAACCCCACCAACCTTACTTTCTTGAGGATGAGTAGCCGCTTTAACGAGAGCTTGAGTAAAGCCTTTTTTATGCAATTCTTTGGCGACTTCTAAAGCAAGTGGATGCTCACCAAAGCCCCCCCTCACAAGAAACTAATATTAAAGATTTAAGTTGTGTCTTATCTTTTCCTTGAAATTGCTTCGCAAGCTCGTGAATTAATTCTTTTGGTGTTTTATCACCAATGTGCTGCCGTGAATCATCACTATGCGCTAGTAAAATTAATTCGCTTGGCACTTCGTTGGGAACGCTTGGATTAAACGCAACTAGTGGAATCTGATTTACATTCTTGCCGGCATGTTTGACTACATTTTCTCGAAGCTTTCCTGCAATCGCCAACTCAGAGTTGTCTCCAATATAATAAATTGCTTGTTCTAATTTTGCTCTGCTCATTTTAAATCTCACAAAGTTCGCTTTAATTATAAAAACCAGGCTCAGTTTTCGCATTGCCCTAATATAAAACAGTCAAGCTTAAGAGTTGATTAAGAAAAGCGCATTTAACAATGCAAAAATCAATAAATTCCTATTCGATTAGGAAAATAAAAAAAAAGGCCTGAATGATTCCCATCATTCAGGCCTTGGTTTGCGAGGTTAACCGCTATGGTTAAACCACTATTCCTGTTTGTTGAACTGTTCATGGCACGATGTTCCATCGGGTGCCCTGTTTTTCCATGTATTTTTGGACTTTATTGAAATATTTCCGTAAATTTCAGAGTCATTATAACGGCTAAGTTTCGAATGTCAACATTTGATTTCGAATCGAAACCAAAAGTTTCCAATCAATACTAAAGTTTGCAGGTTTCCTCGGTCTTTGTTACAATTCAGCACAGTTTTCACTCTATAAGTATATTGCACGCACCATGGAAAAAGTTGATTTAACAAAACAATTTGCATACCGCTTACGCGATGCCATGATCGCTGCAGGCTTTAATTCGCAACGCTCTACATCCGGCGTTTGCATTCATAAATTATCGGAAATAACCGGTTATTCGTTACAAATTTGTCGAAAATACCTTCGCGGTGAAGCCATACCCGAGCCATTAAAGCTGGTTGAAATCGCCTCGAAACTTCATGTTTCGCCAGGCTGGTTATTATTTGGTGACTCTCATGATGAGCGCGGTGTAGAGCAAGATAAGGTATCAATTAGTAAGATATTGCTTCACTATATTTTCACCAAAGCGGCAAATCTATATAATAGCCCGCTTATGGAACAAGAAGTCTCTGATTTCTTAATGGACTTGATAAATGACGTAAGTTTAATCAATGCCAATGAAGAGCAGTCAAAAAGAATTATTGATCTGGCTTTAGCTTCAGTGAAGCATTTTAGCCGGCCACATGGAACTTGAAATAAGAATGGTTTTATGGAAAATTGTCGTCATGAAGTAACGCGTCATCCACAGTTACTGGAAGTCCTTTTTGCATTTAGAAGTAAAGTCTCCTCTGTGTTCAGGGACGTTTTAGGCATACATGAAATTGATCACATCGCCTTTACTCGCATTAACAAGAATAATCAACTACTAACCCTATCTTCAACACCAGCGATGGAGTTTAATTTATTTAATAGCGCGCTATGGCGTTATGATAAAACTTATAGACATGCATGGTTTGAATTATGCGTACAGGATTATTGGCAAAATTTATATGACTATACGCGTTACGATGAACTGTATTATTTAAAGCAAATCAAACATGCTTATCCCATAGGATTAAGCCTTGCGGCAAAAATGGATGAAGAATACCTAATCTATTCATTGGCCAGCCGAAAATCCTGCGCACATACGCGCGAGTTATTTGCTAATCAACATGAAGATTTTTATAAAATTGGGCAATATTGTTCAAACAATCTAATCCCACTTTTAAATACCTATGATCCTTCATCCTCATCCCTACTACCCATTACAGGTTGAACTATGAAACACCAAAATAAATCGATACTCGGCGGCCTTATGGGGAATATCGTAGAAGCCTATGACATGTCTATCTGTTATTTTATGGCAACTGAAATGTCTCGCTACCTCATTGGCGATAACAAAGGCAACCTCACCGTTGTTTTATCTTTAGTATTTATTGCTTATTTAGCTAAACCCTTGGGTGCATTCATCCTGGGTTTATTTTCAGATTTATATGGGCGTAAAAATGTCCTTATGGTATCAATCCTGATTATGGGGGTTTCCACTGCTCTAATCGGTGTTATTCCAGGATATCAACAGATAGGCCTTGCCGCAGCAGGCTTATTATTGATCTTGCGCATCATCCAAAGTATGGCTTTAGGTTCTGAGTTTTTGAATTCAGCGTCCTTATTAGTTGAAAGTGGCGACAACCAGCAACGTGGTTTTCGTGGTTGTTGGTCCTCTGTTGGCGTAAAAGCCGGTTATTTACTTGCCTGCCTGGTTGTTGAAGGCATGCGTTATTTTGCTGATGCTCATCCAGAAATAGACTATCTCTGGCGTATTCCCTTTTTATTTGCTTTACTGACCACAATTATTGGTTTTGCCATCCGCGCCAAAATGCCTGAAAGTCTGGCCTATATTGTCTATTATGCAAATCGAGCCAAACCCTCGACGCGAGATATTTACAAGCAATCGTTAAACTACGTCAAAAAATATCCCTTCATGTTCCATTATGCATTTTTCTCCAGTTTTCTGTCAGTCACCACCGGCTTCTTTTTTTACCTCTATATTCCCTTGCACGCGATTCAGTACGCCCATCTTTCACGTTCATTAATTATGACGTCAAATACTTTAGCCCTCGCGTTAGTAACCGTGCTGATTCCGATTTTTGGTTGGCTCTCTGATAAGCAAGACCGTTTAAAAATGCTCACGTTTGCCAGCAGTGGTTTATTGGTGCTTGCATATCCGTTTATGCATGGTATTAATTATGGAAGTGCCGGTTATTATATTTTAATGCAACTGCTCATCTCGATTCCCTGCGCTTGTTATTATAGTGTGGCTACGGTATTGCTCACCGAGCTATTTCCACTGCAAATACGCTGTACTGCCTTATCAATTGTTTATTCAATTGCTGCAAGCCTGGCAGCAGGTGTACCACCACTACTTTCCGATTATTTGGCCCGCAAAACGCAAATGCCCAGCTCCCCTAGCCTCATCATTATTGTCTTGGCGGCTATTGTGTTAACTAATATCAAAATTTTGGCGCAACGATATCGTATGGGTAAAAACCAATATGCTAGTGCATCTATTAAAGATGAGTCGCCAGTATTTAGTATTCATTATAATTAAATGAGGTAGCCAGGTTAACCCACATGAAAAAATCATTGTCACTGCGCTCCTTGCAATGACACGATTTATGGTAACCGTTCAGACCTGTTACGATTTACGTACCCATTGAAATTTTTGAATATATTACGCCGGTATTGCTTACGCCAAAAGTCTATTCATCTACAACTAATGAAACCACTGGGGTTATTGCTTTGATTGCTTGCTCAATATCCTGCATGAGATGAGGCAAATGGCTTTCCTCTGCTTCATTTAACTTCAATTCTAGCTCGGCACGTAAAGTCTTTAATTTGTGATCAAGCTCAAGAATTTTTTTACGTGCATCTGTATCAATTTCATTTAGGAAAAACGGCATACCTATCTCCATGAATACGCTCCAAATAAAAAATACTTTTTAATGTAGGTTCTGGATAAGAATTCGCACGTTTATCTCTTCCGCCAATTGACTCAACAATGCTATCATTGGCCTTTTTGCAGGCAGTGAGTTGTATGTTGTTACATTTTCTTTTCATCATGGGCATTTGTGTCGAAGCGGTTACTGGCGCATTGGCTGCTGGCCGCAAAAAAATGGATTTTTTTGGTGTCATGCTCATTGCATGCATTGCTGCACTTGGTGGTGGCACTGTAAGAGACTCGCTATTTAATACCTACCCATTGACGTGGGTACTTCATCCAGAGTACCTATTATACACGTCCTTATGCGCATTTCTCACTATTTTTATTGCCCATTCACTGATAAAAATTATGAAACTCTTTTTAATCCTTGATGCACTTGGCTTATCGACCTTTGTGATCATTGGTACTCAGAAAGCGTTAAACCATGGATTATCCCCAAGTATTGCCGTAATTAGTGGTGTAATCACCGGTATTTGTGGTGGGATGCTACGTGATATTTTATGCAATGACATTCCCCTGGTTCTAAGAAAAGAATTGTATGCGGTTATCGCTATTGGAGGAGCCATCCTCTTCATTACTCTGAATTATTTTCAAGTTGCAGAAAGCCTCAGTGTGATTATTACCTTGATAAGTATCTTCCTTGCGCGTCTGCTGGCTATTTTCTTCCATATTGAAATACCCATTTTTGATTATTCGGACAAGTATTAAGAAGCGTCGAAGGAGAATAGATGTGGCTTGCAGTAAGTGTTGGCGGAATATGAAAATGTCGTCAGTGCGAGCCTTGGCGAAACAACCCAGAGCGATACCTCGTTAAAACTCTGTGCTGGGTTGCTTCGCTACGTTCGCAATGACGGAGAAAAAATTACTCAACTTCTTTAACGGAAAGAATACTTACTTCTTCAACTGGAACATCGGCATGGCCCATGCTTTGTCCCGTTTTTACTTTGGCAATCGCATCGACAACGTCCATACCTTCAACTACTTCACCAAATACGCAATAGCCAAAACCTTGCATAGAATCAGCAGTGTAGTTTAAGAACGCGTTATCTGCGACATTAATGAAAAACTGGGCTGTTGCAGAGTGAGGGTCCATCGTTCTTGCCATAGCAATCGTGCCGCGCTTGTTTAGCTTGCCATTTTTTGCTTCATTTTTTATTGGGCTTTGCGTTTGCTTTTGTTCCATATTGGAATCAAGTCCGCCGCCTTGAATCATAAAGCCAGAAATGACGCGATGAAAAATTGTGGTGTCGTAAAACCCACTACGCACATAACTTAAAAAGTTCTCTGCTGTAACTGGAGTATTTTCTGTATCTAACTGAAGACAAATGTCACCTTTAGATGTACTAATAACTACCATTATTTCTCCTGTGAATTAATTACCAACTCGCGCATTTTATCACAAACATCATGCATCACATGGATATTGTGAATCGTCGCCAGGGCAGTGAAAAGATTAGACTTCTGTTTTATTAAGTGGTGCAAATAAGAGCGTGAATAATTACGACAGGTATAACACGTACAATCCGGCATAATCGGTGACATATCATCAGCAAAGCATGATTTTTTAATTTGAATACGTTCATTCTCATACTCGCTGGCAAAACGCAGCCAATTTCCTTCTTGCACTACCTTACCGCAATACAAAGCCCCATGTCGTGCATTACGCGTGGGCGCAACGCAGTCGAACATGTCGATTCCCTCTGCAACTACGTCCAAAAGATCTTGGGGGGACATGCCCACCCCCATGGTATAACGCGGTTTGTTTTCGGGCAAATAATCGCGAACCCAACGAATTACTTCAACCGTTGTGTTCATGTCAAAACCAATAGTCTCACCGCCAATGGCAATTCCATCAGTATTCATAGAAGCGACAAAATCAGCACTTTCACGTCGTAAATCATTAAACGTGCCCCCTTGAATAATGCCAAATAAAGCTTGCTGATAGCCATAGCGTGATTCGGGGTGTTGCTGGTGATATTGGATTGATTGTTTTAACCAGCGATGTGTGCGCGTCATAATATGACTCACTTCATCTTTAGTACAACTATCAGGAGTACATTGGTCAAAAGCCATAATAATGTCTGCACCAATAATCTTCTGAGTCTCTAAAGACATTTCTGGGGTCATGTGGATTATGCCCTGCTTACCAGGCAAGATAAAGTGAGCCCCTTCTTCATCAATGGTACAAATTTCCTTATTTCTGGACAAACTAAAAACTTGAAAACCGCCGCTATCCGTGAGCATAGGGCCATGCCATCCCATAAAAGGATGCATTCCACCAGCCTTCTCAATGACCTCCATACCTGGAGCACACAGCATATGATAGGTATTACCACCTAAAATAATTTGGCTATGAGCTTCTTGTAACTCAGCAGGCATCATGTTATTCACCCCTGCACGAGTACCAACAGGCATAAATACCGGGGTGATAAATTCACCATGAGCCGTGGTAACACGGGTAACCCGGGCGTTGGTGGCCGAATGCCGATACAGCACTTCGCAAGAAAAGCTTTTCATTGTGTCAAAAATAATTCAAAAAAAAGGGATGATAGCTAACTCGACTTCAGATTACCAGTAAAGGATACTCAGAAATATTAATCCCCCCCCAATCTGTGATAAAATCATGCGCTAATTTGAACGGTAATCAGGTCTGAGACCTAAAACTACGTCATCCTGAGGAGTTTACAACGAGAGAGCCCCTGAATGTGACCTTATAGTCATACATAAACCTTATGCTACATTCAGGAACTCCCTCGCCTCGCTCAGGCTGGCTGCGTTACGTTAAACGAGGAGCAGCATTATGCCATCGCAATTCATGGTTGATATAGAGGGAACTGAACTATCTAATATAGAACGGGAACTTTTAGCGCACCCTAATGTAGGTGCCGTAATTTTGTTTACCCGTAATTTTATTAATCCTGAACAACTCGCACAATTGATTGCGGAGATAAGAAGTACTAATCCTGCTCTTTTTATTGCAGTGGACCATGAAGGAGGCAATGTCCAAAGGTTTCAACGCCAAGGATTTAGCTCCATTCCTGCCGCCCGCTCCTATGGCAAGGTTTATGATCTCCATCAGGAAGCTGGTTTAGCTCACGCCCAAGAATATGGGAAAATCATGGCACAAGAACTGTTAGCGCATGATATTGATCTGAGCCTCGCCCCCGTATTAGACCTAGAAGGCAACAGCCGTGTTATTGCCGGTTTAGATAGAGCATTTCACGCAGCTGCAGATGCCGTTGCGAAATTAGCCGCTGCCTTTATTCAAGGCATGAACGATGCAGGCATGCCGGCAGTTGGAAAACATTTTCCCGGCCATGGTTCTATAGTATCGGATTCACATATTACGATGCCAACATCCCCTGCCCCCCTGGAAGAATTAGAAGCAAACGATTTAAAACCCTTTAGTGAGCTAATTAATAAAAGTTTATTAACCGCAGTTATGCCCGCCCATGTAACCTATGAGGCTATTGATGAAAATAACCCCGCCGGTTTTTCCAAGATCTGGTTGCACGATATCCTACGCACTAAATTAGGGTTTAAGGGATTAGTCTTAAGTGATTGCTTAAGTATGAAAGGTGCCGACATTGGCAATTTAAAAACCAGAGCTGAGCATGCACTGAATGCCGGATGTGATATGTTGATCGTTTGCCACCAACCTCGAAAATTATTATTGGAGTTGATACAATCGCCCTCTATTGAGCAAACGCCTGAATCTGCCGCCCGCATTACCGCATTCAAAAAACAAATGATTCGTTTTTCTAAAGGCCATATTTCGCCCTATTCCTTGTATGGGAAAAAATCTGCTGATGAGATTCAGGTTATTGCGGGACCTAATGATGAGTTTAATAAAACGGTAGAAATTTAAGCAATATTAGTGATGCCGTCCGGTCCCGTATTAGACAAAATCGTAATACGGGATGCTACGCTAATGCGACTACATTCTTGAGTACATCCTATCAAAACGAGAGCGATGGGTATTCCAAAACAAAAACAGCCCCATAACAATCATAAAAATAAAATACATGGCACTCCAACCCGCCATAGAAATACCTAGCCAATGCCACGTGACTTCAGCACATTCCCCAGAACCCCATAACAGGGTTTGCGCTACGGTTTTCCATGGGAAATAACGAATCATAATATCCAAGCCAGGCATGCAGGCAGGGACGTTTCCCGCAGGTAATGATTGCAACCACAACTGACGGCCTGCAAAAAATAAACCTAAGGCAGCAAAAAAGACGAGCCATCCGCTAATTGCATGTGCCCTTTTCTGAGTACCAAAACTTAAACTCATAACGGCCAATAAGAAAAAGACACAAAGGCGTTGCATCATGCATAAAGGGCAAGGCACTAAGCCTACAACGTATTGAAAATAAAGTGACGCGAATAGTACCACTAAAGTAACTACTGCGTTGAATGTTTGTATTCTTCTGAAAGTTAATTTTGTCATGATCTGGGCAACATATAAGAAATTGCAGCATTCAGATCATCCTCACTGCACTTAAAACAAGTTCCCTTTGTAGGCATCGCATTTAAACCCTTTATTGAAGAAACAACTAAATCATCTAATGTTCTACCGGCTAAACGAGGTTTCCAATCTTGCTCATTGCGAAACTTAGGCGCACCCGCCAATCCATCGTTATGGCAAACAATGCAATACTGCTCATAAGTTTCTTCACCTGGCTCTTTTTTGTCAGGTGTTGCCACCGTTTTCTGTTCAGAAGGGGCTTGTCCTTGCACTGAAACCTGACCTACAGGTTGAATTCTTAACTGCGTTTCCTGTCGTTCTGTATCACTATCGGCATAACCGACAAAGGAGAAAAAAGACAAGAGCATTACAACAGACCATTTCATACCCGTACACCTCGAAAACACAATTTAAAAATCATACCTATAAGTAAGCTTTTTTTCCAGCATAGCAGATAATTATTCATTCTATGGGCTATATTAAAAATAATACAATCAAAAGGAACTGATATGGAAAACACCGAAAAGATGCAAATCCCAATGGTCGATTCATTGCAACGTCATTGGGGATGGCTGTTAGGACTAGGGATAATACTTCTGATTATCGGTACTATTGGTTTAGGCATGGACATTATGCTGACCTTAGTGAGCATGTATTTTTTTTCAGCCATGCTCTTAGTCTCCGGTTTATCGCATTTTGCAGATGCCTTTAAATACAAAAAATGGAAAGGGGCTGTTTGGCAAATTCTTATCGCGCTGTTGTATGTGATTGCCGCAGGGGTTGTGTTGTACGATCCTATTCTCGCTTCCGCAGTAATTACTGCCATGCTAGCCTGGCTACTCATTATTATCGGCGTAACTCGCATCTCAATGTCTATTTCGTTAAGAGATACTGAAGGTTGGGGTTGGATATTATTTGCTGGTATTACTTCACTGATTTTAGGTGTTTTAATTCTCATCAAATGGCCAATGAGCAGTTTATGGGTTATTGGGATGTTCATTGCCATTGATATGATCGTTAGTGGTTGGACTTATATTTTCATGGCCCTGGCACTACGTGCTGGTTATAAAAAGTAAGCCTCTTATAACCTGGATGAAGGGCACAGCTCTAGTCCAGGTTACATTTCTTGACATCAAACTCACGCTCATGCAAATAAAATGCTATGATAGCGTATCATTAAATAAGTCGTTCTAATTATCTATGAATATCAAAACGCTCCGTATTGCAACACGCCAAAGCCCTCTTGCTTTATGGCAAGCCAACCATGTGCGTGATTTGTTATTAGCACAATGGCCCATGCTAAAGATTGAGCTGGTGCCAATGACTACCTCAGGAGATAAATTCCTGAAAGATAAGCTGCTTGCTGTCGGGGGTAAGGGTTTATTTGTCAAAGAATTAGAAGAAGCCTTATTGGACAAAAGAGCAGATATCGCTGTGCATTCATCAAAAGACATGCCGACAGAATTTCCCGAAGGACTGAGCTTAGCGGTAATTTGTAAACGAGATAATCCCTTTGATGTCTTGGTCAGTAAACAATATAGTCGTTTGCAAGACCTCCCCCCTCAAGCAATTGTGGGAACAAGTAGTCTCAGACGCCAATCACAATTACTAGCCTACCGACCGGATTTATACATCAAACCACTGCGTGGAAATATCAATACTCGCCTGGCTAAATTGGAGTCTGGCGAATACCAAGCCATAATATTAGCGGCTGCAGGCCTTGAGCGCATGGGATTTACTGACGCAATTCGCGAACAAATTCCCGAGCACCTTATGCTTCCCGCATGCGGACAAGGAGCATTGGCTATTGAATGCCGAACCGATGATCAGGAAACTCAAGCCCTAATTGCCGGACTCAATGATCCTACCTCCGCTATTTGTGTACACACCGAACGTCAGGTGAATGCCTTATTAGGAGGCAACTGCCATGTGCCTTTAGCTGTTTTTTGTGCACCAGTCGCCGCCAATCAATTGATGTTGCATGCCAAAATATTAAACGAGGACGGTACGCAAATCCTGAGCAATCAACAAACGGGCACCTTGAAAGATGCACCCCAATTAGCCAAACGTTGTTCTCAAGAATTGCTTGCTCAAGGTGGAGCAGAACTTCTGGCATCGGTTCCTAAATGAATCGCTCCCTGCAAGGGTTACGTATTTTAAATACACGCCCCCAAGAACAAGCTCAGCACCTAAGTGAGAGCATCCGGGCGGCACAAGGCATCGCCATCGAATTACCCACGTTGGCAATTCAAGCATCTGTGGATTGGCTCAGCCAACTGCCCGATTTAAATGGCGTACAACAGGCTATTTTCATCAGCGCGAATGCCGTTAAGCATTGTTTTATGCAACTGAAACAAGCTCAGATTCATTGGCCATCAACCATTGAGGTCATTGCTATAGGCAACGGCAGCACCGCGCTACTTAAGCAATTTGCGATATCGGTACATGCCACCCCCTTAATACCAGATAGCGAGCATTTATTGGCATTGCCGAGCCTTAAACACCCACAGGAACAAAAAATTCTTTTATTTAAAGGTGAAGGCGGAAGACCTCTTATTGAAGAAAGCTTGTTGCAACAAGGTGCTGATTTAATTGCATTAAATGTATATCAACGCGCCCTGCCAAAAATAAATGAGCAATTTATAAAATCAATCTGGCGCGATGATTTAGTGGATATTATACTGTTAACTAGCGAGCAGTCTATGCACCATCTTTTTCAATTATTTCCTAAAGATGCTCATCATTGGCTGCGCAGTAAAACATGCCTGGTTATTAGTGAACGCCTGGCTCAAAGTGCCTCCTCATTGGGAATAGAACATATTATTCGTAGCCATCCCGAGGGGATAATGAATGCATTGTTTGACTCTGTTATCAAGGATTAATTTATGGCCAATGGCAATGAAGAACAAAAAAAAGCATCCGAAAAACAACCAAAACAAACTATGGAGCAAAACAATAGTCCGTCAATGAACAACCAAAGCTCGACTGCAAGAACTAAATCGGCCATGGCCGTTGGAGCGGTTGTAATTGCGATTGGCGCCCTTAGCTCTTCACTATATACGCTATCGCTCAATAAGCAGTTACAAGCGCAATTAATCATTCAGAGCAATCAAAACAATCAAATAAACCAGCAATTAGATAAATTAGAACAAAAGGAAGGTAAGACCCAAGCACAACTTGAATCCAAGACAAAGATGCTTGAAGAAACGCGCTCTACGCTACAAAACCAATTTGGCGAGTTAAACAAACAGTTGCAAACGGCGATGAGCCAGCGATTTTATCAAAATCAAAATTGGCTGTTGCTCAAAGCCCGTTATTATCTTGAATTAGCACAAATCAACGCCCACTGGAACAACAGCTTTGATGCCACCATCAGCTTATTACAGCAATCGGATCAGTTATTACGGCAATTAAATGACCCTAAAATTTTTGAGATCCGACAAGCAGTAGCTAAAGACATTGCAGAATTAAAAGCAACCCCAAAAATGGACCTTGCTGGAACACTAAGCCAATTGGATGCGGCGCAAAATAGCCTTGAGGATTTAAGTATTGCCTCGGTGTTAAGTGAGATGAAACCAGCAGCAGAGACACCTGCCAGCCCCGAAAATAAAACATCAGTATGGCGCCTTCGCTGGCAAGATAGCATGGATGTATTAAGCAAACTGGTGGTCATTCGTCGTAATGATGAGCAGATTAAACCACTAATATCTCCTGCTCTTGAAGCAATACTCAAAGAAAGCATTCGCATGGATTTGCAGCAGGCGCAATGGGCTGTACTCAATAATAATACCGAGGTCTATCAATTAGTACTCAATCAGGCAATAAATACCCTGAAAAAGAATTTTAATGAAAATGCCACCAATACTGCAGCACTTATAAAAAAATTAACCGAATTACAGCAAATTCAGTTAACACAAAAAAGACCGGAAGTTGGGGTTAACTCCTTACCTTTATTAAATCAATTAATTGATTCCAAAGAACCAGCTGCCAAACCGGCCGATAAAGAAGGACAGGGAGGAACCCCACAATGATGCGTCTTTTTATTGCGTTTTTCATCTTATTGGCCGCAATTATTTTAGGGGTTCAGCTCAATAAAGATCCGGGTTATGTATTAATTGCCATAAATCATTGGACCGTTGAAACCACCTTATGGGTTATGATTTTAGGCTTAATTCTGGTATTTCTTATCGTCTATTTAGTTGTCCGCTTATGCCACAAAGTTACCCGCGCCCCGAAAGCGATGAGTCTTTGGCACTCTAAGCGCTTAGCACAAAAAGCTCAAGCCATTACGCGTAAAGGCTTAATCGAATACAGTGAAGGATATTGGGATAAAGCGAAGAATCATTTAATTCAAGCCCTGCCTAATACCGATACCCCGCTACTGAATTACTTAACCGCTGCGCGTGCGGCTCAAAAGATGGGTGATAGCCAATTACGTGATGACTTTCTTCGTGAAGCACAACAATCAATGCCCGAAGCAAAGATTGCTGTTGAACTTACGCAAGCACAATTACAATTGGCAAATCATCAATGGGAGCAGGCATTAGCCACGCTAAGACACTTGCATGATATTGCTCCGCGCCATCCTTATGTTTTAAAACTACTCGTGCAATTGTATCAAGAGGTTCGTGATTGGCCTCAACTAATTGCCTTACTGCCTAGCTTGAAAAGATATCATGTGCTCGAGCCACAAGAGTTTGGAGCACTACAACATAGTGCTTATTTGCAAGCGCTGACGGATTTAACGAAGCAAAACCAGCCTGAGGCAGTAACGGAGCTATTTAAATCATTGCCCAAACCCTTAGCAGCAGATCCCAATATTGTTACCGAATATGTGCGTTTCTTACTCAAGGACAATGAGCATACCAAGGCCAAAGAATTATTACGCCGTAACTTACGTAAGGAATTTAATCCTCAACTCGTTACACTTTATGGCTCATTGCCCAGTGATGATAGTCAACTTGCCTTTGCCGAAAGCCTATTAAAAAAACATGCGCACTCAGCAGAACTTTATTTATGTTTAGGGCAATTATGCATTAATCGTCAGCTATGGGGTAAAGCGAAATATTATCTTGAACAATCAAATGAAATCGAACCATCACCTTTGGCATATATGACTCTCGGCAAGCTACAGGAAAAATTAGGTGATGCCAGTCAAGCTTGTGATAGTTATAAAAAAGGATTGGCGTTAACAACAAATCATGTATTGGTGTAAAAGAAAATTTGGATGACACACTTATTTAAACAATATATAACTTATAAACATGTGGCGAGGCTTAGAGAAGACTAAATTACCGCGGCTTTGACCGCGGCATCCAAATTTATATTGCGTCTCACTCCGTACTTATGAATATCGCGGTCAAGAGCATTATATTGCGCGACAACCTTATGTAAAGCGCCATTTTTGCGAGCACCCATCCTACATTCCATTTATAAAGAGTAAGGTGAATTACCGGTTAAATCCGACCTCCCATATAATTCAAGTTCTAAATCAACAATTTGTGTTGTGTTAATGCGTTGATTCTATTGGTGTAGTCTTGATCTATAACCTGCACCTCTTCTGGATTTATTTTTTCACTTTTGCCATATAACCCATGTAATTTGTCATTGCTCATAGTCAATTCTTAAATAATGTTCTTGATTAATCATTCTACTCGAGGGTTTTGGGTTGACTATCCTCATCAATCGTGGATTCACGCGCCCCATTAAATTGTGCTTTCAAATCGTTAAATGTCTGGGCAGAATACGCCATATCAATCTTATCTTCCGCTTTATAGACAGCTCCACCTTTACCATAGGACGCAAACGCTTCCTGAACTTTATTTGCCGAACCATTATTACTAATCACGGTTCCACGTTCAAGAAGTGGTGTGGTACACAACGCGGCCTCAATCCGTTCTGCTTTTGCAATTACACCTCGTGTATACCAGCGGCTGCTATCACGTAAATTGCTTGCGGCGTTCTTCACAGCGAACACCTCAGCCGAACTTACGGAAGCCAATACCGCTTCCAATTGTTTTTTAATTTCCGCTAATTTTTGCGGATTTTCACTATGTTTTTTCAGCTTTTTTCTCATATCGATCACATAAGTTTGTAAAAGAAGGTCTTGATCATTCACCTTATGGGATAAAATATTTTTCAATATTTGCTTATGCTCTCTCATTTGCACGAAGTGATTCTTGTGCGAGAACTTCTATTCTTGCCACTGCCGGCTCAGCCATTTCTTTTTTAATCCAGGTTTTTCCTGAGCCATTTAACCTGCCTCGAACAACCTGATGAGAGGAATTACTTTGCATCGCCAAGGGATTTATAAAAAACCAGGGTTATGACAATTGTCATTGCATGCTGATTGGCTCTTTTCTACCTGAATAGTTACATGTTGAATACTAAATTCCTGCCTTAACTGTTCCGTCCACTCCATCCGTGATTCGTCGCTTAATTCGATTTCGGGCATGTACAAATGTACGGACATTGCATTTTCCTGCGTGCTCATAGCCCAAATGTGCAAATCATGAAAACCATCAACCCCTGGTTTGGCTAACAAAAACTCACTCACTGCAGACCAGGAAATATTCTCTGGCACGCCATCAATAATTAGTCGGAAACTATTAACAAATAAAGACCAGGTCCCTTTTAAAATAATACCCGCAATCAGTAAACCCACGACCGGATCAAGCCAGAGCCATCCAGTAAAATAAATTAAGGCCGCAGATACCACGACCCCAACAGAAATTAATGCATCGTAAAATAAATGCAGATAAGCACTCTTGATATTAAGGTCATCAGTGCCACGCATAAATAAAAGTGCGGTTGAAAAATTAATAACAATGCCAATACCGGCCACAATCATAACCGATATCGCTTGAATTTCCGCAGGAGAAAACAATTTATACATTGCTTCGGTAGCAATAATACCGCAGGTGAATACCAACAAAATTCCATTGGCGAGCGCAGATAAAATAGAGGTTTTTTTCAGTCCATAGGTAGCTTTCATCGTGGGAGCTCGTTTCATCAGACTGGTTGCAACCCAAGCTAAAACCAAGCTCAACACATCCCCTAAATTATGAAATGCATCAGCTAATAAACTGGTTGAGTTTGATAAGTAAGCAAACACAATTTGCAAAAGAACAAATAGACCATTCGCAATAATTGCAATTAAAAAAGCCCGATCATAGGTGACTGGGCCATGCGAATGAGAGAGCATAAGCAAATATTGAAAAATATTTTATC
>NZ_CBCSKT010000059.1:0-19620 GCF_965140895.1 Legionella sp. | reverse complement strand
TAAATATGAGGCACTGAGGGAGATGGCTTTGAAAAAAGTAGCTTAACTGGGTTGTATCGTTTTACTTGACCACGTCAAGACGATTAGATGGAGCCACCACGCGGTTTAATTTTACCCACTATTTTCATGCTCAAGAAACGATTAATGAACGATTAATCGATACCGTCACCACCTCGATGAAGATTTTTATAGAACGACCTACAGGGGAGTCTTTAATCTTATCTGGTCGTTTAAGTGTTTTTGAAGATAATACAGCGACGCTTCACATGAATTTCTTAGATCCCATTTTGCATAAGCAACTATTGGTTGTCGATTGGACTTGTAACATTAGTAATGGTCAAGATGATAATGGTTTAGTGTTATTTGATATATCTTAATTGACTGTAGAATAGAAAGGTCTGAGAAGAGCCAGTCTTGAACTACGTTAATTGACTTAATGCATTTGTCACTTTTTGAGGCGTGCCTGGCACGCTCATTGGAAAACTCTCAGCTCTTAATACACCTGCTTCATTAGCTTGCGCTATTTCATCTGTTAATAAAGGATATTAATGGCTATAGATCCAGCCCAGCGCATCTGTCGGGATTTATTGCTATCGTGCTTAGTGTATATTTCAAAGAAATGGTTATTATTGCATTATTAAAGACACCCTTTTAGAAAACCATTTATAACAAAGAAAAAGAGTACCTCCTATAAAAAACAATGCTGATAGGAGATTTTTATGGATTTAAAACTCAATGATAAAACTGCACTTATTACTGGATCAACCGCAGGTATTGGCTTGGAGATTGCCCGCACCCTAGCCGTCGAAGGGGCAAAGTGATTGTTATTAGCCGTAACCAGCAAAAGCTGGATGAGGCCTTAGCAAGCATAAAAACCTCGGGATCTACGAAAGCAAAAAATTCTCTGATATTACGGATGAAGACTGGCTAAAGTTTTTCGAGATCAATGTTATGGGGGGTATTCGACTTGCGCGGGCTTATTTCGAGGGAATGCTGGCACGCAATTGGGGACGCATCATTTTCGTTTCCAGTGAGTCGGGGCTGATGATCCCATCAGACATAAAAGAGCTTCATCTTTTATTTCAGAAATGTATTTTCTCATGCTTTCAAATAGGCCTTTAGAATACTTGTTGATAAATTTTAGTCAATGTGGTTAAATTTGGGATACCAGCCCATTAAAGATGACTAGAGCATAAATGACCACTCACAATGAACTGTTTAATTTTATAGATAAAAATGTCGATCTTTCAAGAACGAATAAATTTGATAACTGCAAAAAAATTAGTAAAAAAACAACGCTCTCCGAGGAGATCTATATTCAATTTGAGCTGAAGCGAGATAAAAACAGCTTAATTATTGATGATGAATCTTCTTATCAACTCCAAGATCACCATATCAGTTTTTATAAAATGCCAAAAAAGGGGCAATACCACTATACGGCCTATTTTCTTGATGCAAAATTAAACCCTTGTCAGCATCAGCTGCATGTCTATTTTAATGAGCAGGATGAGTTAATAGAACGTACTCCTATTGAATTCTCAAAGTACAATGATGAAACTAAAACATATCAAACTTTAGCAAGCGAAAATATAAACGAACAGTTTATTAACTTGGCAAATAATAAAATAGTCCCCATTCTTCGGATGCTCCGAGAACAACATACAATAAAAGTGGAACGCTTGGAGGAGGAATATCAAGCTCAAGAACAAAAATCAAGCTTATTGAGTACGAATATTCTTGGTAAAAACTATCTGGAATCATTAGAAAAAACTCTAAAAATACTGGAGGAGCTAATTGCTCTAGGAGGAAAATCCTATTACCAAAGTACAAAAAAGCTACTTGAAGGCTCTATTTCCTACATTAAAGAACAACGTTCATCTGTAACCACTACAAAAAACAAACATCCCCGGATAAAAAAAGAAAAATATCAGAATAATAAAAATTCAATTTTTACATCAGAAGAACTCATACTATCAAAACCTCAGAAAAAAGCAGCCTCATCCTCGGATGATGACAAACTGGAAACAAAAATTAATCAATTAATGACCGTAGTAGAAGCACTAAAAAAACTAAGCACAGAAAAACAAATTACGTTACTAAAAGAAATTTTTTCAAAGGTCCATGAACTGGTACTTACCTGTGAAAAAAAAGAGTTATTCCCTAAGATAAAGGAGTTATACAAAATCACTTATTCTTCAGGAGGAGAGCTTCTTTGCGATTTAATAGTACCAGACAACGTAGAAAAAAATAGATTCAAATTAGCGGCCCAACTTGAACCGTTCCATGATGGTTTAAATTCTAAATTACTGAGTATAGCTTTAGATGCTGGCGATCACGAGCTACTTGACTTTATTCTTACATACAAAAAATTTCATATTAATGCCTTATCATTTGAATTCGAAGAAGGCTTTTTTCCATCAGCAGTACATTTTTGTTATCAAATAAGTCATGAATCAATGATTCCCTGCCTTGCTGTTTTAATCAAACATGGCGCTTCTGTACTTGTAAAAGACGAAGAAGGCTTGCCAATAGCATATAAAATTCTGTCTACACCTAATCACCCGTTGCAAAAAGCATTTGAAGACAATAAAGAACTAACCATTAAATCAGCCTCTTTTTATCAAAAATTAATTAAATCACTCCAGGGTTGTTTGAAGCTACAAAATATTGATGAACCGGAAAAGCAGAAACTAAGAGATGACATAGAACACTATCAGCAGGAACTTAAAAATATAAATTCAGACAGCCAGTTACCTACAGTAGGTCTATCCCAATTATCTTTATTTGCCCCCCTTCTCAATAAAACAGGCATCAATTCAGAACCGCATGAAGAGCAAAATAAAAACATACTGCAATAAAAATGTTTAAATTCAAAGAAATGACACAGTTATTTAAACACTATCAGCAGATACAGAAGAATCTTAAGGAAGCCCTATAGTAAAATAGGGCTAATGTTCTCAAAGCAATTGCACCAGATCAATATTATTATTTAAAACCGCAATAGCTACTCCAGTACGAAATGGAGTAGAACAATACCGTAAAAATACGGTATATGCTCAACATAACTTCAGGAAAAAATTCAAGATTTCAGATCTGTTCATTGTGTTATGGTTGATGCAATGAGCTATTGTCAAACTCATCGTTTCTTATAACAGTAGAAACAACATCTTCATTTTCAATTGTCGTTGTTTCATTCTCGTGATGTTCTTCATAAAGATCAAGGTTATCTAAATGGTCATTATCTATCTTATTTCCCTCTTTTGAAACTAACGAACCAAGAATGGGATTAACGCCAGGTATAACTTCTTCTTTTTTCGCATTTAAAATAGTCTCTGCTTGGGTATCAAGATTCTTATCATTGGTTATTGAGTGAATAATTTCTTTGGGTGTTACGTTGTTTGCGTCAATTAAATCGATCATATTTAAAACTGCGCCAGCAGAGTGAAAACCACAACTTACCCCGTCAAAAATTGGTTGGGTAGCAAGCCTGTATACCGCCACATCGTTACCCAGGAAAGAGGATTGTATCTCTTTTCCAATTTCAAAAGCCCACAAACCAAAAGCTTTAAAAGGTGCATTAAATAATCCCCAAATTTTTTCAAAAAAGCCTGGAGCGTCTGAAGAGTTAAAAAATTGCTTTGGAGAACTTATTTTGGAATCAAATACAGTTACTTTTCCTTCATCGCCTATTTCCTTGAAAAGAGCTGTATAATGACGCTCTCCAGCTCCCTTACCTAACAGGGAGCAGCCAATACCAAAGTTTCTAATACCTATTTGATTTTTTATTGCATCAACCGTTGTTTGATACGAAGGTTCCGCAGCATCCCCACTTCCTTGTTTTACAGCAAGTGGACTAGGAATAATTATAAAATTTTTATTTTTATTGTAGAAATAAATTACATTCATTTCGATAAAAGAAATGTGAACAGGAACCTCTCTCTTTTCCCATTCGGTATTTCCAGTGAGATGCGTCCCAATTATTAAATCCATTTCGTTTGAATAAAGCATTTTTCTTGGCATTTTTTTATAAAACCTTAACTTCCTACTGATATTGTACATTATATAAAACTTTTATTATGGTTTTCTTAAGCGAAGCTGATGCACAATCTTTAAAAATCACCATAATTAAAGATAGAATAAAAAGGAAAATATGATGTTCTTGGCACGTTACCTTAATAAGCAACCGATGGCGGAAGTTGAACGTAGTGATGCCAACCGTGTAGTAGAGAATGTAACTTAATGATTAATTTAATTATTTATGGATTTACAATAGGCATTCTTGTCTCTGCACCTATAGGACCGATTGCTGCCTTATGTGTTCAGCGCTCTCTAAACCTGGGATTTAAAGCCGGTTTTATTACTGGATTAGGCTCAGCTTTAGCTGACGGAGTTTTTGGTTTAATTACTGCATGTGGGCTTACGTTCATCTCAGACCAATTAACGACATATCAGGCACAATTGCAATGTCTTGGTGGTTTGATATTATTGTATCTTGGAATCAAGCAATATTTAAAAAATCCTAGAACACTTCATATAAAAGAGCATCAATACTCATCCTGGCATTTTTTAATTCAAGCTTTTCTGTTGTCTCTTTCTAATTCCGCCGCCATCCTCTTATTTTTTGCCGTGCTAGCCGCTCTAGGATTAGACCATCTGAACCTGAATCTGCTTGATGGCGGCATCTTGATCGTGAGTATTGTGCTCGGCTCTACTCTAGTTTGGTTAATACTAAGCGCTACCATCACCTATATTTTAAAAAAACACGTTAACTCCGATACGCTGCGGATTATTAACTTTGTTTTTGGCACTACTTTTCTTATTCTAGGAATTGTCATCTTAGCTAGACTTATTGCATTTTAACCAATAGTGCGAATATGTAATTATCTATTTTTAATAAATTTTTGAAAATAATGTTCAAAAAATGGATGTAAATTAGTTTCATTTCTATACTGAATATTAAGTCGAATATATATGGAATGAACATGGCAGATATTTTTGATAAATGTTATAGCGAGAATGGTAATTTTGCAGCACAAAGCAAGGATGATGACAACTACTTAATTAGTCCTATCTTACAAGGTCCATCTGGCCCACACATGCACTTTCAAAACAAACCCATGATAGTCTGGACCATCAATGATTATTTAGGTCTTGCGCAGAACCCGGAAATTCAAGAAGCCGGATTTAAAGCAGTCCGAAATTGGAGCACAACAACCCCAATGGGCGCACGACTTATGTCTGGTAATACGATGGATCATATGAATTTAGAAAAAAAATTAGCCTCACTTACTCAAAAGGAAGACGCAGCGTTATTTATTGCTGGCTATCTGGGAGTACTTGGCACAATTACTGGCTTGGCAGGAAAAGGTGATACCATCGTTATTGATCAATATTCCCATGCCTGCATGATCGATGCCGCCTTTCTGGCTCAAGCTCGCACTGGCGTGCGTATCAAACCATTTAAACATAATGATATGGCCGATTTGGAACGGCAATTAAAGTTAGCATCAGAAGAAAATCAAGGTGGAATTCTAATCGTTACTGAGGGTGTTTTCGGGATGCGTGGCGATCTGGCTAATTTACCAGAAATATGCGCCTTGAAAAAAAAATACAAGGCTCGCCTCTTTCTCGATGATGCGCATGCTTTAGGTGTGCTTGGCAATGAAGGCCGAGGAAGTGGGGAATACTTTAATCTCCAGGATCAAATTGATATTTATTTCGGTACGTTTGCTAAAGCCTTTGTTTCCATCGGTGGTTTTGCCAGTGGCCCTCGTGAAGTAATTTCCTATCTACGTCTTAACTCAAGGCCCGCGATTTTCTCTAAGGCACATCCATTAGTTCTTATTCACGCCATTGATAAAGCAACCGATTTAATCATTGCTGGTAAGGAAAAACGTTTAAAATTATGGGAAATAGCCACAGCCTTACAAACCGGATTAAGAAAACTGGGCTTTGATATAGGCCAAACTCAAACCCAGATAACCCCAATTTATATTCGTGGTGGAGATATGAAACTGGCGATTGAAATGTTACATATTTTACGGGATGAATACGGTATTTTTGTGACCGCAGTATCCGCTCCTGTCGTTCCTCAAGGAACCATTCTGTTCCGTCTTGTTCCTACTGCCGCCCATAGCCTAGAAGATGTAGAAATGACACTGGCAGCGTTTCAAGGTGTACGTGAACGGTTAGCGCTCAATTAATCAGGAGTATATTATGGTTCTGCATCATCCTAAACCTGAAAATATGGTTGAATTACTTAATTTACAAGCTCAAAAAATAGAACAAGATCGATTATTTTTTTTAAATTCGTCAACAGGTATTGAAGATACATTGAATTATCCTTCTCTGCGCATCCGAGCTCAGTCGATTGCTGCAAGAATTCAGCAACATACGCAACCTGGAGATAGAGTTTTATTAATTTATCAGCCTGGATTAGATTTTATTTGTGCGTTTTATGCCTGTCTTTATGCCGGAGTTATTGCCGTACCAGTCTATCCACCCGCAGAAAAGAAACTCATAGAAAAATTACAAGCCGTCATACAAAACGCCAAACCTAAAATTATTTTGTCGACAGAAAGCATTATCAAACAAATCACTAAATTGAAATATGTTAAAGCATTACAAAATCTACCCTTTGTTACCTATTTGATGGAGCGTTTTCAGGAAAATGCCTACGAGTTAACCCAATGGGATTTTGATAAATTCACCTGGATTAATACGGACACTATTTCAGCAGATGAGGCTGGTGATTATAAGGAGCCCCTAATAAAACCAGAAAACACCGCCTTCTTACAATATACATCAGGCTCTACTGGCCAACCCAAAGGCGTGATGGTTAGTCATAGTAATCTTCTAAATAATCTACAATTTATCAACGAGTACTACAGTGCAAAATACAATTCTGTTTGTGTTATTTGGCTTCCACCCTATCATGATATGGGTTTAATTGGCGGAATACTTTATCCCGTTTTTACAGGAATACCCGTTTATCTCATGTCACCACTGACATTCCTGCGTAATCCGGCAACCTGGTTACAAGCCATTACAACCTTTAAAGGAACCGTGACCTCAGCACCAAACTTTGCCTATGCACTATGTAATAAAAAGATTTCCGAAGAAACCAAAGCGCAACTTGACTTAAGCAGCATGCATGCGTTTTTAAATGGAGCTGAACCGATTAATGCCCATGTTATGGATGAATTTACCCGACAATTTATGAATTGTGGCTTCAAAAAGGAAATGTTCATGCCCTGTTATGGCCTTGCAGAAAATACATTAATGGTCACAGGGGAACAAGGAGGCTTAACTCATTATTTCAATAAAGAAGAACTACGCAATCATAAACTGCTGGAAGTCTCTGCAACAGACCCGACAGCGCAAGCGGTTGTATGTTGTGGCACCCTTTCAGAAGGAACAATCATTGTTGATCCACAAACCATGACCCCATGCAATGATCAGCAAATTGGGGAAGTTTGGCTCTCTAGCCCCAGCGTAGCTCACGGATACTGGAATCAGGAACAAGAGACCAATACTTATTTTAAAGCCACCCTGCCTCACAATAGCGAAAAAAATTATTTACGTACGGGCGATTTGGGTTTTACCATGAATAATCGATTATTCATCATGGGAAGATTAAAAGATTTAATCATTATCAATGGAACCAATCACTATCCACACGACATTGAACGTTCTGTAGAAACCTGTCATCCAGCAATACGGCAAGGTTCTTGTGCAGCAGTCAGCATTGCAGGAAATTATCAAGAAGAACTGGCCGTAGTCGTTGAAATTAATAAGAACTGTCCTGAATCAGAGTTAGAAGCGATTATTAGCGCAGTGAAACAGATTATTCTGCAAGATCATTCATTATCAGTCCATCAAATTGCGCTTATAAATGAGCGTAGTCTTCCTAAAACAACCAGCGGCAAAATAAGACGTCGACTTATTCAATCTCAATTAATGGATAAGCAACTCGAAAGCAAATTACTATGGGTCATCGAGTCCACGCCACCCGAAGAGATAAAGACAAACGCGAATAAAGAAGTGGGCAACACGCAACAAAATGAATCCTCAATTCCCTCAGAGTTCATACAAAATCTTCGCCATACAATTCATGTAGAATTAAGTGATATGTTAGATATAGATAGTACAATCATTGATGACAATAAAAATTTCGCTGAATTTGGACTTGATTCGCTGATGGCAGTGGAATTAGAAGCTCGATTGCAGAACCATTTAAAAACCCGCTGTTATTTGTCCGAAGCGACCGTGGTGAATTACCCTACGATTAATTTATTAATAGAGCATATCCAATCACTGCTAGATAAATCAGCCTCTATAGAAAAATCATTATCCACTCCATTTGCTTTTATCGATACTCCAGAACATTCCTTAAAACCAAGAACAGAAGGATTAACTTCACTATTAGATAGTGGGATGCATTTAATGGATACGGAGCACCTACTTTTAATCGCAGCAGACTATATTGATGTCGTTAAATTAGGTTTTGGAACCTCCAAGCTCTATCCAGAACCCATATTACGGAAAAAAATCGATTTGTTAAAATCAGCCAACATCCATGTCTGTGCAGGAGGAACATTTTTTGAGGTAGCCCGCAGACAAAATAAAATAGAAGAATATTTTAACGAATGTGTTCGTTTAGGCTTTAACTGCCTGGAATTATCTGATGGCCTAGCAGGTATACCATTAGAAGAAAAAATTAACTTAATCTCTCAGGCAAAAAACTATGGCTTTGTTGTTCTCTCCGAGGTAGGCAGAAAGGATGCAAAACAAGACAACTTACTAAGCATTGAAGATCGCTTAGTGGAAATAAAGGAGCAATTAAATGCAGGGGCGTGGAAGATTATTCTCGAAGCACGTGAATCAGGCACCACAGGCCTTTTTAATACCGATACGTCTATCAAAACAGAGGATTTTGAACGCATTATAACGGAGATTAATCCTAAAGATTTACTCTTTGAAGCCCCCATAAAACATCAGCAAGCATGGCTAATTAATCACATAGGAGTTTCGGTAAATTTAGCAAATATTGCTCCAAAAGATGTATTGGCTTTAGAAGCGCTTCGTGTTTCTTTAAGAGCAGATACGATTTCTAAGGAAGCTCCATGAACCATAAAATCATTCGTTTTGAAGTAGGTGCTGCAGGCGCGCATCGCGCGTCAGAACGAGGCGATCTTTGTATTATTGTCGATGTCTTGCGCGCGAGCACCTCAATTATTGCCGCGTTCATGGGGGGGATCAAATCCATTCATTTAGGTGACAATGCATCATTCGATGTTGACCCTAATGAAATTACAGCGGGAGAACAAAATTGCATTAAAATACCCCACTTCACCTATGGAAATTCGCCAGAAGACTTACTGCACACGACACATAAAGGTCGTGAACTTCATTTTTTCTCAACGAACGGCATTCCATCGATTAAAGCGTGTATCGCTCACAAAGTGCCGATTTTAATTGGAGCAATTATCAACTCGGATGAAGTAGGACTTCTGTCTAAAGACATTGCGCTGAATTTGGACCTCAATATCTCTATTATTTTAGCCGGCTACAAAGGTACTTTAGAACAAGATGATCTACTCGCAGGTTCGCTAATTTATTACAAACAGCTACGTTCCTTTCAAGTGCAAGGTGAACAAGAACCTGTTTATTCTGATAATTTATTAGAGTCGCTATTGACTAGTCCTGCGGGGATTCGTCTTTCCAATCTAAATCTGGAAAAAGACATCTACTTTGGTGCGCAAGAAGATATAACCAAAATAGTCCCTATTTATGATGAAAAGGCACAACAATTAATACCCTTTGTTTAGGCATCGGATTATTGGGAGAGCGTATTATGTTGAAGTTATTTACTGAACACCCCGCATCAGTCAATCAAACTTATTGGGAGCATTTATTATTCGCCTTTTCCTTTGGATTTTCGATGGTCAAAGGAGGGTGCGCCTGCCTGATTCATGCTATTTTTCCATTTCTTTTTCAAACAACAGGAAGCCAAACAGCCTTTAGTGCCGTAGAAAAATACTTACAAAGATGCCCCAAAAAAAATGAGAATGATGGAAAGCTACTGGAATGTATTCAAGCACGTAAACTAAAAAAATAAGGGATGCTCACTGACAACTATTGGGCCTGAATTTTATAATAAGAAGGCTAAATTGCCTTCTTACTTTCTACTAATAAAAAAGATGAGTAGGTATAAAAATAACCATAAATATTACTGACGTTTTGGGGGTAAATTCTCTTTTTCACTGTTCTCATCTACCGAAGGATGTTTTTTCGCGATACCACTGGCGATTATTTTATTATTAGCAAAGAACATTGTTCTACCAACCCAGCGATTTTCAACAGTATTGCAACTATAGCTATTCCAGAAAAAAAAATTTCCTGTACCGATTTTTGTATATTTAGAATATTTATCTGATTTGGATTCCCTTTTCTTGTTAATACCTTTAACAGTGGATTCACCTATTTTAGTTAATGTACTTGGCTCTGGCTTTATCCGCATGGGCTTCTGGTTATTTTCTACCGTAGGCTTTTGCAAATTACAGTGTATCTGATTTAAGTCCTGGAGTAGTGCGTCATGGTTTAGCTTAAGAATAAGAGGAGCATTAGGAGCAAGTTGTTTTATATTCTGATCAATTTCATTAAATCGTTTTTCATTCATAATAAAATACTCTCAAACGTTATGAAGGTTAACTAAGAATAACTATTAAATATTATCGGCTAAGGACAACCCTTGATCAATTTGAAGTGCTCATTGAAAGACAAAGGCTTTATAACATTCGTTTTGCATTAGATTTAAGCAAAATTTCAACGAGCATAACATAAAGATTTTATATAATCATCCGCAATACTCGTGTTATTTATTATTGGGTATTTTTATCGCAAAAGATATTTTCGATACTCTTTATAGTCATGCACTTCTGTTTCTCCCTTACGCTCAGATGATAAAGTAGCTACATATGGAGTATTCGAATGTTCCATGCCCAAATTCAGGCTCCTCATGTATTTGATTAACGTATTGATAACAAAATCTATTTTTTGATTTTTGCTATTTTCGTTTCTAAGTACGATGGCTCTGGCAAGATAGCCTCCTTATGGGTTTTTGCAAAAAAATGCGGGGATTTAGATTTCGAGTTTTTATTGATTAACGCCCTATTATCACCAAAATCAAGTATATTTTCTCCATAGCTCAATCCCTGTAATTCTTTCTTCGTTGGTTTATAAGACCATGAAAAAATCCATGGATTTTTTTCCTGGGAATTGCTCCTCCTCTTAGGCTTATTTTTTGCTTTTGGGGCTTCTGTAAATTGATCCACAACCTTATTTAGGTTCTTACTCATCTTTGATGAGTCAGGATAATTAAAACCCATTGGATTAGATTGATATTTCGCAGAAGATAAATAATATTCTTTCGTTGAATCTAAAGATAAGGGAGAAATATATTGCTTTGGTGCACTAGATGTCGAAGAGAAATCTTGTCTCATTGATCCTTTATGTGAAGAACTACTGTTAGTCTGATTTTGAATTAGATTTGATTCATCTTGTGTATCAGGTAAACAAAACTCTTCTGTTAAATCTAAAGATAAAGGAAAAATATCATCCTTTGAACATGTATTTTCTATGGCATTATGCCCATGAATTGGATTTGATTTATGTTGTGTATCAGGTAAACAATACTCTTCTGTTAAATCTAAAGATAAAGGGAAAATATCTTGCTTGGGTATTTCACGGTGCTGATTCATTGAAAGCGCTTGAATTAGCGCAGATACTAAGGACTCTTGAAAAAACAAGTATGAACCTGATCTATTTTCCTCTGGAGAAGAGGTTGATTCTGCCAAACATTGTAACGTAAAGAAATAAAGCTCCGTTCTACTTGCAGTTATAAGCCAATCATAAAGCGATGTAGGATTGCTATCATTTGGTTGATTGTTTTTATTCATCGTAAAGCCCTTTTATTACACATATTGATTATAGTTAAATCAATTGACATGTTCAAATAAAATTTAGTCTGTGTTTTTTTATAGAGCCATGTCTATAGTACTTATGGCGAAATTGCATCCAATGCTGGCGGTAAATTAATTATAAAATAGGCTACTCACTTTTATTCCCGATATCTCGGATATGTATCTCTGAAATATAAATGACCAAAAACACATCTAGAAAACCTTTTCGTCCCAAATAAAAAACATATGTTCATTTTTGCAACGAAAGCACCTTTGTGTTAATTTGCTCCCAAAAGTACAATGGATACAAAAATGATACAAAAGAACAAGAATACTGCTCCTTATAAAAAATCATCAATGATTGAGTGGCAAGGAATCATTGATTTAACTAAAGACGAGAGCACTCCTTTTAAAGCCACTATAGAGAAATTCGCTCAAAATAATTGCCAAGCTCACGATTTAGATTTAAAAAATATAGGTACGAGCTACTATTCTTTATATTCACTACGAATTAATAATGCAGATCGCATTCTTTACACCGTGTTTACGCATCAAAATCGAGCCTATGTTGTTCTATTAGAGGTGGTTTATAACCATGATTACCAAAAATCCAAATTTATGAATCCAGGCTTTTTGGATGAATTCATGTTTAAAAATCAATTGTCTTTAATTCAAATTATTAAAGAGCAAAATGTAACTGAAACAGATGAAGTTGATAAAACCGAATTACCAATCGAATATCGATTTGTTAAAAAACAAGCTCGAGAATGGGTGATTTTAAGCAGCGAACAACAACATTTATTAAATACCTATCAACAAGCAAATAATATTATGTTAGTCAGTGGAGGACCGGGTTCGGGTAAAAGCATTGCTGCGTTGTCGTTGCTAATGCATGAATTACAGGTTGATCACGGCACCCGTGGGGATAATTTAGTGTATCTCACTCAATCTGCGCTGCTGGCAGAAACCATGCAAGGCCGTTGGGAACAGCAAAGAAAACATTTAAACTCAGAAGAGTTTGCATCTAATCCTTTTGCCAAAAATGTATATTTCTTAACTTACCCGGAATTTATTAAGCACTTAATTTTAGAGTCTCCTGAATCTATCTCGTTGCTTGATAAAGAATATTATCAAGCCTGGTTTGAGAGTTATTCACAAAGCATAAGCATAAAATCCAGCAATTTAATGAAAGAGCTAAAACGCCAATGGGGTAAACAGCTCAGTTCATTTATTTATAAAGAGTTTCGCATTTTATCAGGTTACTTAACTGACGAAGGAACGCTCCAGGGCACCCGGAAATCATTTTTTTCAGATGAAAATCAACGAAAATGGATAGAAACTGCTTTTTTGGCTTATCAGAAAGGATTGAACGAGAGCCATCAACTGGATCTTGTTTTTTCTCCAATATATGAAAAAAAAATTAGAGGGTATGTCGTTGTTGATGAAGCACAAGATTTTAGTGGGGCACAGTTATGCAGTATTTATCGTGCTGTAGAAGATAAAAAACTCAGTTTATTTTATGACTTTCATCAGGCATTAAGCGATGATTTATCCCAGACAAAATTTTTAATGGACTTGGGCGCCCAATATGGCGCTTCATTAAAACAAATCCTTTTAAGTGGTTCTTTCCGTTTACCTAGTAAATTGGTGAAACTGGCGAATGATATACTCAAAATGGGTAGAAAGCTAATTGGCGGGATCAGTGACCGAAATGATGTGCTGAAATTGGAGCAAACGGTAGAGCAGGAAGAATACCATCAGCAGAATCCAGAAGAGTTTCTGGAATGGATTAATGATAGTGAAGAAATAAGAAAAAAGCCGGAGCTTATTGCTAAAATCTGCAACTCAGTTGATGTTGCAATTATTACATTACAAGAATACAAAAATGAGGTGATAAATTTATTTAAAAGCCATTCAGTTTTTACTGTAGAAGAAATTAAGGGATTAGAATTCACCCATATTATTGTCTATCGTCTCTTTGACTCTGTGGAGGCAAGTCAGGCAAATAACCACTTAAGGACGTTGAATTTAAACAAAGAACCCCAGTTTTTTCCTAAAGCAGGAAAGGGAAATTATCAATATAACCATTTGCTGCATTTATGGTTTACTGCAATGACTCGGCCTAAACAACGCTTGTCCCTGATTCAAAATGCTCATCATAATAATGAAACGATTCTTTCACTCATTGAGAATAATTTTCAAAAAACATATACCATTAATACAGAAAATTTAAATATCAGCACTCAAGAAGAATGGAGGCATAAAGCTCAAGAAGCCTTAAAAAATGCGAATCATGAGTATGCCCGCTGGATTTGCGAAACAAAGCTCGAGCAAACTCTTGATACTTTTAGCATGAGAGATATTTCCAGTGAAGTACACCCACCAGAGATTATCCAGAAGCCCATAGTCGTTCCGCCGGATGCTCTTTCGACGAATAACTCGGAAACAGATAAGCTCGTTCTATTACGGCAGGATGTATTAAACAGGTTACGTGCCAATAAAATAAAAGAGGTGGTTAATTTAGTACTCAAAGTAGCAAACAGAGCTAATTTATTTGTGTCATTATGTGCTGATCCTGATTTTTTTCAACAATTGGTGAATAATTACTGGTTTATTAAATTACTCTGCCATCATGATAAAGACAGCATGCCTTTATTAAATGATTTGTTATCTATTAAAGAAGGTGAGAGATTATTTTTATCTATTTGCGTAAAAGAGGAAGCCTCTCAGGAAAATCTGGGGCAATTTGCCAATCGCCTTTTAGAAGAACCAAGTTTTATCTCTGCTTTTCTGAAACGGAACGCTCGCTCCCAGTTATCAGCTTGTCATCGTCTGCATCAGTTATACGGTAAATTATACGAGATTTATCCTGAAGAATACCCAGAGGATCAAATAAACGATGAATATGACTCACAAAACTCTATTCAAGTAGATTCTTGTTTGCTCATCAAGGCGCTGTATTTTGTACAATACTTAATTATTAAATCTCAAAAGAAAACAATCGCTCATGAAGAGTACATGAATACTCTTTTGGCACTCCCTCCGCAGAGTGGTATCCCCCTTCTTCTTGATATTTTAGCCCAAAAGAAATTGTGGGGAAATCAATGGTTAAAAGAACTGATTGCCAATAAAGAGGCCATCAAAAAATTGAGTACCCACACAAAGTTCATTACTATTTTATGTGAAAATATTCAGGGTCGTTCTTGTTTGAATCATTTATGCATTGATCCTTCTGGGGCAGGGGCTACACTATTTTTCCACTTATGCCTGGTACCTGGATTTATAGATTCGTTAATAGCATCGGACCACTTTGCAAAAGAAATGTTCCAAATTAATGAAAGCTTTAATTCCGCATTTTATTGGTTATTGCTCTTAAAGGATGGGCAAAATGCCTTTGAACACCTATGCCAACACGCAGGCTTCCAAAAGTACCTGCTGGCGCATGCAGATCTGTTTCTTAATTGTTTATTCAATTTATCTCCCAACCAAAGCTCTCCATTGTACTGGCTAAGTATTTTTTCAAAAGACCGGCAAATATTGTCTTTTTTATTTGACGAGTTAAAGCCTTTGGACCGTACTAAAAGCCAGTTGCAGAAAAAGTTTCTTGAGCATTCGCTACTGATACCCGCGTTGATTTCCTTAAGAACGGATCAGTCTTTATATGTAGGCACCTCAAGTATGCATTATTTATTTTCTTTCCCGAAAAATAAGAGCCTTATTAAAGCTCTGAGTGTGCACATAGTTCCTTTTTTAACACGATTACCTTCGTTTCTTGAAACGTTGTTATGCTGTCGACCTTTTAAAGAGACAAAGGAATACGGTAACTCCTTATTTTTTGGATTGCTGCTGACGAAGGAAGGTGCTAATTTTCTTTACAACTTATTAGAAAATGAGCATTTTTTAGTAGAGCTATCTCAACATAGACACTTTGTGAAAGTATTACTTACTCAGGCCTCGGCGCTGCATTCGTATGCTCCGAATCGTTGTGCTCTTCACTTATTATTAGCCACGAATGATGGACGCAAAGTCTTTACCAAGCTCTGGACGTATCCAGATTTTGCCCAAGAAATTAAAAAGCATCCACTATTAAAAGAGGCGTTCACGACATTAGTTGTTCTCAAAAAAAATATATTAAACCCAAATACTAAACCCGCAACCGATAATTATCATTCACCAGAAGTGAATGTGCTTAACAAGAAAACTACCCAGTCCATAAAAAAGATAGATAACCAATTAAAACAACCCAAGTTTGCTATCAATGCTACATTATTTGCATTAGATAAAAACGCACAAAAGCTCTTAGTAGAGAAGGAACCATTCATTGAAAAAACAGAATCTGGTCTTCATTATCAATCAGTAAAAGATCTTTTAAACCTGTATTTTCCCAAGATAGCAGAAGAACTTTTAGCTGCTATTCAAGAAACGGAGGAGATAGCAAAACCTTCAACGCCATCCTTATAAGGAAGTGCACTTCATCCTGGTTGATTTCAAATGGAGCATAAAAACGCTCCATTTGATTATAAAAGAAACTATAGGGCCAGGGTATAACGGCTGTATTCCCGGGTTAACTGGATTAAGCCCGAACTAGACCATAATGATTTGAACGGATTGAGGTCAGATCCAAATCAGAAACAGTTACTCCATGGGAAAATAATCTATGCCGTTTTTCTGACTTATTTTGTTCTGGTGCAGTATATTCCGCCAGAAGCGCTTGGGGCAGTTTAGCATGATAATTTTCTAATCGTCGCAGGATGGTATCTGCTAAATTAACACTCAGATAGGAACCGTTGCCATGTAAATATGGCTCGGGAGCTAAAGCACGTTCCGTTAACGTATTAAGGCGATTTTTAAGAAACTTCATGCCTGTTTTACATTCGTTATGATTATCACCCCAGATCATCTTATTTAAAGCCGCTTCATATGCACTGATAATATCAGCTGCAACATCACTGGCTTGGAAAAGACGCATGAGTTGCATTTGCGTTGGTAGCTCAGCACTACCCGGCTCCCTCATGAATCGTGCCATGGCCTTTAGTAGCAAGAAGCGTTCGGCTGATGTGAGTTCAATTCCCGCGGGAGGCAACAGATATTCGGCCGCATCGGAAAGGTCATATTTTTCCAATAAAACAGCGAATTGTTCTCTAAGAGTCAATGGCCGATAGGTTTTCAATTGATTTAACTCAGTAAGAGCAAGACTTAATAATTCTGCATCGATAACATTATGGGTATTTGCCTCCTCCGAAATCCCTTTAATCACAGTATAATGTCCATCTTGCTGAGGATTGGGACTATCTTTGTATTTTATGCCCTTAATGCCTGGTTTATCAGGACTAAAAAATCGGTCTTTTTCCTTGAGCTGTTGATGCTGTCCGGGATCGGCCAATTTTGCCTTTTTCGCCTGAATCTTACCCTCAATAGCATCAAATAATATTTTATCTCCTCCGGATTTAGTACACTTCTTGCCAGCTTCATCATGAGCCGTTGCAGGTGCAACATAAACCGCAACATGCTTATTGGCTGGAATTTTGATCTTAACTGCTGCTGATTGGTAGTCGTTCGCCGTTTTTTCCAAAGCGTTGCGCAAGATACTAAGTACTTTTTTATCTAAATGATGTTTTTCAAAAAAAGTACTGACTGAATTAATGATTTCCTCACTGTGCTTACCCAGTGACAAACCAGTGCTTTTAAGTGATTCAGTGGCATGCAACACATGATTAATGATGACTTCTTCCAAGCTGGTGTAGGTATTATTGGTAATCACACTACAGCCAGAAAGCTGAGCTGCTGCTTGCCGTACAATGCGGCCACCATTTGAATGTCCCAGTAGGACTATATCTTTGGGTTGAACACCCTTTTTTTCCAATAAAAAGTTTGCCGCCGCTAAAATGGTGTTCACAGGATCGGCAAATGAAGTTGGCTTTTGTGCCAGATAATCGACGACGAGAAAATTGTAATGATTACGGACAGCCAATTCTTGAGCAATAGGTAACATATCGGTGTACGCAGCCCCAGCACCACCAACAACAATGAGCCATTGATCAGTGGCAACAGGATTACAGTATTCAATAGCTTGTACGGTTGTTTTTTTGTCTACGCGCAGTTGATAATTATGAATATCATTGGGAGCAAAGAGCAGCGTTTTTTTAAGCTTATCAGCAATGTCTCCTTCTTTTTGGGCCACATTAGTCACTACCCGCAGACAAAGGCGTGTAATTATTTTATCAATAAAGCCAGGTTTTGTTGCTCGCTCATTAACCTGTGATTGTTGAGGAAGCGGGCTGGATAGTTCAACAGGTGCAAGACTACGACGGTACAGATGATCCGCTTTAAAGTCCATTTCGAGAATTAAGTCATAAATTACCGCTAAATTTTTTTTAATTTCATTTAGCGCATCCCAAAAAAGATAATTATTACTTTGACGTTCATTAATGATTTGTTCAATCAAGGTGCGGTTTTTATCGATTAATTGATAGTAACTAAAGAGTAATTTCCATGCCTCACGTTTTTGAGACTCACTGATCTTATGGTTTGGCTCATTAAGCTGTTTTTTAATGGCATTAATCGTATTCTTGATTGTATAGGTTGAGAAGCTAAGCCCATTAGCAAGTTCACAAAGCTGGGTTGTTGTGGGCGCGGCTGGTGCAAAACAAGAAGAAGCTTCTTGGCTTATAGAGCCAATTTCGTGTCGCAATTTAGCTAATTCATTTTCAAATGGAGTGGCAGACATTGGTATTACTCATCAACTATCTTTTAAATAGGGCTTAATTAGGCTGAAACCCAAAAACTTAAGCGGAAAAACACTCCTTATCGTCTCAGCTCACCAGGTGTAAGTTATCGTTCCTAGTGAGTTTTCCTTTGTGCAGTTGCTATAATATCAGAACAATTTATGCTGTAAAGAGGCTACAAAAAGTTTATTTATTCATCAAGGCGCCGTAGGCGCATAGGCCGACTGTGTCGGCGACTTGTCGTGTTCCGTGCTACACTAAGGGCTTGTATTATAATCCATTATTTGTATGCATCTTACCCTGAAAAAGCTTCTGCTCAAAGATGAAAACTGGTACCACTACCGTCAGTTTTATTCAGAGTTTGGCGGAATCAGAGAGAGCGTTGATTACAGCATCAATAAAATATTAAGTTGTCGTCATTACATGCGAGGCCATGCGCATTATCACTGCTCCAATCCCTCGTGTACCCATGAAAAGCGAGTTCACTTTAGTTGCAAAGACCGAGGCTGTAGTGCGTGCGGCAAAATTGCTACCGATAACTGGTTACAAAAAAATAAAGAGCTTCTACCACCCTGCCCGTGGCAGCACATAACCTTTACCATGCCCAAAGCCTTAAGCGATTTATTTCTGGTAAACCGCCACCTGCTGAATCAACTGCCCGCACTTGTGGGAAAAATCCTCAATAAACTAGCTAAAGCAAAGGGACTTAAACTCGGCATCTTTATGGCGCTACATACCTTTGGTAGAACCCTCAACTGGCATGTGCATCTTCACGTGTCTGTAACCCGAGGCGGATTAACAAACGACCAGCAATGGAAAAGCCTCTTTTTCAAAAAGAATACCCTGATGACTCTTTGGCGCTATGCACTCATCGCCTTTTTAAGACAGCAGCATCAGCAAGGGACTCTAACTAAATCTCCTGAGATGGGAAA
>NZ_CBCSKT010000058.1:0-19800 GCF_965140895.1 Legionella sp. | reverse complement strand
TCCAGCTCCTTGCTGATTTGAGAAGCATACCTCACTTGTGCTTTCCAAAATAGAAGGTACTTATTTAACCGCTTACACTATTTCGGATATAACTATGGCTATTTAATAATCGAACTTCCAGATTGGCATATACGTAACTGGTTTAAGACGCTTGTTTATGGATGGGTTATTAGTATTGTGACGCTTTACTGGATTTTATTTTTGTTATCGCTTTGCAGTTTCCTGCAAACTGAATTTATACAGCGCATCACTGATCATCAATATTGGAAAATTGCAATTCAATTAGTGTTCCTCCCTTTCTTTTCGCTGTTAGCAACCATCATCGGCTGTGCTTTAGAGCCAGTACTTATTTTGGGAGTAAGTGCTTTTGGGGCTTTGAGCTTATTTCTATTACGTAAGTATGTAATTAGGTTTGCGCAATAGTGAGTTCATTGGTGTGCGTGCCAGCATTTACTCCAATTATCGCGGTCAAGACGCAGTAATTCATTTTATCTATATTCTGCTAAAATAGCTATAAAACAGGATAAACAGCATTGAACGGATAAGAAGAACATTATGGATAACTTTTCTGAAGCAGAACACAATCTTTTAAGATCTAGCGAATTATTAAAAGGACTCTCTGACAAGAATTTTAATACTTTTCTGAGCTTATCGCATCGTGCGGCTTATTCTAAAAATGAAACATTACTTGAAGAAGGCAAACACAGTGATTACTTGTATATTGTAATCTCTGGCGGGGTTGATCTGTATAAATCTACCGGCACGAATCAATATTTAATTGGTAGCCTAACCAGTGGCCAATCAATTGGGGAGATGCGGATAATTAGAAATCGTCCCTGTTCTTTAACAGTTACCACCAGCGCACCTACAGTTGTTTTATGCGTATTACTTAGCAAATTACGTCATTTAGAATACAACCAATGTTACGAATCTATTCTTGATTCGATTATTGATATTCTCAGCTTTCGGTTAACCCATACGAATACTCTAGCTGTAAAAGGTGGTGCCAATAAAAAGAAAAGTTGGAAACGATATTTTTTCCCAAGTGTGGTTATAGCAACCATAGCTTTATTCTTAAGTGAAGTTGGAGTGGCTGCCTATTATTTGCTGACCTAATCAAGCAATGTTATATTAAAAGACCCAGATTGTTCTGGGTTTTATCAAAAATTTAAATTAAGGACTAATTCATGCCTAAAGAAATAACCGTATCTGGTAATCCTAATGGTTTTTTTAACCAAGGACATACAGGACAATATGGACATCCAAGTCATCAACATACTGGCCAGCATGGATATTCAGGACAACAACATGGTCATCCAGGTCAATATCCTAACGCCGGACATGGATATCCGTTACCTAACCAACATGGACATGGTTACCCGCATGTGCATGTTGTGCAGCATGGTCATACCCATAATCACACGAATACCCACACACATCCACAGACCCCCTCGCCCATGTTTTAATTAGGAGCTTGGGAGTTGAAAGCCCGTATTACGATGTCGTCTATACGGGCCTACCTGCTAATTTAAATTTAAGCCGGTAGTAGACACCACTGGCGCACTCGATGTTCCATTGTAGCCACCACCAAAAAATCCATTTACACCTGGTGCTGTTGAAGAACTTTGTTTGACCGGCTCTTCTTTAAGCAGAGAACGTTCATCATCAAGGATTACCGTGCCATTTCCATCTGTAATCTTTAAAATGCATTCTTTTTCTGAACTTACCCAAGATTGGAAATATTGTATAGAAGGATGTGATGTTGATGGAGAGCCGTGACGCATTATTATTACTTTCAATGAAGATTTAATGCCTATTATTACTGCTATTAGAATTTAAAGAGAGAAGAGCAATGAAAACAAAGATAGTCAAAAATTATTTATATGATGGTCTAGGGTTTCCCGTCGAATTGGATGACGTGGAAATGTGCTTCATAGAAAATGATTGGCATCCTCGTATCGATGTGCAGAAAGTGGCTGATGAGGTGATCAAGAAACTAGCTGTTCAAGAAACAAGATTAACTGGTAATCAGGTGAGGTTTATTCGTTCGTACTTTTCGATGCCTTTATGAGAGTTTGGTGAAAAAGTTGCGCATGAGACTCATGGAGCTGTTCAAAAATGGGAGCAAAAAGGGAATAGTCCAACCAGCATGAACTCAAACACAGAGCATGAGTTAAGGTTGTATATAATTGAGGCGTTGCATGCAAAAACTCAAGAATCAAAATCGAAATTCTATGATCTTTATATGGCAACCAAACGTTTTTTTAGAAGTGATGATGACTCTACCTCTATAGTGCATGCAAGTTTTTAATATGTATGAGGTCGATTAGTTAAGTAGATCACTTCATTCTTATTATCTGCAAATTTGTTGGTACTCCATGAATATTGATTACTATTACAATAGTAGCAATCTCAGTGACACTTTTATTTAACCTTTTTATCTAAAGCAATAAGCTCTGCTATTCTTACATTTTCAATTCCAATTACGGCGGCACATTGCAAAAAAAAAGCAAACTGGAATGTTCCGCGACTCAATTTATTCACAATACTTGCTTTCGTTTCTTTAATATCTATTTCCTCTAATAATGCCTCCTGTGTATTACTCCCCAAGGCCCATATGCGGTAAAACCCTAAATTCTGACACAGATGGGGTCGTTACCCCTGCTATTCGAGGAGAGAGCACTCGCAACTTCAACATAAACATAAACATAAACATAATAAGGTAAGTGCCATTTCTATTTTTCTATGACAAATAATGCACACCCCGTTGTTTTTATTGTGATCATTTGGTATAATTAATGTCATAGTTTTGTTATAAGATCCTCATGTTATGAAAGACCACCAAGAAATAATTAACGAATTTAGAGCAGAAAGTTCTTTGCTCAGTGTTGATGCGATGAAAGTAGCTATTGAAAGCACCCAAAAACAACAAAGTGAAAAAAACCGTACATTTAATTGCGATGTATTAAATATTGACGTAAAAAATCCTAATCTTGACGAGTTTCCGAAATTGTTAGAGCGGCTAAATAGCGAGAAAGCGAAGGATGAACGATTTCAAATAGTACTTAAATACAATGATAAGTTTGTTGGCCATTGGCTAACGCTTGATATACAAAGAATCAACGGTGAACTGAAGTTTTTTGTATTGGATTTTGCAAATTGCTTATCCTATGACCTCAATATTTTGCTGATGATTGAAAAATATTGTCCTGAGGCAAAAATCTCGTTTGCTGGGCCTCCAATCCAAAGAGATCAAGAAAGTTGTGCCTATTTTTCCATTGTTACTGCTGTAAATCTATCCAAAATAAACAATCTGCATGAGCAACTAGATGGGAAAGAAAGTAAGGGGCCTTTAGGACAATTCAGGAGTTATCAAGATTGGGTAGAACAACAATTTGATAATGAGCAAGATGATGAAGAGAGGCCATTTGAGGGAATCGATAGAGCAGAATTGAGTAAAATGCTTAGCAAATTGAACTATATTCCCCTAGGAAATCTTCCTAAAAACTTAGGCTCATTAATTAAACATACTCAATCAATCCAAATTTTAAATAGCTCGTTTCTTAATAAGAATATTAAGCAGCCTAATGGAAAATCAATTGAGGTGTTTGTATCGAATCATAAAAAATTAATTTATGATAAAGGGCTAGGTGTTTTTAAAGAGATAAATAATAGTATGGTTGGCTATAAGGCTAAAATTAAAAAACGTGCTTTGACGTATATTAATGAATCAAAAAATAACGAGCTAACTATTTCTGTCGAAGCCAAAGATACAAACAAGAAATTAGATCCATTGACAACTGAAAACCCAAAAATGACAGCACCTACTTATTTGAGTAATGATAAAGACGAGACTCGGTTAGCTCAAATGGCAAAAGTTATTGATGCATGTAACAAGTTAAATGAAAAACGTAAACAGTTTGATGATAACGTAGATGCCGAAAATCAAGATACAAAAGATGCAATGAACGAGTTGCTGGGAGCAGTAAATCCTTTCTTAAAGAGATATTTTCATGATCCAAATTATTCCTTCGAACAGTATAAGCAAGATACTCAGACTGCTTTAGAAGGGCAACATGACAACATTGAAACTCTGCAAAAACACCGTGGAGTGGCAAAAAATCTTATTGTTAATTTGTTAGCTGCGTTAACTGGAATCGGGTTAATCATTATAGTTAGTAGATCAATCTACAATGGCCAGTTAACCCTGTTCAAGACGAACACTGATTCTGCTAATCGTATCGAGAACTTCAAAGAAGCTATTAATAATGTAGAAGCAATCAGCAATCAAATGTAATTTTGTGGGTAATCCCCCAAAAAAGGGTTTTGTCGCAAAAAATTAATTCCCAGAGTAGACTCTTTCTTTTTGCATAGGAAAAGTTAACGATGCTCAGATTTAAATGGCGACATTTTAAGCAAGATATTATTTTGATGTTGGTCAGATGGTATCTCGCCCTTGGGGAGCAATGGAACAGCCAAGTCACTTAAGCCAACTCTATTGAATTCTGTAAGCGATAAATTGTGGCTTTATGGACGTTAAGCGTTTTAGCAATTTCACTAACTGATTTATCGTGCACCGTTGACTAGTGACACTCGTATAGGATATGAGCTAGACATTTTTTATGTATTCTTATTTAGGCCTAGCGCTCCGAAACTTGTGCTGTGATGCAAAAATCCGAGTAGAAAAGGCTAAAAATCCAGCCCCATTGATTACTATTTGACTTTTGTGGTTGGTATTTGTATTGGATTTTATCATTTTTTCGAGATTAACCAGGCTAATATAACAAATTGAGTTCCTACTCTCACCGTTCTAGGAACTGCAATGAATGATTTAGTTTGATAACGATTCAATACGCATAATTGAGTGTCTGAGCTACGGCCTAATAAAACCTTAATAATTTTTAGATAAAATATCCAACTATAATTCACTCTGAACAGGTTTTGACTATGACTATCTCGAAACAGCCTAATGAGCACTTAAGCGTTGATGCCAAGAAAAAACCAGAAATAAATTACTTTGTAATCTTTGGTGATAGTCTTTCTGACGGCAAAAATATGGGTGAAAAAGCTTCTTTTTTAGGCTCATGGGCAAGATGGTTATGGTTAAAAATGCTTGGATTAGATAAATCACCCCACGAACGATTTACTAATGGATACACTTGGGCGGATGCGCTAAAAGCAAGACTTGTTAGCAAATTTGCAAATGATACGCAAATAAAAAAAGATTCGGTTCATGACTTCAGTCGACATAATCTGGATAATGCAGACATCAGTGATGATGTAATTTCCCAGACTCATGCAGATCGTAAAAAATTCACCTGGAATGAGGTCCATGACCAATCAGTTCTAGTAAAGCGTAAGAAAAGAGAACAAGATGCTGAAGAGGTGCTTTTAGTTGCTCAAGAAGCAACGAAGCCTAACGCTAAAGGTTATTTTCTCGATAATGCGGATGCTGCGGATGCCATTCTTGCTCATGATAAAAATGCCGATCAGGGATCTTTAAATACTGAGCGCCAAGAATCTAGCGATGATTTAGCCGACAAATTTATTTTAGATCCCCACATACAAGATAGCTATTCGCTTGATAGTAGTCGTAAAGCTTGTTTTAATGGCCAAGTGTTTCTTGAAAACAATAGCCAAGGTGGTTCTACATCTCATAATTACAAATGGTCAACCAAATTCCTTTCTATTTTCGCACCGTTTACGGCAATAAAACTGTTTTTTACTCGTTTAATCGTTTCCAACTTACCGGAGCAGATTACTCAATTCTTGGAAAATAACGAAAAGCGAGAGGTTACTCAGGAACAGAAAGATAAAACCTTGGTTACCTTGTTTTCTGGGGCTAATGACTTAATTACGGCGAATTCAAAGCCTATGGAAGCTGTCGCTGATTTGGCGGTGAAAGCAACCATGGAAAGTCTTGAGCGTCTACTAGCCAAAGGTTATAATCATGCGGTTGTATGTAACGCACCGGACTTATCGTTAACCCCACGTTTTCAAAATCGCTCCGAAGAAGAGCGCGCTAATGCACGAAAAGTATCCGAATATTTTAATAACCAACTTAAATTAAAATACAATGAGTTAAAAGCAAGGCATCCTAATTGTACGATAGAACTTTTTGATATTAATTCAGTTTTTAGTAAAATTTATCAAGATGTTCTTACCCACGGTGAGCAGTCAAAATATGCTGAGTATTTTGATCAAAGCAAACTTAAGGAACCCTATGTTTCTTCAAAAGATTTTCAAATCACTCCTGAGGGAACTTCTCCTGGATGTAAACATCTGTTTTGGGATGATGTCCACCCTACTGCTACGATGCATGCTTTATTGATGGACCGATTTGTCCACGATAAAAAAGGCTTGGCGAGGTACGATGTTTCAGCGCCAACGGAGCAAACTGCTGAAAAATTGTGTCACTTATTTAGAGAAAAATATCATGAGAAATTGCATGGAAGTTTCTTAGGTTTGTGGTCTTACTCTAGAAAAGGATTACCTATTGATTATACGGCTCCTCAAACAGCATTGATGACAATTTTAAGTTATGCACTGAAAAATCAGACGCAAGCTGGAGATTATGTTCGTGAAGCTATGAGTGATTTAGGCTGGTGGTCTGAGGAAAAAGGACCCAATCTGACTATTCCTGCCATTGCGGATGCAATGTATGCTTTAAAGCAGAAATCGCCGCAGAACTTAAAGCAAAGTTCGCCAGCAAAAATGGCGAGTATGTTGAACATTACCACAGCACCAGCTCGACACCATGATTTAGAGCTAGACCCTGAGGTAGTGAAAAAACTTGAAGGTTTAAAGTACCAAAAGGAATTAAAGCCTATGGTTATGGCACAACAAAATGAAGAGCAAGCTTTTGTTAACACTAGCTCCCCAATTCCCGCGGCTTGACTGGAGTATCCATAAGCTCGGAGTGGGATTCAAGCTCTAAATAGGGATATCATGGTCACGTCACGGTAATTCGGTCGTTCATGCCTTATCGCTGATCCAACAAATGCAATTTCCACTTACGAGAAAGCGCCTTAAGAACAGCTTGCCCACGAACACTGGTACCAGCCTTATCAAGACGAGGAGAATAAACCGCAATCGCCATTTTATTGGGTATAATCGCAATGATCCCTCCACTCACTCCGCTTTTTGATGGAATACCAATAGTAACAAACCAGGAACCGCTTTTTTCATAAATCCCGTTGATTACCATTTCAGACAAGACATCACGTACAAATTCAGAAGTAATAACCTGTTGTTTGGTGATTGGATTAACTCCATGATTTGCTAAAGTTGCCCCCATTAAAGCCAATTGCTTGGTATTTACCATAATCGAACAGGCCTTGGTGTATCTATCTAAAACCTCATCAGGCTCCCCAATAAGCATGTGACGGGATTTTAGTAATTGAGCTATTGCATGATTGCGGTTATTGGTTTTTGATTCGGATTCATAAATTTTCTGGCTTAAAAATGGTTTGCCATCACTTAAATTCCCAATAAACGATAAAAGACGATTCCATTTCTGAGTTGAATTATCCCCCTTAATGTAGCTCGTGGTTTGTATGGCACCGACATTAACAAAGGGATTATGAGGTGTATTCTGCTCCAGAGAGCGAATTGAATTAAAGGGTTCTCCCGTTGCCTCAAGACCAATGTTATTAAACATAATTTCCTCACCATTATCCGCCAATGCCAAGGCATAGGCAAAAATTTTGGACATGGATTGCAAGGAAAATAAGGTGTCTGCATCACCTACTGACACCGATTGCCCATCAACAGTTACAATAGAAATCGCAAATAATTCTGAATCAACCTTTGCCAACTCTGGAATATAAGATGCCTGCTTGCCTTGAGTTATTCCCTTATCTTTTTCATATAGCGTATTTAATGTGGTCACTACGTCATTGGGTAAGCTATTTTTGTTAAAAGAGTATGAGGGGAAATAACACAGGCAGAGGACTATAAAAATGCTGATTTTGGTTTTCATTGATGCCCACCTTTGTGAAACAACTACTTAGTTAAATAGGTCAAATAACTCTGAAACTGACTATTTTTACCCCGAACCAGTTCCATATATGCCGCTTTTATTAATTTTGTAATGGGACCAATTCCCTCTTGCCCAAAATGTTTGTCATTAATTGAACGAATTGCAGTGACCTCAGCGGCTGTTCCCGTAAAAAATGCTTCATCTGCTTGATATGCTTCATCTACGGTAATATTTTCTTCAATGACCTCAATACCTAGATTGCGCGCTAACTGCATAATGGTGTTTCGGGTAATGCCTGAGAGAATTCCACCCAATTTAGGAGTGTAAATCAGGCTATTTTTAACCATGAAAAAGTTTTCGCCTGAGCCTTCAGTGATGTAACCCTTCGAGTCAAGAAATAAAGCCTCATGATAATGAGTTCCCTGTAGCTCTAACGACGCAAGAATACTATTAACATAATGACCACAAAGTTTAGCATCAACGATGGTTGAATCAGGATGAATGCGTATATAACAACTAGTTTTGATATCCACACATTCATGGGGTAGATAGGCTCCCCATGGCCAGCAGGCAATTGCCAAAACTACTGGATTGCCAATGGGATTTACTCCCAGTTTTCCATAGCCATAAAAAGCTATCGGACGTATATACCCCTCATCAAGCTTATTTATCGCAACGACATCTTTAATTGCATCAATAACCTCTTCTTTGGAATACTCTAAAACCATTCTTAATGCTGAAGCAGAATAAAAGAGACGATTAATATGATCTTCTAATCGAAAAATGGCAGGACCTTGCTCTGTCTTATAAAAACGGATCCCTTCAAATGCACCACCACCGTAATGAAGTGTATGAGACAGAACATGTGTTTTTGCTTCAGTCCATGGTACAAAAACCCCATTTTGCCAAATTACTTCTGTAGTATTCATCATAATTGTTTTCCCAGGATTATTGAGGTCGAATTAAGGAGCAAGCACGAGTACTTCCTATTTTCTTGAGAATATTATTTTCTAGTATAGATGATGATTTATTGTTGTATTTGTGAATCATGTGATTATTGCTTGGCTTTTGGGTTAGATATTGAACTAATGCCGACTATAATTAAGAAGAGTAACTTTGATGTAAGTTGTTATGACTCAACCCAAAAAAGAATGGCTAATCGAAGAGAAGATAAATATTTATTGTATTAATCGAGGCCGCATTAAATTAACAAACACATTAATACCTGGTTATAGTCTAGGCTTAGGGCTTTTATTCTGTAAGTTTGCCGCGACTAAAGAATGGAATAAGTTTTATAGCCTACTCGATAGCATTCATGACTGGAAAGAAGATGAATATTTATTAGAGCAGGTTGTGCGGCTTAAGGAAACCCAAGAATGGCTCCAAGCAGATGAAAAATACAAAGAACTTTTGGCTCAATTTCCTGGGCTTAAAAAGCTACCCTTTCGCGATCAAATTCAACAATTAGTTTCATCGTTACATATTAGCCCTCAAGAACGGCATTGCTTATTAAGCGTAGAAATTCCCGCAGAGCCCCTCATGGACGAGTTTATTGATATGCTGGAAACGATGCAAAGTCTACATTGTAATCTCGGTGCTCCCCATGACCAAGACACCATAGCTCGTTCTGAATTTGAATCGTACCAGGTTTTACCTAAACACAGATTCACTGAGGTATTACAAAAACTACCAGCCAATGCCCCCATTTTAATCAGTACAGGGCGACAAGTTTTTGCGATTTATCATCAATTATCATCAAATGAATGGATTTATTATAATGCGAATCATTTAAAAACAATCTCGCCCTTCACGAATATAGATTCCCTATCTGATTTTATCCTTAGCACTGTTTATAAAAATGAATCCAAAGGCACACACATCCCTCTAGGGATAATAATTCCCAAGCAAAATAAAGACCTTGTTTTTGATTCTAAAGAACTTGAACAACTTTGTAATCAATTTATCGATGAAAAAAACGCAGCGCAACAAATTATGACCACAGAGCTTGATGATTATCCCACCGACCATTTATCTCCTTTGCATTTAGCCGTTATAGCTAATGCCCAGAGAAATATAGAACAATTACTTGCTCGTGGTGTTGACGTAAACACGATAGATGGCTTAGGTTTTTCAGCGCTGCATTATGCTTCAGCACGCGTTGCAAGAATATTGATTGCTTATGGTGCAGATGTGAATCAACCTCTAACGAAGAAAATACGACTCAAAGAACCAAGTGAGTCATTATTTCACTCCATAGAGAATGTTACTCCTCTTTACATTGCTAGCAATTTCGGTGACTTAGATAAGGTCAAACTTTTAATTGCCCATGGCGCAAACGTCAATGCCAGCTCATCTACGGGCATGAGCCCTGTTATTATCGCTTTACTTAAGAGGCATCTAGCAGTAGTCGATTATTTATTAGAAAAGAATGCCCAGGTTGATTCCTTACTTAGAAAACCTGCAGTCCCTGAGTTAATTCACCCCGATGATAAGAGTCCGAGAGCACTGGATTTTTTTGGCGCTGTGTTTGCACCATTTTATGCAAATCATACGGCAGCAATGTGTGCTCTGCGTCATGAAAACAGCGAGATGCTCAAGTTATTAATTCAGCACCGTGATGTGGTTCATGAAAAAGATCAATATGGCGTCACGTTGTTACATCGGGCAATATGGTCCCATAACCTGCTTTTGGCGCAACAGTTATTGGAAGGTGGGGCGGATCCGAATGCATTGAGCCGACCGGCGAATTCCCCCTGTTCACTGATGAGCCCTCTTTATATTGCCTGCCTTCAAAATAATTTTAAAATGGCTCAATTGCTGCTCCAGTATGGCGCCTCAACTCGGATTAATAGTCCTGATGAATTATCTTGTTTACTCACCGTAATTGAAAACGGAGCGCTTCCTCTGGTTAGCTTACTTGCAGAGTATGGAGCTAATTTTGGACAAATACACCAAGGTGTTAACCTACTTGATCTGGCTATTCGTCAACAACACTATCATTTAGTGGATTTATTATTGACTCAAGGGGTTGAACCTAGAATAAATAAGGGTTTTATTTCCACCCTACATCTTGCGATTTATCAAAGACATATCCCGACCATTAGTAAAATTTTATCCTGGTATGTGCAGCATGGCATTTCTTGTAATGAAGAGATTAATATAAACAATAAAAATATATCCTTACTACTTAATCTCTATCAAACATTAAAACATGCAATCCCCTTACAAAGGCAACTATGCTCCTGTCTTATGAATATTGAGCCTACAGATCGTTTACCGGTAATAACGCATGCCGTGTTATTCAAACATGGTGATAACGCATTGTTTATAAAAATTGCGCAAGCAATTAAAGCTCACGTTAATCCAAGCCCGGAAGAGCTAATTACTACTATTCAGACAGAAATGGCTACTGATATTGGTTTGTCTCAAGAAGGAAAAGATATTTTAGATACATTGATACAATTTGCTCGTGATTATAAAACCACGCTGAGGTTAGCATCGTAGCTTAGTTGATGTAGCCTGGAGGCTACATCAACTAATTTTTAGGCCGCGCTCACACGAGTTAAGCAAAATCTTTCCTGATAAGCCAGAATAAAAAATCCGATTACCCCTGCTGCCAAAGTTACAGGAATTACCCCAATTCCATAAACAAAAGCTTGTGGATCATTAACCCCACCATAAGCATTAATCACAAAACCAATTGATGAGTGGAAGGCATAACCAAAAATCATAATGATCATATTTGCAATTGCAGTGGCAAGACCTGCCAGATCTTCGGGTACATAAGTCGATATTTTATAGATAGCTAAAATCTGATAAGCACAACAAACCCCTACTAGCGCAAAACTTACAGTAATGCTGGGTACTGCTAAAATGCCTGTAATTAATAAGGCAAAGATTAAGCACATGATAATGCCTGAAATAATAATAGTTCCTAAGTAATAACCCGTTTTTTCGGCGATAAAGCTTAATACTGGCGCTCCAAAGCACATACCCAAATAAATCATTGAAGGAAGATAAGTGGCTGTAGCACTATTTAACTGATAAGCCTCTTTTAAGAAGACAGGACCCCAGACATCAGAAAATCCTTCAAGTGGTCCAAGCATTAAGCCTGCAAAAAAGCACATCATCATGATTTTACTGTTAGTAAAAATGGCTTTTATATTGGCACGGACTGATTCGTGTTGAACTGGCTTGGCATCGGGTACAATAAACCAAGTAATTAAAGCCAAAACCAGCCCCATTACAATAAAGATCTCAACTACTTGTTGATAGCCTAACCATTGGCACAAATAGCTTACGGGACCACCACCATAAATTGCGCCAAGAAGTCCTATCATCACGGATAAACTTAGCATACGTGGGAAAAGACGCTCATTAAATGTCATGCGAATTATTTTAAAAACACCCAAGATTGCTGCTGAAGAGCCAACGCCAATTAACGCCCTGCCAATTAATGGATAAGCCCAATTTTCTGCAAAAATAATCGGTAATAATCCAATGACAGTCAATAAGATACAGCCGGTCATTACTTTGCGTGGCCCAAAACGGTCCAACATAATCCCTATAGGTAAATGCAGCAAGGAATAACCAAGGTAATAAACACCAGAGAATTGACCAAACTCTGTCGCATTAATATGAAACTGTGAGGTAATATCATTAAGCATGATACTTGGCATCACTCTTAATATATATTGATAGGCATAAAATATCGAAACAATAATCCAAACAAACCAGGCGACAACGCGTGAAACAGACATAAGCATCCTCAAAATAAAGCAACCTAAAACACATCTTGCCCACTCTGTGAGCAACAGATATTTTATCGCATTTGGATTGAAATTTTTTTTCAAAAATTAATATAAAACGATTAAATTTGAATTAAAATTTCATTTTTACGTAAGAAAACGAAAGAAAATGCTATTATGAAATAATGATCATGATACTTATTAAAATAAAATGACATTAGACCGAATTGATAAAAAGATCCTTGAAATCCTGCAAGAAGATTGTCAAATTAGCAATCAAGAGCTCTCTGAGCGTGTGGCTCTATCACCATCCTCCTGTCTTCGCCGTGTTAACTTACTCATGGATCATGGCTATATTAAAAAACAAGTTGCGCTACTTGAGCCTGAAAAGCTAGGATTAAACCTAACGGTGATTATCTTAGTTGGCCTAAACAGCCATCAGCCTGCTGTAATGGCGCAATTTGAGGAACATATTCGTTTTATTCCTGAGGTGGTACAATGTTATTTGATTACTGGGCAGTCCGCTGATTATTTGTTGAAAGTAATAGTACCCGATTTAAATGCTTATCAAGCTTTTTTGTTAGAACAGTTGACTCGTATTAATTGTGTTAGTAGTGTGCACTCTAGTTTTATTTTAAGAAACATCTGTGAAACAACAGCCCTGCCCTTAGAGCATTTATAAGTACAACCGCAAGTTACAGAACTATTAATATTGGATAAGGGATGAACCATGAAAAAAATTAATTTAGAACACTACCTCCAAAAAATACAGCGAACAGTTCCCGAAATTCTTCCAATTGAGCGCCTTAAACTATTAAATAACATTTATTTTGCTCATGTTAAAACCTTTCCTTACTCCAACCTTGAGCACCGTCAGATTTCTCAATACCATCCAGTTCAACGAACCCCTATTTCTTTTTTCAACTATCCCTCATTCAAATTTATGGCACCTACCATTTTGAGGATATTTAAATGAATAGGGACATGAGCGCTAATGGTACCATCATGAATCAAAAACAGGCTCTTATCTATCAAGCTGAAGATGGCAGCTTTCAAATAGAGGTGCGACTTGAATCTGAAACCATTTGGCTGAGTCAGAAACAGATGGCTGAATTATTTGGAACATCCACTGATAATATTGGACTGCATTTAAAGAATGTCTATGCCGAAAGAGAACTGTCAGATACGGCAACCTCCGAGGATTACTCGGTAGTTCGTTTTGAAGGAACAAGGAGAGTCAAGCGTAAAGTCAGACATTATAATCTGGATGCTATTATTTCTGTCGGATACCGGGTGAATTCAAAGCAAGGAACGCAATTTAGAGTTTGGGCTAGTAAAGTACTCAAGGAGTATTTAGTACAAGGGTATGCTTTGAATGAATCCCAATTGCACCAACACAAAGAGCAAATCAATCGACTAAAAGAGACCGTAGCATTGTTTCAAAAAGTACCACTTGAAGCGCTGGGATATTCTGAAGCAAGTGGCCTTTTATCGGTGTTAACGCAGTACACTCATAGCTTTGTCTTATTAAACCAGTATGATACAGGTAATTTCCCAAAAGGCGGATTAAATGAACGGGTAATTGATGTGATTAAACCGCAGGAAGCCGTTGAGGCAATTGGCCGTTTGAGAGAAACTCTTATAGAGCAAAAAGAAGCCTCTGTTTTATTTGGTAGCTCTAAGGATGAGCGCTTTATTGGAATTTTAAGTTCTATTGTTCAAAGCTTTGGTGGCGAATATCTGTATCCCAGCATCGAAGAGCAAGCGGCTCATTTACTCTATTTTGAAATGGGAACTAATGTTGTCCGAAAATAGGGGCTACGTACACATTAGGCCTCGAGCGCGATCGCGTTTTATATCGCAGTAGTATAGATATTTATGCCCGTATCCCCACAGCCGATATGGCTTTCGAAGCAACCATTTAATGCTAAGATATTGCCATCGTCGTAATTACTGGTTGTGGCATGAGAGACTGAGAAGAAATCTCAAATGATTTTAAATTAGCATCCGATTAATGAGATTTAATATTTGAAATACCATGAATTTCCACAGGAGCTCTATCAGGAAACTCGGCCATCAATTTTAATGATCCCCCCATTGCTGAAATATATTTGCCTAGAGTTGAAATTAACATATCTGATCGCTTCTCTAGCCTAGATACTCCGTCTTGTTTCATATGTAAAATTTCACCAATATCTTGCTGAGTCTTCTCAAGAGCTAAACGCAAATCTCTCAAAGTCATTTCCTCAGCAATTAATTGATTAACTCTATCTTGGATTATATTTTTTCTCTCCTCGGATAGAGAATTCATTTTATCATTAAGCGATCTAGCCATAATTCACCTCACTTCTTTATGCTCGATAAATGCTTATCAAACCTCTGATCAGCTTTTCTAATCAACTCTTTATAAAAACGCTTTTCGCTCCCACCTGATTTATCACCGCAAATAAGCAAAATTCCTTGACGGATAGGGTCAAACGCAAATGCCAGCCTCCATACACCATTATTAGCATTAAACCTAAGTTCTTTCATATTAGAATGCTTAGAGCCTTTTAAGGTATCTACATGAGGACGACCTAACTCTGGTCCAAATTTTTCTAAAACTTTCAAATGTGCGAAGCATTCGTTTTGAACTATCTCGCTAAGCTCATCGAATTCCGAATCAAAATCTTCTTGAAATATAATTTTCCAGTTCATGAGTACATTATGTCATTAAATGCATATTTCGTCAAATACATATGCTCTTAATGACATGTTAATTAAATTATTTTAATAAATCTTATTTGATAGAATAATCAAAACAAAGGGCATACCTATAGCATGAAAGCTAGAGTCGCTTTAAATTTGGAAACGTAACATTTACAAAGACCCCGTCCTGAAGTCTTCGAGAAACGTTTTAATACTTGCCTTGGATGGCTTGATTAATAGTTTCCCACACGAATATTTCCGGACATTGAATCCAAGAAAATTGAATCCGTCTTCTATTTTGGTTATTTTGCTTTTCTCAATGGATAACTCCAAGCCGACTTCTTTTAGTGACGCTATTAAGGTCGGTATTACCTTGTCCTTTAGATATTGCTCACTTGCAGCAGTTACTATAAAATCATCGGCATAAGTGATCATGTGAATCTTTTCCTTATCCCGCTGTCTTTTCCTTGTGCTGACTAATTTAGTTTCAAGCCCTGAGAGAGCTATCACCGCAAGTGTTGGTGAAATAATACCGCCGGTGAGTCAGCCAAAGGAACTTCCCCCTCAGCTGCTCGCAAGTAGGGTCGAGAACTGGTGCGGTGAATATTATCTTCCCGTTTCCAGCTCCCGCCACGTCAAACGCAGCATGCGGTTTTCCCGCACTACGCTTTCCTAGTACCTTCGTATCAAGCTTATGTGACCTATCTGACTGGTGACACTTTCGGAACGTAGTATCGTATTTGATAGTCTGAGAATAGCCCTAGTTTTTGATACATCCATTCTCTACTCCACCTTTCCCAGCCGAAGCCTCCCAATTTTCTGGCACGCATTAAATTACGCCTAACCTTCTTTTCTACCCAGTCCTTAACATAAGTAAAACATCGACTTGTATTTCCAACTCTAAAGTAGTTCACCCAACCTCTTAAAATCGGATTAATTAGATATATAACGCGGTCGATCGGTTGTGACAGATGTCTGCGGAATATTTCTTTTAGTTTCCGTAAGAGATTAGTTCGCGCCATCATTTTTGGCGTTTTCTGGATTCCCCATTTTCCTTGTTTTGTTTTTCCTCTTCGAAAATCAAAACCCAAGAAACTAAACGTTTCTCCTTTCTTTAGATTGACTGTCTTTGTTTTCTCGTTGTTTAGCTCAACCTTCAGTTTCACTAATTCTTCTCGAAGCCTTTTGTGCACCGCTTTTCTTAGCCAGTGCCATTTTGGGTGATCATCGATCAGTATTACGATATCGTCCGCCCATCTTGCATATTCTACGTGCTGATATCCGTCACCACTGGTTACCTTTTTCGCCTTTTCTAGCATTTTGTCTATCTCATTCAGATAGATGTTACTAGCCAATGGTGACAAAGGGCCGCCCTGAGGTATGCCGAGCTTTCCACTGGTTTTGAGGATTAATTTCAGTAGATGCATGACGTCTTTGTCATCCACCCTGGCTGCGACTTTCTCTAATAAGATCGAGTGCACCACCGTGTCAAAGTAAGCTTTGAGATCAACATCAATCACTATCATCTTTCCTTTGATCGCGGCTTCCGTTACCCTCTCAACTGCTTCATGCGCCGTCCGTTTGGGGCGATATCCGTATGATCCTTTTTGAAAATCCGCATCGAATATGGGCTCGAGAATCAACTTGAGTGCTCCTTGCACTACTCGGTCTCGTATACATGGAATACTTAAAGTCCTGGTCTTGCCCCCAGCCTTCGGTATCGCCTTTTGTCTACTTCTATTTGGGTAGTAAGTTTTTGTTATTAATTCCTGATGTATCTTAGTAAGGAACTCTTCCCTGCCTTCCATCTCGGTTGCATCAAATGTCACTCCATCAGTTCCAGGTGCGCCATTATTTCGCTTCGCAAGTAGGTAAGCTTCTCGGAGTGTTTCTATTTTACATACGTGAATGTAAATGCCCCAAAATCGCCAAGACGGTTCCGCCTTCGCTTTGATATATATCTTCCTTCTCAGGTCTTGCAAATTGCCAGGTGTTTTTGTCATTGTCACCTTTGCCTCCCTTGTTGTTAGAGAATGTTACTAGCAGGGTGCCTTTGCTCCACGAGCGTTACCTCGTTTCATCGCTACTACACACCCGTCCGCCACCCGCTCGCCTTCGATTCACTTCCTGGTTTGCCAGTTATAAAATCTACCTTGCTCCAGAGGATTTCTCTCTGGGGCGAGACGGGCTTCTCCAGTTGCTTATACGTGTCCTCATTACCATGCCACCACTACCACCCCGCCGAAGTGATGTAGTTGTATCAGTCAGATTTCAACTACACATGCTGTCTTCGCTTTACGGTTGCAAGCTCGACCTTCGGGACTACGCACTTTCGAGGCCACCTATGTGTTTGCTTTCGCTGCAGCCTGGTAACTCGCCATTATCCTTTAGATAATGTTGTCGGTAGGCTTCAACATCTTGGTCTCCCGCCATGTTGCTACCCGAGCTACAGGGTTCTAACTTTTTCCCTGGTAGGTTTATCCCCTACTGAACGCGCCAGCCTTTCCTGAACGCAAAACCGGACGTGAAACTCTCGCTTCATCCGGCTTCCATCAGACAAATGAACCACTGACTCCCTGTTTCCAATGAGCAAATAGCCAAGGTTGCTTTTCAAAAGTCTCGATCATCAATTGAGTTGCTTTTGCCTTACTGAATCTGTAAGCCTTGTATTTATTCATGCTCCACTTAATTAGTGTGAAATTTATTTGTCGCATGACAGGTTTTAATGCCGATTTGTTATATTTTCCGTAGTAATTAATCCATCCGTAGAGCATCGGATTTAGCCTATCTGCGACCTCCTGCAAACTTAATTCACTTCGACTGCGAATACCTGTTCTTCTTATCGTTTTGCAGATCTCTTTCTTAGCCTCTTTGCAAATCGCCGGATTAAAGCTTAAGAATTTCCTGTTATTGGAGCCTTTTACTATCCTTCGGCGAAATTCATATAAAACCCTAATATGCCTCAGTGGGTGGGATGGTTCAGTACATTGGAGCCGAATAAGGTAATCAATGCGCTGTTGCATCCGCAAAGCCAGCCTAGCTTTGCGGATTCTGGTAGGGTATTCTCGATTAATCCCAAGGCATATGCATTTGTATTTGCCCACCCACAGCCTGATAGGCATTAGTTCCTAGCCCCTCATAAGTGGCCATAGGCGAGATGGTAAGGCCTGAATGTAATCTTAAATCGGCACCTAATTTAATCCTTCCAGCCCAAGGATTGATTAAGCATTGCTCCTCGTCCTGATAAGCAAAATGATACAAGGCTTGCAGAGATAAACGCAAGGTCACATTATGATTTTGTGCGGTTGAAAATTGGTAAGAAAAATCGGGGCCAGCATTCACCTCGCCCAAATTAATCTGCTGCTTGGGAATAATAATGGCCAGCGCATTCATGAATTGGGGTTGGAATTCATGATAATAACTTAATCCGACAGTCGGAGAAAGAGACCATGTTTGATAGTGCCAATCGCCAACAAGCTCGGCATTATAAAAACCACGTCTGGTTTTAAATGAATCCTGGTATAAACCAAATACATTCATGGTGTTGCTAGTCCCTCCCCACGCCGCACGGGTGTGTAAATAAATATCCGACAGCAAACGCGCACTGAGATAAGGTCCAAACATCCAACCTTGGCCATACGCATCGAGCACTCCAGAGGAGTGATTCTGACGGAGCACATCCCCCTCAGCTAACGCGCCTAATACCACAGAAGGATTCACTAAGTAATCCGCTCCTAAGTAGCCAATTCCAAAGTCGCCATGACGCTTAATGCTGGCTTTATTTTGCTGATAATAAAGTCCTGAAGCTTCTGCCCAAACATCCCACTGACGTTCAGGAGTGCATAATTCATTAAGGCTAGTACTAGCATGCAAGGCTATTTTATCATTGCCAGGTGTGAAATTAATCTTAGATTGACCATTACAATTTTGAGAGCGTGGTTTCAAACGATTAATAAGGCGATGACGCGCTGGTCCACTGGTAAAAACTAACTGCGCACGCGCGTTAAGGAACCCGTTGATAGCCTCCTTGGTTTCTTGCCGAATAAACTCCTCATCCAAGGTAATAGTGACACTGGCTTGGGCTTGCACGCTAAAACCATTGGGCGCTAGTGCGGTCACTACCGCGGTATTGGTAATCTGACCATGCTTCATATCCCCGAAAACAGTAAGATAACGCGCAGTACATGTCATACTACTTCCCGCATTTAAAGATATGCCGGGACAGCGAATTGTACCCAGCGGCGTATCAATCAAAGCCAGACTATTTAAAACCTTACTTCCTGTATTGCTAATAACATAGGTATATGGGGTCCTGTGGAAGAACCCCCAAAAGTGGTCGTTCTGAGTTAAGGACCCTTCCAGAAGTGCCGTTTTAAATGTTTT
>NZ_CBCSKT010000057.1:0-61311 GCF_965140895.1 Legionella sp. | reverse complement strand
CCAGCGTTCAATCTGAGCCAGGATCAAACTCTTCAGTTCAATTCCTGTCGTCAGTTTTCACTAACGTCTCTTTACTTCTTTTATCTAGTCACAAGCACTCAAGTTATTTCAAAGTGCCCACACAGTTTGTCTTCTAAGTTTTTAATGAACATCCGCAGCTTGGACCGACCATTCTACGCACTTTGCGAATATTGTCAAACACTTTTTTTAAAAAAAGTGGGAATTAATGATTTACTGTATCTTTTTATTTCAAAGAGAAAAAATACAGCGCAAAACAAGATTAAATCTTAGCTAACGGTGCAAAATGCTCCTCATATTCTATATGTGATAGAGTGTTATTTTCATGATGTGCCAGTAAATAACTTTCTAAAATATCGATTTGCATTTGGCATGCAGTGAGTCTTCTATCCAACATAAGGATTAACTCTTCTTTATCAGGCGAATCATCATTTTGCACTTCACTGATTAATAGCTGAAGCGCATGCTTTGCTTTAATTGCATATTCCAGGGCTTCTATCTCTTTGCCACATATTTGGGCTGCGACCCGCGCCAATCTTATTTTGGTATCAATCTCATCTATACTATGTTCTTCATCAACAGACTTCTCATAATATGTACATTTATAATATTTATATGCTTGGAGCAGGTTGCCAATAGATTCAAAGGCAGCCCCACAGAAAATACTATAGGTAAATTTATCATGATCGTATTCAGCTCTATGCATATTCCCTGCATAATCACTTACCTGTGCAAAATAAAACGCTGTGCACTCATAATTTCCCAATATTGCATACAATAAACCCAAGCACTGATAGACTTTATATAATAGTGGACTCTCCAAATCTAATACTGGCGTAATTGCTTGTTGAAGATGCGTCTCGAGTTCATTAATTAAAATACTAAGCGTCTCACTATTTCGTTTCCGAAATAAAACCATTTTCGTTGGTGGGTCTAGAACTAATTGATCGATGGTGATATCGCTAGCAAGTACATTAAATAGAGAATCATGTGTAGAGTTCACTTTGGATAAGAATGCCAATATCGATGTTCTAAGTTCGAACTGCCTCTCTTTCGACAATTGTTGGGTAATCAAGCAATGCTCGTTATTGGTAAACGCATTATTATAAGGTTCACTATACCAACCATTTCTTGACCGAACGGTTAGTCCTTCAGTTTGAGTATTAAATTCAACATTGTAATAATAGGCATGTTCTAATGCGTGATTGATTATAATATTGGTATTATTAATTGTGCCACGAATTCTCTCTTTTAAAATTTTTAGAATGTCTGTTTGAACGAGATGCTCATTCCAATGCTGGCTATTCACTACAATAATGACATCTAATTGAGAATCCTCATGAGTGCCAAGCGCAATATCTTTATAGTAATTAGGGTTCAGGTCAATGTAGGCGGGTTTGCGTAAGTTCGTGAATAAAGTCTCTTCGCTGCCAAATATGCCAAAATACCCTAAATCAATAGTTAATGATGATTTTTTTGAATCGTAAGGCTTTCGTAATGATTGTGGCGAAACATGCAACATGAAGTAGTTATTATATGCATTATCTTTAATTATGACTGTATGGCAATGATGTATTGTTTCTGCACATAAGATAACTGGCTCTTCCGGTTCGAAACTTATTTCTCGATAAGCCGGTTCTGATGGGTCAGCAAGTTGCGAATCATAATGAGGTTTTAACTTGTAGTATTTGGTTTGGCCAGTGGTGTATTGAATAGCTTCATCTTCTCTTACTGGAACAATAACTGGCATAGGTTTCCTTTACTTATATAAGCTCATTGATGAAAATATTAGCTTAAAATGCTTAAGATACTATTAAGATGATAGATTTAATTTGTTGGTGGTGTGGAATTACTAGCGCTTGCAACTAATGACGGAGAATCGAATTACCGCTGCTTGACCGCGGTAATTCGATTCGATAGAGTAATTTGTTAAGGGACCCTTCCCTCGATTTTACTCTTCTTTGCTTGAATAACCGCACCCTTCTTGTGGACATAGGATTTGACGACCAAATCGTTTACTTTCTTTCACGGTTAATATAGGCCATGAACACTTCGGACAAGGTTGCGCGAGGGGTTCATTCCATAATGCGTAGTCACATTTGGGATAATTGCCACAAGAATAGAAAATTTTTCCTTTTCTTGATTTACGTTGCAATATTTTTGCTTCATGACATTTAGGACATTCAACACCGGTATCCGCAGGTTTCTCTAAAGGCTCCATGTGCTTGCATTGTGGGTAATTACTGCAGCCAATAAAACGACCATATTTCCCTGCTTTAATGTGTAAGGCACTGGAGCAAAGCGGGCATGCGCGGCCTTCAACTACTTCTGGCTCGTTTTTTTCATTGTCTTGCCCAGCAAGATCTTGCGTGTAATCACATTCAGGATAACCGGTGCAACCAATAAAACGTCCTCGCTTGCCCAGTCTGATTGATAGCGGCTTAGCGCATTTAGGGCATTTTTCTTCAAGCACTTCCGTAGTTACGTCTTTACGTTGTACTTGCTCATCCGTAGTTTGAATTTGTTGCAGGAAAGGCTGCCAGAACTCTTCTAAAACTGGAATCCATTCTTTCTCACCACGTGCAACCGCATCTAAGGTATCTTCCAAATGTGCAGTAAACTTATAATCTACATAACGAGTAAAATAGCTAGTTAAAAAACGATTCACAATACGACCAACATCGGTTGGGAAGAATCTCTTTTTATCTACAATTACATATTCTCGTTGTTGTAAGGTATGAATAATCGAAGCATAGGTAGAAGGACGACCAATATCATACTCTTCAAGAGCTTTTACTATAGTTGCCTCAGAATATCTTGGTGGTGGTTCTGTGAAATGCTGATTTGCCTGGATGTCTTTAATGCCTACTTTTTCACCCATAGCAAGTATAGGTAATAAAGAACCATCATTTTCATCATCCTTGGAATCATCACGTCCCTCTTCATACACTGCAAGGAATCCTGGGAAGGTAACGATAGAACCATTGGCTCTAAATACATTGCCTTCGCCACAACTTAAATCAACAGCAACGGTATCCATTAAGGCATCAGCCATTTGGCAAGCAATGGTACGCTTCCAAATTAAACTGTAAAGCTTGAATTGATCTGCAGTCAAAGCCGACTGCACCATTTCTGGGCTGCGTTTAATTGAGGTAGGTCGAATGGCTTCATGCGCCTCTTGGGCATTTTTCGATTTTGTTTTATATAGCCTGGGAGTTGCAGGACAATTATCAGCACCATAACGTTCACCGATGTATTGGCGTATTTCATCCACAGCCTCAACAGCCAGGTTCACCGAGTCAGTACGCATATAAGTGATCAAACCCACGGTACCTGTACCAATATCAATACCCTCATACAACTGTTGCGCAACCATCATTGATTTACGAGCGGTAAATCCCAATTTACGTGCGGCTTCCTGTTGTAAGGTTGAGGTGATAAATGGGGGGGAAGGTTTGCGTTTACGTTGCTTCTTCTCAATTTGGGTCACGGTTAATGCCCCTTGAGCTTGCTTAATCAAATCTTCTCTGATCTGGTGAGCATTCTCTTGGTTAACTACCGTAAATTGTTGCAGTTTTTCATTCTTATAGTGCGTTAGCCGTGCTTCAAAAGGCAGTTTTTCATGAAGACATTCAGCCAAAATCTTCCAATATTCCTGAGAAACAAAACGCTCAATTTCTTCTTCTCTTTCAACAATAAGTCGCAATGCGGGGCTTTGGACACGCCCAGCCGACAATCCTCTACGTACCTTTTTCCATAAAAGAGGTGACAAGTTGAAGCCCACTAAATAATCTAAAGCGCGACGAGCTTGTTGTGCATTAACCAAGTCCATAGAAATAGTACGTGGGTTATTGATTGCTTCTTCAACCGCCGACTTCGTAATTTCATTGAAGAAAATGCGATGAACTTGTTTGTCTTTAACTAAGTTCTTTTCTTTCATCAACTCATAAATATGCCAGGAAATGGCTTCGCCTTCACGATCAGGGTCAGTTGCGAGTAATAATGAGTCTGACTTTTTTAAAGTCTTAGCAATGGTTTCAATATGCCGTGCATTCTTTTCCAATGGCACATAAGTCATGGAAAATTGATGATCAGGGTTCACAGAACCTTTACGGGCAGGTAAATCACGGACATGGCCGTAGGAAGCAAGAACTTCATAGTCATCCCCCAGGTACTTTTGAATTGTTTTAGCTTTAGCGGGTGACTCCACGATCACCAAGTGTTTACTCATAGTAAAGTTAACCTTTTCCTTTTCGATAGATTATTCAAATAGTAATAATATGTTCAAGATATTCAAAAAAGCTATTTGTTCTAGTAACTTAGTTTTTGCGCCTATAAAAATCAAGCATCATATTTTGGAATATCTTGGATATATGCCCAGTATGCAAACCGGGCAACGGTATTGTGGTGTTATAGCTGATGATTAGAACTAATGCAATGTTAATTCTTCTTCTGTTTGATAAAGTACTAAATCAAGGAAGGTTAATTCTTCTTCATTTAAATTTTCAGAGAGTACATTTTTAATAGTCCATTTAGTTTCTTCCAGAGTCACAATGCGTGAATCAGAAAACTGAAATTGATTCATAATGGTTTCAAATGATTCTGCATTAATCACACCCCATAATTTCATGCGCATCAAAAATTGATAACTTGCTTTAGTCAACTTCATTTGTTCATCATAAGTAAATACTCGAGTTGACGTTTGTTGCTGTGGTCGAACATGAACTACTTGCTCATCAGCAGTGTCTTCTTCATTCATTTGTTCTGCTGCTTCAGCATCTGCGGACTTTTGACTTTTTTGCAGCTGCGTTAAACTTGTTTCAAATAGATTTAGCAACATTTCAAATAAGTTATCTTTCATACTCACACCTCATATAGCCTCCGGGTACTGCACCAACAGCCCCTTTTAATTCTAATTCTGCAAGTTCGGACATCACTTGCTCAACGGTGTATCCACTACGCACAATGATCTGATCTACAGTCGTCATTTCAAAGCCAATGAACTTTACTAGGTTTTCATTCTCACTGGCAAGAGGAAAAACAGGTTTATCAATAATGTATTGTGGCTCTATTCTGAGCTCATCAAAAACATCTGTAACTGAAGTAACCAATTTTGCACCCTGTTGCAGCAAATGATGACAACCACGAGCCAATGGATTATGTATGGATCCAGGTATTGCCAAAACGTCCCTATTTTGCTCTAACGCCATGCGCGCAGTAATCAAAGATCCACTCCGAATTGCAGCCTCAATAACCAATATGCACAATGACAATCCACTTATTATACGATTTCTGCGCGGAAAATGTCCAGAGGTTGGCGGGCTTTTTAATGGAAATTCACTTAAAATCAAGCCATTTTTGGTGATTTGTTCTGCAAGTTTTGTATGCCGATGGGGGTAAATACAATCAATTCCTGTCCCCATTACCGCAATTGTTTGGCCTCCAGCATCCAAACATCCGGAATGAGCCTGAGCATCAATACCTAAAGCCAAACCACTTACAATAGTCACTCCTTGGGCTGCGATTGCTTTGGCAAAAGCATAGGAATTATCAATTCCAGATACCGATGGATTACGACTACCAATGATGGCTAATTGTGGTTGTAAAAAGGCGGATAATTGTCCTTTGGCATATAAGACCATAGGCGGGTCAGAAATTTCTTTTAGTAAAGCGGGATAATCTGGTGAATCCCAAGTTAATAAATGATGATCTTCCTCTGCATTGAGCCAATGCAAATCTGCTTGGATCCGCTCCATATCAAAACTGGAAATTTTTTGGGCTAACAAGGGCGGTAAATCTGCCTGTTCAAGCTCTAAAGCAGAGAGTTGGAACATTTGGTGCAAATCTGGCCAGCGTTTGCACAATTTAGCTACAGTACGCGGACCTACTTTATCCATACGGTTTAAAGCAAGAAAATAGGGTAAGTTATTCATTGAAGTCAGTCCTTTGTACATTGTTGGATCTTGCAGCATTACGCTAGATCAAGGATAATATCACAAATTTTACGCAGAGAACCAGATTAACAATGGCTATTCACAAAATCCGTTATTTGCCCGATCCTTGTTTGAGAGAGGCCTCAAAACCTGTCATCACCTTTGATGACAAATTACAAACGCTCATCGATGACATGTTTGATACAATGTATGATGCACGTGGAGTAGGACTGGCTGCCGTACAAATTGGTATGGGTCTACGCCTGTCTGTAATCGATGTGGAAGGTGATAAAAAGAATCAAATCGTTATTATCAATCCAGAAATCATCGCCTCTGAAGGCGAAAAGAAATTTGATGAAGGATGCCTGTCTGTTCCTGGTGCTTATGATACCGTGATTCGTGCAGAAAAAGTCACTGTTAGCGCGCTAGACCGCCACGGTCAGTCTTTTGAAATCCAAGCGGATGGCTTGCTGGCGGAATGCTTGCAGCATGAAATTGATCACATGAATGGTAAGTTATTTATCGACCTCTTGTCTCCGCTGAAAAAAGCGATGGCACGAAAAAAATTAGATAAATTCAAACGCCACAATGCGCGTAAATCATGAGTTTAAAGATTGTTTTCGCTGGGACCCCAGCTTTTGGTTTGCCTTGTCTTGACGCATTAGCTCAATCAACACACGAGATCCAGGCAATTTACACCCAACCGGACCGTCCTGCGGGCCGTGGTCGTAAATTGCAGGCATCCGCTGTGAAAGAATGGGCTTTAGCACGCAATATACCTGTTTATCAACCACTTAATTTTAAAAACCCGGAAGCCATTGCCGAATTAGCCGCATTGAAACCAGATTTATTGATTGTTATTGCCTATGGTTTGATTCTGCCGAAAGCCGTATTGGAAATTCCACGCTTAGGTTGCGTTAACGTGCATGCTTCATTACTGCCCTACTGGCGTGGAGCATCTCCAATTCAACATGCTATTTTGCATGGTGACTCTGAATCAGGAGTAACCATTATGCAAATGGATGTAGGAATGGACACTGGAGATATGCTGCGTAAAGTGAGTTGTCCAATCACTGATACGGATACTGCAACCACATTGCATGATAAATTAGCTGTGATTTCTGCACAGCCTTTACTGCAAACGATAGAAGAGTTAGCCAATAATACGGTGAAACCTGAAGAACAGGATGGTTCTTTAGCGACCTATGCAGGAAAAATTAACAAAGAAGATGCCTTGATTATTTGGCAGCGCAGTGCAAAAGAAATTGATTGCCAAATCCGCGCCTTTAATCCCTGGCCTGTTGCATATACCCTTTTAAATGAAGCGGTATTACGCATTCATCAAGCCCAAATTGTTGATATGGATTTAAGCCAAGCTCCTGGAACCGTGGTACGCCTTGATAAAAAAGGCATGCTGGTTGCCACAGCCCATCAAGGATTGCTTGTTGAGAAAATACAACTACCCGGCGGTAAAGTAATTACGGTTGCTGATTGCTTAAATTCCTCTAAATCACCGTTACACGTCGGTTTAGTCTTTTCCTCTGAGTATTAAACTCAGAGGAGCTTATTAATTCATCTAAGTCTGTGAATCATTATTCATGAATAAAAACGAACGACTGCACGCTTTAAAAATTTTAACTACGCTCTTGGTTGATAAGTCTTCTTTATCACAACTTATGCCCTCTGCTGCAGAAGTATCTCCAATGACAAAAGAAATCTGTTTTGGTTTCTGCCGTCATTATTATCGCTTGCAAGCCATAGCCAATTGCTTAGTGGCGAAAAAACCGAAAGAAATCGAGATCTGGGTTGCCTTGTTAATTGGTCTGTATCAACTGCATTACATGAACCAACCCGATTATGCCGTAGTTAAAGAGACCGTAGCCTTGTTAGAAAAAATAAAGAAGCCCTGGGCTAAAGGTTTAGTCAATGCGGTATTACGTAATTTCTGTCGCCAACAACAAGAGCTATTGGAAAAACTTAAAAAGGATCCTTTATTCCTTTATGGCCAACCCGAATGGCTGTTAAAGCGTCTTAAAACGGATTGGCCTGAACATTGGCAAGAAATTGCTCAAGCCAATGACATGCATCCGCCGATGACCTTACGTATTAATGTGCAAAAAAACTCGCGTGAGGAATACCTGCATGCATTGGAGAAGGCTGGCATTGGAGCACAAGCGCACGCTGTCGCAACGGAAGGTATTACACTTAATGATCCTTGTGATGTACGCCAACTGCCAGGCTTTGCCGAAGGCAGTATTTCAGTGCAAGATGGTGCAGCACAATTAGCTGCATCATTATTGTCTTTAAAACCAGGGCTGCGAGTGCTCGATGCCTGCTGTGCTCCTGGAGGAAAAACCTGCCATATTCTTGAGACAGAACCCAATTTAGCGGTTTGTGTTGCTTTGGATGTTGATGCGAAGCGATTGGAACGAGTAAAAGAAAATTTAAATCGTCTTAAGCTAAATGCAACCTTGTTGCAAGGCGATGCGTCAACACCAACAGCGTGGTGGGATGGTCAATTGTTCGATCGTATATTATTAGATGCTCCCTGCTCTGCGACTGGGGTGATCCGTCGTCATTCAGACATCAAATTGTTACGAACCGCAGAAGAAATTACCGCGGTCAGTATAACCCAACAAAACATGTTGCATGCATTATGGCCTCTGCTCGCGCAAGGTGGCTTGCTGGTTTATGCAACCTGTTCCATAATGGCCGTTGAAAATGAACAGCAAGTAGCTAATTTTGTTTCTAAAACTCAGGACTGCAAAGCGAGCCGTGGAGACTGGCACTGGGGACATGCAACAGGCCATGGACAACAAATATTACCCGGAGAACAGGGTATGGATGGATTCTTTTATACGGTTTTGCTAAAACAATAGATATAGAAATAGCTTTTTAAGGATAAAAAATGATAATCGATTGGCCCCTAGTTACGGTTTTGTTTTGTCTTTCAATCCCAGGCGTACTTATTGCCATTAAACGCCTGATTTATTTTTTACTACCTGAAAATTCCGAGGAATTAAAAAAACGTATTGGCCGTTTTGCCATTGTGCAAACCTTAGTTCTAGTCTTTATTTTATGTCTTGCTGGGGCGATTCTTTCGCAAAATACCGGTTTACGTGCGGCATACCTTGATGACATGTTACATGGTAAAGCTGGCATAGGTATTCTCTTTCCCATATTTTTACCTGCTGTTGGCTATGCGCTTTTAAGCTTGGTCGTTTTTTTGGCCCTTTACCATCGATTAGCCAAACGCCTAATCGATGAGAAAAGCCTGCAAATAATGCGTAATTTGCGAATAGCGCTTGGACTTGATGGCTGCGTTCTTTATGGTGGTGTAGTTGAGGAGATTATTGGTCGTTGGGGACTCATGAATTTAGCAGTTTTTTTCGCTATTATTTTTATGCAACATACCACGAACTTAATAATCTGGATCTCGATTATAGTCAGTGCCTTAATTTTCTCCGCAGGACAAATTCCAGCCTATCTAGCGGCAGGATGTAGTTCGAGCCGAAAATTTATGTATTCCTATACTCTACTTAGCGCCTCACAGTCAGTTATATTTGGTTATGTATTTTGGCAATATGGATTAGTTTGCTCCATTATTTCGCACATGCTCTTTCACTTAGGCTGGGTATTTTGTGACTCGAAATTTAACAAAGTTAACGATAAAAAGGCATAATTCGTAAAAAAAGTGTAAAGTAGTCTTAACTTAACATTGCCTTAATTTGAGTCACCTATTCTAGCTCTATGTTATTTTGTGGATAGGTTATGATTATGGCAAATAAATACGTTTCAAGTGGTGATTTTGCTGCATTGGTTAGCCAATTACAGCAATCACCTGAAGATCCTTATTTGAAGCAAAAAGTAGTTAAATACTTGCCATACATGCAAGAGTTAGCTAAAAAGAATCCTTTGGCGCTTTATCATTTAGCTCATGTTTTTCCTGAAAAGTCATCTCAGCATAAAAATATGATTATCAAGTCAGCGGAGCTAGGATGTACTAATGCCATGCTTGCGGCCTGTAAGTTTTTAGCTGAATCTAAAAGACCAGAAGATCAGCAAAAGGCGAAGTCTTTTTTGGCGGAAATCGAACGCTCGCAAGATAGTTTCATTATGAAGCATGGTAAAGAGTTAATAGATGAGCATCCTCATTTAGCGACTACTACAGCGGTACAATCTGGAATGATTAGTAATGCGGCTACAGCTAATCATCGATTTTTTGCTAAGATAGAGAGTAAAGCTCTTGATGCGGTGCAGGATAGTCAAAACAGTTTCCAACCCTAATCGATATGCCCGTATTACTACTGTGTCTAATACGGGCTTGTATCTTTGTTTTTTCTTATCCGGTGCTAGGTTAGCAAAAAGCGGAAATTTTTTTGTATTTCATTTAAATCGAATTGATTTAAATACAATGAAAAACTCATCCATGCACTTAATGCGGCTAAATCTCTAAACGGTGGGGGTAAATAAACTGGGCTGGTTAAAATGTCGCGTTCTTTTAATTCTCGCAATAAAGGCAGATCATCTAAAACTAATTTGCCGGTAAAAAGTAATGGAATAGAATCCACATGCTTCTGGCTTATTGCAAAGCGAATGTAGTTATAAATGAGAATAAACCCTTTAGCATAAGACAAATCTTTAGTAAAAGGACCACCGGTTGGCGTGCTACCGCGGAAAATTCGCACGGTTTGATTGTAGCTGTCGTCAGGAGTTAAACCACACTCAAGAAAATAACGATATATATCAACGAAATTCGCCCCCTGAGTCACTTTATCCAGCGCAATAACACGGTTCGTGATTTTTAACATACGTCCAGGATAGGAAGAAAAAGTGACAATCTCCGTAATCACTGCAAGCCCTTCCTGAATAACACTACTGGAAGGAGACCCCTTAGAGAGGAAAAAGCAATTCGGTTGCATAGAACCATTCAAGGTAGTACCAACATGTACCCAACCCTCATGAACCTCTAAATAACGCAAATCACGCTCGCTAAACATGGCTTGCTGGCTCAGTTTAATGCTATCCGCACCAGCAGACGCATCAGCAACCATGTCATCGCTTACCATCACGGTTACCCGCCCTGGATGCTTATCAAAAAACGCACCCAGTCGAGCCTGCAAAATTTCCTGAGCTTGTTGCGGAGTATAATGCTTAACATCTGCATCTGATTGCAATTGCACGTTTAAATCAGATAACACATCAAATAGCAAAGTACCCATTTGCGACATGCGCGGGCCACCTGCGTAAAACACGTCATTAGGGCTTCCATAAAGCTCCATGGCTAGCTCACTAAAGGCAGGCGTACCTCGTGCAGCAAGCATTTGAGATGCCCTACTGTACTCTTCACATTGACGCCGAATCAAACGCGTCACAGTCGAGTACTGTCCCAATTGATTTTGGGCGTCTCGTAGAATCAAACGAAACTCTTCTTGTTTATCATGAACATTGAAAGGCAGTGGTTTCTTTTCATAATATTCCTTATCCACCGCGGGAAGTTGCTGTCCTTTGTGTTTAAAAAACTCCTTTTTTATCCCTTCATCCCATTTAATACTGTCAAGAATCCGGAGCTTGCGTTGCGTATCAACAATACGCTTGGATAATTCTTGTATTATGAGTAATTCATCCGACTCAGATGTCATGATAACCCCTTATTACCTCGGTGGCGCAATACTAACTTTTGCATCCTGATTTTGTGGAGGTAAATTATAAAAGTCACTAATATTTCCTTTTGTTAATGGGGGTGGTACTACTAAATTAACACCATTCCTATTTTTTAAGTATAGACTTTCGCCATTACTTGAATAACGTCCAGAACAGGCAGTAAGTACCAATAAACTACAAACAATAAAACTCAACTTTTTCACAACATTCCCCAATTAAATCAATTCTAAACGCATCATTACCTGTTCTAATGCAGCATGGTGCTCTGCAGACAATGGAATTAGAGGCATTCTAATTTCATTAGCAATTAACCCCATTTTATACAAGGCCCATTTAACAGGAATAGGATTCGTTTCAATAAACAATAAATCATTCAATGGCATGAGCTGCTCATGCATGCGTAAACAAACTGCATGATCACCATCTAAGGCACTGTCACACATTTTTGCCATTAACTTAGCCGCCACGTTAGCGGTTACTGAAATATTCCCTTTGGCTCCAGCTAACATCCATGAAGCGGCAGTAGCATCATCCCCACTATAAACATCGATACGGCCCTCAGAAAGACGCAGAATTTGCTGCAAACGCGTCATTTGGCCTGTTGCCTCTTTAATACCTATAATATTGGAAATCTTAGCAAGACGTGCAACGGTTTCTGGTAATAAATCACATGCGGTACGTCCAGGAACATTATAAAGAATAATCGGCATAGCTACCGATTGAGCAATAGCAGAATAATGTTGATATAAACCTTCTTGAGTTGGTTTTATATAGGAAGGAGTCATAATTAATGCAGCATGCGCACCACACTCCATCGCTTCTTGAGTCAACTTGATGCAATCGCGCGTTGCGTTCATCGCTGTGCCCGCAATTACCGGTATGCGCTCTTTAGCTTGCTCTATAACTGTTTTGATAACTAAGAGTTTTTCCTCATACGATAAAGTTCCTGCCTCGCCAGTAGAGCCTGCGGCAACAATACCATGACTTCCCATTGCAATATGGAACTCTACTAATTCGCGCAATCTAGGTACATCAACTTGATCATCCTGCATTGGCGTAACTAAAGCCACTATACTTCCTCTGAACATAGCGTCCTCTTCTTCTTATTATTATTTTAATTAGCTAATACTACTGGAAAACCTATGTCAGAGTAAAATCCCAACGATAAAACTGCTAATTACAAACCAATAATGATTAATTATTTGACACGTAATGTCATTTTTGTACTAATATTGATAATGAAGAATATCGTGTTGGTTGTTTATTCCAAAGTGAAACATCGCTTTAGAAAAAATACCTAAATAAAAAAAGGGAGTCTACTATGAATAAAATCATCTCATCATTATGTGTAATTAGCCTAGCTAGCTTGATGTTGGGAGGTTGTACCAATACTGAAATAGGCACAGGTGTCGGGGGGGCTGCGGGCGCAGGTTTAGGTTACGCAGTAACTGGTGGTAGCGCCGTAGGAACTGTGATTGGAGCCGGTGCTGGTGCCTTAGTAGGAAATGCTATTGGACGAGATCAAGACAGACGCGCCTATTATAACCACTATAACCGCCATTATTATCGTCATGGTTATTATTATTAATCCATTAAATTACAACTATTAAAAACCTGGATCCTAACTCCAGGTTTACCTCGTTTCCGAAAAAAAATATAGGGAAATACAGCAATATCAAATTTACGTTGCTATACTCTAAAAGATTAATTTTTTGATTGTTCTCAATAATTTTTGAGATTAACCGGAAAACACTACAAGGATTGTAATCATGCGCTTAAAAAATAAGGTTGCAATAATCACGGGTGCTGCCAGTGGTATAGGCAAGGAAATTGCGTTAGTTTACGCAAAAGAAGGAGCAAAAATTGCTATTGCAGATCTTAATTTAGATCAAGCTAACCTTGCCGCAGAAGAAATCAAATCCCAAGGTGGACAAGCTATGGCCGTTGCCATGAATGTCACCGATGAAAATGAAGTAAATAAAGGAGTTGATGCCGTAGTCGAACACTTTGGCAGTGTTGATATTCTAGTAAGTAATGCTGGAATTCAAATTATTAACTCGATTGATGAACTTCCCTACTCCGATTGGAAAAAATTATTATCTATCCACTTAGATGGTGCTTTTTTAACGACCCGTGCAGCACTCCGACATATGTATGCAGCAGGCAATGGCGGTAGCATCATTTACATGGGTTCGGTGCATTCCAAAGAAGCCTCCGTACTCAAAGCACCTTACGTTACCGCAAAACATGGCTTACTTGGCCTATGTAAAGTGGTCGCTAAAGAAGGGGCGGCTCATAATGTAAGAGCCAATGTGATTTGTCCTGGTTTTGTGCGCACTCCTTTAGTTGAAAAGCAAATCCCTGAACAAGCTAAAGAATTAGGAATTAGTGAAGAAGACGTCATTAAAAAAGTCATGTTAAAGGATACTGTCGATGGTGAGTTCACCACTATAGATGACGTGGCGCAAACAGCATTATTCTTTGCCTCATTTGATACGAATGCTTTGACAGGCCAATCTCTGGTTGTTAGCCATGGATGGTTCATGGAATAACCAAGGTATAGCTGTATCCCCATACAACTATTTAAGTGAGGCCGAAAATGAAAGAATCTGATGTTAAAGAAAAAGCATTTGCTATGCCACTTACAAGCTCCGCGTACCCACGTGGCCCATATCGCTTTATTAATAGGGAGTTTTTGACTGTAACCTATGAAACAGATATGGATTTACTTCGTGAAATAGTTCCTGAGCCTTTAGAAGTAGTAGAGCCTTTGGTGCAATTTGAATTTATTCGCATGCCAGACTCAACCGGATTTGGTGATTATACTGAATCAGGACAAGTAATTCCGGTGCGCTATAAAGGCAAAATGGGTAGCTATACTCACGCCATGTATTTAGATGATTTAGCACCAATCGCTGCGGGACGTGAAATCTGGGGTTATCCTAAAAAGCTTGCTCAACCCAAATTAGAAGTCGTAAGTGATACTTTTTTAGGGACCCTTGATTATGGCCCCTGCCGCGTTGCAACGGCAACCATGGGGTATAAATATGAAGCCCTGGATCTAAAAAAAGTAGCCAATGCGCTAAATACTCCTATTTATTTATTAAAAATCATTCCGCATGTGAATGGTGGCACGCAAATTTGCGAGCTGGTCGAAATTATGTTGTCTGATGTTGTCGTAAAAGGAGCATGGCAAGGACCTGCACAATTAGAGTTAGCGCATCATGCTCTAGCACCTGTAGCAAGTCTTCCCGTACGCCGGATTGTAAAAGCTGTTCATCTATTAACTGATTTAACCTTGCCGTATGGACGAGTGGTGCATGATTACCTCGCCCAATAAGCAAAAATAAAAATGATAAAGCCAAACTTAAGTTAAGGCTGTGATGTGGAGATAGAATAAAAATGTTAATTTTATTAGGTTATGTTGTGGTCTTAGTTTGTGTTTTTGGTGGATTTGCATTAGGCGGCGGACATCTGGCCGCCGTATTCCAACCCCTGGAATTACTGATCATTGGAGGAGCTGCTTTAGGTTCACTCATTGTAGGTAATAGCATGAGCGTCCTCAAAGCACTAGCTAAGGCCCTGCCTAAAATATTTCGCAGTGAAAAAACATCTAAAGCAACCTACATCAGTTTATTAGGATTATTATATAACCTTTTGAATAAGGCGCGCCAGCAAGGAATGATGTCTGTTGAATCAGATATTGAGGAACCAGAGAGCAGCCCTATTTTCACCAATTATCCAGCCTTAATGAATGAACATCACATCATTGAATTTATTTGTGATTATTTCCGCTTAATCATTACGTCAAACTTGCAGCCTTTCCAATTAGAAGCCCTGATGGATATGGAAATTGAATCACATCATGCCGAAGAGTTAATTCCAGCAAATACCATTACTAAAATAGCTGATGCAATGCCTGCTTTTGGTATCGTGGCGGCAGTTCTAGGGGTTGTACATACGATGGAGTCAATTAGCCTACCTCCAGCTGAATTAGGCGTTCTAATTGCTCATGCGCTTGTAGGGACTTTCTTAGGCATTTTGTTAGGTTACGGATTTATTGGCCCTATCGCCACCGCAATGGAACAAAGAGCCAACCAAACGCAGCTTATGTTGCAATCAATTAAAGCGACAATTTTAGCAAGTTTGCACAATAATCCGCCATTAATTGCTGTTGAGTTTGGTCGTAAGGTTCTATTCTCAGCCCAAAGACCATCCTTCTCGCAATTAAGCGATGAAATTAAGAATGTAAAACAAACTGATTCTGCCGCAGCAAGTACGGCAAGCTAGAGAAAAATTATGAGTGAAGCAAACAACAACAACAACAACAACAACAACAACAACAACAACAACAATAATAATAATAGTAGTAAGACTAAAAAAACTACTCCGATTATTATTAAGAAAGTAAAAAAACATGCACATAGTCATCATGGGGGATCTTGGAAAATTGCCTATGCGGATTTTGTAACAGCAATGATGGCGTTTTTCTTATTGATGTGGCTTATTGCCTCATTAAATAAGGCTCAAAAAGATGGTATTTCTGAATACTTCAAACAACCCTTACGCGTATCTTTTTTTGGCGGTGAAAACGTGGGTAACCAGCAAGTTCGTATTAAAGGTGGTGGACCAAAAGTTGAAGACACTAATGGTTCGGTTTCCACTACGGACAAAGCCGCAGCTAAACTGGCAAAACAGGAACAAAGTACTCAGGTTATTCAATCATCTCAAAATGAAACGCAAAAACTTGAAGAGCTAAAATCGCAAATTAACCAGAGTATTCAAACTGATCCCGCACTCAGCGGATTAAAAGATCGTATGTTAATGGAAATCGTACATGATGGATTACGTATTCAGCTAATTGACGATCAAAAACATCCTATGTTTGATGTAGGTTCAGAAAAATTAAACCCTGCTTTTGAACAGGTTTTCCTGAAAATTTCAAAACTACTCAATGGGGTTCCGAATAAGGTAACCATTCAAGGATATACTGATTCACACCCCTATCACAATCCTGATGAGCTGGAATATACGAACTGGGAATTATCAACACAAAGAGCGAATGCCGCACGCCGTGCTTTGGTTAAATCGGGTATGGATGAAAATAAAGTAATGTCTGTTACAGGCTTTTCATCAACAGTTCCACTCAATAAAAAAGACCCATTAAATGCAGTTAACCGTCGCATCAGTATCATCGTGATGAAACCTGGGGTAGTTGAAGAGTTAATTAAAAACAAATAGGCTTATGTTTGATTCTGTCGCACGAGTTGGGTTTATACTTTTATGGGATCTGGGATTAGAAAAAAACCCGCCATCAGGCGGGTTTTTGGGGTCTTGGGTAAGACAGCTTACATCATGCCGCCCATGCCTCCCATACCGCCCATTCCACCCATGCCGCTCATATCAGCAGGTTCATCTTTCTTAGGTAGGTCAGCAACCATGCACTCAGTGGTTAACATTAAGCTAGCTACAGAAGCAGCATTTTGTAGTGCCATACGAGTTACTTTAGTTGGATCCAGGATACCCATGTCAACCATGTCACCGTACTCGCCAGTAGCTGCGTTGAAACCGTAGTTATCTTTGTTTTCAGATACTTTGTTTACAACAACAGAAGCTTCATAACCAGCGTTAGTAACGATTTGACGTAGTGGAGACTCGATTGCACGGCGTAGGATGTTGATACCCATAGTTTGATCGTCGTTATCGCCTTTCAATGCATCTAAAGCTTTTTGAGCACGGATTAAAGCAACACCACCACCAGCTACGATACCCTCTTCAACTGCGGCACGAGTAGCGTGTAAAGCATCTTCAACACGAGCTTTCTTCTCTTTCATCTCAACTTCAGTAGCAGCACCAACTTTAATTACTGCAACACCGCCAGATAATTTAGCAACACGCTCTTGTAATTTTTCACGATCGTAATCAGAAGAAGTTTCTTCTATTTGCGCGCGGATTTGAGTAATACGTGCTTTAATTTCAGCAGCTTTACCTTCACCATCAATAATCGTGCAGTTTTCTTTAGTTACTACGATGCGCTTAGCAGTTCCTAAGTCTTCTAAAGTAGCAGCTTCTAAGCTCTTGCCAATTTCTTCAGTGATAACTTGACCATGAGTTAAAGTTGCGATGTCTTGTAACATTGCTTTACGACGATCACCGAAACCAGGAGCCTTAACAGCACATACTTTAACAATACCACGCATGTTGTTAACAACTAAAGTAGCTAAAGCTTCACCTTCAACATCTTCAGCGATAATCAATAATGGACGGCCAGATTTTGCAACGCCTTCCAATACAGATAACATATCGCGGATACTAGAGATTTTCTTGTCAACTAACAGAATGAATGGGTGCTCTAATTCGCAGCTCATGTTTTGTTGGTTGTTGATGAAGTACGGAGAAATGTATCCACGATCAAATTGCATACCTTCAACAACTGATAATTCATTCTCTAATCCATTACCGTCTTCAACAGTAATAACACCTTCTTTACCAACTTTTTCCATCGCACTAGCAATAATCGAACCAATTGCTTCGTCAGAGTTAGCAGAAATAGTACCAACTTGAGCGATTGCTTTGTTGTCTTTGCATGGCTTAGACATAGATTGTAATTTCTTGGTAACTGCTAGAACTGCTTTATCAATACCGCGTTTCAGATCCATTGGGTTCATGCCAGCAGCAACTGCTTTGTTACCTTCAACAAGAATAGAACGAGCTAATACAGTAGCAGTAGTAGTACCGTCACCAGCAGTATCAGAAGTTTTAGAAGCAACTTCTTTAACCATTTGCGCGCCCATGTTCATGAAGCGATGTTCAAATTCAATTTCTTTAGCTACAGATACACCGTCTTTAGTTACAGTAGGTGCACCATAAGATTTTTCTAATACAACGTTACGACCACGTGGACCCATTGTCACTTGAACTGCATCAGCTAATGCATTAACACCAGCAAGCATTTGTAAACGCGCATCGTCTCCAAAACGTAATTCTTTAGCCATTCTTTTATCTCCTAATGAATCAATTCAATTACTTCTCGATTACACCCATGATGTCGTCTTCGCGCATCACTACATACTCGATACCATCCAATTTAATTTCAGTACCAGAATATTTTCCGAATAATACGATGTCACCAACGTTTACAGCTAATGCACGTACGTCACCGTTTTCTAAGGATTTTCCAGCGCCGACAGCAATGATTTCGCCACGTATTGGTTTCTCAGTAGCGCTATCTGGAATAACAATACCACCTGCTGTGGTACGCTCTTCTTCCATACGACGAACTACTACGCGATCGTGTAAAGGACGAATTTTCATAACATATATCTCCTGAATTTAATTAAACAGTAATGACGCTGACTACATATATGGGGGCAGGGAATATACTTTCAAGGGGCAAAATAAAAAAAATTTAAAATGTTTTTTATGAATTAGCATTTTTCGCTATTATTTCCTGCAAAGTCTCTTTTATAATCCACAGCATAATAATTTTTAGCCACAGGACGTATAAGTTAAATGTTTGATTTTACGGGAAGTTATACCGACCTCTACCAATTGACTATGGCTCAAGTTTATTTTTTGCAAGGACACAAGCAGCAAGCTATTTTTGATTATTTTTTCCGTAAGCTACCCTTTGGTTCTGGCTATGCCGTTTTTGCTGGTTTAGCAGATCTCTTAAGCATTTTAGAAAATCTTCGTTTTGATGCGGCAGACATTGAATTTTTGGAAAAAAATGGCGCCCATCCCGCGTTTTTGAATTATCTGAAAAACTTTCAATTTACAGGAACTATTTATGCCGTTGCTGAAGGAGACTTAGTCTTTCCTACCGCACCTATTGTTCGCGTTGCGGCGAATATTATTGAGGCCCAACTAATCGAAACCATTCTGTTAAATATATTAAATTTTCAGACACTTATTGCGACGAAGGCAAGCCGAATAAGGCAGGTTGCAGGCGACAGCTCTTTAATTGATTTTGGTTTACGTCGTGCCCAAGGACCTGGTGGTTATTATGCCAGTCGAGCAGCGATTATTGGTGGTTTTGATGCCACCAGCAATGTGCGTGCCGGTCGTGATTATCAAATCCCTGTCTCGGGCACGATGGCTCATTCGTTTATTCAAAGCTACGATAGTGAACTTGCAGCGTTTAGTGCTTTCGTTGACGTTTGGCCTGAGCAATCTACCCTGCTGGTTGATACCTATAATACTTTAGAAAGTGGCGTTCCTAATGCCATTCAAATAGGTAAAGAAATGGAGCAGCGAGGACAGCGTTTGCAGGCAATACGCTTAGACAGTGGTGATTTGAATTATTTAGCTCATAAAGCACGCCATATGCTGGATGAAGCAGGAATGTCCTATGTCAAAATTGTTGCGTCGGATCAATTAAACGAGCACAGCATCAAAGCCCTACGCGCCCAAAAGGCACCCATTGATGGGTTTGGTGTGGGTTCAAATTTAATTGTTGGTATGCCGGATGCTGCTTTAGATGGCGTGTATAAATTAGTTGAAGTAAATCAACAACCACGTATTAAACTTTCAGAAAATGCGGAAAAAATAACCATTCCCTATAAAAAGCAGGTTTATCGGGTCATGACTGATGAACATCTCTTTTTAGGTACTGATGTTATTGCACTAGCAGAGGAACAACCATTAGATATTTTATATTCTCCCCTGAAAAATTACCGCAAAGAACCTTTGCTGCATAAAGTGATGGCTCAGGGTAAACGATTAATGCCCACAAAATCCTTACAGCAAATTAAGGAATACTCGAGCCTACGTCTGTCGCAATTACCGGATGAGTACAAGTGCATTGAGCATCCTAAAACATATCAAATAATCCTAAGTAATGAGTTGAACGCCAAACGCGACGAGCTGATTCAAAAATATGAGCAATGAGAAAAATGAAAACATTAATCATTCTAGACGTTCAAAATGATTTCATGCCTGGAGGTGCACTAGCAGTACCCCAAGGCGATGTGATTGTCCCCATAATTAACCAAGTAATGGATCATTTTGATTTAATTGTGGCTACTCAAGATTGGCATCCACAAAACCATAAAAGTTTTGCCTCCCGCCATCCTGGTAAAAAACCATTTGAAAAAATTCAACTCCATGGCGTTGAACAAACTCTTTGGCCTGATCATTGTGTGCAAGGAACCGCAGGCGCTGGTTTTTTTCCGCAATTGGAAACAACACGCGTCGCGGCTATTTTTCGTAAAGGGATGGATCCAGAAATAGACAGTTACAGTAGTTTTTATGAGAATGATCATAAAAAAAGCACGGGTTTAACAGCATATCTACGAGCGAAAGGAGCATCTGAACTTTATTTTTGTGGTTTATGTGCGGATATCTGTGTTTACTATAGTATCAAAGACGCAATGCATGAAGGATTTACAAGTTATTTAATTGAGGATGCTACTCATCCTTTAAATGAGGATGCATTTAAGCGTATTCGGGTTGAGTTAAGGCAGCTGGGTGTGGTGTTAATTAAAAGTAGTGAATTGGCTTAACGGAGGGAAATTTAGCAGCCCCTGATTGTGCTTCGTTTTGAACTTCTCCTTTCTCGATGTGTCGCAGCACGTCGAGACTTTGATAAAAAAAGAGAGTACAGTGAGTACTTCGCATCTAGAAATAACATTTAAGAGTTACGTTTTATCTTTATTCGAACTACAATCAAGTAAATTGCATTGCTGTTATCAAGGTCTCAAATGAAAAAATGGTTGCTCTTTTTTATATGCTGTTTTACTACCATTATGGGATATACGGCCCCTCTTCCTCCTGTTCAAGTATTTCAGGTCAATGTAGACCTCGTTGATCTCAACACTTTTACAGTCGATTTCAAGATCAAACCGCAGCATTTCTTGTATTCTAATAGCATTAAATTGGAGCCTGAGCAAAATAACATCATGCAATTAGGCCCCCTACGTCTTCCTCCCACGCTGGAAAAAATAGATAAACGCGGGCAAAAATACACTGTTTACCGAGATAAAGTTTCAATTCCAATTGCCATTTTAGGCAATAAACCTGGAAAAACATCCCTGCAATTAAGTTATCAAGGATGTTCTGATGATGGCTTTTGTTATCCACCGGAAGAGCAAAAAATTCTGCTCGTTATTAATGATAAGCTGGAGTTGAGCAAAGTAAGCTTAGCCGAGACAGAAAATCGGCCTGCAACAAACCCTGTCCCACCCAAAGGTGAACTTAGCAAAATCTTTGAGAACCAGAACTGGGCAATGATCTTACTCACCTTCTATGGCTTGGGATTACTGTTATCGTTTACCCCGTGTATTTTACCTATGGTTCCTGTTTTATCAGGGATTATCATTGGTCATGGAAAGGAAATTACGACACGCAAAGCGTTCTTTCTCTCATTAAGCTATGTACTTAGCATGTCGGTTACTTATGCCATTGTCGGCGCAATTGTTGCCCTGTTAGGCTCGAATCTGCAAATCAGCATGCAATCACCATGGTCTATTGGTTTCTTGAGCATCATTTTTATGCTGCTTGCCTTATCCATGTTTGGTTTTTATGAATTTAAATTACCTAATTCCTGGCAAACAAAAATTGGCAGCACCAGTCGTAGCCAACGTGGTGGTCATTATCTAGGTGCCGCAATCATGGGCTGTTTATCTACGCTAATCTTGTCTCCTTGTGTTACTGCCCCTTTAATCGGCGTATTAACCTATATAGCCCAAACCAAAAATGTTCTTTTAGGTTGCTTCACCCTACTGGTTTTAGGACTTGGTATGGGAACCCCCTTACTTCTAATTGGTACTTCTGCAGGAAAATGGCTACCAGAAACAGGAAGCTGGATGAATACGATTAAAGCCTTTTTTGGCGTTCTATTCATCGCTGTTGCCATTTTGTTGATCTCACGTATTGCTCCAGCAGTAGTAAGCATGGCACTGTGGGCAAGTTTACTTATTTTTTCTGGTATTTATTGTGGGGCATTGGCTCATTCCTCAAGCAATCAAGAAAAATTCAGTCAAAGTGTGGGAATTATTTTATTAGTTTATGGCATCCTGATTTTAATTGGGACCAGTATGGGAGCAACTAATCCCCTGCAACCGTTAACCGTCTCACAAGCAGCAAGCGTGATGCCATCTAAAATGGAAACTCACGAAGAACTTTCCTTAAATCAAATAAAACAGAAGATTATCGCAGCTCGCGGCAAACCGGTGATGTTGGATTTTTATGCGGATTGGTGCACTGCATGTAAAGTTATGGATGCTACAACCTTTCAAGATTCACAAGTACAAACAGCCTTGGAACAATTTGTGGTTCTGAAAGTGGATGTCACCAAGAATAGTGCTAGAGATAAAACCATATTGAATTATTTTAATGTAATCGCGCCTCCAACCTTTGTATTTTTTGATGCCAAAGGCATGCAACATGATGAGTTACTTGTGGTTGGTGAAGTATCTGCGGATGAGTTTTTAACGAAGCTTAATCAGGTAGTTCAAGAGCCGGAATAATGGAATATCTTTAGATTAGTTGCAAGCAGCGAGTCCCAAACCCCTAACTTGTGCTTGCAATACACTTCCTGATTTTGAAAGGGCATATCCACAGCATTGTTCAGCATCTGGGAATTGATAATCCGCTGGTAAATTAACGTTCTATTGGAAAATTAGAACTTGCTTACGATGACCGCCGGCTTCACTAATAGGGCTTTGGTGACGCTTAAAGAAACGCACTAATGGTAATGCCGTGCCTTCATCTAACTTTTCTACCTGATAACGAAAATCCTGGTTTAGATTTACCAGTTTATTTAGCAAAGAATGAGCATATTCTTCGCATTGATCCTCATTCGGCAAACCTTTGTTCTCGCCATAAAGCTCGCGAGCAAGGCCAGGATTGGTTTCAATTGCCTTACGTACTGATATTTCGTATTCCGTTTCAACACCTAAATTAATATCTAAATCTGAGGCACCATAAGAAGAATAAATGTGATTAAAACCATGCTGTATTAATTGATCGCGCATGGCTTCAGATATAGCTTGCCCGCCGACAATACCCATTACGGAAAACTCATCAAAGTTATGACCTTTCTCTTGCGCATATGCGGTAAGATCTTTAAGGAATGGTGGATAACCTGCAATGATCACTTGATTCTTTTCTTTATTCAATGCGTCAGTTATTGCCTTAATTTCAGACTTATATCGTCGAATTATAAGCGGTGCATACCCATCCAGTTGAGATAGCGCCAGATCAAATTCATCTGTAAGCGTTGACGTCCGCTTTTTCAACATTGCCTTTATGGTGGTTTCAATTAGAGTAATGATTATCTGTTTGATCCTGTAACTTTTTATGAGCATCTTCACCAAGGTATTTAATGAAGCTATTGCGGTTAATACAAAACTCTCGAAGCTCGTATTTTCCTGATTCACTAGCTACTTGAGCTTGAAATTTAATTGTTTTATAAAACAACGAAGAAAAATTACCATGAAACGTAACGCCATTTTTTCCAATGACATCGCGAGGATTAGTAATACCGTTCTTAAATAATAGTCGTTGACCATATTCATGATGATTAAATAACACAACCGGTGTATCAAGATTATGAGTGGGCATATCCTTTCCTTACAAAAAAAGTTCGCCCTATTTTAATACACTTGAATGAATAAAATATTAAGAAGGTGAATCAAGAGCAAAATTTGTCTCCTGGTTTTAGAATAGACATAAAGCATGGCCACCCTGATATATACATTCAGAGTGGCAGAAAAGGAGGAACGGAAGAGCAGACTAAAATTTAGGGTGTACCCTGTCTTGGTGGTAAACCAGGGATTTCAAAATCTTCATTCTTTTTATCCGATACACGGAGTACATCACCTGGTTTCACTTCGTTGTCATCAGCCGCATGGTATAATTTTCCATCACCCTTTGAATAGGCAGTGACCATTTTCGTTGCGGGATCAAACAGAACAAAAGCCTGTCCTTTTTCAGCTTGCTTCAAGAAAAATTTAGCGCATGCTTCTTGTGAACCAAATTTAAAGTTAACTGAATTATCTTCCTCGACCTTAGGCGCTTCATAGTGTTCGTCACCAGCATATGCTTCGTTGAAGTCGGCAATAAGCTCTTCGATATTTTCGCTGCTAACCGAGACTGTCGCTGCATCAAGCTCGTGTAATTTAGCTTCTAGCTCGGAAACAGGTAATTCAGCATCCTTGATGCGTCTGAACTTCAACCGCTTAAGTTCTTTTTCCTGCTCTTCAGTCAACGCATCGGTAATTTTTTTTAATTCAATCAAACGCGCCAAATCTTGTTTTCGATTACCCATAATTTCTCCTAAGCGAAAATTTCTTACTTAATGATACTCAATTTTTTACCACTTGATGGGCATAATCTTTTTTTCTTTACTTATTTCTTACAAATACGTCCGAGCGAGAGCAAGATTAAAGTAAAATTTCTTAAATAGTCGACATTCCTATAGAGAAAGGGTATAATTCGTTCATTTTTTTTACAGCTAGAGTTTTATGAATCATAAAGTCGGTTTTGTTAGCTTAGGTTGTCCTAAAGCATTAGTAGATTCAGAACGAATCATTACTCAATTACGCGCTCAAGGTTATGAGCTGGTATCCAGCTATGACGATGCAGGCGTGGTGGTTATTAATACCTGTGGGTTTATTGATAGTGCCGTTAAAGAATCATTGGATACAATTAAAGAAGCCATGGCAGAAAATGGCCGTGTTATTGTAACTGGTTGTCTTGGTGCTAAAGCAGATATTATCAAAGAAGCTTGCCCCGATGTGTTACATATTAGTGGTGCCCATGCTTATGAAGAAGTGGTGAATGCGGTTCATGAACATCTTCCTCCTCCAGCGGATCCCTTCATGCAATTAGTTCCTCCTCAGGGAATTAAACTTACCCCCCGCCATTTTGCTTATTTAAAAATATCTGAGGGCTGTAATCAAAAATGTACGTTTTGCATTATCCCTACCATGCGTGGCAAATTACAAAGCTATCCCTTAGTTCAGGTTTTATCTGAAGCGAAAAAATTAAAAGAAGCTGGGGTTAATGAAATTTTAGTAATTTCCCAGGATACCAGTGCCTATGGTGTGGATACGCGTTATGAAGAGGTAAGCTGGCAAGGAAAAACGATAAATACTCGTTTTTATGATTTATGCAAGCAACTCGGTGAATTAGGTATTTGGGTACGCCTGCATTATGTTTATCCTTACCCTCATGTTGATGACATTATCCCATTAATGCGTGATGGCTTGATTCTGCCTTATCTTGATATTCCATTACAGCATGCAAGCTCACGAGTGTTAAAAGCAATGAAACGGCCTGCAAGCAGTGAAAATACCTTGATGCGAATCGCCGCATGGCGTGAGATATGTCCTGATATTACCTTACGCTCTACGTTTATTGTTGGTTTCCCAGGAGAAACAGAAGAAGAGTTTACGGAGCTGCTTAACTTCTTAGAAGAAGCGCAATTAGATCGCGTAGGCTGTTTCAAATACTCACCTGTTGAAGGTGCAAAAGCGAATGATTTAGCTGATCAGGTTCCTGAAGAAATTAAGGAAGAGCGCTATCATCGCTTTATGCAATTACAAGCGGAAATTAGCCGCAAGAAATTAGAACAAAAAATCGGCAGCATCCAAACGGTGTTGATTGATGAAATGACGCCAGAACACATCATTGCACGTAGTAAAAGTGATGCCCCTGAAATTGATGGATTAGTTATTTTACCTCCTACCCCAGGAGTAACAGTTGGTTCATTTGCTGAGGTACGCATTACTGACAGCGATGATTATGATTTATTCGCGGAATTCAATTAAAAAAGTAGGAAATGATGACAGACTTAAAAATAGGCGAAGAAGTATGGATTATCAGTTTTGAAGTCGAAAATGATTTCTATTTGTTATCCAAACAGGTTATTACTGAGCTTTTAGAAGATCAGGTTGAATGTGAAGATGAGTTTAATACGTTTCATGTGTCTTATGATGATATTTATCGCAGTAAAGCAGATGCATTTAATGTGATGATTGAGCGTTTAACACAAGTCAGGGATGCGAGTTAGTTTTTTCGTAACCATTTATTTAGCCTCACGTTCCGCCAAGATTCGAGACATACACTCTGAACAGACAATTACGTCAACTCAAAGGACAATCGTAGGCTGGGCTGAAAAGCCTGAGGCAAATAATTGCTCGGGGTTATCCCCGTTGCCTTTTCCACCTAGCTCTGTTGGCATTACTAAATCTAATTTTAAAAGACCATCAGTTGTTTCTATATGCCCATTGCGTCCACCATGGGTTTTAGCTGTTGCCGTATAGAGTGCGTTCATTTTTAATCCTTTATATTGAAGCTCGATCCAAAGATAGTTACAACTTATGACTTTGTCAAAGTGAACAACCAACGACTGCAGCCAAATTCACGCGGCCTGTCGCAGATTGATGGATCCGGCGGAACTACAAGAAAAGACTAGCAAAAGCTTACACCTAATGAGACAAATACTGCTGATAAATAGCCGCAACCTGTTTAGGAATATCCTCATCAATGTCGGTTCCAGAGCGTAGCAATTGTAAATGTAATACATGATGATAATAGCGATATGCTTTTTTTAGGACCATGAACTGTTCTTTATTTAAAATATTCACCGCATGCAATCGCTTTAACTGTCCCAACGTTTGGGTAGAACACGCAAGCTCTGGACAACCTGAATTAAGCACTAAAAACTGTACTAAAAACTCTAAATCCAATAAGCCTCCAGGGATATGCTTCAAAGGCAAAGACTCCTGATGCTGTTCGATTCTGGCCCTCATAGCAAGGACCTCGCTCTGCAAGATGTCCTTATCCCGTGGCACAGACAAAACTTCCCTTTTCAATTGTAAAAAAGCATGTTTAATCGCGGTATTACCCGTTAAGATGCGCGCTTTTAATAAAGCCTGATGCTCCCAAGTCCAAGCTTGTTTTTTTTGATACTCGACAAAAGAATCCATGTGACTCACGAGTAAGCCTGCAGAACCTGAAGGACGCAGTCGGGTATCGGCTGGATATAAAACACCAGATTGCAAACGCGTAGTCAGCATGTGCAAAATTTTCTGCGTTAGACGCGTAACTAATGCTTCATCCTCAGGTTTTACCGTATGCAAAAATACTAAATCCAAATCGGATGTATAACTCATTTCCCGACTCCCCAATTTACCATAAGCAATGATGGCAAATTGTGAGTGCATTTGTTTCATTTCCGGATAACGCAGACTTAATTGCTCACTGGCTAAGCTCAAAACTTCATTCACGATTACTTGCGCCACATCCGTCAAAAAACGCGCAATACGTACCGAGCTGCAAAAGCCATAGAGTTCTGCACGTGCCGCCATGAGCCAATTAGTTAACTTAAATTGACGCAATAACTCCTCTTTAACTTCCATTTCCGGATAATGCTTCAATTTTTCCCAAAGCAATTCCTGCAATTGCGAACGTGTTAACGGGCGCCATTCTTGTCCTTGATCTAACAACACCTCTAATAAAAATGGCTGGCTTACTAGTAAGGAAGTAATAAAGGGACTATGCGCAAACCAAAAGAGTAACTCGATTAAAACATGCGGATTTTCAGTTAATAAAGCCAGATACGCGCTGCGACCGACAATATTTTCTAATAAATGCAAAACGTGCAATAACACCTTGTCGGTATGTTCCACCCGCGTTAATTCGGTTAAAAGCAAAACCATAAAACGGTCCAAACGCATGCGCGCCCCCTGAGGCAGGCGGCGACAACGAGGACCATGGCGGAATGCATGGATCATTTGATAACAATGTTCCGCATTGTCAAAATCCAAACTGATTAATAAATTAATCGCCATACCCGTTTCAACATGCCCTTGCCAAAGGCTCGACAATTGATTCGCCAATAACCTTTTCTCATCTTCATAATAATCAACCTTTCCCATTACGGCATGAAAGGCATAGCTGATAATACGCTGATATTGATGCAGCCGCTCTAAGAGTTCATTCCAAGATACAAAACCCATTGCTAAAGTTACTTGCGCTTGTTTTACCGGATCTTCGGGTAAGGAGTGGGTCTGCTGATCATTTTGACTTTGCAGTATATTTTCAAGTCGTCGTAAAAATAAATAAGCCAGCTTTAACGCGTTGCTGTGATGCAATAAGCTTTCTTGTTTTAATACCGCAAGCGCCTCCAGGGTGCTTTGTGTCTGCAATTGCGGTAAACGGCCTCCATGAATTAACTGAAAATTTTGAATAATGAATTCGACTTCCCGAATCCCTCCTCTCCCCCGCTTAATATCATCCAAACGAGGATTGAGATGTACTTCTCGCTCAATCATTGCTTTCATGCTACGCAATGATTCAATCACGCTAAAATCAACGTAGCGTCGATAAACAAAGGGGGTTATCAAACGTTCAAACCAAGGATGTGCCTCATCAAGTGATGGAGAAATTACGCGTGCCTTCACCATGGCATAGCGCTCCCAATCACGTCCTTGTTCTTGATAATAAGTCTCCATTGCCGCAAGACTTGGGACTAAAGTGCCACTATCCCCATTAGGTCGTAATCTTAGATCCACGCGGAATACAAATCCATCCGCAGTTATATTTTGCAGTAATTGGCTAAATTGTTGTGCCACTTTATTAAAGTATTGCTGATTTTCAATAGGCTCGTCGCCATCGGTTTCACCAGTCGCAGTGTAAGCAAAAATAAGATCGATATCTGAAGAATAATTTAATTCTCGCCCACCCAGCTTCCCCATTCCCAAGGTCAATAAAGCAACTTGATTTCCCTCTTTATCTCGAGGAATACCGTAGCGCGAAGAAAGAGTATGCTGGCAATAATCCAATCCATGTACGATGAGCGCATCCGCACAATCAGACCAGGAACGTATAACCTGTTCCGTGCTACTAAGTCCTGCCAGCTCCAGCAGTAATAACCGTAATAAATAAGTATGCCGAAACTGGCGTAATTCTCGGGCAAAATTGGCTTGCGGCAAGGTTAGAGATATATTGTTTAGGACTTGAAAATATTCCTCTCGCATTAATGGCGCAAGACAATTATCAGTGGCTAAAAGCTGCTTTAGCAACATCACTTGCTTGCAGGCATAATCGCTAACCAAAACCAGTTCTTTTACCGCATCGCTTAACGGATGAGATAAATCCGAAAAATGCTTTTCAATAAACCATGATTTAGATTCGCGTAACTCGGAGGTATCTATTGGCATAAATTGGATTCTTATCCTGAATTCACGTTAATAATGAAATTTTTCATTCCCAAAACTAATATCTCGTTATAATCTATAAAAATCAATAATTATTCAGTGAATTAAAATGAATTTCTTTCGTAGCCTTTTGCTTGCAGGCATTTGCTTTTCTTCAGCATTATTTGCTGAGGATTTGCCTGTCTTAAATATTGGAACTGAAAACTTTAACCCGCCCTTTGTGATGCGGGGTTCAAAAAACGAAATCTATGGTTTTGACATCGACACAATGAATGCCTTGTGCAGAATAATGGGACGCACCTGTCACTATCACATCATGCGTTTTGATGCGCTTTTAGATGCCGTAGCCAGCAAACAAATTGATATGGCCATGAGCTCCATTACCATTACTCCTGAGCGAGCCAAGGTTGTAAACTTCAGCCTGCCTTATCTGCTTAGTTATTCGCGTTTTGTCACCCCACCTAAAGTAAAAACAGAGCCGTTTACTTTAGAGTTTCTGAATAGTAAAAGGATAGGTTTGGAAACTGGGACCGTATTTGAGCAAGAATTAAATACCATGGGAGTTAAAAATCCGAAAATCAAATACTATATTACCGTATCAGACCAACTAACTGGTTTAAATAAAGGTGAGGTAGACATTATATTACTCGATAACCCAACCGCAAATTATTGGGCGGCGAATTCCTCTGATACCTTCAAATTAGCAGGCCCACCGTATATGTATGGTTATGGACTTGGTATTGCGGTAAATCCTAGTGAAGGAGCATTATTGACTGCGTTAAATCAGGCCTTGTTGCAATACCAAGGTTCACCAGAATATAAACAAAATTATGATAAATATTTGTTAGAATTTTAGCGTCACACTGCAATTTTGATTTGACTGTCGTTTAAGGAAAACCTGGTTGCTTGCAACCAGGTTACATTATTCTTCACACAGAAATAGCGTTCGATGCACGTTCATCTACTGAACTATCCAGCTTCAACATCATATTATTCATGAGGTGCAATTCGACCGAAGTCATGAGATCGCGCAGTGTTTCACTGCAATCATAAAATAATTCCACCTGAAATTTTTGTAATGTCTTGTTACTTAATACGGCCATCGCTAACAGCTCTAGATACTCAGAGCTCAAATTACAATCTACTAATGAGATAACTTGTAACCTGGTATTATCTCTGATTATTTTCTCTAATCGTGCAACATCATCGTGGTTCATGGGAAAGGTATCGAAATCAGCAATGGTTATTTCGCTATTCACATTCTCCAACATGTTGAATAGTCGCTGCTTTCCAGCCATAGCCCCCTTATTAAAAAAGCCCCACAATTTTTGAGACATAAATAGCTCCAACTTTAAAATAATCCATGCTTCACTTCATGGAGAGAAGCATGCTCTTTAATTATCGTTTTAATATGACCTAAACTACGATTCAAACCACTTTGGGTTAAAACACCATAGGTCTTACCCATTTTCTCTTCTATAGCTAAATTTTCATTCGCGGTATTAGCAACCAATACATCAAGCTCATGCACTGTCTTCACCAATGCGGCTTGACGATTAAATTCAATTGCCAAAGACAATTTCTTTTTGGTTAACGAGTTATTGCGAAACCCCCAACTGATAAAGCTTAAACTGCCATTGCTACTACCCCGGGCATTGATGTATCGGTTCATTTCCAACGCAACATGATTTAGCAAGGCAGGATCAATTGGTGCATTACCTAATTGGCTTGATTCGGATAAAGAGCCTTCCCTCTCCACAGGCCTAGTCAAATAACGTGGCACATAATGCTGGCTAAAATAACGAAGATAATTCTCCCATGCAGCATCACGACGCGCTGCAAAGTCAGGATCAGCAAATTCTTGTTGGACAAAAAATTGATTATAGTTTGGTGGAGGGGCTAATTTACCCAGTTGTGGAACATGAACCTCATAACCAGGTACCAGGCCTAATGCATAGTGTGCGGGAGCTATCACCTCATGAATACTATGAAATCCCGCAGCAACAATATAAGCCATCACTGCAGATAAGTAATTCTTTTTTAAATTTTCAGTTGGAAAATTAGCCAATATTTCCATTTGACCTAAAAGTACACTCGTCATGCCTGACGGTCCTGCAACATAAACAGCATCATTCTCCATGAGATCAAGAACATATTGGGACTTAAGATTCGCTTCTTGTGCCTTGCAGTCAGCAACCCAAATCGAATGATGTGTAGGCAGACCAATTTCATATTCTTCTTGCCCCCAACACAATAAGCCTAACTGCTGGGTGCCTTCCTCATCAAAAGCACTCGACATCTTTCCGCGATTCTCTAGTGCTTTATACAGAGGAGAACCATACATCAGAGTGTCGGGAATGTGACTTCTATTTAACGCCCCCGTCACCGGATCGCTTAACCCCTCAGAAAAAAATTTTTCCGCAGGCCCCTGCCAAATATTGGCTACAATTTCCGCCATTTTACCTACAGGTTTTCTTTCTATCCCCGTAATAGGAAACTTTCGGATGATGCCTTGAGCAAATTTATAATGAATATGCATTATTTCGGCTAATTGCTCGGGCTGATTGTCTTCCAATATTTTTTTTATTCCTTCAAGGGTAGGATTTTCTTCAGCCCCAAAAGAGATAACATGATAACTTCGACTAAATATATCAATGTAAAAAGACCAATCAAACTTATCTTTAAGTATGCTTAATTGCTCTATAAAACGAAGAATTTGCGTGGAAACCTCTTGTACCGCCTCCATCATTGCGGCAGTTGGTCTGCACAACAAAATTATAGCCAGTTCAGACTCCCAGCGCCGTGCCAATGGATTATCAAATTTTTCTTTAATCGTTTGTTGGTAGGTACTTTTTCGAATATTAGAGTTCAGTTCGCTGAGTAAAACGCATTCATCCTGAAGAATATCATCTTGAGATATAAATTCATCAATAAGTTCTACGATAATTTTTAGATCTTGTTCATGATCCTCCATAGCCATTTTTAGATTGCAAATGCAGGCATTGAACAGGTTAAGAGGGGCATTTGTTATATCAAAAGCACCCGTTATATGTCGTTTGCTTAACTGCGTTAGCAATAAAATAGCATACGAATAAGCTTCCGTTCTCGATTTGAAATTCATAATCAACTACCAACTATTAGTCATTTTTCACTGTGACCAGAGCATGAACACTTAAAATCAGGATTTATACATCAAGCCTTTTTTTTATGCTAGTTATTTTTGTTATAAGTCAGTGAAACCTTAGAGCTCCTTCTTGATGTATTTTTTCTAATAATTAGGGTACAATTATTAGTATTTTTCAGTATCTTAACTGTCATTCTTATTAGAAAAATCGCAGTTGAGAAAAGGACTTCTCATGAAAAAATATTGGTACTTAATTTACATCGCTTTTTGTTTTTATTTATTACTCAGCATTCCTGGCACTGCCGAGTCCACAGCCCCAAAAGAAATTAGCCTTAGCTCTCCAGATACAGCGTCCAAACGCTCGATTCTAATCCCCAATAAACAGAGTCAGTTTACTTTAATTTTCAAAAAAAAGGCAGATATTAATGGCCTGTATCTAACCGCACCTGATGGAAGCAAATATTCGCTCGCTAAGGAAAATAATGGAATCCTAGCTACTGCAAATTATGAAGTAGTGCAAATGAAATCCCCTACTTCAGGAGTGTGGACTTTATCGGGTCCAGAAGCACAATTACAGCAAGTTCTCATCCTAACTGCGACTAATATAGGTACAAACTTTAGCAGCGGCACCTATTTTATTGGTGAGTTACTCACCTTAAACGGTTACCTTGAAGAAGAGAATGAGCCTATTAAATCCGATATGGCTGCAAAAGACCTGAAAATGAATTTTCAATTGACTAATGATGAACACAATTTCTCTTATGTCGTTCCCTATGACCAAAATGGCGTGTTTTCAAACACCTTTATCCTAAATATCCCTGAAGGAACTTACAAAGCAACTTTCAAGACTGAAGGGACTTACATCAACAAAAAAAATGAATATCAAGCGCTTATAAAACCATTTCCTTTTGAGCAAATGATTAATTCCAAGCATGATTCATTGATGATTCAGCTACAGCATCCTGACGTGATCAATCCAGAAAGTGTCAAGATCAAAATTTTCTACAAAGATAAACCGGCAAGAACGTCATTCAAGCAAACCAAAGAAGGCTGGGTCGCGGATTTATATTATTTATGCGAACGGCGTGGCTTTTCAGAAGAAGACGTCATCGTGCAAATTAGCGCCCAGATGGTAGGCGGTCGCAAAGTATTGTTTAAATCATTATTGAATGGAAAAGCCTGCTCCCCAGGCTATAAACCACCAGAGGCTAAAGCAGACGCTAAAAAGCTATTAGAAGAAGCAACAAGAAAGCAACATGCAAAGCGCGTATTCATCCTTATCGTATCCGTAATTATTGTTTTAATGATATGTATGGCTCTGGCATTTTGGCTGTGGACGAAACGTCAAAAGAAAAAGAATGATGATGATATTAATATCGTAAGTTAAGAAGTTTAACCGACTTACTGCAGCTTGACCGCGGTAAGTCGAAGTATCCTTTACAAGAAACTTAAGTAAGTACTGTTGGTTGCTTGCAAACGAACCACACTGAGTTTAGTGTAACGTATTGCCTTGGGTAATGCAGCGTGTAATTACCTGCCGAGTCACGAAATCCCCCTGACTCTCTCCATACAATAGATAAAAATGCTTCGCTAAGTTAACAACCCATCCGGATAAGCAAAAATTCATGCGCTTTTCGGCAGTGTCAACAATAATTTCAAAAAGCCCTAATGAGTCACTCTCTCGCTCACTGGCATACTCTTCCATAATTACACGTGCAGTATCTAAATCTCTGTCTCTGGTAGGCCAATTTTGACTCATATTATTCTTCCTAAAAAGCATGATTAGGTCTCAGTAATATTCAAATTACACGAGCAGAAATGCCTTGGTATTATCCCATGTCTTGAGCAAATACTCAATATTGAGATTAATTTTTGCGCGATTAAGCGGTTAGTGGCCGCGAGCAAATCGGTCCAGATTAACCTGACTTTACCTAGTTATACTCAATATCCATATAGAATGTTTTCCTAGAACAGCATATGATATATGCCATTGCACTATTTTAAAAAGCACAACATGACTTATCAAATTCTACCCTCTATGCTTTCTGCTGATTTAACTCGTCTTGGTGAGGAAGTAGATGCCGTTATGCAAGCAGGAGCCGACTTTATTCATTTTGATGTCATGGACAATCATTATGTTCCCAATCTAACATTCGGTCCCGCATTCTGTAGCGCATTGGTCAAGCGTTTCCCCGGTTTGCCTATCGATGTTCACCTAATGGTTGAACCTGTAGATGCCCTAATCGAAGCATTTGCTAAAGCGGGAGCCAAACGAATCAGTATTCATCATGATACCAGCATCCATTTGGATCGCAGCTTACAACTGATACACGATTTGGGATGTGAAGCAGGTCTTGTGCTTAATCCAGCCACCTCGATTGAGGTACTTACCTGGTGTGTTCATAAGTTAGATTTTGTCTTGGTTATGACGGTAAATCCTGGATTTGGTGGTCAACAATTGATTCCAGAAATTATTAATAAAATAACGCAAATCCGCCAATCTTACCCCCAACTTGCTCTCTGTGTTGATGGCGGTGTTAGCATCCAAAACATTGCTGACTTAGCGCGTGCTGGGGCCAATCAGTTTGTTGCTGGTTCTGCTGTATTTAACAGCGATGACTACCAAAAAACGATCGCAGCCATGCGTGACCAATTAACAACTATTTAATTCCAACGAAAGATAATTTATGAAAAAAATAATTCTCCTCTTATGTGGACTTATCAGCGCACAAACAAGCCTGGCCCTGACTGGATCAGAATATATGGAGCGCTTTAATACCTATGTAGCGTTAAGCCAGAAACTACCGATTCCCCCAACCCCTATCTTTCTTGAATTTGTTAAAGGAACCACCCCTCTTTCTAATAAATTACGTGAACGCTGGCTTTATGAGTTAGCCAGAACGAAAGATTGGACGACCTATAATCAATATTATCAGCCATCGAATGATTTAAATCTTGTCTGTTACGAGCAAATTGCAAAATACAACTTAGGGACTCATCAAGAAGCATTAAAAGATGCAATTCCCGTATGGCTTAGCGGAGAATCCCTGCCTACTGCCTGTAATAACTTGTTTGACCTCTTAATGCGTGATGAGAAATTTGATCAAAATTTAATTAGCCAACGAATTGCGCTTGCTTTAGACCGACGCAATATCCAGTTAGCACGTTATCTATTAAAGCAATACAAAACCCCGCATCCGGCAGACATGCAAACCTTAAATGCGGTAGTACAAAGCCCAAGCGCCATTAGCAAACTCAATCCAGGTGGTTTAAACGGTGCGATTTATCTTTATGGTTTAAAGCGCATGGTTTCCATCAATATGGATAAAGCGCTGCAATTATGGCAACAAAACAAAACATCCAATCTGTTAAACCAAGCACAACAGCAGGAATTTCTAGCCCATGTTGCGTTGTATAAAGCGATGCGCAATAGTGAAGACACGTCTGAGTGGTTTGCGAAAGTCACCCCTCAATATTACAACGATACTTTGCTCGACTGGGAAATACGTTACGCCTTAAAACGTAATGACTGGAAAGAAGTAAACACCTTAATTAATAATTCTAAAAATAAAGAGGCACCCTGCTGGCAATATTGGTTAGGACGTTCTTTGGAAGAACAAGGGAAAACCGCTGAAGCACGCGCTGTTTATGAGCCTTTAGCAAAGAGCCGACAATATTATGGTTTCCTTGCCAGCTTACGCCTTAAACAAACTCCAAGCTTTGTTAATGAAACGCCAATACAAAACTTGGATGTATTAAAACCCTATCAAGAATTTCTGGAGCAGGTAAAAACTCTGTATCTGAGTAAAAACACCCTACCTGCATCTCGCCTATTAAATGATTTTATTAGCGAGTTGCCAAAAGATGAAGCCAGCGCACTAGTTTATTGGATTGATACCAATTTACAATGGCATGGCAAATCAGTTTACCTAAGCAATACAGATCGTTTGAATAATCAACTTATTTTGCGATTCCCACTCGCTTATAAAACCGCTGTTAAGCAATATTCTAAAAAATACGCGGTGTCTGAAGAATTTATTTATGCCATTATCCGTCAGGAAAGTGGATTTAGAGAAGATGCCACCTCTAGCGTGGGCGCACGAGGGTTAATGCAGGTTATGCCATATACGGCAGGTGTGGTATCTAAAGCGGATAGAATTTCCTATCAGAATAAGGATCAACTATTTTTATCAGAGAAAAACATCAACATTGGAGTAGCCTATTTAAAACAATTGGCAAAACGATTTGATAATCACCCTATTCTGATGGCCGCAGCCTATAATGCCGGTCCCAAACAAGTGGTCTATTGGTTAAGAAACCATCCGCCGAAAGAAATTGACGTTTGGATTGAAACATTGCCTTGGCAAGAAACACGTAACTATTTGAAAAATGTCATGGCATTTTATGTGGTCTATCAATATAGGCTGAATCAAAAACCAAACTTTGCTCGTTTTTTAGAGCCTTTATAAGCCTTAGGGCTTATTAGAAAAGTAAGCTTGGCTAAAAGCCCAGCCTACCTCAATGACGGCAATTTTTTTATTTTATCCGCTATTGACTATTTACGGAGAGAGGTTAACCTTGTGACTATTTTTTCACCATATGGATATTGATCATGTTACAATACTGGCAAAAAAAATTCCCGAAAAGCGTTGAGGAACATCCAAACCTGTTTACTGAATTAACCGCTTCAGCCCAAAAAGCCCTATCTAATCTCCTGCAAGAACTTGATGAATTCGAATTATTAAATGAACACTCACTTCATTGTATCTTAGACAATGCCACCAACCCCATTGAATATATTGAACTGATTACACGACTGCTAAAAGCCGGAGTAAATGTTGAGCTTATTACTGACTTCCTCTCACAATGCGTTGCTATAAATGGCTTAGAGCACGCAATACAACTATTTGATCTTAGTAGTTTTGTGTACAACGAAGAGCATTTGTCTAAGTTCAGCGTATTAACCAAGGTACTTGCAACCCCCTTATGCCAAACTATTTTTGATGCACGGCTACGATCTTTTTCCGATTACACCATCCCCAAAGAACCATTGCTTCCTCAAGATGCAAATAACATCATTCAGCAACTTCATGATTTGAGCGATGAAGAAAATAGAATACGAACTTTTTTTAATTTTTTCGCACAATACCGCCCGATCCCTTGTAGTCAAAAATACCTTACCGAAACTGATAGTGCCACCCAAGTGGTTATAGCCCTAGAATTATATTGTTCAGCAAAAATTAAAGCGGCTACCTCGTATCAAGACCGCGTAGAAATAAAGGAGATGATATACATATTGCAAACTAAAGGAGGTAATAAATCTCATTTTGAAGCAATTAAATACATCGTCGCAAATAATCTAGAAGAAGAAAATTGGGCATCAACTAAAGATTATGATCAACTTATGCGAGATATATGGCAGACACTTTCTCAGCCTCAAACCGATTTGCGTGATCTATCTGCTCTCGATGAGAATAGCAATGGAACGAAGATATTTGTAACAACTGTTCTAAATGCGCCAACTTTATTATTCATGCAACAAACGCCGGTCAATAAAATGGATGAGAGAAAAACAAACAGCTCCGCCTATTCACTGAGCAACTAAATCTTGCAACCTATCAATAAGTCGAAACAACGCGGCAACACTTGCATCACGATAACGCTCAAAATGTTCCTTTCCCAAGCCCATTGATAAATGAATGGGATATCTTAAGGGACAAAATATTGCACTTCGTTTAGCTCCAACCTACGACCGCATTCACTTAGTGCCATTTCGATAAGCACTAAGTGAGTATGCCAAAATATTATACCAAGAAGGCCATTGTATCAGCGAGTTCTTCTTGCGTTTCAACCAGTTGAGATGCAGTGGATTTTGTTGCAGGCAAGAAAAATTGCAGATTTGCTTGTAATGTGTTTAACTTCTCTTTCCCGCCATATTCTTCATTGCGTTGATGCAAATCATGTTGGGTTAACGTATTTGTAATCGTAAAGCCAAGGCCTATTATGGCAGAAACTAACCCCGGAACAAAAGAAATTAGACTAGTTGCTGCTGCAATCCCTGCATGGGGGATAACGAAAATAATAATGCTTAAAGTGGTAAACAAATTGCTCCAAAACTCATGCATACCCGCATGCCAGTGAAGTGAGTCATTTATAGCCTCGTACCTAGCGACAAGGCTATACAATGACCAAAGCCATACGTTCGTGGAAACATATAGTAAAAAATAAAAAGTTGATTCCCAGTAATTGCAGGTGTTAATTATCCTTTCTTGCCATAGATTTTTCTGGGTTTGCTGAAGCAGAAAATCCGTTAGTTCTTGTTGCTGCTCTGGCGTTAATGATTGGATAAACAAGATTATTTGCCGGGGATCATTGAGGTCAATAAGATAAGCTGCGGCGTAGTGCAAATGCTTTTTAAAGTAATCATCCCAATATTCTTGGTAATAATTCTTAAATAATTCCCTCCGGGCAAGTTTCTCTTTCTTTAGTGTTATTTCAGCTAACTGATTAAATGTTAATTGATTTTCTAAAATAAGCGTGAGTATTGCAGGCTTTTGGATTTCTAAAAATTTGGCGAACATTTCTGTATTGAATTGGGCATGGTGTGTTAATACTAAAATAGTAAGCTGCTTGTTGTCTTTTTCAGTAATTTGAAAATTACCATCCACCTCATCGCGCAAAGTAAGATGAAGTGTTTTTAAGCTTTCTTCATCTCCCCCTTTTAAGTACGCCTTATAAAAAAGGACGCACGCTTTTTCTATGTTTTCATCACTCAAGTTAGCCGTTGCAAGATCATTCAAGTCATCTGTTGTTATGCTATCCTCTGCAACGAGCGCTTCATAGCACTGAGTCGCTTCTGTGCTTTCATTAAGTTGTAAGTGCAAGCGCATCTTATAATAATATAGCGATTTAATCGTAGATTGTTTTTGAAGAAGGAATTCTACCAATTTTAGCATGTAGCCATCTTGCTGTTCTGCTGTGTTTACACGTTGTTCTATATGGGACTTTATCTGCTGTACAAATAACGATGAAAAACGGAAGGAATGATCTGAATAAATTTCCTTTGCCCATGAAGAGCCACTTACGATAGCCTGGCCAAGAAAATCAGCAGCCTGCTGATATTGCTGTTGGTCATAATAATATAAAGCAAGTGTATTCATCGCTAATGTTGACCCTTTAGCACATGCCTGCTCATACAATTTAATCGCTTGTTCCACCTCGTTGTTACGCATATAGAGCCTGGCAGAGAGTATTAAGGTATAGGGATCATCAGGATTTTGCTGACGTTTAAGAGCGATTATTTGCTGAATAAACGTTATTTCATCCTGAGCTATCCTTGTGTTATTCCATTCACGCCAAGCAGCCTCATTGCCATTTAAAATGTCTTGTATTTGTTGTGCACGTTCTCTACTTAGCATAAGCCTATATTCTCACAGTAATTAATTTGATCTATTATAACGCCCAAAGGATTTTTTTCAACCATGCTGGCCAAAAAATACCACTTATGGACAACTGGCCTGTGCGGTAGTGAACTGTAAGTATATAATAGTTAGTTAAAATGATCGATTTTAAATCCCACATCAATATCCTCTGCCAATCCATCAAAATCATCAATAAATTTTTTTATTTTTGCTTTTAGGTTTGCCCAAAAAATAGCGTGCTTTAACTCATCTCTTTCTTTATAAAAAAAATTTAATTATGTTAATAATGATAAGTTGGGTACGCTATCTCAGTTCCAACAAGGCTTCGAGCCATACCAAAGCTCAATTTAGGGCGGGACCCAAAACCTACTGCACTTGTGAATGCCCAATAACACATTATATTCCAGGCAACTGAGTTGCTCATTTTCGCAAACTAATTGGTTAATATGTTGTGGCTTATTGGCGCGTCTGTTGTCGGCTGTTTGGGCTTAGTGTAGCGTGTAAAAAAGCATCCCGTCATGAGGCCCAATCCCACGCCAAAACCAACCCCCGTTGCCCCTGAGGCAACAAATCCTATTGCAGCTAATCCTCCTAATAGAAGCAAGCCCCCAATGACTTTAGAGGCAGGGCTACTCATCATTCGCAAAAATAGACTCGATGATAATCCTTCTTGCGGCTGCGGTGGCAAGACAGACGATGAACAATGCAACTTCAATTTGCGCTTTACTGAGATAGTTTTGAAATCATGCGATTGAGTATCTACCTGATAGCTGTTGTTAATCAAAGGGTGTTGTATCGCCTGTGAACAATTTTTTTCTGTACCATCATAGAAATTTACCTTCGCTTTACTATCAGAAGGTAGTATTTTTTTTTCTTTAATTACCTGTTCTAAATGGCTTAACTGCTTGTTTTTACCTGTTTCTTGCAATGCGGATACTGTCTTGGAAAACGCTACATCTGGAATATAAGAAATTAAAAAAGGATGTTCTTGTCCGGTCACTTTATAAATATCTATGGCTATAGGTGGAGATTCCGGTAAAACAATAGTCTCATTGAAAATCAAATCTTGCCTGAGTAGTGTGGATACAAAACCAGCGATATAGGCAGGGTTGTTGTGATACGTTGCTATGGCGCTAATTTGCTCCTCATTATGAACCAGATACTTTTCTATATTTTTTTTTGCCTGGAGGAACGCCATCTTTCTTCCTGCCTGGTAAGAGCGATTCGGCTCATTAGGACGGTAAGCGGAACTGGGCGTATTTCCTTTAGTCAAAGTTTGGTCAAAATCAAATATAGAGAGGATTAGGGGCATGGTAGCACGTTCATTATTTACTGTATTTTTATTGTAACATGCGATCATTTTGACCGCAAATTACTCGGTAAAGCATGAGATTGTTTGATACAACAAGCGCCATAAGTGCTCTATACATCAATACCTATGCACTACATATTTTCTTGATTTGCTTTTAAAACCATTCACACCCACTATTTAAATATTCGGCCCATCATTCACCAAGACATTTCGAGCAAAACGCAACAATACATGATTAGCACGTACTGATGCTTGATGTACTGCCGCTTCAGGGCTGATTAAACCTGCAAACATTGCCTCCAAAACTTCATCATTAATACTACGAATTTGATTTTGTGGGCCAAAATACTTTAATGGCTCTTCTTGTGTGCCGCTGTTTAAATCGGCTTGCGCCAATACTAAATTGGGATGATTGCTGGCTTTCACAATGCCCGCATACTGACCTTGCAAACCTAATGGCAAATAACCGGTGTGCTCATGCCAACGCTGTTGGTTTTGCGGCAGGGCAATAAATGCAAAGAATTGGGCTATTCCCTTATAATTCACCTTATCTTGTCCAGCCACAGCCCATAAAGCAGCGCCACCTGCTACATTAGCATGCCGTACCTTACTGATTTGGGTATCCAAAGGCATAGTAGCCACCCCCATACGAAATGGCACTAAAGCTGCAAGGCTATTATAAGCCCCAGATGACTGGCTAAATAAGGGACAAACATTACTAGTAAATAAAATAGTAGCGTCATCTACTCGTCCGGCATAACGAAAATAACGTTGTGAATGCCAGCGCTGCAAGCGTTTAAAATGGCTAACTAATTGCGGAGTATCAAAAACTGCCGTCAGGGGTTTCCCTTGCGTTAGTGGTAAACCGTGAATCGCTAAAAATGACTCAAAAAGTACCCAGCCAGGATAAGCCGTAGTATAAGTACAATCATAGCCTGTCTTTTTAAGCTCTTGGGCTAATATTTCCATTTCCTCCCAAGTCTGGGGAAAATTACTGCTGTTATACCCCGCTTTAGCCAAAGCATCTATATTATAGTACAATGTCGGTACGGAAAGATTAAAGGGCAACGCCTGTAACTGTCCATTTTTACTGTAAAACTCACGAATCGAAGGAATAAAATCTTCTTTAGGTAAACTGATTCCTTGCTCTTGCATTAAGGCATCAACCGGCTTAATCACTCCCTGAGTTGAATGCATGATTGCTGTACCCACTTCGAAAATTTGTACGATCGCTGGCGGCTGATGCGCCCGAAATGCTGCCGCAAAACTTGTTAATGTTTCGACATAATTCCCTTTATAAACAGGCTTAATAACATACTGCGTTTGACTCTTATTAAAATCATTGGCAAGCAATTTAACCTCATCTCCCAACTGCCCCGCCATCCCATGCCAGAGCACCAGCTCAACAGGTTTGGCGTGCACGGATAAGACACAGAAGAATATCAATAAACAAGCGATCAATTTATTCATGCTAAGAGGTCTGGATAATCACTGAAAACAGCATCTACCCCCCATTTGAATAGTTTATGTGCTTGGCGTTTACGGTTCACCGTATAAGCACATATTACATATCCTTGCTCTTTAACGGCTCTCACGCGCTCAGCGGTTAATATCTTCCGATTAAAATGGATGGAAAAACACTCTAATTGTTTTGCTTTTTGCGACCATTGCTCATCCCATTCGTGAAAGAGCAGTCCTAAAGGCATTTCTGGCGCTAAATTGCGACACATCACTAAAGCATCCCAGGAAAAACTGGAAACCAAAGGCAATGCTCTCCCTTCCGGCCAGTATCGATTGATATGAGTAAGTACCGTTATGGCGGTTTGCTCATCGGTTCCAGGATAAGGTTTTATTTCTATATTTGCCTGTACATCGGAGCTGACCAACCACTCCAAAACTTCTTGAAAATGGGGGATCGCCTCGCCTTTGTATTTTCGAGAAAACCAAGAGCCAGCATCTAAAGAACGTAAATAATCGGCATTAACCTTCCCGATCTCACCACACCCATTAGACGTTCTTTTTAACTTATCGTCATGGAATATAAACGGCTCACCATCGTCACTGCACATCACATCAAATTCAATGAAACGACAGCCCATTTCTAATGCTTTATTAAATGCAGCCAGGGTGTTTTCTGGGGCATATGCCGATGCACCACGGTGTCCAATAACTTGTTCAACAACCAAGAAATTTACTCCTCATTATTTAAGTAGTCAGGCAGCAGCCTCATTGCCTGAAATCGATTCGCCAGGTACTACAAAAAAGGGGTTCTCACCTTTTCAATAGTTCGAATCGAGGCCGAATTACCACGGGATGACAAAAACTGCCTTAATGATAACAAATATCGGCTTAATATATAGGCTTTAACTCAACCTATCTAAGGTTTCCGATTCGAAGCGGCTTCAACTACCGCAGTCAACGTCAGTTCATTACTTACTGACACTTCAGATGCAGGTGCCGCAGCCCCCACGGCCATCATGGTATTTTCTTTATAAGCTCTTAAGGGTTGCACTGGCGAACGGTCACCAGAAACAAAAACTAAATTGCTCACGCTGTAGTTTTGTGTTGGATATACCTTGTTCAATCGCCCTAGCTCATCATTCACTTGTTGATATAATTGCTCACGCACTTTAACCAAAACCGCCTGAACCTCTTCCAAGCCTGGTTTAAATTCCACACTGCCAATCTCATATTTCGCACCAGGAACGCTTACTGATTTAGCATTTTGATAAATAGCCGTTAATGCCGATTGGTTCACGCGTGCCTGGGCTTGAACGTAGAGTTTTTCCAAACCGGAACTATCCTGTGAACGTTCAAAGGCCGTTAAATGCCAATCTCCTGCAGCAATCTTATTTAAGCGCTCCATAATATCAGAGCGAGCTTTTACCAAATCTGCACTGGACAAAGTAACATTAATATTAACACCCAATAATGCTGATTGAGTCGTTACCCATTGCTTTGCTGAAACTTGAAAAAGAACCTTGTCGAGAACCATCTGAGGTGGAAATACTGCATCTGCCGCGAAAGCAAACGGAGTAATTGCCATCAAAGCAAGCACCTTAGCAACTGCCTGTCGCATAACCTTCTCCAAATTAAAAATACATGTCGAACTCAAATTAGTTTATACCAGCAACTCATCAGAAACCAAATTATCATTGATTTAATTTTTAAATAGGACTATAACTTTGCAAAAAAATATTCGTAACAGGAGTATAGATAATGATGTCTGTTGAAAATATAAGCACTGATAATTCAGCACGCGCTGATGATGATTTCTTAGAATACGCCCTAACACATGGGTTTGGTGATTTACATTTTAAAGTAGATCCTGAAACAGGCATGAAAGCGATCATCGCCATACACAACACTAAATTAGGCCCCGCTTTAGGTGGCTGCCGTTTTATTGAATATCCTAGCACTGCCGCAGCCCTTAAAGATGCAATGCGTCTTGCTCGTGGCATGAGCTATAAAGCTGCTTCCGTGAATTTACCTTTAGGTGGTGGTAAATCAGTAATTATCAAACCACGAGGCACTTTTGACCGTGCTGGCTACATGCATAAGTTTGGCCAGTTTGTTAATGAGTTAAATGGCCGTTACATCACTGCTCTTGATAGTGGTACTCTCTTAAGCGATATGGACATTATTGGCGAACACACCAACCATATTGCAAGTTTATCTAAATATGATGGTGACCCATCGCCTTCGACTGCACGCGGAATTTTACGTGGTATCCAAGCAGCTGTTGCGTATAAATTAGGTAAAGATAATCTTAAGGGTGTTCATGTTGCCATTCAAGGTTTAGGTCATGTCGGTTATCTACTGGCTCAGCATTTACATGAATTAGGAGCTACTCTAACTGTTGCGGATATTTCTCCTGCCGCAGTAGAAAAAGCAATTAAAGAATTCGGAGCTAAGCCTGTAACTACTGAAGAAATCCACAAAGTCTCTTGTGATGTATTTGCTCCCTGCGCTTTAGGTGCAATACTCAACGACATTACTATTCCTCAGTTGCAAACAACTATTGTTGCTGGTGCAGCAAACAACCAACTTGCTCATACGTATCATGGTAAAGTCTTGCATGAAAAAGGCGTTCTCTTAGCAGTAGATTACGTAATTAATGCGGGTGGATTAATTTTCGCGGCATCTAAATATCTGCATACTCCTGAGAGTCAAATCAATGAGCAAATCGATAACATTCGTGAACATTTAACTGAAATTTTTGCTCGTTCGGCAAAAGAAAATGTACCCACAAATGAAATTGCCGATGCAATGGCTCAAGAGAAATTAGCATAATGAAACAATTAAGCCTGACTCCAGAGCTTTATGACTACATTTTGGATAAATCATTGCGCGAGCATCCTACCTTGGAACGCTTGCGCAAGGACACTTCCTTAATGGAGCTTGCAAACATGCAAGTTGCGCCAGAGCAAGCACAATTCATGCAGTTTCTTTTACGCACTATAGGTGCCAAAAATGTATTAGAACTAGGAACATTCACGGGCTATAGCGCCCTGGCTATGTCTCTAGCCCTGCCTGAGAATGGTCGTTTAATCACCTGTGACATTAGTGCTCAGTGGACTAAAAAAGCCCATCTTTTTTGGGAAGAAGCCCAGCAAGGACAAAAGATTGAACTACGCCTTGGGCCAGCTCTAGATTCACTGCATGCACTCATTGACGAGGGTTGGAAACAAAAATTTGATTTTATCTTTATTGATGCAGATAAAACCAATTACGTTCAATACTACGAATTGGCATTAAAACTGATTCAGCCTAAAGGCATCATTGCTATTGATAATGTGCTTTGGGATGGTAAAGTGCTCGATGAGCAAGACACCAACGGCCAGACCCGAGAAATCAAAAAACTTAATGATCTGATTAAGAATGACCAGCGGGTGTTTACCAGTATGCTACCCATAGCCGATGGATTGTTTTTAGTGCACTTAGTATAGGCTTAAGTTTGCTAACTGAAGCCCAGGCCAAATAAGGAAATTTATAAAGGAGTATAACGAATGCAAACAAATGAGAACCCATGTGGATTAGATGGCTTTGCTTTTTTAGAGTTCTCAGGCCCAGACAAAAAACGCCTACATCAACAATTTCTCGATATGGGCTTTCAAAGTACCGCAACCCATAAAGACCAAGATATTGCCTTATTCCAACAAGGGCAGATTCAATTCATAGTTAATGCTACAACACACAGCCAAGCAGCCGTTCATGCAGCTACTCATGGCCCTGGAGCCTGTGCGATGGGCTTTAAAGTACATGATGCTAAAGCTGCTTTTACATATGCAATTAAGCATGGAGCAGCTGCTTTTGAAGATTGTGAACATGCCCATCATGGCTTACCAGCAATTCAAGCAATTGGCGGTAGTGTCATTTATTTTGTTGATGACCAGCATCAACCTTTTGCCCAACATTGGACGAATAAATCAGCGGCACCAATAGGCAATGGTCTTTTACTTATTGATCACCTGACTCATAACGTCTTCCGCGGTAACATGGATAAATGGGCTGATTTCTATGAGCGAATTTTTAATTTCCAAGAAATCCGTTATTTTAATATCAAAGGTAAAATGACCGGTTTGCTTAGCCGCGCCTTAGGTAGCCCCTGTGGGAAAATCAAAATTCCTCTAAATGAATCCAAAGATGATGTATCGCAAATTGAAGAATTTCTCCATGAGTATCATGGCGAAGGCATACAACATATGGCCTTAACCACGGATGATATTTATCACACGGTACATAGTCTAAGAGAACAAGGGGTTCACTTCCTTGATGTTCCAGACACCTACTATGAAATGCTGCAAGATCGTATCCCATGGCATCAAGAACCCGTAAAACAACTACACCAGGAAAAAATTCTGCTTGATGGTGAGACCGATCCTAAACATGGTTTATTACTGCAAATCTTTACTGAAAATATTTTTGGCCCGGTATTTTTTGAAATTATTCAACGTAAAGGCAATCAAGGGTTTGGTGAAGGTAACTTCCAAGCGTTATTTGAAGCAATTGAACGTGACCAAATCAAACGTGGTACTTTAAAAGAAGTCCAGTAGGAATTTTTATGAAACTAGCGACGTTAAAATCAGCCTCTTCACGAGATGGAGAGTTATGTGTGGTCAATCAGGAATTGACCCATGCCGTACGTGTCCCGCACATTGCCGCTAATATGCAATATGCCCTGGATCATTGGCAGCAAGTTGAGTCTGAATTGCAAAAAATATACCAGGAATTAAACGAACAGCGCTTGGACAATGCCTTCGCATTCAAGCCCCAACATTGTACTTCTCCCCTGCCCCGTGCCTATCAGTGGGCTGATGGCAGCGCTTACGTGAATCATGTTGAATTAGTCCGTAAAGCTCGCGGTGCAGAAATGCCTGAGGATTTCTGGACTAACCCCCTGATGTATCAAGGTGGCTCGGATACGTTCCTTGGACCTAGAGATCCAATCATTACAGCTGATGAAGCCTATGGGATCGATTTTGAAGCCGAAGTAGCCGTGATTACCGATGATGTGCCAATGGGCATTGATGCTGAAGATGCAGGCAAACATATTAAATTACTGATGTTAGTTAACGATGTTTCTTTACGTAATTTAATCCCTGGGGAGCTTGCTAAGGGCTTTGGTTTTTTCCAATCAAAACCTTCAAGCAGCTTTTCACCAGTAGCTATTACTCCTGACGAACTCGCGCATTCATGGGATGGTCAACGAGTACATCTTCCTCTCATCAGCCACTTAAATGACACGCTATTTGGCCAGCCTGATGCCGGTATCGACATGACCTTTTCATTTACTGAATTAGTCGAGCATGCGGCAAAAACCAGAGCATTAGCTGCCGGAACGATTGTTGGTTCAGGAACCGTATCGAATCTGGATCGCAGTAAAGGTTCTTCGTGTATTGCGGAAAAAAGAATGTTGGAAATCATCGAAGGTGGTAAAGCCCAAACTCCGTTTATGCATTTTGGGGATACGATTCGCATCGAAATGCTGGATAAACAAGGCAAGAGTCTTTTTGGTGCCATTGAACAAACTGTGAAGCAGGGGTAAGCCAAAATCATGATGAAACTTTACGATTATTTTCGTTCTACTGCCAGTTATCGTGTCCGTATTGCGATGAATCTTAAAGGAATCAATTATGAAAAAATTGACGTTCATTTAGTTAATAATGGTGGAGAACAACATCGCCCGGAATACCGCAAGGTTAATCCGCAGGAACTGGTGCCTTGTTTGAAAGTAGGGGGAGAGACAATTAATCAATCCTTAGCCATCATTGAATATTTGGATGAAATCCACCCTACTCCAGCATTACTACCCCAAGCTCCCTTTGCCAAAGCAACCGTGCGCTCACTGGCATTAATGATTGTGTGTGACATGCATCCATTAAATAATTTACGGGTGTTAAATCAGTTGAAAACAGAATTTAATGCCAATGAATCCCAAATTGCAGAATGGTATCACCATTGGCTAAAAAAAGGGTTTGATGCGCTTGAAACAAAGCTACAAACCATCGAGCGTACGCAGTCATTTTGTGTGGGTGATAGCGCATCAATGGCGGATCTTTGTCTTATTCCCCAAGTCTTTAATGCGAAGCGTTTTAATTTTGCGTTGGATAATTATCCATTAATCCGTGAAATTGAGGCTCATTGCTTAACATTAAAAGCGTTTCAGGATGCAGCTCCGAAAGAAGAGTAGGCTGGCTGCTAAGCCCAGAAAACATAGTTCCTGCCACTTCCGATGCGGAGCTTAGCAGCCTTGATATATATTTTATTTTTAGACCTAACTTGGAGGCTACATCCAATATCTCATTTAAAACCAAGCCCTCTTTAACTCCGACGTGACCACGCCCTGAGGTGTTTTTTCCAACATACTCCAAGTCGTTTTACAACGCTGCAAATATCCTAATAATAGATTTGCATTAGTACAGCGATAACGAATGGGCATTTCGTCATAAACCTCGCTTGAATAAACCGCTAAACAGCGTTCACCGTTAGATAATTCAACTCCCCAAGGATAAGTACGTGACATATCAAGTGTCTCATTTTGCGCATTGTTTAAAGGGACCGACACATTAATTTGTACGCTATCTCCCACCCAGGGTGATTGTGGGCATAAAGCCTCTTTGCGATTAGTTCCTGCTTTAACAAAACAAGGATCAAAAGTTCTTCCCCCTGCGTCACAACGCCAGGCATCCTCACGCACAATAATACGTGATTGAGACAGACAGTGCCCTGCTAAAGTTTGTTTTACGATAGGCATTACTTGACCGGTGGCTTCACCATAAGGTCTGTATAGTTTCAAGACAGTATCTTCAGCCTGCACCAAAGTCGAACAACAAAATAATAAGGCAAATAAAACTCTTTGCTTCATAATGCTCCCTCACCGATTTTATTTAGTGTATCATCGCATATTATATTCAACTACAGGAATAAAAAATGGCAGAAGTTTTTACCATCAAAGAATGTTTAGATGGTGCAATCAACGTAGATGAGCAAGTTACTGTAAGAGGTTGGGTTAAAACCCGTCGTGATTCTAAAGCAGGTTTATCCTTCATTAGCTTACATGATGGCTCCTGTTTTGCACCGATTCAAATTGTAGCCACTGATGCGCTGTCAAATTATCAAGATGAAATTACTAAACTAAATGCGGGGTGCTCCATCATCGCTCGCGGAAAATTAGTTGCATCTCAAGGTAAAGGCCAATCCTTTGAAATTCAAGCTGAGCATATTACTGTTGTTGGCTGGGTCGAAAACCCAGATACATATCCTATTCAAGCCAAACGCCATACTCTGGAGTTTTTGCGTGAAGTAGCTCACTTACGTCCTCGCACCAATACCATTAGTGCTGTGACGCGTATTCGTCATTGCTTGTCCCAAGCAGTACATCGATTTTTCCATGAGCAAGGTTATTTTTGGATACATACGCCCATTATTACCTCAAGCGATTGTGAAGGGGCAGGGGAAATGTTCCGTGTGTCGACTTTAGACTTAGTCAATCCGCCGAAAAATGCTCAAGGCCAAATTGATTTCAGCAAAGATTTCTTTGGTAAAGAATCCTTCTTAACCGTATCAGGACAATTGAACTTAGAAGCCTATTGCTTAGCAATGTCGAAAGTATATACCTTTGGCCCAACCTTCCGTGCTGAAAATTCTAATACTAGCCGTCACTTAGCTGAGTTTTGGATGATTGAACCTGAAGTAGCTTTCGCAACGCTTCATGATATTTGTGACCTAAGTCAAAATATGCTGCGTTATTTATGCAAAGCGGTATTGGATGAGCGTCTTGATGATATGGAGTTTTTCAATCAATTCGTGGCTCCCGGATGCATAGAACGTCTTGAACACATCGTTAACTCTGATTTCGAAGTAATGACTTATACCGATGCGATTAAAGTTCTGGAAAAATCAGACCAGAAATTTGAATTCCCAGTCAGCTGGGGTCTGGATTTACAATCAGAGCATGAACGCTATTTAGCTGAAGTTCATTGCAAAAAACCGGTAATTTTGACCAACTACCCACAAGAAATAAAAAGCTTCTACATGCGCCTTAACGATGATGGCAAAACAGTTGCTGCAATGGACGTTTTAGCTCCTGGAATTGGGGAAATTATTGGTGGAAGCCAGCGTGAAGACCGTCTGGATATTTTTGACCGACGTCTTGAAGAGTGCAACCTCAATAAAGAAAGCTATCAGTGGTACCGAGATCTACGCCGCTATGGCAGCGTTCCTCATGCCGGCTTTGGCTTAGGTTTTGAGCGCTTAGTTAGTTATGTCACGGGCTTAGCAAACGTTCGTGATGTAATTCCATTCCCGCGCACACCAGGGCATGCGGACTACTAAGTTCTAAACAAGTAGCCCGTATTAGACGAATTCGTAATACGGGCTACAGTTTTAAGAAGGACGCATGTCATTAAATTCTGGATCCGATGAGTTAACTGGGGCTGGAAGTACGCTTTTATACGATAAAAAACCATGCTTTGATGATGTGGCAGGAGCAGGTATTACAATACCAAAATCGATCAAATCATACTGCGCACGGTCAACTCTCTCTGATGCAGAACGTTTCCGTTTTTCTCCATTCAATTTAATATTGTGCAGCTTCTCACTTTGTGCTTTTCCATCGTTAAGACCCATATTGATTACTCCCTATCGATTAAAATATATTAACTAGATACAGTCCCCTCACCCAAAACCAGCACCCTATCCATGCGTTGTGCTAATTGTTGATCATGCGTGACAATAACCAGGGCGGTATTCATTTTTTTATTTAAATCCAACATCAAATCAAAAACCCTGTTCGCTGTTGTCTGATCCAAATTTCCGGTAGGCTCATCCGCTAATACACAATAAGGTTGATGAACCAAGGCACGCGCAATGGCCACCCGTTGCCGTTCTCCACCAGAAAGTTGAGACGGCTTATGTTCTTTTCTGGCGCCAAGACCTACAGCATCAAGGATCGCACTTGCTTTTTCTTGGGCTTCACTAATCGAGCTATTCGCCAATAATAATGGCATACATACATTTTCAAGTGCGGTAAATTCAGGTAGTAAATGATGGAATTGATAAATAAACCCTAAACCTTTGTTGCGTAATTGGCAGCGTTTTTTTTCACTAAGTTTCTGCCAATCCACATCGTTAACCACTACCTCACCACTACTTGGCTTATCCAAGCCGCCTAATAAATGCAAAAGCGTGCTTTTTCCTGAACCCGAAGGGCCAATAATCGCCACCCGCTCACCACGAGCAATAGAGATATCAATTCCTCGCAGTACCTCTACTTTTGAGGAACCGTCATTATAAGATTTATAAAGTTGTTTACTGCTTAAAATAATATCATTCATAATGCAAAGCCTCAGCGATTACGGTTTTTGAAGCGCGCCAGGCAGGATAAATAGTTGCCAAGAAGCTCATTAATAACGCCATAACACATACTTTCCAAATGTCACTAAACATAATTTTAGACGGCAGGTAATCCACAAAATAAATACTGGATGACAAGACCTTCACATTGAACCAGGATTGTAAATGATTCACAATTGTTGTGGCATTCTCAGCCAAGAGCAAACCACCAATTAAACCTAAGACCGTTCCCACAACACCGACCATCATCCCTTGCACGATGAATGTCCAGAGTATTGTTGAAGGTGTTGCCCCGATGGTTCTTAAAATAGCAATTTCCGCTTGCTTGTCATTCACTACCATCACCAAGGAAGACACTAAATTAAATGCAGCCACCGCAATAATCAGCATGAGGATCAGAAACATCATGGTTTTTTCCATCTTCACTGCTTCGAAAAATGCCCCATACTGTTCGGTCCAATTACCTGCTTGATACTCATCCCCTAGTAAATGGGATAAACGTATAGACAGCTCAGGAGCCTGATACACGTTATCAATCTTCATCTTAAGACCGGTAACATCATCGCCCATTTGGAAAAGCTTTTGCGCATCACCCATATTAATGAAGGCTAAACGGGTATCGAAATTAAAGCCCGAGCCTGCGGAAAAAACACCAACAACCGTAAAGCGTTTAAAGCGAGGAATCATGCCCGTTGGGTTCACCGTAGCTTGAGGAATCATCACAGTCACTTTATCCCCAATCATTGCGCCCATGGTATCGGCTATATTCTTACCTAAGATGATGCCAAAATGGTTTAAATTTTCAACGCTACCACCCAACAACTTATCTTTTAAATGGGTGATCTTTTCTTCTACAGAAGGAAGCACGCCAGTTAATACAACGGGTAAAACCTGACCATCATGAACTAATAAACCCTGGCCACCAACATAGGGGGCAATAGCTTTAATTTCAGGAATGGCTCGAATTTTTTCCTCAATAGCCGGCCAATTACTTAAACGTTCATTAGGGCCTGACACGGTAATCTCCGGAGCCATACCAAAAAAACGATTGTGTATTTGTTCATCAAAGCCATTCATTACAGACAAAACCGTAACCAATACCATTACCCCGATGCCAATACCCAGCATTGAGCTTAAAGAAATAAATGAGACAAAATGATTTTTCTTTCGGGAACGCGTGTAGCGCAACCCTATAAACAGGGCTAGTGGTTTAAACATAATTGCTTGAATTTTGGTTAAAGACCTATTGTAGAGAAAAACACTGCCCAGCGATATAGTTAATATCCTATCGCAAATTAATTATTTCATTATCAGCTAACTCACACACTTATCCACAGAATTTGTGGATATCTCTAGGTGCGTCTTACATCCAGAAGCTCCCTCGCTAAGCTCTGGATGACATACCCAGGTTAGAGCACGTTAACGGATATTTTTCTGTTTAATAGTATTAATTTAACAAACGAAGAGGTATTCTGTACAAACTAAAAGCACTCAATCCAGTAAGGTAAAGTGAATGAATCTTAGCTCATGGTATTTTCCATCGATAATTGCCCTATTTCTGTATGGAGCTTGGGGATATTGGGGAACGAGAGCATCCAATTTTATTTGCCCCCTTTCAATTACCTTCTATTCCAGTATTGGAGTACTCATTTCAGGAGTTATTGCCTTGATGCTCCTTGGATTTAAACCTGATTTACATGCTAAAGGTGGACTCTATGGACTGCTTAATGGCTTAGCTAGTGGCATTGCCTGCATCTTTTTCATTTTAGCCTTACGCAATGGGCCAACCATGCCGGTAGTTTTAGTCACATCGATGTACCCAATGATCACGCTGATACTGAGTATGGTGTTCTTAAAACAAAGTTTAACCTTAAAGCAGGTATTAGGCATGGGCTTTGCCATTGTTGCCTTAATTTTGTTCGCTACTGAATAAATTGGAAGTCTCTTATGAAAGCTTATTTTTTCCTCCTAACATTAATCTGTTGCGGCTTTGCTCAAGCAAAACCAATCCTTGCCTTTGAACGTATGGGCTCTATTTGGACGGCAAACATTGATGGCCGCAATGCGAAAAAAGTTGCAAAAGGTTATGTGCCTGCAATATCCCCTGATGGAAAGTACATTGCCTACAATGTAGTGGATAACAATCACTCAACCAATCGTTATCTTGTGGTTTTAGCATTGGAGTCAGGGAAAATAATCCTGTTAAAAAATATCCCTTCCCAAAACAACTTTAATCCAGTGTGGTCTCCTGACAGTAAAAAGCTGCTGTTCAGCACCTTCATTAACAATGAATGGCATTTAGGACTAATCAATGCCGATGGCAGTGGGTATCATACGGTTAAAAATACCGAAAATGAATACATGCCTACTTGGGCTAATAATGGAACTTCTTTTTTTAGCCATGATTTGTATTCCATTTATTGGTTGGATTTAGACGGTAAGCTAATCAAAAAATGGCGGATTGATACACTTATCCCAAATGGAAATATGAGTAGTGCTTCTCGGCTTAATGTTTCGCCCAATGACAACATGCTGATTATGGATGTCGATATGGATGAAGAGTCTCCTGTAACGAGTTGGGCTGGACCGCCTTCAGCGCTCTGGACTTTTGATATTAATTCAGGAAAAGCTACACGTATCAGTCCTAAAGGCATGCTTGCCTGGAGTCCTTTTTGGATTAATTCTGATGAGTTTGTGTTTATTGAGCAAAAGAAAACAGATAAGACGTTTGACTTGTATCGTGGGACGTTAAAGGAGTTTTCTCCGGTATTGTTATTAAAAGATGTACAAACTCCGAGTGTTTCGCGCTAAGAAGGCATGGAACCACACTCAAACTCCATGTTGGACCATGGGCCGAACTTAACAGAAATTTCTTTTTTGTACCAAACGACATATCTGCGATCTTAGTATGCGCATGTGCTTAAACCACTTCAGTATTTGCTGGATCAATAAGTGCATAGAATGGAATACCTAGTGCTTGAATATGCTCCACTCCAGGCGCTAATAGACAGACGAGAAAAACAACGAACAACTTGTGACGAGCAAGAAACTCGTTCGTTTCAGTAAAGTAATACTTTATGCGAAATCTGAGAAAATGCTGATTAAAGACATCCGTATCCAACTGAGTTAATTCAAACATAAATCTACCCGCACTCCCTACTCTAGCAGAGGCGATTTTAAATAAGCTAGGCATAAACTGTCATGTGCGTCCCGAGGTCGCTTTAGAACAAACTCTGGCAACTGGCCACTATTATCAGGAAACTGAAGGTGCAATCGCTTTTGCACAGCAAGAACAAGCTGAAAGACACAAAGCGCATGCCTTGGTAAACAAAATCGCAGAAAAACTTGCCCGAGACTATGCTTCTGCCGAAACATTAAAGGAAATTCCTGAAGACTACTTATGCCCTATTACTTTAAGCATTATGGTAGAACCAGTGCGAGTTATAACCATTGTTGAAAACAAAGAAGTTGCTCATCATTTTGATAAAGATGCAATCCAAGAATGGCTAGAAAACAACGACACCAACCCGCTGAATAGACAAATAATTGTTTCGATAGAAGCTGATGCTGCACTGAAGCAAGAAATTCGTAATTTTATCGAGGATCCTAAAAATCATAAAGGGTATGAAGAAGACGCCACTAACTCCACCACTATAGCGATGCGCTAATCGTACTCCTTCGTAGCCCGGTTGGTTGCAACCGGGAACTCATCGTACGGATCCTGCTTAAAAGAATATCTCGTTATTGCTCAAACTACGACATAATATTTTTTAATGGGAAACTGTCACCAACCACGCCAACTGCTTTTTTAAACACAGAAAAAACCTGCTCCTCTCTATTTTCAGTGATAGTACCATCAACAATAAGCTTTGTAAGTTCAACTGCAATTTGCATTTGAGTATTGCATGCGCTAATTGTATCTCTCATTACATCAACCATCATATCATCGCTATAACCCTCTTCGTCAAAAAGCGACATGAAATCCATCTCTTCTTCTTGAGTTTCAATTTTATTCTTCTTAGCCATGCTTACTCTCACTGCGTTTCAAAAAGAGGGAAGTTAATCATTTAACTCTATAAAAGCAAGAGTAATTTAGAAAATGATGTTTGAATCAAGCTCATATTAGCGCAGCGTAGGGGCGCGGTTTGATTGTGTACGAAGTTTATAAACGGAAAATATGTGATAAATTTTTTAAGGTATTTTTTTGAGAGTACATCTTGGACGAAACACTTAAGAAAGAAGATTTGGTGCCCAGGGCCGGAATCGAACCGGAATATAACTTGTTGATTATATTTAGCTAAAATAATATGGACTCGAAGCTTACCCAAAATCTTACCCAACATCGCACATCCTACCACAAACGAAAGAATGCGAATAGATACGCACGAATATGAATTTTGAGCTACAATGTAGCTCAAGAGATAGGAGAATATGATGACTACTAATGCAGTGGTAAGAGCAAGAATTGATGAGCACATCAAAGAGGAGGCTTCAGCCGTGCTTGCATCAATGGGATTAACCGTATCTGATGCTTTTCGCATGCTATTAACACGCATAGCCAAAGAGCATGCCCTACCTTTCGAACCACTTATCCCAAACCAAAAAACTATTGATGCAATGAAAGAAGCTCGGCGTGGCCAGCTAAAATCGTTTAAAACAGTTCAATCGCTCATGGATGATTTAAATAATGAGGACGATTGAGACTTCACTGAAGACATAAAAAAGTAACCCACCGGTTTGAGGATACTCAATGAGCATAGCCTTGGTGGGTTTTCTTAAGTAGATTATCTTAGTTCATGTAGTTATCTTTTGAATTGCACCAATTCTATTACCTTTTGAACACTCTCTTCAACTGAAAGATCAGATGTATCAAGTTGCAAATCCACATTATTCCAAGGCTGGTAGTCTCGATATAATACGTCTTGCCATGTTGGAAGCTGGTGATCTTCAATATCTGTCGTTCTTGCTTCAATTCTGCGTCGATGCTCCGCTTTATCTAAACAAACTACCTCTATCTCATATGACTTTACACCAACAGCCTGTGCCACCTCTCGCCAATCATTTCTCGTTATTTCTATAGGATTCACTGTATCCGCTACAACCGTAAGTCCCAATGCCAAATTTTCCTTAGCCAGTTCGTAACAAATAAAATATCCTTCCGGCCCGCACCAATCCTTAGATACAGCATTAGAGCGCTTTAATGTCTGCTCAATTGTATCGACTCGTAAGTATACAGCTCCAACCGTTTTTGCTAATTGTTTAGCAATGGTTGTTTTCCCTGTTCCCGGAAGTCCTCCGAAAATAATTAACATAATATACCTTTTGTTACGCATCTCTAAGGGGCCTGGATTGGCACTTTTTATCTAATGATGAAATATATCACTAATTTATTTTTAGGAAAAATATAAGCTATACTTTACATAACAAGGTAAAAACATGGTATATTCATGGTTAAACCGTGTATATACCTAAGTAGGTACAAATGCATTCATCTACGAGTACTGCTATGAACATGTCACAGCCATCATTATTTAGGACTATTCCTGACAAAGACTACCTTCATGTTTTTAATGAAGGGATTGTTGATGGGCAAAGAGTGGTTGACCTTTTAAACTATAAAAAAACAGATGTTTCAACGGCAACTAATGTTCCCGTTTCATCCATTCGCTATGAACCTCAAAAAATGCCACTGGAACTTAAAGAGCGGCTGACAGAGTGGGCTACAGCACTAAACCTAGTTTATGGTTTTTTCAAAGACAAAGATAAAACAATTCTTTGGTTTTCTATTCCGAATCCTCTTTTAGGCGATATGGCTCCAAGAGATATGATTCGCGTTGGCCGATTCAAAAAATTGCTTAATTTTATTCAAACGGCTATAGAAGAAAATCAGAGATAATTTGTATGCCCAAACTTACAGGAAGTAGTCGCCCTTCTAAAGCCAAAGGGGTAATTTATCTACTAGAATCAGGCTCCGTTAAAGATATACGCCAAGCAAAAGAAGTTACCAATGAGTTATTAAAATATCACTGGACTTATTATTCGGAACCAGCGAGGCAACGGGACGTTACTTACGCACGAATGGAGGCAATTTCCCAGCAATTACGATATTCCTGCAAATTCTCAAATCTTCGGTCATATTGTTCACCAAGCAGGAATAGAAGGAATTTTGTATCCTTCAAAACTCACTGGCAGCCTATGCTTAGTGGTATTCCCAAAAAATTTTGTTAGCACGGACTCCTACTTAAAATTAGATGACGAAGTCCCTCATGAAAAAGTACCCACAAGAATAGACGCATCTAATTGGAGAATTTGTGATTTAGAAGCTAAGGAGGTTATTGGTTAACCAAGTTTGTGCCCAAGAGCCACATTGTACCTACGGCTTAGTGTGTAAAAATTTTACCACTGTAAACTGAAATAACTGGCGAGTTATTTCTATAATGTCATTATAAGAACAAAATGGATTTTATATGAGCGATTTCGAGTGATTCAACTCCTATCCCAATCAATGTCCTCCATATGGAGCTTATGAAAAAGACATGCCACAGGTATATAGGTTTGTTAGGGGGAGTAAGCTTACTGAACAACAGTTTTACCCTAATAATAAGACTATTAGGAATACTGATTATACAAATTGTAACTTGTGGGGTGTTTCTTTTTTTAACTCTCAAAAAAGCCTTGAAGACTTACGCGCTAAAGTCTCTGCTTTTCGAAAGTGTAAATACGCAGAGGGAATTATCAGAAAAAATTTTGGAACCTTAATTATTGGGGATAATGGTCACATTAATTTGTGGCGATATAAAAATATTATCATTCACACTTCATTCAGGATTATATAATGGAAAACCATTTAGATATATTCAAGAACATAACTGAAATTTTCGCTTACTATGATAGGCCTGTTCTTTTTATATCTGAAATTAATCAAGCAAAATACATTTGTGAATTAGTCGATGATACTCAAGAATATGAAAAATGGTTGGTCTCTGGCATTACAGAGTCAACTTATGAATCATTAAAAGCTTTAGATATCGACCTATACACTTGTTTTAAACATTCAAAATCAGGCAAGTCAGAGATTTTAGAGATTAGTACATCAGGAATTAAATCCACTGAAATAATATCTGCCAACCTTGCTGATGATATATTACCATTGAAAGATACTTATCTTCGAGAAAAGAAAAAAAGAGGTCCTTTTTCTTGCAATGCTCCTCATTCATAACCAATATTCATGATCTTATGATTCAGGAATAATTTGAAGAATTGAGTTTTGGAGAGATTCATTCCATTCATTAGAGCTTTTTATAAGTTGGAAAATACTGTCAGATTTTTTTAAAATATCGAACACACACTTTTGCAATGCAATGACTCTTAGTTTTCTTGATTCATTAGGCTTGTAGTCATTATGGTAGAATACAAGGGGATAACATGTGTGAGTATGATCTACACAGAATACTCCCGCGATAGCATCATGATCAAAAAACCTATAAATACTGTAATAATCACAGTTAAAACTATTTTTTGGTAAGCTTTTTATGTACTTGTAAGTATTACTTAGTATGTCTTTAAAACCCTGAAGCTCTATTTCACTACTTTTAATTGCTTGATAAAAACAATATACAAGTACCAGCTTGTAGGAAATAGGATACTTGCTATGTAAAAACCAAGTTTGATTATTAGCATATCTGTATAAAATTTTAAGCCTATGCCCCATGAAAATCTCATAAAAATCCATTTAATGTATAAATTATAGCCAACATTTGATTGATTAAGAATTTTATATTTAAAAATTGATGCGTTTATTTGATAAGATCTTGAATATTAATGGATGAGCAACATTCATATTCTTTTCGGGACGATACACGCGCACATTATGGGGTCTGGAATTATAATATGCTGTGGTAAACAACGGAGAGTAGTATGGTAGCTATTTACTTTGACAAGAATTTTAATATTCAGATTTCTCTTTGGGCAAAAGCCCCTAGATTACCTCGTAAATGTAGAGGTATTTGTGGAGCTAAAACTAGAAAAAGCACTCTATGCCAGGCCCCTCCCGTTTGGAGTAAAGTTAAAAATCAAGCTGTCAATGGTAGGTGTAAGCTCCATGGAGGCCTCTCAACAGGACCAAAGACTGAGGCGGGCAGAGAGGCTATAAGGATCAGTAATCGTAAAAGAAATAAAGATAAATACAAAATTCAAAGTAACTAATTGGAATCTAAATCAGTTTCCCATTTTCTTCTCTGTTTTTTCTACCATTAAGTGCTGTATCTGAATTTGCAGTAAAAGACTAAGCGGCAGTATTCTTGGAGTAGTCTACAACGCGTGAAGGTTTTTGCTCAGCGCTACACAGATACTGCAATGAGGCTGCATGAAACCAAAATCCAAATCTACCCTCCCAATCACCATTGTGTTGTTTATCACAGCACCATAAGCAATCAGATTGATCCAATTTTTTTAAGATCTATTTGTGTAAGTGCTGTCCCCTTCAGTTGCATTTGTTTCAAGCCCTCTTTTTCCTTATTACGCCAAATAGTAAAGCAATTGTCCGCTAAGTCACTGATAGCACCGGTGCCCTTATTATCAAGCTTTCCAGGAGGTAGTGATTCGTTGGCACCTTTGCGAGGGTGAATCACAATATGAATATGGCAACTATGTTGGTTTTTAAAGTCGCACAATTGTTCCATAAAAGCTTTCTGCGCTTTATAGTCGTCCTCTGCAATATCTAATTTCATTAATGAATCGTAAGCCCGTAAAAATTCCCACCTATTCTCAAGCAATAGAATTTAATACACTTATAGCACATTGCAATTGCTGTTGT
>NZ_CBCSKT010000056.1:0-20438 GCF_965140895.1 Legionella sp. | reverse complement strand
TGACCAGGGAAATCGGAATTTTGATGGATATTATTAACCTGCGCCATTTACTAGCGGGTTATTAGCCCTGTCTACACTCTTAGCTGCGAAGCCAATAATTCATGAGAAACCCCACCCTCTGGAGCGACATTATAACCCGCCCATATTATCCGCTGCCATTCAGGTAAATTTCCAATATCTTTGGCGAATACATTTATAAGAGAAAGATCATTTATGCCGAAATGAACTCCATTATAAAAACTGCAAGAGACCTCACCAGTTTGAGCTGTATAAAATTTTAAACTTCCTCCTCTTCTATTACATAACGCCATAATTACTTCAGGTTTAAACCATAACCATCCTCCTGAAACAATGAGCTCCATTCCCCCGACTTTAGAACCATCTACATTTATAATGAATAAGCTTGTGTTTGGAACCTTGTCCCCTCTAACTTTCGGACTGGTTTTATTAGGAATAATTACTTCGTTCCGCCAATAATCCCCTGACACATAATAGAGTTTTTTTCCTTCAAAAGATTTTTCCCACGATGAGCTAGAAGTGTTTTCCTCTGTAGGAGCTTCAAAAAGATTTGGAATGTCATCCTCCTCATCAACATCTGTTCGCGTAACATGGAATATTCCCATTTTAGCTCCAAAGCTCCCCCCGCCCTCATGTATTTCCATAATGGAACCTTGCCATTTTTCAGATTCTGTATTCTCAAAAGGAGAATCAATCTGCCATGTAAAAGGAGGAGCTTCAGCGGATATAGCAACTCTATTAAAATATTGCGTAGTATAGAGAGCCATATCTCTAGCACAGAGGTAGTCCCTTAAATAGTAAGATTTAATTTCCAATACAATAGGCTTATTGCCGTCATCTATTCGAATTCTTGCTACCTCAGTATAATCTTCTTTTGGATCAAACCATGAGTTACCCTCTCTCACTATTCCCAATGAAAGAACAAGATCCTGATTTAAATGCCATATCTTAGGTCTTTCATCATGAGAGGGCTGCACAAGCACCAAATGAATACCGTCAAAATTAACTTTATAATCTTTAAATATTTCAGCTGGAATATACTTCTCATCATCAAACCATCCAGCATGTATGTGGCTGATGCCAATATCATTCCAGTCAAGCTTTTTAGCCTCCTCAATTTGTTTATACGGTATTGCAATAGACCCAATTCCCAAGAAATCTTGTTTATAATCTTCGTAACCATACTTTCCATCATTAATTTTATATTCAGCAGCCCTTAATGGTATCCAGACAGTTCCATTAAATTTCTTACGACGAATATCCCGCATTTCAAACCACTCTTTATCCATCATGACCTCTCATTTTAGCAACACAAATAAATCAATACGTGAGACTCGATTAACATCAAATTATTGAATTTAAAATTTATGAGATATTTTATCATGGAAAATTTATCGAATGACCAATATTTAACCAATTCATTTTTTGCTCATATCCTAATGAATTGAATGTTAAGAATATAATTACTTATAAATATTATTTATGGTTGATTGGGATGCTAATGTCTCTTAATTTATAACAGCATTTACAGTCAAAAAAACGCCTGGAAATGAAGTCTATTAAATCATTCATTAGTATAAATGAACATTGGATTATTAAAATTTACTTAGAAGACAAAGAGGGTAATAAATAAGCTATAAAAGAATCCAGCAGAACAAAACTTTGAACCCTGGGGTTTAGGTGGGGTGCAAACGTGTCAGTTCAGGCTTCCCACGATTAACGTGATATAGCACAACGCCGACAACAGAACGCTCTCCATAAAAAGCTTATCGGTTCAAACATTTTGTACTGCTGGCTAAAAGTAAGTATAGCACTTGAATGGAATACTAATAAATTTTATAACTATTTTTATCAACTAAGCACTTGGAATCCCTAGGGACGAAATCGATATTGCTATTCGCATGGGTGAGCTCTAAAAGAGTGACTCCAACGCGATGTGTGTTGCTTCATGGAAATAATATAAACAATCAATAGAGTACACCCTTGTGATGCCTGTCGTGATCTTGGAGCCTCTACAACTTTTAGCTATCAAAGATGCCAATTTTGTTAATTTGATAGAACCCTTTCACCTAGTCCAAAACCTATTGATAGACTATCTCAGATCCCTAACTTTCAAATAATTCTTCTATTGTTTCCTGCATTTCATCCTGACTGGGTTTCGCATAACGAAAAATTTCTTTAATTGAAACATTCCCGCTAAGTTCTTGGGCAAAATGCACCCCATGCTTGTCGGTTACTTTCTTTAAGAACGTATGCCGAAGTTTATGGGGTGTAAATTCAAATCGCTCATTCTCTGGTAATAGTGCTAATACTTGCTTTAAGACACGCTGACATATTCGAAAAATATTCCGTGTATTAATACGATTCCCTACCCTATTAATAAATAAAGGTTCGTCAGGTTCAACAACTCGGCCCTTTAAATAATTATCCAAGTGCTCTCTGGCTTCTTGGGGTAAAGGAATTTTAGTAGTCACCCGTTTGCTTTTATGACGTACTACAGTATGAAGCCCTTTTGAATGATACTGGTGTACATTTAATGAAACCAGCTCAGATTCCCGCAAGCCCGTTCCCAATAATATATAAAAGACAGCTGTTTCCAGTAATGAATTTTGGTTTTTTCGAGTACATATTTTTGCTCGTTGTTCACACGCTGCTTTTAAGCGCATGAGTTGTTTTGAATTTAAGCCATTCCATTCTGGAGCATCAGTCTGTAAATCTTTTACTCCTGATAAGGGATCACCTGCAATCAATAGTCTTTGTTGGTATAGCCATCGTCCTGCATGACGAATAGTCGCCATGGTGCGATTAATAGAAGTCGCCTTGTATGCTTTCCCCGTTTTCTCAGAAATGGTATTACACAATGAGCGTTGAAATTGTTTGCTTACTGCCGGAGTCCAATTGTCCACCTGGTCATGCCCTACTTCTATCTGGAAAAACTTTAAAAATTTTTCCAAATCTTTTTGTTTAGCTTGGACTGTTTTTTCAGGTGCGCCTTTGACATGAACCTGAAAATAAAATGACAACCAGGCAGATAAAGAATTGGTATCAAAATGGACATCTAAAGGATGAAAAACCTTATCTACCCCAAACTTTCTATTTTTGCTATTTTGGTCATCCAGTAAATTCAAGGTACGCTCCATGAGTGTTTTTCTTATTTTACTTCATTTGGGGTAGATAAGGTACGTTATCTACCCCAAACATTATCATATCTGCCCAACACCATAAATACCCTCTGCCCTCTTAAATTGTTCTGGGATAATAACTCAGCTCACTTTATAATAGCGCATCAGGCTATAACCCCGGATTTAATAATGAACATCAGTCAATTAGACGTAGAAGATAAAATAATCGAAATCAGAAACAAACATGTCATTATTGATAGTGATATCGCTCAGTTATATGGCGTAGAAACTAAAAGAATTAACGAAGCCGTAAGCAGAAATCCAGGAAAATTTCCTGAAGGTTATTTGGTTGAACTTACTGAACAAGAAAAACAGGAGGTAGTCGCAAATTGCGACCACCTAACTTCTCTAAAGTTTTCACCCAATTTACCTAAGGCGTTCACTGAAAAAGGCCTTTATATGCTGGCTACTATATTAAAAAGCCCAAAGGCAACGGAAACCACTTTAGCCATTATTGAAACTTTCACCAAGGTAAGAGAAATATCACGCACTATTAAAGCAATACCACAAACACCACAAAATTCACCAAAGTACCAAGAGCTCATGCAAAAAACAGGTGATTTAATTTCAGATCTAGTGGTTCCTGATGACCTCGACACATCTGAAACGGAAGCAAGCATAGAAGTTAATCTTGCTATTGTAAAATTCAAATATTCAGTCAAGAAAAAAAACAAATAAATACTTTATTAAGTATGGATATTTTTAATACAAATTAATTCTTGTTTCTAAGAGGTAATCCCCCCTAAAAATAACTGATGCGAAAAGTAGAATTTTCTCGTAACCTAAGCGGAGGAGATTCTTCATGAAAAAATCGAAATTTACAGACAGCCAAATACTGTCGATACTGAAACAAGCTGAGGGTGGCACCCCAGTATCAGAGCTTTGCCGTGAACACGTCATTAGTGCAGCAACATTTTACAAATGGCGCGCCAAATTTGGTGGAATGGATGCATCGATGATGTCCCGTTTAAAAGAGCTGGAAGCTGAAAATAGTCGTCTTAAAAAGATGTATGCAGAAGAGCGACTTAAAGCTGAAATACTCAAAGAGGCTATCGAAAAAAAGTGGTAACACCGTCGCGCCGAAGAGAATTGGCGAAAAAGGCGGTGACTAATAAGGAAATTTCCATTCGATTGTCGTGTGAGCTGTTTGGTATCAGTGAAACCTGTTATCGATATCAAGCAAAATTAAATGATGAAAATGCAACAATCGCTGATTGGTTGTTACGATTGGCTCAGAACCAGCGTAATTGGGGTTTTGGTTTATGTTTTTTATACCTACGCAATGTGAAAGGATTTGTCTGGAATCACAAACGAGTTTATCGAATCTATCGGGAGTTAGAACTCAACATGCGAATCAAGCCCAAAAAACGGTTAATAAGGGAAAAACCGGAAGCATTGGCTGTGCCAACGGCAATCAACGAATGCTGGTCGATGGACTTTATGCACGATCAATTAGAGGATGGTCGTAGTTATCGGTTATTTAATGTGCTCGATGATTTCAACCGTGAAGGCCTTGCTATTGAGGTAGATTTATCTTTACCGGCAGAGCGAGTTATACGTGCTCTGAATCAAATCATCGAATGGCGTGGCAAGCCCCGACAGATACGCTGTGACAATGGCCCGGAATATATTAGTAAACTGCTGGAACAATGGGCTGATAAAAATCAGATACAGTTGGTTTTTATTCAACCAGGAAATCCACAGCAAAATGCTTATATTGAACGGTATAACCGCACTGTTCGGTATGATTGGTTAAGCCAATATTTATTTGAAAGTATTGCCAAGGTACAACTACATGCGACACAATGGCTATGGACGTACAACAATGAACGACCAAATACTGCTATCGGAGGAATTCCTCCACGGCAAAAATTGGCACTAGTTGCCTAATCCTCTACTTTTAACTTCGGTTAAAAATGGGGGGATTACCGATCTTGGCCACCACTTAGATTTGTCCTGGGATTTTGAATCAACGGTGGATCTAGCAGGATCTAAGCTATATGATCTTATTTTAATCGACGAAGCGTTTGACCAAAAAAGAAATCTGATTGATCACGTTAAAAAAAATTCGCCTATTGGCAAGGGAGCGCCTATTATTTGTTTGTCTTCACACGAAGATTATGATTTAACCGAAAAGAAGAAGGAACTTTTCTTTCGTAAACCCTTTACAAAAAAAGACGTATTAAAAATTATTCAGTTCCTCGAGAATTTAAAAATGAATAATTAAAGATAGAATTATAAATAGAGATTCTTAATTTTTACTAATAATTGATATTATGTGATAAAAAATTGATGTACAGCAATCGCATGTTCTGGAGTTGGAGCTTAAAGGATTACTTATGAATAAAATGATTCTTTCAATGATTATGTTCTTTATAATGAGTAGCATTGTAGGCTGTATGCCAAGATCATTAGCACCAGGTGCTAAAAATATCACTATTATTTATGATCAAAATACTCGGATTTTAACAGGTTGTAAGTTTCTTGGAAAAATATCTGGCAAAGATATACATGGGAAGAAGCTTCAATTCACCTGGGGATTAGAAAAAAATCTAAAAATAGATGATGTGAATTTTCTTAAAAATGAGGGGAAAAAATTAAATGCCAATGTCGTCGTGTTTGAAAAACATCAAACTTTGATTAAAAGATACCAGACATTTGCCCCAAATCGACATACAGACATCAGCATCGACTCCATTGAAGGAAGCGCATATCGATGTCCTTCTCAAATGATGCCATCAATTAAACACTTCAATGCCATAAATTACTCTATTTATGAAAATCCAGTCCTAATCAAAGGCAATTGATAAGATGTTTAAATACCTAAAAAAGGTTTTAATAATGGTCAGATTGAGGATGCAGTCACCTTACCTTTTTGATACATGCCTGCCTCAAAATGCCCTGGGATATTACAAGAAAAGACAATTTCATGACCAGGAGTGGATTTAAATTTCCAAGTCAGTGTTTTAGTTTCACCAGGTTTTAGGGTGATTGTATTACCATCTTCATGGACCATATTTGGCATGGCGCGCATCATCTCTTGGTGTGCCTTTTGCTCCTCTTCATCACTAATCGAAAATTCATGAGTTACTTTTCCTGCATTGGTGATTTCAAAGGTTATGATTTCCCCATCATGTGGCTTTGGTTTTTCTGAAAAACTAAATCGCATAGTATCCAAAGCAATAACTTTAATTACTTTATTTGCTTTTTTTGCCTGTACTGAGATTCCTACTGGACTTATTTTATTACTGGAGTGAGAAAAGGATGAGTTGATACAAATCCCTGACAGGAAACCAGTCAAAATAACCATTCTTAATAGTGAAGTCATCAAATTTAAAGCCCTTTATAATCCTATTTAAATAAGTATTTCATTTCTATTTTAGAAATTTGCTATTAATACACCCCAAATGATGCATCACTATACCAGTTTCCTCCCCAGAATTTTATATACGAAGTTAAATAAAAACACTCCTTAACCTTCGATAATAAGTTGAAGCACCTCTTCTTACAGTAACACTGTAAGACCAAATGTGACTGTATCTTGATTGGCTGATTCCCCCTTAATTAGTTGTATGTTTTTGAAAGCACCGTAATCTTGCTCACGCTCATATTCAACATAAACATTTAGGCCAGGCATCAAGCGATAATAAGGTCTGGCAATGTAGCGCATTTGATTGAGTCCATTACCAATATTGGCTTGAATAACTGTCTTTGAAGCAAGAATGGTACGTACCCCTGCCCTAATAAAAAAATTATTAGTAATTTGCGTATCTCGAGATAATTCCAAATCTAATTTAGCACTACCGTTATAGTAATAACCTCGAAGATTGGTATCGATAAAATAGGGCATTAATCCTTCAATACCAATACCTGGTTGCCAATAGGGTGTGTTTGCAGGTTGATTGGTGTAATTAGCACCTGCTTTAATCGCCCAAAATTGGCTGATTAAATGCCAATAAAAAATATCAATGTCGGCACTTTCGACCCTTCCTTTCAACAGTTCAGCATCATTTACGAACAATTCCAACTTATTATAATCAGGACCATATAAGCCCTTGTAATTAAGGCGTTGTGCATTATGAAATGGATCGGCACCACCATCTATAAATGACGCACGCCACAAGCCTGCGGGATGCACCATAGGATGTTTCACCAAAGAAGAATCAATAGGCATGCTTTCATCCACTCGCACAATGGGACGATTGTAATAAGGAGTTTGTTTTATGATATCTTGCGGTCTCCTTTCTCCTTTTGTAATTTCTATTAAAGTGGAATACTGAAACACTCGCGACATACCGGTCATCATGTGATAAAGAAAATGACAGTGAAAAAACCATTGGCCACTTGCATCGGTGTCCACATCCGCTGTTATTGTAGCTCCTGGCGGCACATCAATAGTATGCAATAAAGGATCGTAGGCGTCATTTCCCTTGCGTAAAATAAACCAATGGCCATGAATGTGCATAGGATGATGCATCATTGACGTGTTGGTAAAAACAAATCGATATCGCTTACCAGGATCTAAACGTATGGGAGCAGCCTTATAGGCAGGAACTCCATTGATAAACCAAATAAATCGATCCATATATCCGAACAATTCCATATTGATTACATGAGCTACCGGGACATTCGGATCATTCGTTCTCACCGCTCCAATCATGGGTTGGTATTTTGTACCTAATGAGGTTTTATAAGAAGAGCTGGGTGGGTCCATTTTATCTCCAATAATGGTAGGCTCCGTGGGCATCTTCATGCTGGAGTCCATTTTCATATTGGAATCCATCTTCATGTTGGAATCCATCTTCATATTGGAATCCATCTTCATATTGGAATCCGTCTTCATATTGGAATCCGTCTTCATGTTGGAGTCCATCTTCATGTTGGAGTCCATCTTCATGTTGGAGTCCATCTTCATGTTGGAGTCCATCTTCATGTTGGAGTCCGTCTTCATGCTGGAATCCATCTTCATATTAGAGTCCATCTTCATGTTGGAGTCCATCTTCATGTTGGAGTCCATCTTCATGTTGGAGTCCGTCTTCATATTGGAGTCCGTCTTCATATTGGAGTCCGTCTTCATATTGGAGTCCGTCTTCATGCTGGAATCCATCTTCATATTAGAGTCCATCTTCATATTAGAGTCCATCTTCATATTAGAGTCCATCTTCATGTTGGAGTCCATCTTCATGTTGGAGTCCATCTTCATGTTGGACATAGAAGATACAGTATTTTGCTCTTTAGCTTGCGATTTCTTTTGATTTGGTTGATAGGTCATTGTGTTCATTTTCATCTTATGAGAATGATCTGCCATTTTTTTCTTAGTTGATGACTTGATTGTTTGGGGTAAGGTGCCTTGATTCATCTTACCCATCATCATGGCCATCATGTCTCGTGTAACAGGCAATGGTTCAGGAAAGGGTTTGACTTTTTGATAATCTACAACGTGTTGCCGAGAAGTAATTAAGGCGCCGTATGCAGCTCCTACAGTGTCTAGGGATTCTGCGTAAATAATATAGGGTGTATTTTTTTGAATTTTAACGAGCACGTCATAGGTTTCACCGGGAGCAATGGTAAAATCTTTAATGGTATAGGGAATCACATCATTACCTTCGGCGTGTACCATCTGCATCACCGAGTCTGGAATTTTCACATGAAAAATGGTACTCCCGCCAGCCCCAATAAAGCGTAACCGTACAACATCCCCTTGGTTTACCAAAGCAGTCCAAGGCTTGAATTTGGGTTGGCCATTGAGTAAAAATGCATCATATGCCACATCACTAATATCATAAATACTCATGCGCATTTGCTGCATCATTTTGTAATCATCAAACAATTTTTTACGCTCATTCGCAGAGCCCTTGTTATAATCATGAATAAATTTCACTAAAGAAGGCTGTAGCGGAAATCGAGGTGAGTAATAATCCCCTTCTTTTTTTAGATTGGATAAAATTTGTTCTGGTTTGGTATTGCTCCAGTCAGAAAGCACCACAACAAAATCTTTAGTGTATTTATATTTAGGCGCTTTAGAGGGATCTATGAGGAAGGCACCATATAGACCTTGTTGTTCTTGTAATTCAGCATGAGCATGATACCAATAAGTACCTGATTGTTTGAGTACAAATTGATAATGAAAAACTCCGCCGGGTGGAATTGCTTTCTGACTTACGTGTTCAACCCCGTCCATTTGCCAAGGTACTAAAACACCATGCCAATGGATTGATGTCGCTTTATCCAAATGATTGGATACATTGATGGTGACCTCATCGCCTTCTTTAAAATGTAATGTAGGAGCAGGAATTTGATTATTTACCGCAATCGCTACTCGAGGTTTTCCAGCAAAGTAAACCGTCTTGTACCCAACAACTAAATCGACGACACGCTTTGCAGAAAATACATTAGTCATCACCAACAAACAGGTGAGAAATACTATTATTTTTTTCACGAAAATCCATTCTCCCTCATTATTGAAGCAATTACATTTACTAAGAAAACTTTAGAAGTACATCTAAGTGTTTTTTATTGGCTTTCCTCATGGTGATGCTGGGTTTCACCTCCTGTACTAGGTAAAGACAAAACACCCAATCCATGACGATATACCAGCTCGCCACCACGCCATGCGGTAGAGAGCAATAATCCCTGGACAACAAGCAGTCCTATTAGAAAAGTGAGGGTTATTGTTTTTTGTTTGTAATAACACCATAAAGACCAAATCGCAACAAGCCACATGGCAACAGCAGTGGACAATGCCCAATTTCGATGATTCTTCATTGCGATGTGTGCCGGTTCATCATGTGTGACTGTATTGTAAGCATAAAGGCCTGCTATGACAGTCAATATTGTAACTAAAGCCGCGCACCATAAACACCAACGACCAACAATTTCAAACTCCACCGTTATTTTATCCGAGACAAGATGCGTCGCTTTAGATAAATACGTAAGTAAATAAAAACCAAACGATGCGGTAAATAAAGCTACGGTAAAATGTACCAAAATCGGATGCCAATTAGGGAGTATTTCGAACATTATAAAGTCCTTTTTATTATTCTCTGGCTCTATATTAACTTATAACAACTTTATTTGTATCTATTGGCTAGAGATCCTAATCTTAAAAAAGAAATAAAACTCATTTAAGCGTATTTATAGTCTTATTTCCTATAATTAATTCATGTTTCATCTTTCATCATGAGCCGATGGTTTTAACTTTTTTCATAACTAACCACAACAGTGGTAATGCTAATAATTGAATAAGAACTGAAAAAGCGACTAAAATTGGAATGGAAATATCGTAAAGGATGCCCATTAAAAAACTTCCTAAAAACCAAAACAATCCAAACCCTGTATTAAAAACGCCATAAGCAGAACCCCGTTTTTCTTTGGGGACCATATTCGCCACAATAGCTCGCATTAACGATTCATGAGCGCCAACACCAGTACTCCATAACGCAACACCGATAAGAGCTTGATAAAAATTTCCTAAAAATACTAGAGGTGCAAAAAGACAGGAAAAAATAGAAACAATGATTAAAATTAAAAAACCTCGTCGATCATAAAAATGGCCAAAAAGCGGCGCTGTCAATGAGTTAAGACCCACCGCTATTGCATAGGAGACAGGAATCCAAATGGGAGATAAAATGGCTGTTTTCTGGAAATGATAAGCAATTAAAGGAAAATCGGCAAAACCAGCAGCGATTAATGATGCTCCTAGAAGATAAATCCAAAAAGATGAATTCATCCCTCGTGTTTCTATGCTGTCTTGCTGTACTTCTAATTCATGTGGACGTGGATAAAGCCATCGTGCAAACACTAGTATCGTTAATGCGAGCAATGCGGGAATCAAAAGGATTGCAAAACTTTCTTGATAACCCCCTTTAAAATACAATACGGCAGCAACAATCAAAGGCCCTAACATCGCTCCGATTTGATCAATAGCTTCATGCAAACCAAATACCCATCCCATCCCCATTTTTTGTCCAGCATGAGATAGCATGGCATCACGAGCAGGGATGCGAATTGCTCTTCCTGCGCGCTCAGCAATGATTAGGGAGGCTGCAACCCACCAATGCCCTGCTAAAGCTAACAGAGGAACAGCCAATAAATTGCAAGCGTAACCAAAAATTGTAATTGCCCAATACCTACCGGTTCTATCGGCAAGATAACCTGAAACAATGCGCAGCGCATAGCCAACAAACTCACCAAAACCTGCAACGAATCCTACTATAGCAGCGTTGGCACCTAATAATGCTAAATAAGGGCCTGTGATACTGCGAGCTCCCTCATAGGTCATATCAGCAAATAGACTGACAACGCCCAGAAGAATAACGAATTTTAATGCTATAGATTTTGATATATCTTTTTTTGATAATGAGGACATGTTTTACTCAGCAGTAAAAGATTAATTAGAAAATATCCTACCCCATAAATTATATAGTCAGGTCAAAATCGAGCGTTTTTATTTTGAGCTGTGGTGTCTCAAGAAACCGTCCGATAAAATACTCAAAATCATTGACTGTTAGAAACTACAGCAGCAAGGGTAATACCCATTTATTAAATTGAGTTTCTGTCAAGTAGGCTGACCTTGTTTAGTTCCTCTAAAGGACGGCTCGTGTGACTTTCTTGGTACTCCGCTCAAGCTTTTTTAAGGCCAACATCGGTTGACCAGCTATATTATGCTAACTCTTACCTATCAGTGCTATATAAGATAAGTTCCTCTCCAAAAAATTAGTACAATAAATTTAGGCTACAAAAAAATTTATCTCTTAAAGCGTCCATCAATATGCAAAAAGGTAGTATGTGAATACTATAATTTATTTATCTTCAAAGGGAATCTAAATGTTGCACTTACGAATCATTTCTCCAACATTTGCCGCTTTTGGTGCCGCAGTATTTTTTGGTGGCAGCACGCCTTTTGCCAAACAACTTGTTGGGCAAATATCTCCTTTGCTACTTGCTGGATTGTTGTATGCTGGTAGTGGGATAGGATTAATTTTAATTCGCTTAATTAAAGACCGCGGTTGGCAGCATTCGGGATTAGTACAAAGCGATTGGACTTGGCTCTTTGGTGCTATTGGTTTTGGCGGAATTTTAGGACCTATATTATTAATGTTCGGCTTACAACAAACAAGTGCTGCAACAACGTCCTTATTGTTAAATCTAGAAGCAGTACTCACTGCCGTATTAGCATGGATTGTTTTTAAAGAAAATACGGCGCATCGAATTGTGTTTGGTATGTTATTGATTGTTGCAGGAGGCATCTTATTGTCCTGGCCCCAAGGTCAAACACGTGATCAAAATCTACTGGGTCCAGTTGCCATCGCGGGTGCTTGCCTATGTTGGGCTATTGACAATAATTTAACTCGCAAAGTGTCCACTGGTGACCCTTTTTTCATTGCAGGAAGCAAGGGTCTTGTTTCAGGCATGGTTAGTATAAGTCTTGCTCTTTGCTTTGGATTAGCATTTCCTCCGTGGTTGACAACAGGATATGCACTATTGGTTGGATTTATTGGTTATGGGGCAAGCCTTGTTTTATTTGTTCTCGCTTTACGGGGCTTAGGAACAGCAAGAACAGGCGCGTATTTTTCGACAGCACCTTTTATAGGTGCCTCAATTGCAATTTTATTTTTTCATGAAACAACTTCTATATCATTTTGGATTGCATCTTTATTAATGGGGATGGGTGTCTGGCTGCATCTCACAGAGCATCATGAGCATGAACATGCTCATGAATTACTTGAGCACAGCCATGGGCATATTCATGATGAACACCACCAACATACCCATGATTTTCCATGGGATGGCAAGGAGCCACATACTCATCATCACTATCATAAAACGATAAAGCATTCACATCCTCATTATCCGGATGTTCATCATCGACATGATCATAAATAAGTATATTTCAATGTAAATTTTGTGCTTGAATTGATGTAGAGGATCACTTTCTATTTGGTTTGTTAGGCGCAGTCATTATTTTATTGCTGTCAGTTGGAGTTTATGACAATCATTCGTTTTATCTTTCCTAATCCAATAAAACTCAAGAAATTAACCCATTTTCGCTGTCATTCATTAAATTATTTTTCTTGGAAATTCGACGTTCTTGCCACAACAAATAAACTGCGGGAATCACAATTAAGGTCAGCACCGTAGCACTAACCATTCCTCCAACCATTGGTGTAGCAATGCGTCGCATGACCTCTGAGCCTGTTCCTCCAAACATCATAATTGGCAGCAAACCACCAATAATAGCAGCAACGGTCATAAGCTTTGGTCGCAAACGAAGCAATGCCCCTTCTATCACTGCCAAGTGTAAGTCTTCTTGAGTCAGTTGTCGCTTTTCTTGTTGCGCCAATGCCTCTCGACGTTCAAGTGCATGATTAAGAAACACCAACATGACTACTCCAGTTTCGGCAGCCACACCTGCGAGCGCAATAAACCCTACCCCTACAGCAACCGATAAGTGATAGCCTAATACATACAAGAGCCAGATACCTCCGATTAGAGCAAACGGCAAGGTGGCTAAAATAATAACTACTTCTGCCATGCGCCTAAAGTTTAAATAAAGTAAAAAAGCAATGATAAAAAGAGTAATAGGAGCAACGACTTTTAAGCGCTCTTTGGCACGTTCTAAATATTCATATTGCCCTGACCAGGATAATGAATAACCTGCGGGTAATTTGAGTTTTTTACTAAGTACTTCTTGTGCTTCATTAACATAAGACGCTAAATCACGCCCGGTGATATCCACATAAATCCAACCGTTAAGCCGAGCATTCTCACTGCGAATCATGTCAGGACCTTCGGTAATATCAATACGGGCAATTTCACTCAAAGGAATCGTAGCCCCTGTTGCAGTCACAATGGGAAGCATCCTCAATCGCTGCAGTGAGTCGCGAATCTCGCGTGGATAGCGCAAATTAACAGGATAACGCTCACGCCCCTCTACCGTTTGAGTCACATTTTGCCCACCGATTGCCGTTTCAATCAGCTCCTGGATAGTCCCAATCGACAAACCATAGCGAGCGGCTTTAAGTCGATTAATATCAATGGTCACGTAACGACTGGAAGCCACACGCTCTGCATAAACTGAGGCCGTACCTGGGATTTGTTTTAATATCGTTTCAATTTCTTGACCAATTGATTGAATGGTTTTTAAATCGGGGCCAGCGACCTTAATACCAACCGGTGTTTTAATGCCGGTAGCTAACATGTCAATGCGTGTACGAATGGGCATCACCCAGGCATTGGATAAACCGGGTAATTTGACCCGTAAAGCGAGCTCTTCACGAATTTTCTCCAGGGTCATGCCAGGACGCCATTCACTCTGTGGCTTAAATTGAATCGTGGTTTCCACCATAGACAATGGCGCGGGATCGGTTGCTGTTTCGGCTCTGCCTATTTTGCCAAAGACTGTATCGACTTCAGGGACCGTGCGAATCAATTTATCTGTCTGTTGTAAAATGCGCTGCGCTTCCCCAATAGATACCCCTGGAAAAGTGGTGGGCATATAGAGTAAATCTCCTTCATCTAAATCAGGCATAAATTCACCACCCAGCCGAGTTATTGGCCAAAACCCTATGAGCAAGATGACACATGCCAAGAGCAAGATAGTTTTTGGTCTTTTTAATAACACATCAATCGCTGGACGGTATATCGCTCTCAATGCGCGATTAAGGGGATTTTCTTCTTCAGGCCTTATTTTACCGCGAATCAAATAGCCCATGAGCACGGGTACCAAGGTGATGGCAAGCACAGCTGAGGCCGCCATCGCATAGGTTTTGGTGTAGGCTAAGGGAGAAAATAATCGCCCCTCTTGAGCTTGCAGCGTAAAAATCGGTAAAAAACTAAAGGTGATAATCAATAGCGAGAAAAATAAAGGCGGTCCCACTTCAAGAGCTGCTTGCTGGATAATAGGCCAACGGTTTTTAGAAGAGTCCGGTTCTTTTTCAAGATGCTTATGCGCATTCTCAATCATGACAATCGCCGCATCTACCATAGCACCTATGGCAATGGCAATGCCTCCTAATGACATGATGTTGGCATTAATACCTTGCTCATACATGACCATGAGGGCAATAAGAATCCCCAAAGGCAAACTAATGATAATAATGAGGGCTGAGCGAAAATGAAATAAAAACACAATACAAATTAAGGAAACCACAATAAACTCTTCAATTAATTTATCGCGAAGTGTATGGATTGCTCGCAGGATTAAGCTTGAACGATCATAGGTGGTAATAAGTTCCACGCCTTTTGGCAAACTCGATTTCAATTGAGCTAATTTGTTTTTGACATTAGCAATCGTTTCCATGGCATTTTGTCCATGACGCATCACAATAATGCCACCAACTACTTCACCTTCCCCATTTAATTCCGTGAGTCCGCGACGCATTTGTGGGCCTAATTGCACATAAGCAATGTCTTTTAATAAAATAGGAACTCCATTTTTCCCCAATTCAACGGGTGTCTGCTCCATATCTTGAATGGACTTCATATATCCTTTAGCACGCACCATGTATTCTGCTTCTCCCATTTCAATGGAAGAACCCCCGGCTTCCCTATTGCCGTTCTGAATGGCTGATTTAACTTGCTCCAAAGTCAAGCCATAAGCACGCAGCCGATTGGGATCTAAAATAATTTGATATTGTTTGACCATTCCTCCAGCTGTTGCCACTTCGGCAACCCCAGGTACTTTTTGCAGCTCGTATTTAAGAAACCAATTTTGTAAACTGGTTAATTGCGCCAAATCATGAAGTCCAGTCTTATCCACTAAAGCATATTCATACACCCAGCCCACCCCAGTAGCATCAGGACCCAATGCCACTTGTGCACCACTTGGAAGACGATTGGTAATTTGACTTAAATATTCCAACACGCGCGAACGAGCCCAATAGAGATCGGTACCGTCTTTGAAAATGATGTACACATAAGCCACCCCAAAACCCGATTCGCCTCGAACCGTTACGGCTCCTGGAACCGCTAACATGGCAGTTGTAAGCGGGTAAGTCACCTGATCTTCCACGACTTCAGGCGCCTGTCCTGGGTAATCTACTTTAATAATAACCTGCACATCGGATAAATCAGGAATCGCATCCACTGCGGTATTGCTTAGAAAATAGGGCGCTGACAACAAAATAAGTGCTGTAGCTAATAAAATTAAAAAACGATTTTGTAATGACCAGCGAATGATTGCAGGAATCATTTGTCTTTGTCCTTTTTCATCTCGATAATGACAAACTGGTCATTTTCTTTTTTTAAAAAGAATTCAATCGCATCGCCCACTTTAAACTCACTCATCGGAATGGTTTTAACCACTAAAAAATCCATGGTCATAGCAGGCCAATTTAACTTTGGGATGGCATCATGTTGTAGGGTTATCACGTGGGTCTTTGCATTGATAGATTTGATGATGCCTCGACCCACGATCGCTGGGGTTTGCGAAGGTGATTGCTGATTAGTAGATTTTTGAGAAGATTCAAGATGTTCCAATCCGACTTTCAAATTACTTTCTGAATCAATCAGAAACTGCCCTGAGGTCACCACGTTCTCACCTACTTTGAGTCCTGAAAGAATTTCGATGCGCTCGCCTGACTCGATTCCTGTGGTTACTGACCGCACCTGAAAACCACTGTTCCCTAAAGAGACAACAACTCGCGCGCCTTCACTACTTCGAATGAGTGCTTCGAGTGGAATACTAAGAACATCTTGTTTTAATTCTGCTACTAAACTGATGCTAGCATACATATTAGGCTTTAAAAGACCCTCGGGATTGTCAAACAAAAACCGCACCTTCAAAGTTCGCGTTTTAAGATCGACTTCAGGATAAATGTAATCGACCTCTCCTTTCCAAAACTTACCCGGAAATGCCGTTAATTGGGCTTGAGCTTTTTCTCCTGTTTTAACCCAATTGGCCTCTTCCTCAAACACCTCGGCAATCATCCAAACGTTGGATAAATCAACAATACTCATCATTTCTGTCTCTGGAGTCACATACATTCCTTCTCGCACATTAAGCATGATCACCACACCACCTTGATGTGGGTAAATATCAATCAAATGACTTGAATGACGTGTTTTTTTTAATTGTGCAATTTGCTGTTCTGGAATATGAAATGTTTGTAGTTTTTGGTAAGACGCATTAATTAATGTTTGATTCTTGCTGTCAAGAGCAATTAAATATTCTTCCTGAGCATTCACTAATGTTGGCGAATACAATTGCAACACAACTTGCCCTTTTTTAACCACATCCCCCACCGCTTTCACCAATAGTTTTTTCACCCAACCATTTGCATAAGTATGGATGTGACTGATGTTATTTTCGTTAGGAACCACATAGCCTACTGTTTCAATTTGTCGTGCTAAAGAGCCTTTAATCACCGGGGCTGTTCGAACACCTAAGTTATTGATTAGAGAGGGTGAAATCTGAATCGTTGAGGCCCCTTGCTCTTGGGTGTCTTCTGCATAAACCGGAGATAGCTCCATTCCCATGCGTGATTTACCAGGTTTTGAATAGTGGATGGTCGGCTCCATGGAATCAATCCAATAAATCGGTTTTTTTTCCGTAGTGGTTGTGCTGGCTCCTTTATTTATTATGGCTAAAGGGCTTACGTAATAGCCTATTATTACCCCAAGAAGTAGGGCAAAACCCGTTATGAATAAAGAATATTTCTTCATTGAACCCTACCTTCTAAATACAGGAGCATTGCGCGGGATTTAGCACGCTCCACGTGTAGTTGTATCGATTCCAACTGAATAGTTAGTTCATTACTATAAGCTCTTAATACATTGTTTAAATCAGCACTGATATTTTGATAAGCGATTAAAGAGGCTTTTGCATTTTGCCGAGATTCTGGAATCAGCTGCCTTTTGTACACTGCTTCCCGAGCCCCTAAACGATTCCAAACGGCATATTGCGTGTTGAGTATTTGTAATAAATCACGATAATGGATTTGCTGATCAAAGGTTGCAGCAGCCAATCGGCTATAAGCTGCTCGCATTTGCCTGTCTTGTCGATTGGCTGGAAAGAAGGGTAAATCAACTATGACTTGTGCACCAACAAAATCAGAACGCGGCATTCCATCCGGCATACGTCCTTGACGCTTAGCGTAACCCACATTTAACAACCATCCCGGTTTATATTGCTCTGCCGCAAAAGCCACCTCACTGTGAGCCGCAGCGATTGCAGCAGCATCGATATTTAATAGAGGATGTTGTGGTAGACATCCTTGTATTCGCTTAAGAGAAGGTAAAGGCCATGAGGGGATGGAAAGTGCTAAGGGACGATAGGCCTCTCTTCCAACCCATCGTTCTAATTGAGCGCGCAAGACACGGATTTGTTGCTGAATTTGAATCTCTTGATCATTAAACTTTGAAACTTCCAACTGCACTTGCAAAACATCGGATTGATTTGTTTTACCCGTTTGATATTGTGAAGCGGTCACTTTAAATAAATTTTTATACACTAAACGATTGGCTTGTAAAATACGCAGCGCTTCGGTCCAGTAATAAAGTTCTAACCAAGTTTCTCGTACATTGCGAATTAACGTTAAGGCTTTTTCATGCGCTTTTCTATGCTCCGCAAGTGCTAGCGCCCGGCTTTGTTTTGATTTCATGGATAAGGAACGACCACGAGCAAACGTTTGTTGCAATCCTACTTGCTCCATCGTCATCTCATCTTGGGTAAAACTAAAAGAATTAGTCGGTACATTAGTAACTCCAACGACCAATTGCGGATCAGTTAATTGACCCTCAGCAATAGCTTGTTGTTGTAATGCCGCACTCGCTGCTTGAAAGCGGTGTAATTCAGGCGAAGTAGCAAGAGCTAACGATTCTGCTTCAGATAAAGTAAGCTTTTTTTCCTTGTTTATGGCCAATGAAGGAAAACTTATGGTCACAAAGATTATTAGAATAACCCATCGAATGGGGCAATGTTGTTTCATATGATATAGTCCATTCCATGTACTCTAATGGATGAATAAATTATGAGTCATCTCAATAGTAATTATTGATTCTAACACCATAAATTCTTTCATAACCACTAAATCCATAAACATTTAGTTTCTTGTTATTATGGGCTATAAAGCGGCTAAGAAAATATCAAAAATCGCTAGCTAATTAAATCTTTATTAGATTAATTAAATAGTCTCCCTATATTGTGTTTATGATTCCGTTACACTTCTAATAGCCATTTAATAGTCAATATTATTAACCCTACGGCATAGATAAAGTGTCTTTTCGCATTCTATTTGCAAGGTCGTATGGGAAATTTTAAATTGGTTTAATAATAATAACTGAACTTCATCCCTGACCACTTCTTCCTTAAAACGAGAATCAATGACAAGGTGAGCTGTTAAGCTACTCTTATCGGAAGTAATAGCCCAAATATGTAAATCATGTACGTCTAAAATACCTTTTATAGACATTATTCGAGACTTAATTTGGTTAAAATCAATTCCTGCGGGTACGCCTTCTAAGAGGATGTTGATAGTCTCTTTTAAAAGTATCCACGTGCGGGGCAATACCCACAATCCAATTAAAACTGCGATAGCAGAGTCCACCCAGCTCCAATCTGTGAAGCGAATCAAAAGCGCTGCAATAATCACCCCTATAGAGCCTAACATATCACTCCAGACCTCAAGATAAGCACTTTTTAAATTTAAATTTTTATCTTGGTCACGGGATAATAAATACATAGATGCTAAATTAATAAGCAGACCGAGACTGGCAATAATTAACATACCGGTGGAATAAATTTCAGGAGGTTGTTTTAACCGTTGATATGCCTCATATATAATATAAAGCGCTACTACAAAAAGAAGAGCGGCATTAAATGCAGCAGCTAGAATTTCAAATCGATAGTAACCAAAGGTACGGCGTGCATCAGCCGGTCGTTTACTTACACGGATAGCAATTAGTGCAATAATTAACGCAGTAACATCGGTTAACATATGCGCAGCATCGGAGATTAATGCAAGGCTGCCGGTTAAAATACCGCCGATTACCTCAGCAATCAAAAAACCACCTGTTAATGAAAGCGCCCACCAAAGTGATTGTTCTCTCGAAACTCCTTGAACATTGGGTTTAATCTTTTTGTTCATAATGTCTTCCTAACAATGATGTGTCACATCACTCCCGATGCATCTAACAATTAGCACTTAAAGGCACTTGGCACACCCTTTATAACATTCTAAATGAAACCCCATGTAAAAAAATGGCTGCAAACATTAGAAAAATAAAGAGAACAATAAT
>NZ_CBCSKT010000055.1:0-3763 GCF_965140895.1 Legionella sp. | reverse complement strand
AAGGAGAAAAGCTAATTTATATGACCATTATAGAGAAAGGTTGTTAGGTTTTTAAACTTTGACGCTCTTACCCTGGGTTTGCATAACTATCACTTGCCAAAAAATAAATACATGTTACGAATACCATAATAAATTTTTTATACATTATCATATTAAATTAACTCCACTTAACGATATTTAGGTACTATATATTTAGAGTGATAGGAACTATCAATCTGGATCAATCTCTTCATTTGCTTATAAATTAATGACACTTGTGCATTTGCCCAATTTATATCTGTTGCATATTGCTTTTGCCCAGGACTCATCGGATTCCAACGCATAGCATATAACGTGCTTTGTGTTTTATCCGGCCGATTTATCCATAATTTTGAAATGATTGCAGCCCCTCCTATAATACCCTCATCTACTGTAGTCCAACCATGTTTTTGGGCAAAATCTGCCCCGGCTGTTTTCGCTATACGATCTTTAGCTCCAAGCCCAAAAAAATTTTTACTTTCTTTAGCAAGTGGAGAATCTCCTGCATCAGACTCATGCAAAGCATGGGCAACAAGGTATAGAGCATTTACATTATTATCTTTCGCCGCTTTTAAAAAAACGTAAGGCCACTGGAGGTTAGCAAAGAGCAAAGATTTTCTCCCTGAGAAATGATCGCTCAAAATCTGCGAGCAAACATCAAAGGCACTTTTAGCTTGTAATCTGCAAGAAGTAATAAGAGACATGGTTCTGGCTACGAAGTCAGAGCCATAATCAGAGCGCGTACCAAAATAATTTTTTCGCCAAATCACAGCAGGCAGCAAGCATTGCTCGGCATGATTATTAGTTGGCTCTACATTGTCGTTAAAAATAAAAGTCCATAAAGCATCAAAATGCGTCAATAGGTTCGAGGAAAACCGCACGATTCTTAATTTGGGGTCGATATAAGTTCCTTGCTCCAGAAGTGCTCCTACTTTATGCCGTATAGACTGAGTTTTTCGTATTAACTCCCACCGCGAGAAGCATCCCTGTTTGTATTGGGGCCACAGCTCAAATAAATCAGCTTGGCAACTTAATAACTCACGCCCTATACGGGCAACCAGTTTGTCCTGTTTCTCAGAAAGCTTCATACTGAAATCACATCCCGGATTATGTCACCTTTGGCGACTAATCCGGGCTATGCTTCCTTTGACATCTAAGCCAGACATTGAACAATCTTGTAATCTGAATTATTGACGAGGAAGAGGAATAGGATGCTTTTGAATAGCTCTTGGCATATTCGAAAATAAGAGATTAAATATAAAAGTTTTTCCCTCACCAAGAGTATAAGCATAAATATTATTATCTACTAGCTCAGGCCTAATTTTCCCATAAAAAGAGTTTGCTACCTTGTTATCAATAAACTTATAATGCTCTAAATGTGATTGATCTTTCGAAAGGCCATATGCTTCATATTCATTACCATCACATGAAATAAATTGGCTCAAAAATATGATTTCTTTTCGATTTTTTCCAGCAGTAGTCAATGAAAAGAACATGGCTCCCTGGGTATTCAATCTAATATCATTATCGTATGCAGAAAAAACAGGCGTTCTTGTAGGCAAAAACTTTTGCAATTGAAGATCATATAAATAAAGATAATAATGCCCCATTTTGGTATTCCTTTCACGCTTTTCAATCTCGAAACAAGGGTAATATTCGTCTCGCTCACTGCGTTCATCTTCAGCATAGAGGTAAACTTTAAATTTTTTACCATTCTGCTCTGTTATTATTAAGTTGAATGGAGAAATCTTAATGTGTGCTTGGAATTCTGGAGTAATGATAAAGTTGTTTTGACTTAAAAAAGTCCCAGCACTAGAATTATTAGTTATAAATGAAACAATTACTACGAAAACCGCAATAACTTTTTTATACATTATCATTTTCATACTTATCTCGCTTAACGATATTTAGGTAAAATATATTTGGGTTGGCAAGAGCTATCAATCTGGCTTAATTCCTTTATATAAGGATAAATATTAGTTAATTGCGCATTTGCCCAGTTTATATCTGTTGCATATTGATGAGACCCAGGGTTCGTTGGATTCCAACGCATAGCATATAAGGTATTCTGTGATTTATTTACCCATTTTTTTGAAATAAATTCCGCTCCGCCCATAATACCTTTCTCTACTGTATTCCAACCATGTTCCAGCGCAAATTTTTTGCCACCCTCATATGGATTACGATCGTAAGCTCCAATCCCAAAAAAATTATTCTGCGTTTTAGCAAGGCGACTTTTTCCCTCATCAGACTCATGCAAAGCATGAGCAACAAGATAAATGGGATTAACATTATGAGTTTTAGCCGCCTGTAAAAACACCGCTCCCTTATCCTTAAGCACGCCAGCATCCGCTAATAGTGCATCTAAATGTTCTACACGAACTCCTTCCTGATATTGTAAATCCATAAACTGTATTCTTTTCTTTGGATCTGAAAATTGAATTTCAACATCCATAAACTGCCTCACTTGCTCACGAGATGCCGCTACAAATGTCCCCTTTCTGTCATATGTTGGGTTTTCACCTTTTTTTAAACTCATTTGTTTGTTTAAGGCCTCTTCAAATGAATAAGGTGACTCTTGATAAACAATATTATCTTCGGAATCTGTTTGAGTTGGAATAGCACAAGCTCTCTCTGCTTCTGGAATCGCACTATACTGCTCCTCATCAGGAATTGCACTATATTCATAAAATGGAGTGACTATTGGTGGGGCCAGATCTCGTTTAAAACCCTCAATGGTATCATCCCAGTTATTTAATTTCTTGTAGTTTTCCCAATCGGTCAATAAATCATCAATAACAAGCTCCTTGATATTCTCCTTCGCAATATCTTTAACTCTATCCTCTAATCCAGACCATGCAAAACGTCCCACCACCGCATTTCCTATTGCACTGCCTAAATTGTCCCCTAAAACCTGTAATGCATCAAAATGAGTACCGGTGGTGAGGGATTGAGCGCCGGCTCCGGCCAGGGTTTGTAGCTCTGCGCGCAGCATGCCGCTGTGGTTATCCAGGATTTCGAGTTTTTCGCCAAATTCTTTTCCAGGTTTTGAACCCATGAGGCCTCCGGTGAGGGTGGCTACGCCTAATTCAGTCCAGTCGAAATGTTGATGACGTCTTATGGTGGTGTTAAATGCCTGGCTTGCTGCGTTTTGTTCCATCATTTCAAACGCGCTGGAGGCGCTAAAGTATTTGTAGTTATATTTGGTGCCTATCTTGCTTGATACGTTTTGAAGAGCCCCTATATTTTTTAAGCCATAGCCTATGCCGGCGGTAGCGGCGGTGGTCAATCCAGAAATCAATGCCCCGCCAAAATCAATGCCGCTTTGCAGGCCCATAAGATTGGCGGCTGTTTGCCCGGCGATGCTGCCAACGAAGCCTGCCGCAAGCCCTACACCAAGCACCGTGCCAATACCCGCCGCACCCGCTGTACCCGTAATCGCGCCACCCAAGGCGGTCAATCCGGCTGAAAATAGAGAGCCTGTGACCCCCATGCCAAGGGCAAACGCGCCCGCGGTTAAAACGGTTGCTACCGTAGCAACAATGGCAACAATGATTTTGCCCAAGAAACTTCCATGCTTTGGTTTCGGCGGTTTTGGCGTTGGGATTGCGGCCTTCGCACTGCTGTTGCCGAGCATTTTATTCGCGTCTAAAATGCGGTGCGTGGCTTGGGTGTGGTGTTGTCCTGTGGCTGCAGGCGGAATAGTGAGCCGCTGGCCGATGTAGATTTGACTATCTTGTCCTGC
>NZ_CBCSKT010000054.1:0-69631 GCF_965140895.1 Legionella sp. | reverse complement strand
GCTGGGCTTTAGGACTTGGCGCAGTAATACCATTACTGTGTCCATCGCTATTCACTACCGCACTTTGAATCACCGCTAAAATAGGGTCTTTATCACGTTGCGCATCGGCTAAGCGTTTTAAGATAAGCACACCGCATCCTTCACTACGGACATATCCATCCGCTTTGGCATCATGGGAGAACATTTGAGCAGTCTCAAGAAGCCGTTGTCCTCAATCCTAGAGAGCCAGAGCAGTTTGCATGTCTGTTTAGTAAACACGCAGAAATTCAGGGCATCGTCTATTTATGGGGCTTAGTTGGCACTGAATTTTTCCAAGAGCAACAATTACAAGCGCTCACTGGTGATGATATGCATCAATTACTTAAAAACTCCTGTGCCGGTTTGCTTCATTTAGTACAAACACTCATGCATGACAAACTACAGGCTAAGCTATGGACCATAACCAGAGGAACAACAACCATCACTCCGCCAGCATTACCGCTCTTCTCGCCATTAGTCGGTATGGGAAAAACATTGGTGCTTGAATACCCTGAACTGGATTACCATCATTTTGATGTTGGACTGAAAACAACAACGCAAAACATCGCCTTACAACTGCAGCAATTGCTTGGTCAACATCAAGATGAAGCCATTATTGCATATGAAAACGGTTCATTATACGTACCACGAATAGTCCCTGCATTATTGCCTCCAGTCGCCAATAAAAAAGCATTGGTAAAAAATGGCTCTTATCTCATTACAGGTGGACTAGGTGGGATAGGCACTGTTTTATGTAAATGGCTGATTCAGCAAGGAGTAAACTCGATTATTTTACTGGGAAGACGTCCATTAAGCGATGAAATAACCGCAATGCTTAATCCATTGCGTGTTGATGGTGTACGCATCAACTATATACAAGCGGATGTGAGCGATTGCCAACAACTGCGCCTGGCGTTAACGGAGATGCAAAATACACTGCCTGCAATTAAAGGAATTTTTCATGCCGCCGGCACCTTAAGCGATGGCTTATGGTCACAGCTAACCTGGCAAGATTTTGAGCAGGTCTTCGTGGCAAAAATACAAGGAGCCTGTAATTTGCACCGCTTAAGTGAGGAACTTATCCCTGAGCTAGAACAGTTTGTGATGTTTTCATCAATCAGTTCTTTATTGGGTACCCCAGGACAGGCCAACTATGCGGCAGCGAATGCTTTTCTCGATAATTTAGCCCATTATCGCGTGCAAGCAGGATTGCCCGCATTAAGTATTAACTTTGGCCCTTGGCAGCAAGTAGGCATGACCCGCGATTTAGCTGAATCTTGGTCGGCTTATGGCATTCACAACATTAGTGAAGCCTTAGGCTTAGCCGCATTAAATCAGGCAATGTCAGGGGCTTTCGCCCAATTGTGTTTAATGCCTAATGATATGGCTTCACAGCGAACTCATTTACCTCGCGCCTATAAGAAATTATTGGCCGAGATTATTGCTGAAACTCAAGAAGCCCAACCAACACCTGCCTCAGAAGCAACAAATCCACCCGGTCAATACCTGATTGCGCGCTTAAAGAGTCAACAACCTGAACAACGGCTGCCTGCGTTAACGGAGTTCTTCATGAAGGAGGTTCGCACTATTCTTCGTTTAAAAGAAAGTGATGCATTGCCAATGAGTACCAACTTATTATCACTAGGTATGGATTCAATTCTGGGTATGGAACTAGTACGTCAGCTGCAATCCAAATTGCAGCTGGAAAATTTAAGTATCCAAGCCTTACTGTTTGAGGACCGCTCGCTGGAAAATGTGGTTCACTTTTTGAATGAAAAAATAGGTGATGTTGAGGTGCACGCAGTCACAAGCCTGCCAACGGCAATAGCACCACACCACTTATTACAACTATCGGTGCAGCAAACCCGCATTTGGAAGCATATTCAGGATCAACCCACAAATCCTGTTTATGTAGTGACTAATCAACTCCAACTTGAGGGCGCCGCGGATGTAGCCGTTTTAGAAAAAAGCATGCGACAGGTTATTGAACGACATCCAATGCTGCGTTGCAGTTTTCATATTTCAATGGGAACCCCTTTTCAATTTTGCCATGATCAAATTGACTTTAAATTGCATTACGTCGATCTCCGTACTTTAAAAGAAGGAGAACAAACGCAACAACTCAACCATTTATTGCAAAAAGTACACACCCATACCTTTGATTTGAGCAAAGCGCCCTTATTGGAAAGTTATTTGATTCAACAAGCTGAGGAACGCTACGTTTGGACCGTCAGTGTGAGTCATTTATTAACCGATGGGGGCAGCAGTCTGATTCTGTTTGAAGATATTCTGCATTTTTATGCACAAAATCAAAATCGCACTACGCAAACCTTACCCGTGGCTACACCGTATGAGAATTTTGTGGATTGGCAATTAACCAAGGTAGTTGATGGTACTTATGAAAAATACGTTGCGTTTTGGCGAGATACCTTGCAGAACTATAATCCTCCAGTATTGCCTACGGATAGACCTTTACCACAGCAAGCTTCCGCATTTGGAGCGAAAGAATCGATTCGTATTTCTGAAGAATTACTTAGCAAACTGCAAAATTTAGCCAAACAAAGTCAAGTAACGCTGCCTAATTTGCTGCTTGCAGCTTATGGATTGGTATTGGCACAATTTAGTAAAACAGAGCAAGCCTTTGTTACCGTGCTTTGTGCCGGACGAGAAACTGAAAAATATCAAACAACGATGGGTAATGTGGCGAATGAATTACCCTTGATTATCCACTCTGCTCCTACAATGAACTTCATTGATATGGCCAAGCAATTACAAAACGATTTAGTTCAGTTTTTTGAATATCAGTACATGCAACCCGAACAAATTGCAGCGCAGGATTTACCAGTACCTGACGTATCTTTTGACTTCCAACACGTGACCATCAAGCCTGTTGACCCTGGATTTAAACTGACGCCACTCGCTCAGAATGATTCCAGGATACCACTTTGGGGCACTAGCCCGCGCAAACTATCATTAAAATTTAATTATGATAGAACCTTACTTACTGGATACCTTAAGTATCGAGTTGACCTATATGACCGTGACACTATTTATCATCTGACTACGCAGTTTCTGAAGATAATTGAGGAGGTTGTCGAGAAACCTGAAAATACATGTGGCAATTTAGCTAATTTGTGGAGCTAATTATGAGCAAGTCGTACCTAATAAAACCCCCTTTATCAATATTCAAAGAATATGATGTTCGCAGTAAAGTTGGCGAGGACTTAAATGAAAATACGTATTATACCTTAGGGGTAGCGATTGGAAGTGAACTACAAGAAGTCCACGGATTACATACCCTCTTACTGTCTCGCGACAGCCGTGCAAGTAGCGATGTATTTGCAGAGTCCTTGATTAAAGGTTTATTAGAAAGTGGTACCCGAGTCATCGATATTGGCTGTTTACCAACGCCAATATTGCATTTTGCGATGTTTGATTTGCAATGCCATTCTGGGTTGATGGTTACTGCGAGCCATAATCCAGCCGATTATAATGGCTTAAAACTGACCTTGGCAGACCAGAATTATTATGGGGATAGGCTCTATGGCTTATACCGACGTATTATGGATGAGAAATTTATATTTGATCGAGAAGAACGTGGCAAACTGGTGCAATATCCTGCGGAGCAAATAATTAATAAATACATTCGCCTGGTTAAAGAACGTACGAGCGCCATTAAAAAGCTTCGCGTGGTAGTCGATTGTGGTAATGCCGTGGCGGGCCATGTGGCCCCTCAGTTATTAACCGCCTTAGGTTGTGAAATCATTCCCATATATTGTGACGTACAATCAAGTTTCTCTAATCATCATCCAGACCCTTGCGTAGAAGAAAATCTAACAAGCCTGCGTGAAGTGGTTGTGGAACAACATGCAGACCTAGGCGTGGCCTTTGATGGCGATGGCGATCGCTTAGGTATTGTGGATAACCAAGGCTGTATTATTCCTTCAGATTATTTGCTACTGGCTTTTGCTGATGCTTTACTGAAAAAAGAACCGAATGCCGCCGTGGTATTTGATATTAAATGTACTCAACATTTAAATGAGCACATTCTCACCCACCAAGGACGCCCGATTATGACGCGAACTGGTATGGCGCATATCATGTCGAGTATGTCAGAACATAAGGCGGCGATCGGTGGCGAATACTGTGGACATTTCTACTTTAATGATCGCTGGCTGGAATATGATGATGGTATTTATGCTGCCGCACGCACCCTGGAAATGTTAAGTGAACAGTTACACGATAGTCATACTTTTTTTGAGCAATTTCCAAAATCATTAAGTACTAGCGAATTAAAAATTAACATTGAAGAGCAGCATAAAGAAGAGTTCATGAAGCAGTTGATTATCCATGCTCCAATGTACATTGGAGGAGAACTGGTACAGATCGATGGGCTAAGGGTAAAGCATGACGATGCCTGGGGGCTGATTCGCCCTTCCAATACCGGACCTTATTTAACGCTGCGCTTTGAAGCAAGGACGTATACCGCCATGCAAAAGATTAAAGATTCGTTTGGCAAATTAATTACGACCATTAATCCTTCATTGATCTTACCTTTTTAATGAGACGTTATGAATAAAGAAATACTGGCACTCTTTGACTTTGATGGGACATTAACTACAGGTCTGCCAAGTAGACTGCTCTTTTTAAACTACTTGGCCGGTTTACCGAAAATGCTAAGCAGCCTTGTGTCGAGTATTGCTTACTCAACAAAAAAACAATCAGAACAAGAGCGCTTAAGTTGGCATAATTATCTTGATAGCCTTATTTTAAAAGGCAGAGACAAGCAAGATCTCGATAAGCAAGCCTTGCAGTTTATCGACCAAGTACTCATCAAGAAATTACGTAAAGAAGCGATGGCGCGTCTGGAGTTTCATCAGCAACAAGGGCATCGCTGTATTTTAATTAGCGGCGGCTGGGATATTTATCTCGAACCCTTAGCAAAACAATATCAGTTCCACCACCTAATTTGTACGGAACTGGAGTACGATGCGCGCAGTAATAAAAGCACTGGCCGTATGCGCAATAAGTATTGTACTGGGCAACAAAAAGTCGATGAATTTATAAAACAGTATAGGACTCGAGAAAACTATGAGCTTTATGCTTATGGGGATAGTGTTCATGATAAGGCCTTACTCAATTATGCGGATCATGCTTTTTATCGATGTTTTGAGTAAGCACCGACGCACCGTCATCTCGAATGCAATAAGGGATTACGACTTAACTCAGGGCCAAGCCGTAATCATTCGCTCGTATAAATTACTATTTAGCGATGATTAAAAATCAATTAATTAACAACCAGGAACGCACCGCTTCCCTGGTTTCCTCGACCACCGCCAGCAATTGTTTATATAAAGCTTCCAATAAAGAACTATGGCCTGTTTTATGATAGCGTTCTAAATGCTGACAGGCTTGTACCAATTTTTCAGCACCGCAATAAACAAAACCACTCTTGATGCGATGCACTAATTTTTGCACCGTATGCCAATCGTTTTGGCGATGCGCAGACTCAAGCTCAAGTAAATCGGCAGGAGTTTCCTTATCAATAATTGACGTTAAAATACTCTTAAGCAGATTAATATCACCACCCATATCGTCTAAGGCGCGTTGCACATTAAAAAGCTTATAGCTATCTAATTGAAATAAATGCTCTTCCTTACCTGGCGAATTCGAATCTCGTACTTCAGCCTTTACCTTGGGTTGAGTAGCAATGAGCGCCGAAGCAACTGTCTCGGAAAAATAAGTCGTTTTAATCCCAGCTAACACCTCCGTGGTCATCGGTTTAGTGAACACTTCGTTCATTCCCGCCTCTAAACAACTTCTTTTTATTTTGCCTTCTGAATGCGCCGTTAAGCCAATGATGGGCATTGGTTCTTTGTGTAGTTCGCGTTCAAATTCACGAATTTTTCGTGTCAAATCAATGCCCGATAAGCCAGGTAAACCAAGATCGGTAATAATTAAATCAAAACTTTGGTTTTTTGCCAAATGTAAGGCACTTTCACCATCCATGACACTGGTAAATTGATAGCCTGCGAGCTTAATTAGATTTTCGAGAGTAAATAAAGCAATTTTATTGTCTTCAACCAACAATAAGTTACAAGGTTCGGCAGTTGGGCTAATTTCAGGAGCGCCCCCGCATGTATCGTTCACTCCATCAGCCACGTGAGAGGGCGTTACGTTAAGCCTTGGCTCTGCGATGTTCAATGACAGATCAAAATAAAAGGTGGTTCCTTCGCCAAGCTCACTACTTACCTGAATTTCGCCCCCCAGCAACTCCACATAAGACTGTGCAATATGCAAGCCGACTCCATGCCCAGTATAAGTTCCTTTACTTGATGGGGTTCCCCGATAAAAACGATCGAATATTTTATCTTGTAACTCTTCCGGTATACCTATGCCGGTATCAACAATATGAAATCGAATCCGTGCCTGCATTTCATTTTGCTCTAATAGGTCTAAGATGATTTCCACGCGCCCTGCCTGGGTGAATTTAATCGCATTGCCCAATAAATTAAGTAAAATGCGGTGAATTTTAGTCACATCACTACTTAAACACGCAGGAATCCGTTCATCAATACGAGCCACCAAATCCAATCCTTTAATCAAGGTGGATGGGCGTTCTAACTGCTCGATGTTGTGCACCAATTGCCGTAAATCAAAGGCTTCTTCATGCACATCCGCTTCATTTACATTATCTGCAGACACTACATCTAAAATTCCATTCAGCATGGAGAGTAATTGCGTGCCGCTTTCACCAAGCCAATGAGCATATTGCTTTTGTGATGCATCACTTAGGTTATCCTCTAAGAGCTTGGCCATCCCGACTACCCCAGTTAAGGGGGTACGGATATCATGGCTCATATTAGCAATAAACTCGGTTTTAACTTTATTGGCTAATTCTGAAGATACTTGCGCTTTGGTTAAATCGGTTACATCAACCGAAATTCCTGCAAGCCCCATAATCTCACCGGCCTGATTAAAAATAGGAACTTTACTAACTAAAGTATGAATCACATCACCTGCATCATTAACTAATTCTCCAGGCTGATTAATTACCGCTTTTCCGGTCGCAAAAATCTGTTCATCGGTTGCGCGATATTCTTTCGCTAATTCCCAATCTTGAAACACATCAAAATCATTCTTGCCAATGATGTCTTCCGTCGATTGCAAATTAATGAAATTAGCTGCCATCTGATTGCAACCAATATACTGCAAGTCCCGGTTTTTCCAATAAACATAGCAAGGGATCTTGTTAATAATCCCGTTTAAGTAGTTATACACTTCACTAATGTAATAAGGCAGCGCATATCGTTGCTTAAATTTAAAACCTAAAATCTGCTCACACGCACTTTCCATCGATTGGAACATGCGCTCCTTCTCGGTAACATCGTTCCCCAGCAGGAAGAATTTTTCCTCATTATCAACGCGCGCAACAATGCATTTCCAACTAAGAAAAACTCCATTAATTTCAGTAGGATTTTGATTAATTATTTTGCCATGTTCATCTAAAAGCGTAGGAAGTTTTAAAGTAGACCATAACTCAAAAAAGGACTGATTAGTGCTATTTTGCTCTGCTGTTAAACGCAAAATAGTACCCGCCGCATCATTAATATAATCAATATGCAATTGTTGACTGAGGATAATAAAAGATACATTGAGTAAATCATAGGCTTTACCAAAATTTGGTATTTCTTGTCGAGTTATATTCATCTATTTATTCCCAATACTTTTCTTATCTGCAATCTTGATTCGTCTGGATGAGTTGAGCTAGTTGCCTAATCGTAGGCGCTGTGTACAAATGGTGTATCGACACCGAAACCACAAACATTTTATTTATTTTTTCAATTAAACTTAATGCCTTTAGGGAATAACCTCCTAAAGCAAAAAAATCATCATGGATACCTACTTCCTCAATACCCAAGTTATCCTGCCATAATTGTGCCAATTGCGACTCAACCTCGTTGCTGGGCACTTCATAACTAGTGCTCACATTCAACTCATGGCGCGTCATTTTCGGCTGTGCCATTGGCATTTGCAAGGGTGTTTGCAATAACATCATGCTATAACCTTCCGGTTCATAATTGGAAATGATGACTTGAGTATGAGAACGGGCCATTGCCTGTAGAAATAATTGCTGCCCCTCTGCAGGCGAAATATCATTGCCATGGCCCAAATAGTGCACATCATGCGGACGTTGAGTTTCAACCGCCATTCCTACTTCACGCCAACTATTCCAATTCAAACTCAATATAAACCGAGTAGAAAACAGCCTGGTACAAGCAAAGGCATCCAAACTTGCATTAGCCGCACAATAATCAATTTGCCCTTTTACTCCGGTAATTGCCGCAAGGGAGGAAATTAACACCACAAAATCCAAAGGTATTCCTTGTAATGCTCGTGCTAAATTATAAGTTCCCTGTAACTTAGGTGCTAATACAGCATCAGCCTTGGCTTTGGTTTTTAGTTGAACCAAGCCACTTCCCGCAATCCCCGCCGCATGAATCACGCCATCAATGCGGCCCAACTGCTGTTTATAATAGGCAATGGCTTCGCATAAAGGTGTTTCCTGGTTCACATCGACCTGATGACAAAAAAGCCTTGCACCTAAATCCTGCAATTGCTGTAAACGACTTACTTTAGCATATAACGGGTGCTGGCTATCCTGTAAAATAGCCGCCCATGTTGGAGGGGCAATAACTGGGCTACGGGATAAAAGAATAAATGTCGGCCGAGCAACGTTCTTGGTAATCGCCTCACACAAACTTAAAGCCATTCCCCCTATACCGCCGGTAACCAGATAAACCCCTTCATCTTTAAAACGATTCATGGCAACCGATGCCTTACTTTCAGTATAGGCAAGCTCCCAGCGAAAACCATGACGATAGGCAGTAATCGGGCGATGCCGCACCCATTCTCCCTGCATGCAACTATGCACAAGTTCATTCACTAACAGTGGACTATCAGTGGCTAACTCATCAGAATGAAGATCAAATACTCGATACCTTAAGGTGGGATGCTCATGCATGATCGCCCGACAAGCCCCGATTAAACTGGCATTCGCCGGTACCATGGTTTCGGTACCCAATACAGATTGCGTGCCTCGCGTTACCAACGCACATTGCAAGGGAACTTGCTCGCCAACCTGTTGCAAGTAAGCCTGGGTCAAATAAAGCAGGCTATGAAAACCAAGTGCTAATTGCTGCTCGACTTCGTCATTATGCAGCAGGATTTGCGAGGTATTATCACAAGAAGATAAATGCACCACAATCGGACGCTGCAAGCTATTTTTTAGCGTTTTAAATAAGGTTTCATAATGCGTTTTCTCGGCAGCATTAATGCTAAAATGCGATGCGGAATGAGCCACATACTCTTTAGCAAACTCAACAGAAATCGGAGTTACTCCATGCGTGCCCAGGAAATCCACGATTTGAGATGCAAATCCTTGGCGATCGTAAACGATAATCCAACTATGTGCCGCGACATCATCGACATTAAGTGCTAAAGACTGCAAATATGCCGGTTGATGCGACCAGGCAGGAACATACATTTGCTGATTGCTTGCCGCCCTCTGCATTACATTATCAGGCTCAACCCAATAACGCTGCCGTTGGAATGCATAGGTAGGTAATGGAATACGCTGTCTTTTTTCATGCGCATGAACGCTGTTCCAATCAATGTGAATGCCCTGCTGCCACAAGGCGCCTAAAGCGGACATTAGCTGTTGATAATCCCGCGGCTGAGCAGGGTAATGGGCCAAGATCTGCGTCATGGAAATACCCGTTAGCTCGCGTCCGGCGACTTCTTTGAGAAAAGTACTTAAACTACGACCAGGCCCTACTTCAATAAAGAATGAGCGCGTATCCGCGAGTGCTGTATGCAAACCACCACAAAAGTTTACGGTGTGGCGCATATGGCGATACCAATAGTCAGGATTCGTGGCCTCCTCCTTGGATAACCAGGTGCCAGTCACATTTGAAATAATCGGTATGGTCGGCGCAGACAAAGAAATATTAGTCAGCATTTCTTTAAATGGTCGTTCCACGGACTCCATAAAACGACTATGAAACGCATGGCTCACCTGCAATTTTTGATAATGTTTGCCCAAGCTCGACAAATGCTGGATCAATGCACTAATTTCAGCGGCCGAGCCTGATGCAACACAATGATTGCTGGCATTATGCAGAGCCAACTCTATAGCAATAAGCTGCTGATACGCCCTAAATTCTTCCGCGGTGCATTCAATCGCCAGCATATCGCCGCGCTCGACACTGGCCATTAATAAGCCACGTTCACAGACCATAATAATCGCATCTTCAAAAGAAAAAACGCCAGCCAAACACGCAGCAACGTATTCACCAATGCTGTGCCCAATAAGCACATCCGGCTTCACCCCATAACTCATTAATAATTGAGCCAAGGCATATTCAATGATAAATAAAATTGGTTGGGCATACTGGGTTTGATTTAAACGGGCATCACCTGGCGTTCGAATCAATTCCAACAGATCGCAATTGATGTAATTCTGGGCAAGATTTATCCCCTGCTCAACCAACAACGCAAAGAAAGGCACTTTTTCCATCAGCGTCATCGCCATTAAAGGATACTGCGTACCCTGTCCTGGAAACATAAATACCACATTGGGACTGTGTTCATGACATTGCACGATGGGGCTTTGACTTAGGCCGTGAATTAATTCATCTACGCTTTTGCCAACCGCAAAACGACGCCAGGAAAAATCTTCTCGTCCTTTTTGCAAGGTATAAGCAACATCAGCCAAGTTAATTGCGGGTGCTTCTACCATTAAATACTGTACTAGTTTTTCCGTATTTTGCTGCAGGGCACGTTTGTTTTTCGCAGAAATAATAAGGAGCTGCTCTTTATTGACAACCGTAGCGCTGGGTTCTTGGCTATGCTCACTCAATACCATATGAATATTAGTACCGCCGACGCCAAAAGAACTGACTCCCGCATAGCGCTGCCCGCCCATAACCTGCCAATCCTGCAATTGGGTATTGATCACAAAAGGACTGTCTTGCAAAAATAAAGCAGGATTGGGCTTAAGGAAACCGCACATAGGAGGAATTTGGCGATGATGCAAACATAAGGCCACCTTAATCAGCCCCGCAATTCCGGAGGTTACATCGGTATGACCAATATTGCCTTTGACAGAACCCAAGCAACAAAACTGTTTGCGTTCTGTTTGCTCGCGATAAACCGCAGTTAAAGCCCCTACTTCCACCACATCCCCCAGAGCGGTTGCGGTACCGTGGGCCTCGAGATAGCCCACCTCATCTGCCTTTATTTGTGCCTGCCCCAAAGCGTCCCGGATGCATGACATTTGCCCGCGGGTACTTGGCGCTGTAAATCCTAGCTTGTCGGAACCATCATTATTAACACCGCGCCCCTTAATTACGGCATAAATGGTATCGCCATCAGCAAGAGCATCCGCTAAGCGTTTTAAAATAACAACACCAACACCATTGGAAAAAACCGTACCATTAGCGACATCAGAAAAAGGACGACAATGCCCATCGGGAGATACGATACTCCCATGTTGATAGACATAAGCATCCGTCTGAGGCACCACAATCGATGCAGCCCCCGCCAACGCAATATCACTGTAGCCGAGAATTAAATCCTGGCATGCATGATCTACCGTAGCTAAGCCCGTAGAACATGAAGTATTCACATTAATACTGCGGCCTTTGAGATTGAGGCGATAAGAAACTTGGGTACTGAGCATGCTGGCACTGGTAGCGATTCGCTGTTGTAAGGGATCATGCTCCTTATTAAACCAAGTGCTTTTTAAGAGATTCTCTTGCAAATAAGTACTGTCCGACATCCCGGCAAAAACACTAATCGATTGCGCTGCTAATTTTTCTGGAGCAATGGCTGCGTGTTCTAATGCTTCCCAGGCACATTCAAGAAAAACTCGTTGTTGCGGATCGGCAATTTGTGCATCACCTGGGTTAAAACCAAAAAAGTTGGCATCAAACTGCTCAATATCACGGAGAATTCCTCGTACTGGAACAAAGTGTTTTTCAGCAACACTGCCAGTTTGATTTAGCAATTGTTCTTGCTCAAATCGCTGTAAACTTTCCTTACCTAAACACAAATTATCCCAATATTCCTGCAGCGAATTAGCACCGGGAAAACGGCAGGACATACCCACAATAGCCACTTCATTGCCAACTGCATCTTTACTTGTTTTTAGCGTGGGAACCTCGATTTGTCCCTCAAGATAGCAACTTAATTTATAAATGGTTGGGTGCGAAAAAATATCAGCTACTTGCAATTCCGATTGTAATTCCTTGTTAATCTTGCTGCATGCTTCAGCAATTAGCAGGGAGTTTGCTCCCAATTCAAATAGATTTTTATGAACATCAATAACCTTGCGGTTTAATAAATGCTGCCAAATTTTTTTGATCGCCTCTTCAATCATGCTGGATGAAGACGTATCAACATGGAATGACAAATCCGTATGCGGCAGGGAATCCAATTTGGATTTATCCACTTTTCCCACTAAAGTCAGCGGCAACTCCTCCACCATAACGTACTTGGCCGGCAACATGTAAGGAGGCAATACCTCACTTAAAAAATTGCGAAGCTCATCGGCACTGACCGCCGTCTCTTGAGTCGATAAAATAATATAGGCAGTAAGCATCTTGTGCGAACCACCACCAATCTCAACTTTAACCGCAGCCAGACTAATTCCAGGAAAACGCATGAGTTGCGTTTCAATTTCATTCAAATGAATACGAAAGCCACCAATTTTAACCTGATCATCAAAACGCTCGAGAAACAAATACTCCCCAGAGGCAAGTTGCCGCACCCGGTCACCGGTCTTATATAAACGCTGGAACGGCTCCGTCTGACAAAAAGGATTGGTAATAAATTTTTCATCATTCTGTTTTGGCGCATTATGATAACCTAGCGCTAAATTAATGCCACTGACATACAGCTCACCCTCAGTAACTGGCTGTTTATTTTCGTCAAGTACATACATCTTTACATTATTAATGGGAGTACCAATACTAGACAGTAAATCATCTGACAACAGGCTGTGTTCGTCTACGCGCTGCCGACACGCATAAGCGGTGGCCTCGGTGGGGCCATAACCATTGATCAGTTCAATCGCTAAAGCCCGCTCTTTACGGTAGGCTAAAAATTTTTTTAATAGGCCGACATTAACTTGTTCACCGCCAAAAACAATGACGCGAATGCCATCAAGGGTTGCCACTGCCGATTTAATCAGCTGATGAAAGAAGCCGGTAGGCAAACATAAATAGCCTACCTGATGCGCTGCAATAAACTGTTTAAGCTGTGCCGGCTCGGTTCTGATCGCATAAGGTACAATGGCCAGATTCGCGCCATTAAGCAAAGCGCTCCATACCTCAAAGGGACTGGCATCAAAGGCAAGATTACTAAACTGGGCAATAACATCCCCTGCACGCAAACGAAAATCATTTTGTTCGCTCACGAGATTAACCACTGCCTGGTGCGGAACAATAACTCCTTTAGGCCTTCCAGTAGAACCTGAGGTGTACATCATATATAAGGGCGAAGCGGGCGCGATAGGAATAGCCAAGTTTTCTCGCGAAAAACTAATGGATTCCATATTCAAGTTTTTGATTAGATGAACTATTCCTTTATCTTCACCAATTAGAGGAAGGTATTGTTCATTAGTAATAACCAGCTTCGGCTGAGCATCATCTAAGATCTCGACCAATCGGCCAGGTGGCGCCAAGGCATCTAAGGGTAAATAGGCAGCCCCTAGTTTTACTACCGCCAACATGCTGACAATAAAGTCAATTCCAGGCTCTAATAAGATACCCACAAACTCACCGGCACACACTTGGTGTTTTTTTAGGCAGTTCGCCAGCTGATTCGCTTTTCCATTGAGGGAATTATAGCTAACCTGTTTGTCGCGCTCACTAATAGCAAGGTACTGCGGCACGAGCTGTACCTGTGATTCAAATAGTTCAATTATATTATGTTTATAAGCGGTCTTAAGGTTTCTCATTGAACTAACCCTTTGTATATTATTCTAAAAAACGCAAAAAAACATGCCCATCCTGATGCCGAGAAGTCCGGAATTATCTAGTATAAATGATTTAAAATTAAACAGCCATAAAAACACTTAATATTTTCTTAAGCTTTGTGCTGATAACAACCATAATGACAGAGTTAAGCGCCATTGTATTAAGTTAAGACATCATCCCGAACGTGACAAGGTTTTTTCTTAAGAAAAACTTAGGTTGCATCAGCACATTCCAGCACATCATCATTTAGAATAGTTTAAAAGCAGACTTCATTCAGCTAATATATGACAATCTTCTCTTAGCTAAGACGATTATGCGCACGATGAGCTTTCTTGATACCTTTATATCTGAAGTAGACAACGCGCTACGCACGGTATTACCCCCTGGCAAACGAGTCAGTACTCGACATTCTCCAGCAGTGGAAATCGAAGACACCCGACTAAGCTTGCAAGAAAAAAAACATGTTGCCGGCTTAATGCGGGTTAATCATGCCGGAGAGGTATGTGCCCAAGCCCTTTATCAAGGACAAGCCTTAACCGCTCAACTGACGCACATCAAACAACAAATGAGTGATGCTGCTGCCGAAGAGGTAGATCACCTCGCCTGGTGTGAAGAACGTCTCTATGAATTAGGCTCTAAGCCCAGTATTCTTAATCCAATATGGTACAGCGGCTCTATCGTGCTGGGAGCCATGGCGGGATTTGCCGGAGACAAGGTCAGTCTGGGTTTTGTTGCCGAAACCGAGCGCCAAGTGACCGCACACTTAAAACATCATTTGCAAAAGTTACCCGCACAAGATAAAAAATCACAAGCTATACTAAAACAAATGCAAGCAGACGAAGAGCAGCACGCAACGATGGCAATAGAGTCTGGGGGTATTGAACTTCCCATTCCGATTAAACGAATAATGAGCATGGTATCTAAGTTGATGACGCGCAGTAGCTACCATATATAACAACATTAAAAAAACTGGAGCTTATTGTATATGGATCATACCGCCGTGCTTCTACTCTTTGTAATTTTTGTCGCGTTTTGCTTTGACTTTATCAATGGCTTTCATGATGCAGCAAACTCGATAGCAACTATTGTGACGACTAAGGTGCTTAGCCCGCGGCAAGCAGTTATATGGGCGGCATTTTTTAACTTTATTGCCTTCTTGGTCTTTAACTTAACGGTGGCAAAAACTATTGGCCAAGAGCTGGTTGATCCTCAGATTATTAATACACATGTAATTTTGGCTGCGTTACTTGGAGCTATATTTTGGAATTTGACCACCTGGTATTATGGCCTTCCCTCAAGCTCCTCGCATGCACTTATCGGTGGTCTAGCAGGAGCCGCAGTTGCTAAAAGCAGTTTTGCTTCGTTGAAAATAGCAGGCTTTACTAAGGTCATTGGCGGTATTTTTATTTCGCCAATATTAGGATTAATTATGGGCCTGCTCATTACTTACGGCGTGAAAAAATTTTTCCCGCGCCGACGCAAAGCAGGGATAAAACGATGGTTTAGTGGGGCCCAATTGTGTACCTCAGCCTTGCTCAGTTTGACCCATGGTAGTAATGATGCCCAAAAAACCATGGGTATCATCGCCGTGTTGTTATTTTCAAACAATTGGCTTGAAGGCTCTTTCTATGTTCCCCTGTGGGTAGTCATTTCATGTCAAGCCGTAATTAGCCTAGGTACGTTGTTTGGCGGCTGGCGTATTGTCCATACTATGGGTACTAAAATTACCCGCCTTAACGCCATGAGAGGCTGTGCGGCAGAGAGTGGGGCTGCGATTACTTTATTTCTCGCCACTCATTTTGGAGTGCCGGTTTCCACAACCCATACCGTAACTGGAGCCATAACTGGGGTAGGCCTAACTCAAGGTTTTAAAGGCGCTCATTGGAATGTGATACGTCGAATTTTCTTTTCCTGGTTATTGACCGTTCCTGCGGCTGGGATGATTGCTGCTGCGTTGATATGGTTGGGGATATAGAAAATTAGGCTGTTTGTGAACGGGAACGTAACCGCTTCCGGGTAATTAAAATCATTCTCCTTAACCGCCATCAAAATAACCTGGTTTTAAATTTCCTTTCTTTTTTGCTGATTACGCTATACTTAAAAAAAGCGATTTAATAGGCATAAATTATTTTATGTTGATTAAACCAACAGCGCTCATGGATTTTTTTATATGAGGCCAGGATCACAAATGTCTAAGCCCCTTAATAAACATAATTTCACTCAAACACCGCAATTAACATTAAGCGAAAAACGAGAAATTGATAAAAAGATAGAGTTTGAAACGTCACTCTCTTTTCATAGCATGGTTAAACTTGGTGCATTTGCAAATATAATAGGAGCCTTCCTTTATGTTCTGGCTCTATATAATTCAGCTGAATCGCGATTAAGCATCTATTGGTACTTTATTTTGGTCGCTGCGAATTTACTCAATGTCACATGGGGACTTCGTTTTGAATACAGTCATATTACTTTGGCGGAAATCCGTAAATGCCGCAAAGGATTTCTCTATTTGCTCATCGCAATTTGCTTGAGCTGGGGAAGTATCGGCATCTTATTTATGAATAGCCCCCAACAACAGCTCACGACGATTATCTTTTTGTCAGCCGTGTTAATTTGCTTTTCGTTCTCAACGGCAATGGATTTGACTATGGGGCTTTCCAGTATTGTCAGCTTACTAGCACCCACGATTCTTTATCATATAGCCTTCTCTCCAGATATTGCAGAAAGTCATCATATCAATATGCCCATTACCGCCGCTTTTTTGATACTGGGGCTATTCATGACCATAGCCTGCTTTATTGGCAATAAAATCATTCGCCAGGTCGTTCGTCTAGGCTATGAAAATGAATTACTGATGGAAAAATTGACCAGCATGAACGCCATTTTGGAACAACGAGTAAAAGAACGTACTGAGGAACTAGAAACTTCATTAAAATTAGTTACCTACCAGGCAACCCATGATTTGTTAACCGAATTGCCAAATGAACGCTTGCTCTATGAGCAAATACATCTCGCCACTGAAAATGCCATGAACAAACATTATAGTTTCGCGATCGCCTGCTTTTCCCTTAATGGCATGATAAAAATTAATGACAGTATTGGCCATCAAGCCGCTGCAACTATTATTTATCGCATTGCCCAACGATTTGCACTACTCTTTGGCAAAAATAACCAATATTTCATTTCATTATTACGCCAAGACGTCTTTGTAATCTTAATTGATGCGATTTCCGATGAATTGGATATAAGCACCAGCGTGCATGATTTTTTTGCGGTAATCAAAGATCCCATATATGTTGCAAAACAAGAATTGAAATTAACCGCAAGCATTGGTGTAAGTATCTTTCCCCTCAATGGCAGGGATGCAGATACATTGATCACCAATGCCGAAGCAGCTCGCGTATTAGCCGCTCAAAGCGGGGGAAACAGTGTACGTATTTACAATACCGTAATTAATGCAGATGCCACCCGACAACTCAACATAGAAAATCAACTCTATCGTGCGATTGAGAAAAATGAATTAACCTTAAATTATCAGCCTTTTATTGACCTGGAAACCGGAACCATCTGCGGTGCCGAAGCCTTACTGCGTTGGAAGAATCCGATCTTAGGCAAAGTATCACCAATAGAATTTATCCCCATTGCGGAAATGAATAATATGATCATTCCCATTGGCGAGTGGGTATTACGTACCGCCTGTCTGCAATTAAAAAAATGGCAAGAACACGGTTTTACAAACTTCAAAATGTCGGTGAACTTATCAGCAAAGCAATTAACACAACAGAATCTGGTCGAGTGCATTGCAGAAATACTAGCCACGCAAGACTTAGATCCGAAATATCTGGAATTAGAATTAACCGAATCAGAAGCCTTTAAGAGTGAAGCCATCCCTATTGTAAATAAATTCAGGGAAATGGGTATTTCTTTGGCAATTGATGACTTTGGTACGGGCTATTCTGAATTTAGCAATCTGAAACTGTTTAAAGTAGATCAGATTAAAATAGACAAATCCTTTATTCAGGATATTGATGTCAATACCGACAGCCGTAACATTGTGTGCAACACCATCGCCTTAGCCAACAGCATGGAAATTAAATGCCTGGCCGAGGGCGTGGAAACCATAGAGCAAATCAACTTTTTGAAAGAAAACGGCTGCCACATCATACAAGGATTTTATTTCAGTCCGCCCCTAGAGGCTAAAGAATTTTTTAAGCTATTAAAAAAATATTCAAAAGCAGCTCATTAAAAGCTGGCGAATAGCTAAATGGTTTATTTCTGGTTATAGCCTGGGTTTTCAAAGCTTACGACTACATAGGTTTTACCTTTCTCTTTAAGTAGCTCATAACCAACAAGCCCTGCTAAAATGCCCCCCCAAAGAATAACCGGTTAAATACAGTTAATTATACGATTGGGTACGGATAAATTCGCGCAACCTTAGGAATACCCCGCGTTGACTACGCGTGTCCTCCACCAATTGTTTGGCTATGATTGTCATACCCCCACAATACCCGATGTAAATTAGAGTTACGGTTTCTTAGGCGGCATGTTGGTTTTTTGACTAGAATCAGGGGTAGTTTTGACCTTTTTAGATTCATTGCAGGAAAAAAAACTAAAGTCCATCTCATTCGTTTTCCTTTTATGGGGATTATTATCCAGTAAGCAAAGTAGAACCTCTTCTTCCACGATGCATGCGATATCATAAGGGGTAATGTTGATCGTTTTTTTTGTCATACAATGATGTTGTTTTATGAATTTTTCCATGTTGTTAATAATTCGTTCAGAGTATTCACTGGTAGCAATTTTCTCAGAACAATGCAGGGCTAGTCTCCTAAGGTTTTCTTCCGTTATTTCGCAGGCTGAATACACATTTACTCTTGCTTTGATCATCTGATCTAATGCATCAATACAACCATATTGAGCTGCTAAAAAAGCAGGGGAGACTCCATTATCTAATAGAGCATTCAAATCCACTCCAAATTGAGCCAAGGTGGCAACAGTTTCACCATTGTCCATTTGGACTGCAGCATGAAGAGGGGTATAGCCATTATCATCTCTTAAAGAGGGATCTGCTCCGAGCTTAATCAACAATACAATAGCCTCAATATTATTTCGTTGGGCGGCCATATGCAGCGGTGTTTTTCTATCGTCATTCCCTAAATTGGGATCTGCCCCCATATTAATAAGAACTTCTATTGCTGCGAGGTTATTTTGTTTAGCCGCAACGTGAAGGGGAGTAACGCCATTATCATCAGCAATATTAGGGGATACTTTGAGGTTGAGAAGAGTAGCTATTACTTCAACATGATTTTCTATAGCTGCGGCGTGTAGTGGAGTTGCTCCATCATTATCTCCCAAACAAAGATCCGCTCCAAGTTGCTCAAGTGCGGTGATGGCAAGGGAATGTCCTTTTTTAGCTGCAATATAAACCGGTGTAGCCATGGTAGCGCTGTTCCCTTTATTGATATCAGCTCCTTTCTTGGCAAGGAGTGATATGCTGGCTACATCACCGTTCCTTGCGGCAAGAAAAAGTGGCGTGTAGCCTATACTTAAAGTATCTACATCAATTCCATTGACACACAGAAAATCTATAATTTCTAAGTCGCCATATTGCACTACCAAGTAGATTAATGGATAACCACCATAATTTTTAGTCAGGCTAAGTCCATATTTTAACGATTCAACGAGAACCCAAATATGTTCGTGTTGAGCGGCAAGATAGATTAAGTCATACCCCTCATATTCTCGTTTTAAAATGTCTTCGGTTAATACTAATTCTTCATTGAATTGATCAAGGGCAGTAGTTACTTTAGCTAATAATTCATTATCGCCCGTAGTAAAAATAGCGGTATTAAAGCCAATATATGAAGAAGCAGGATCTTCTCCAATTAATGCATTAGCTATTTCTTCAGCCAATAAGAGCGTTTCTTCTTTAGCCAATGTTAAAGGGGGATATTGTTCCGTATCCATGAACTGCCATCCAACTCCGGGGGTATAGGATAGTGCAACAGTATGGTCAAATCCGCCTATAATCATTCCCCAGCGTTCTATTGAGGAGTTATTCGTAGAGCTATCCAGTACATCACCGAGTTTATCAAAATATACCTTGACTTCTTCTTTTGTATACATTCCCGGATAGGAATATATTTTATGTAATCCGCCTCGAGAGCGCATTGCATCAGAAGTGATAATATCTGAAACAGATTCAACGTCTGATTGAGTCAGTAACCTACCAAAAAGAGAAGTGTAAAAATCAGGAAATTGTTGTAATACCATATGCTCAAAAAAAGCTTGAATATCCAGTAGTTTCTTATCTTCTTCGGCTAACTGTTCTTCTGTTTTATCTTGTATCTCTTGGGTTTGATTAATTAACGAATGGCCATAAGAATGAATTTCTTTAATCCGGTTTTCAAATAAGTTTTCTTCACCAACCAAGTATGCTTCAAGCCATCGAACCGCAAATCCATGACAAGAGCCATCAGGTGAAGGGAAACCGAATTTCTCTTGTAACAAAATTAATAATAAATGGGTACGTAACTGCATATTAATCAGCGGAAAACAAGAGGAGATAAAAAATTATAATTTATGATCAAATAAAGATCAAGGTAATTGGCAATTTATTTAGCAGGCATCGTCAATTTAACTTATGTTAACGCAGAAACGAGCGTCTGGTTGAATTTTAGGCGCATTGATTGTCTCGTGAAGCGTCACCGCGCTCCCCAAGCACGTAAACCATAGCATCGGGTACTTTTTAAAGAGTAACCGTGAGTGCGTGGCATATTGTGAGCAAAGCCACGTTCATCGAGGTAAATCAGGGGACGTCCTTCTTTTTGATAAGCAGCGATTCTTCTTTGAAATGAACCGCGCTTCTCTTCATCTGTTTTAGGGTGATTCCATGTTTTTTTATAGCTTTACCAAAATAATATTCAGTCCTTGAATATTATTGGTGTGCCTGTGGCACTCTATTTCAGAAACATAATTATTTATGGTTTTAAAATACTGAAGTTAATCCGAAAATATACTCTATTGCTATAAATTGAATTAAATGATACTAACCTGCTCTCATAACAACTTTTTATAGATTTAAATATGCGTTTTAATATTATTGGAGCAGGTAATTTAGGGAAAACCATCGGCTATCTTTTCGCAAATAGTATACAAAACAAGTTACAAATCGAATCTATTTGCAATAGCTCCCTGATTAGCTCTGATTTGGCTGTTAAATTTATAGGATCGGGAAGCGCTTCAACATTTGATAGAATGTCGCCAGCTGAAATAACATTGATAAGTGTGCAAGATGATTCAATCGAAACTATCGCAGAGACAATAAGCGAAAAACATAGAATTGTACCAGGAAGTATTTACTTTCATTGTAGTGGTTCTCTAACTTCGGATGCATTAAAAAGTCTGAAAGCTAAAGGAGCATTCGTAGCCAGCATACACCCAATGAAAAGCTTTGCTAATCCAGAATTAAGTATAAAGAACTTTGATGGTACTTACTGTGCGATAGAAGGTGATAAGGAAGCTTTATCCATATTAGAACCGCTATTCAAAGATATTGGTGCATTTACTTATCAAATTGAAAAATCGAAAAAGTGTTTATACCATGCGGCTGGTGTTTTTGCATCTAACTATTTAGTAACTCTGTCTAAAAAGGCATTAGAATGTCTAACCGAATCCGGCGTGGAGAATGACATAGCTATGCATATTATTACGAATATTATGAAAGGTACTATATCAAATTTAGCAACAACACTGTCCCCTGAACAATCGCTGACAGGCCCAATAAAAAGAGGGGATATTAGCACCATTAAAAAACACATGTCCTCATTTTCTGACCCAGAAACTCAAGAAATTTATTCTCACTTAGGGAAAGAAACCTTGAAATTAACTAGCCATAATGAGAATGTAAAAAACTCCATATCGGAAGTTTTGGTAGTGTTTAAATAATATCTCTATGCCTACTTATTTGTTCTATACATTGAGATTGGTTTTCCATTTTGTTACCGATAGGTTTCTATGGATTTAATAACGACACCTAGTATTGAAAACTCTTCAAAATGTTTCATATCTCCAAATCCAGGGTTGATTGGCTTAAAATAGAAATCATTTCCATCTATAAAAACTTGTCTAAATACAGGTGTTGTATTTTGTTCCTCATTAAATTTACATAATACATAATCCCCATCCACAGGAGTTAAATCTGGATCTAATATGACGATAGAATTATTTTGAAATGCCGGAGCCAATACCTCACTAGTAGTATCAATCTAACATTATAAATAGTTTATAAAAAATGAACACACCATTGCCCGTAACCACCAATTAAATATAACAAAAAAAAATTCCTAAATTCAAGGATGACTTTATTTAACAGTATTGGTAGCATGACGCTATCGAAAGGGATCGCTTTTGCAAATGGAACTTGTCTATGCACAATATTGTTACTGTACTCCAAAACCGAGCACAAAAATCTCCTGCCCATAATGCACTTCTTTATTTAGAAGATGGCCAATATGAAACTCCATGGCTCTCATACGGCGAGCTAGACCAACGCGCCAGAGCAATTGCCGCCTATTTACAGGCCAAAAATAGAAGCGGAGATCGCGTTATTCTCTTCTTCCCTGCCGGCACCGCATTTACGGAAAGCCTGATTGGCTGTTGGTACGCAGGGGCCATAGCCGTTCCCGTGCCCTGTCCTAAAGTGGATGACTTGGACAAGCATCTGGCCTTGCTCCATAGCATTGCCGAGGATGCCGAAGCCACCATCGTCTTGACCACCGAAATCTATCGTCAAGCTCTGGAAACGGTGGTAAACAAAGAAGTCCTTGTCCTAACTAGCGATACCATAAACCTAAACACTGCCACCAATTATCAAACCACCGCCCTTACCGATGAAAGCATTGCCTATCTACAATACACCTCTGGTTCCACTTCAACGCCCAAAGCAGCAATCGTTACCCATGGCAATTTAAAACATAGCTTAAGCCAAACCATCAAAGCCTGGCATTACAACAAGAAGAGTGTCACCCTCAATTGGGCCCCACACACGCATGTCTATGGCCTGGTTTGCGGCTTACTAGTCCCCTTATATCACGGCAGCCCGGCAATTATCATGGCACCCGCAGCCTTTATTCAAAAGCCCATACTCTGGCTCAAGGCCATCAGTAAATACCGCGCCTCTCATGGTGGTGGACCTAATTTTAGTTATGATTTATGTGTCCGGGATATTAACGAGACCGAGCTTACCGAACTCGATTTAAAGTCGTGGAACATCGCGGTCAATGGCGGTGAAATTGTTCAGCAAAAAACACTAAGCGCCTTCGCCGCTAAATTCCACGCCTGTGGATTTGCTTTAACCCAGTTCGCATCGACCTACGGTATGTCTGAAGTGACTGGAGCGATTGCCACCACCTATGGACAAAGACCCGCTAATGAACAACAGCGACACGTAAGCAGCGGTAAATTATTAGCCGGCTTACATGCCATCACCGTAGATCCAGAAAACGGCCTTCCGGTTGCTGCCGGTGAAATAGGCGAAATCTGGTTATCTGGAAAATCCGTAGTCCCTGGCTATTGGCGCCGCCCGGAGGAAAGCAGTGCCGTATTTAATGCCCAAGTTCCCGGAGACCAACGCCATTATTTCAAAACCGGTGATTTAGGATTTATTAGTGCCAATAAACTGTATCTGACGGGCCGACTAAAAGAAGTGATGGTGATTTATGGGAAAAAATATTACCCCTTAGATTTTGAAATCACCATTGCCGAAACACTCAACCAATTTCAGTTAAATGTACCGCAAATCGTCTTCTCCACTAACATTGCCGGACAAGAAAAAATTATCGTGGTACAAGAACTGGATCCTAATAGCGATTCCGCATTGCGGCAAAGCATTCAAGATGCCATTCATCATAGTCTGATGCGCCACCATGGGGTTGATGTTCATGAAGTTATCTTAACGCCCATAGGAGCGATACCGCGAACCGGTAGTGGTAAATTACAACGCAGAAAATGCCAGCAGGCCTTTGAGGCACAAACCTTAACTAAACTTCATGCGGATAAATGTCCGCAAAACACCGTTGTGGTGAATAATGATGGCTTAAAAACACAATTTAACGCCTTAGTCGCCAAGGTGTTGCAGCTTGAGCCAAATCAAATCGACTTGCATATACCTATAAGCCGTTATGCATTTGATTCCATTAATATTATCCAGCTAGTATCACTGCTTAATAAGCACTACCGATTAAACCTGTCCCCCGCAGCCCTTTATGAATATGCAACTTTAGCTGCGTTTTATGCCGATGTTTTAGCAAACCAAGCGGAAGCAGCAGTATTCACTACCAGCCAACAGCATTCCGATGCCTGTACCGACATTGCCATTATTGGCATGAGTGGCGCCTTTCCCCAAGCGGCCGATGTAGATGCCTTATGGGATAATCTATACCAAGCTAAAGACTGCATTAGTGAGATACCGGCCTCACGCTGGGATTGGCGTAATCTCACCGTGCAATGGGGTGGCTTTATGGAACGCGTGGATCAATTTGATGCCAGCTTCTTTAACATCTCGCCACGTGAGGCCGAATTAATTGACCCACAACAACGGCTGTTTTTACAAACCGTATGGAAAACCATCGAGGACGCAGGCTATACCAGCAACGCCATTGCTGCCATAAAGACCGGCTTATTTGTCGGGGTCTTTAACCATGATTATGCAGAATTACTACAGCAAAATGAGGTCATGGATGCCTACCTGACTACCGGCACCATGAACAGCATGATTGCTAATCGCATTTCCTACTTTTTAAATTTGCGTGGCCCCAGTGAAGCCATTGATACCGCCTGCTCCAGTTCCCTGGTCGCTATTCATCAAGCGGTTAATGCCATTGTGCAAGGCGATTGTGAGCTAGCTATTGCGGGAGGGGTTAATACCCTGCTGACTCCAACCTCCTTCATTTCTGCCCATAAGGCGGGCATGCTCAGTGAGGATGGGCACTGCAAAACGTTCGACAAGCAAGCCAACGGCTATGTGCGAGGTGAAGGGGTCGGTGCTATTTTATTGAAAAAACTCACGAATGCTCTTGAAGATGGGGATCATATTTATGGGGTGATCAAAGGAACCGCCATTAATCACGGCGGCCATGCCAACAGTTTAACCGCGCCTAACCCCCATGCCCAAGCGGAAGTGATTGTCGCTGCCTGCCAACGTGCTCAAGTACCGGTTAACAGCATCAATTACATCGAAACCCATGGCACAGGAACGCCACTGGGTGATCCCATTGAAATCAATGGGTTAAAAAAGGCATTTCAACAACTGGCTAAAGAACAAAACCTTGCCGAACTACCCCATGGCTATTGTGGATTAGGATCGGTAAAAACGCATATAGGCCATTTGGAATCGGCAGCGGGAGTCACTGGCGTCATTAAAATTTTACTGTCCATGCATCACGAACTGGTGCCTGCCAACCTGCATTTGCAGGAATTAAACCCCTACATTGAAATTAAAGACAGTCCTTTCTACATTCTTGAGCAATCCATGCCTTGGCCCAAAACGCCCGAGCAAAGCCCAAGACGTGCAGGAGTCAGCTCTTTCGGTTTTGGCGGCGCAAATGCGCATGTGATTTTAGAAGAAAGTCCGCCCCGAAAAAATAGTGTTGCTGCCAAACCTGCGGCACCGTATTTGATTACCTTATCCGCCATGACCAGTGTTGCCTTACAACAACGCATGACCGATCTACTCAACTGGCTACAACGCCAGTCTGATTTACCCTGCATAGCGGCTTTAAGTTATACCTTAAATGCAGGCAGACAGCATTTCGACAAGCGTTTTGCCGTCATTGTGGAGCATGTTGTGGAACTCACCGAGCTACTGCAATTTATTCTCTCCGACACCGATGCGACCCATAATTTATCGGTAAGCAAACACCCCGCCCCCTTAGTAGCCCTGCGTGATGCATACTTGCAAGGAAAGTCCATTGATTGGCAGCAACTTTATGGTACTTATCAACAAAGGATTTCCCTGCCTAGTTATCCCTTTGCGCAAGAAAGCCATTGGTTTGAAAAAAAGAGCAAAGCACGCCCAGGCTTACATCCGCTCATTGATGAAAATATTTCTACCCTAAATGCACCTGCATTTAGCAAGCAATTTAACGGCAATGAATTTTACCTAAGCGAGCATCAAGTACATAATGAATCGGTATTACCAGGTGTTGTCTGTTTGGAAATGGCACGCGTTGCGGCAGACCTGCTCTTAATTAATCAGGGTGTAGTTACCAACTTAAGCCATATTTTCTGGAAAAAACCGATTAAAGCAGCGGATCTGACACAATCGCTACAAATCCATTTAACTCCGGAAATCGAGGGAATTTCCTTTGTGCTGAGCAATCCGGAAAAAACCCAGGAATATGTCAGTGGACAACTTCACTATCAGGCAGAAAAACCGCTGCCTCCGATTGCCTCATTTAACCTGCAACAACTGCTACTCACCTTGCCAAAACAACAAAGTACGGAAGAAATTTACCGCTACTTTAAACAGTCTGGTTTAGTCTATGGCCCTGAATTTCAAGTAATTCAATCACTGTATTATGATGAGGCTCATTTACTCGCTAAGTTATCACTGCCGAATGCCAAAACTGCCGAACTAGGCTTATACCCGAGTCTCTTCGATGGCATCTTCCACAGCACTCAAGCCTTACTGAAAAATCGCCATGCCTTATATCTGCCATTTGCCCTAGAGCAAATGGATATTTATGCCAATTTGCCAGAAACCTGTTATGTCTACGCAGAATTAGTCTCGGAGGCAGGCGAAGAGCAACTCCCAAGCTTTGATTTGCAAGTCACTGACCGTGATGGCACTTTATTATTGGTAATTACTGGCTTTACGCTCTGCGCCCTGGATACGCTAAAACCGGAAGCAACCTTAGGTTATTATCAACCCATATGGCAGGAGGCCCCTCTGGAGGACACAGCAACCACAACAGCGAAGTCCATCCTTATTTTGGGCAGTAATCCCGCGACCATAAAAGCCATTCAAGCGCAATTTACGCAGACACAAACCAGCAGCCAGTTTATTGAAAATAATCATGTAGTCAACATTAAAGGACAGACTGAGTCCATACCTGAATACATTCTATTGGCTCTCGAAGAACATGATGAGGCGAACTTACCCATCGCCATGATGATCCAAAAGCATTTAGCGCAAACCTACTATTTGCTGCACTCTTTAGTTACGGAAGTAATCAAATTAAAACCCGAACATCAGGTACAAATCCTGTGTATCAGCAAGGGAGGGGCTATTTTTGCACGCGCCTTAGCGGGCTTAGCCAAAAGTCTGCACTTGGAGCAGACCCATCTTGCTTGCCGTATCCTGGAGATGCATGATTTACAAATGCTTGCCCAGGAGTTGGGCCAAGATGCAATTCAAGTGCGCTATGATCAACAAAATCGCCGTTATATCAATACCTATGCCCCTTTGCCTGCACCAATTGAGGCAACAACGACAACACGCATAAAACAAGCAGGGGTTTATTTAATTACTGGCGGTATGGGGGGGCTGGGTTATTTGGTAGCGCAATATTTGGCCATTCACCATCAAGCAAAACTGGTGTTAAGTGGACGCTCTTCGCTAACAAATGCGCAATTAAAACAAATTGCCGCCTTAAAACAGCATGGTGCCTCCGTACTCTACGTACAGGCAGATATATCACACTCCGATGACACGCAAACACTGGTTCGCCAGACAAAACAGCATTTTGGTACCATTAATGGCATTATTCATGCCGCCGGCATAACTCAAGATGGCTTTATTAACCAAAAAACTACCGAAGAAATGGCTGCCGTTTTAGCTCCCAAAGTTCAAGGAGCTTGCTACTTACATGCGGCAACCAGCAAAGAGCCTTTGGACTTTTTTGCGGTATTTTCCTCAGTCGCCGCCATCTTTGGTAATGCAGGGCAAAATGACTATGCCTATGCAAATTGCTTCCTCGATGAATTTGCCCACGAACGCGAACAACAAAGAAGTCACGGCCATTGTTCTGGACTTACACTAAGCATCAATTGGCCCTTCTGGGAGGAAGGTGGGATGACTCTTGCCCCCGAATATCTGCAAGAATTAGAACGCAGCCTGGGAATCATCAACCTTAGCAAGGCGCACGGTTTAGCCGCCTTGGTGCATGCCTTAGAGCATGCCGATACCCAATGCATCGTATTACCTGGCAATCAAAGCCAATTAAGACAGGCCTTAGAACGTCATACCCGAATCGCCAAAACGACCATAAAGTCTACGGCCACTACAAGCTCGGAGCTGCAGGCGCAGACTGAAATTTTATTAAAAACATTAATTGCAGAAACCTTAAAATTAGCCCCAGCACAATTAGATAAAGACGTGGCTTTTGAACATTATGGGATTGATTCATTGATGATTATTCAATTGAATCAACGCTTAGAGCGGGAATTTAGCGCTTTACCAAAAACCTTATTCTTTGAGTGCCAAAACTTAGCCACTTTAACCGATTATTTTGTTAAGCATCATGCGCAACAATTGACACAGCGCCTTAATACGACAAGCCCCTTAACCATGGAGAGAACACCAAGTTCTTCTTTAGCAATCCCCACGAAACGCCTACAGCTCCCGAATAGCAAAAAAACGGCAAACCCGATTGCCAAAGATGATATTGCCATCATTGGCATTAGCGGCCGTTTCCCGCAAGCGCAGAACCTTGCAGAATTTTGGGACAATTTACAGACAGGGAAAGATTGCATTACGGAAATCCCCAGCGAACGCTGGGATTTATTGCGTTATTTTGCTGCCGATAAAGAAGTGCTGGGTAAAACATACAGTAAATGGGGGGGCTTTTTAAGCGATGTCGATAAATTCGACCCCTTATTCTTTAATATTTCGCCTCGCGAAGCAGCAATGATGGACCCACAAGAGCGGCTATTCTTAGAAACGGCCTGGAAAACCATCGAAGATGCCGGCTACGCGCGCGAACAATTGGCCGGGGGCAAAGTGGGCGTCTATGTAGGCGTCATGTATGGCGAATATCAATTATTTGCCACTGAAGATCAGGAAACACTACAATTTGCACCAACTAATTCTGTATTCGCCTCGATTGCCAATCGCGTCTCCTACTTCTTTGATTTTCATGGCCCCAGCATCGCCTTAGATACCATGTGTTCCTCATCACTCACCGCCATTCATTTAGCCTGTCAAAGCCTACGCGAAGGCGAGTGCCAATTAGCGCTGGCTGGTGGAGTGAACCTGTCCTTACATCCCAACAAATACTTATTATTAAGTCATGGGAAGTTTTTAGCCAGTGATGGACATTGTCGTAGTTTTGGTGAGGGCGGGGATGGTTATGTTCCGGGCGAAGCGGTGGGTGCCATTTTATTAAAACCATTATCTCTGGCCCTGCAAGATGGTGATAACATTTATGCGGTCATTAAAGGCAGCCAACTTAACCATGGCGGCAAGACCAATGGCTATACCGTACCTAATCCCAATGCACAGGCAGAGTTGATTGCGGCAACCTATCAGCAAGCGAATATTCAACCCTCAATGGTAAGCTATATAGAAGCCCATGGAACTGGAACCGCCTTAGGCGATCCCATTGAAATTGCCGGATTGAATAAGGTCTTTAAACACGATGAGCACAGCCAATATACCCTTGGCTCGGTAAAAGCAAACATAGGCCACTGCGAAGCGGCTGCAGGGATTGCCGCGCTGGCTAAAGTGGTACTGCAATTACAACATCAACGCCTGGTACCTTCAATTTTATCGGAAACCTTAAATAGTAATATTGACTGGTCGAACACCCCGTTTATGGTACAACAAAGCCTAAGTGAATGGCCTGCTCCGCCACAAGGCTCACGCATCGCCGGGATTAGCTCTTTTGGTGCCGGTGGTGCCAATGCGCATCTAATTCTTACTGAAGCGCCCAGCCAAGTGACATCCGCCTCCAAAGCAAAATCACACTATTTGTTGACGCTGTCGGCAAAAACAGAAGCAGCCTTAAAACAGCGTGCCACCGATCTCAAACACTGGTTGGAGCACCATCCAGCAACTAATCTGCAGCAGGTTAGCTATACCTTAAATGCCGGTAGAAGCCATTTTGACTGCCGCTGTGCTTTAGTGGCAAGCTCGATTGACGAAGTCATCCAATTGCTGCAACAACTGGATGCGCCAACTCTGCCTGCACATTTATTCATACAATGGCAGGGCAAAGCGACAACAGCGCAGGAAGTAATCGGCAACACCATAATTCCCATGCTCATGCAGCAATTGGCCTCCGGCCAACAGTATCAAGACAACTTACTCGCCTTAGCCAAATTTTACGTTGACGGCTGCGCGCTCGATTGGCAGCAAGTGCATGCGCATGAAGCACAACAAAAAATAGCCCTACCCACCTATCCTTTCGCTAAAGAACGTTATTGGTATAGCGATGCCGCACCATTAACCGTACAGGCAGAACCACAGGCAATCCTTTCTGCAGAAAGCTTAAGTGAGAAAGTACGCGTCTTTTTAATCCGCCAGGTATCACTGCTGTTAAACATCGCGCCCCAGCGCTTAGTAGTTGACAAAAGTCTGGGTGAATATGGCATGGATTCCGTACACTTTATTGAATTAGCCAAACGCATTTCCGAGCACTATAAGGCTGAATTTACCCCGGCAGTCTTTTACACCCACAGCAGCATTCTGGAAATTGGCCAATACATTATGGCGCAAGTTCCCGAGACAGCGATGCAAGCGCATCCAAACATTGTCGCCCCCTTAGCCTCTAAGACCCATACGCCAAAAGTGCACCACTTCAAGTCTGACGCGAATCATGATATCGCCATTATTGGTATTCATGGCATCTTCCCACAATCTGATGATTTAACCAGCTTTTGGCAGCACTTGCTCGCCGGTCATGACCTGGTTACGGAAGTGCCACAGGAGCGTTGGGATTGGCGTACTTACTATGGGGATAGCACCCAGCATCCGAATAAAAGCAATTCCAAATGGGGTGGTTTTATCAAGGATATGGATCAATTTGATGCCGCCTTCTTTAACCTTTCCGCCCGTGAAGCAAACCTGATGGACCCCCAACATCGCCTCTTTTTAGAAAGCGTGTGGAAAAGCATCGAAGATGCAGGCTACAACCCACTAGAGCTAGGCTCAGCGAAAGTTGGCGTTTTTGCTGGGGTTGAGTTTAGCGAATATCAAACTCTAATTGCCACACAACAAAAAGACTTCCACGGCTTTATTGCCACCGGAAATTCGCACAGCATGTTGGCTAATCGGGTTTCCTACTTCTTTAATTTCCAAGGTCCTAGTGAGGCGGTGGATACGGCTTGCTCGAGTTCGCTTGTAGCCATTCACCGTGCTGTGCAAGCCATCCGTTATGGGGAGTGCGAGATCGCGATTGCCGGGGGAGTGAGTCTAATGCTCAACCCCGATACCTTGGTGGTAACCAGCCAGTTAGGGGCGCTTTCTGCTGATGGCCGTTGCAAAACCTTCGATAAATCAGCCAATGGCTATGTCAAAGGCGAAGGAGTTGGTAGTATTTTACTGAAACCCTTAACCCAAGCACAGCGCGATGGGGATCATATTTATGCGGTAATCAAGGCTTCGGCAGTAAATCATGGCGGCAAAGCGCAATCGCTGACAGCACCCAATGCTAAGGCCCAAAGTGAATTACTGATTAATGCCTACACCCAGGCGAATATTAGTCCCGAAACCATCAGCTATATTGAAACCCATGGCACCGGTACGGCCTTGGGCGATCCGGCGGAGATTGAAGGACTCAAACGAGCATTCGCAAGCTTGCTCGGCACACAAACTAAAGCAGGCAGCATTGGTCTAGGCTCGGTGAAAACAAACATTGGCCATTTGGAACCTGCCTCAGGAATTGCGGGCTTAATGAAATTAATTCTGGCAATGACTCATGAACAATTACCCGGTCTCTTACATTTACAGGAATTAAATCCTTTTATTAATTTAGCAGATAGTCCATTCTATATTGCCCAAAAAACACAGCGCTGGTCACGCAGCCAAAACGCTGCGGGTCAGGAAATACCGCTGCGCGCGGGAATTAGCTCTTTTGGTTTTGGTGGCACCAATGCCCATGTGGTGTTGGAAGAAGGCCGTCCGCACCAACTGCCTATAGAGCTACAGCAAGCAAAACCTTATTACTTGCTGAGCCTCTCAGCAAAACAAGCATCAAGCTTACAGCACAAAATCAACGCATTAAAACACTGGCTGGAACGACAGCAAAACCCAGTATCCCTAAGTTCATTAAGCTTTACTCTCAATCTGGGTCGAGCGCATTTCTTGCATCGTTGTGCCTTAGTCGTGGCTTCTGTGGACGAGTTATTAGCCGCTCTAAACAGCTTATGCAACGAGGAAATTCCCGAGTTTTGTCTGTTAAATGAAGGACAAACCTACTCCATGCAAGGCCCGGTCTTGCATGAAGTTTATCAAGCCACCCTCAATGCCTTACAGCAGGCAGAAGATGCAAGCCAGTATCGTCATAAGTTATTTATTTTAGCGGACTTATATACCAAACATTACCCCATTGATTGGTCCATACTCTATACCGAAGAGCCAAAACAACGTATTGCCTCCTTACCCGCATATCCTTTTGTGAAACAGCGCTATTGGTATGATTTGGAATTGCAGCCGGCAACCACGACCTGCCAAACCGTGCCTTTGACGGTAACGAACTTAGCCGCGAGCGATGTAACCGGTTGGGCAGAGAACTACTTAAGTCAACTATTTGCCGAAAAACTACGTACCAATCCCGAGCTCATCGACATCAATGAAACCTATGAAGTTTATGGCGTTGATTCACTTATTGGTTTGGAAATTACCAACCGCTTGGAAAAAGACTTTGGCAGCCTGCCCAAAACGTTGTTGTATGAGCGCAATCGCCTTAAAGATTTGGCGAATTATTTTGTAAAGAAACACCACAAACAGTTAATTGCCTTGGGAGCCAAAGAAAGCTTAGCTGTTAATTTAGAAATTCCCACCGCCTCCATTGTTGAAGAAACGATAAGCGCACCGCAAACACCAACAACGAGTTCCCGCGACATTGCCATCATTGGCTTAAGCGGTACCTTCCCCATGGCCAACACCATGGATGAGTTTTGGCAGAATTTAAGTTCAGGACGCGATTGCGTGGGCGAAGTACCTAGCGATCGTTGGGATTATAAACAATATCCAGTACTGATTGGCGGTAAAGAACAATACCTTTCCCATGGCGGATTTATCCCCGATGTGGATAAATTTGATCCCTTATTCTTTAATATTTCCCCTCGTGATGCTGGATTAATGGATCCGCAAGAACGTTTATTCATGCAGTCGGTTTGGTCCACCTTAGAGGATGCCGGTTATACCCGGGAAAAATTAAAGCACCGTACCAACAACGCGGTGGGTGTCTTTGCTGGGGTTACCTACAATTTCTATCCTTTATTTATTGCCGAAGAATGGCAAAAGGGCAATCAGGTTCCCTTAGATATTCAATCCTTCTCGATTGCCAATCGTATTTCCTACTTCCTGGACATCAATGGCCCAAGCTTTGTAGTGGATACGGCCTGCTCCTCGTCACTTACAGCCATTCATTTAGCCTGTGAAAGCATTCTCCGCGGTGAATGTGCGATGGCCATTGCCGGTGGGGTCAATCTATCCTTACATCCCAGCAAATATCATTTCCTGGGCAGCTTCAATTTTATGTCCGAACAGGGACGTTGTACCAGCTTTGCCGAAGGCGGCACCGGCTATGTGCCTTCAGAAGGGGTAGGCTCCGTCTTACTCAAACCGTTAGATGCAGCCCTTGCTGATAATGATACGATTTATGGCATCATTAAAGGCAGCAGCATGAATCATGGTGGCAAAACCAGTGGCTATACGGTGCCCAATCCCAATGCCCAGGCAGCAGTGATTCTACACGCTCTCAAGACAGCCAAGATTAACCCGCGTACCATCTCTTACATTGAAGCACATGGAACAGGCACCTCCTTGGGCGACCCAATCGAGATTCGTGGCTTACAAGATGCTTTTGAAACCTTTAGCCAAGACACACAATATTGCGCTATTGGTTCGGTTAAATCGAATATTGGCCACTTGGAGTCTGCTGCAGGAATTTCCCAATTAGCGAAAGTATTACTGCAAATGCGCCATCAACAACTAGCGCCCAGTCTGCATGCAGAGCAATTAAATCCCTTTATCGATTTCCAAAACTCCCCCTTCTACGTCCAACGTGAGCTTAAAGACTGGATACCAGAAAATAATATGCCCCGTCGTGCCGGACTAAGCTCCTTTGGTGCAGGTGGAGCCAATGTGCATATGATTGTTGAAGAATACCAAGCACAAAGCCCGCCAACATCGACCAATGCCGCCCCCTATCTCTTCGTACTCTCGGCATTGAATGAAGATCGACTCGGCGCTCGTGTACAACAAATGCAGCAGTATTTGCAAAATAATCCACATACCGATACACCCGGATGGCTGCAAAATGCCTGTTACACCTTACAAGTAGGCCGTGAGGCAATGAGTGCTCGGCTCGCTATTATTGCCACAAGCAAAATGGAGTTGCTCACCATCCTGGCCCGTTATCCGCAAACAGCGCCTAATATGTGGCTCAATCTGCAAGCTGCCAATAGCCTGCCCCCTGCCAACCTAGCGGCTTTAATTCAAGGAGCACACCATGCGGAATTAGCCCAACATTGGGTTGCGGGGGTTAAAATCGATTGGCAACAGCTGCATGCGCAAGAATCTCGACAAATTGTTTCGTTGCCAACCTATCCCTTTACCAAGCGTCGTTGCTGGATTCCTACTCGTGAGATTGAGACACCAGCGGTGACCCCCGCAGCAGCACCAGTAATTGCAGCAGTTCCATCGCTAGATGCGCAAGAGTGGCTCTACGCCACCCGTTGGCAAAAAAATCCCCTTGCGACAACGAAGGACCACGTGATTCCTGCTGGAAAATGGTTGATCTTTAGCGATCAGGAGTTAGGCTTGCTCTTGCAAGAAGAACTAGGGACTACCGCCTGTATTTATTGTTTTTCCGGTGCACAATATAGCAAACACAACGAACAAGTGTATTACATTGACCCGGAGCAAAAAGCAGATTACGAACGCCTGTTTACCGCCATTCATCAAGAACATGCCCAGCAATTACAAGGAGTTATTTATTTAAATAGTCACGCCTCAGCCGATCCGACTTTGGCCTTATTCTATTTATTTAAAGCGATGATTCAGCACTCTTGGTCAACACCATTACGGTTCGCTCTGGTCTCTCAAGAAGCGCAACAGGTAAGTGGCTCCGACTGTGTCAATATGTGGCAACATCCGCTCTGGTCCATGACCCGCATTTTTGCCGCCGAACAAGCAAATTATCAGGTACTCCTCTTAGACCTGGATGCCAAAGCCAGCCTGCGCCAAAATGCGCAGAATCTGGTTAAGGAGCTTGGGGTATTACAGGCCAATCACAACCATATTGCCTATCGCGAGCAAGAACGTTATAGCATTCGCTTTAGCAACGAATCATTGCCTGCTGACTTGCCCGCATGGACGCCACCCGTCGCGGCCTTAATTACCGGTGGTTTGGGAGCTCTCGGCTATGAAGTAGCTGAATATGTGGTAGCGCAAGGAACCCGCTTTGTCTTGCTGACAGGGGCTACCGAACTATCAACGCAAACTAGCGAAAAGAACACCTTACTGCAGCAATTGGCAGCCAAGGGAATTCAGGTTAAATATGCTGCCGTCGATGTCGCTGATCAAGAAAAAATGCGCCAGCTTATCCAGGAAACGGAAAAAGCCTGGCAACAGCAAATTGATGGCGTGTTTCATTTAGCCGGGGTCACTACAGATAATGTACCGATTGCGGATATGGAAGAAAACCTGTGGCGTGAAGTACTCAAGGTTAAGGTTCAAGGTTCCCTGGTGTTGCATGAACTATTCAGGCAGACCCCCTTATCCAGCTTTGTGTTATTTTCATCCATTGCGGCCGTACCGCATTTTGGAATGGCCGGGCTTAGTGCCTACGCTGTTGCCAATGAGTTTCTCAATGGCCTGGCGCTCTACCGCCGCAGCCAGCAATTACCCGCCTTAAGTATTAACTGGGTCGCCTGGTCCGAAAAGGGCATGAGCCATCGTCATAACCATGATGCCTTTTTAGATGCTGTAGGCATGGCTTCCTTAAGTATTAAAGATGGCATCAGTCTTTTGGATACGCTATTGCGTAGCAATCCCGCGGAAGTCACCGTTTGTAAAATGCAGTGGAAGAAATTTTTCCAAGTGAATGCGACCGCGAAGCAATTGGACTTTTTTGCTGATTTTGCCGCTAAATATGCGCCAAATAATCAAAGTGCGGTGGTCTCGGATCTCAGTCCAGAACAAAGCACGGTCTTGGCTCTGCAACTCTTTGCCAACGTTTTAGGCCTGGAGCCGAATGAAATCGATGCCGAAACACCTTTTGAGCAGTATGGCATGGATTCCATTACCGGCATTAGTTACACCGAACAATTAGGCGCTCATTTCCCGGATGTAGTCTCACCGATGGATTTATATCGCTACCCCACCCTGAAGCAATTAACCGAGTACATCATGCAAAGAGTACAGATTAATGTTCCACGAACACCGCCCCCGATTTTGGCAGATGAAGAAGAGTTAAATCTCGATCATTTGGATTATGACCAATTGAATGAACTGCTTGAAGCAGAATTAAAAGAGCTGGAGTTGGCTTATGACTGATACGACAACCTTAAAAAATGCCTTGCTGATGATCAAAAAGCTGAGAAAGAAGCTGCAACAACAGCAGGAAAAGTTATTTGATCCGATTGCCATCATTGGCATGAGTTGCCGCCTGCCGCAAGCGCAGAATCTTCATGAGTTTTGGGATTTATTAAACCAAGGCAAAAACATTATTACTCCCATCCCTGATGAGCGTTGGGAATTACTCAAAGAAACCCAGGAAAAAGCACAACGTAATCCCAACTTAGCCTATTGGGGTGGTTATTTAGCGGATATCGATGCCTTTGATGCCTATTTTTTTGGCATTAGTCCCCGCGAAGCCTTGCGCATGGACCCACAACAACGCCTGCTCTTGGAAGTCGCCTATGAATCGCTGGAAGATGCCGGCTTAACGCTGGATAGCCTAAGCGGCTCCAATACCGGGGTTTTTTCCAGTTTATATGCCAGCCAGTTTAGCCATTTACAACAGCTCGACTCCGATATGGATGCCCTACTGATTCCCACCGGCAGTGCCATCAGCATGGGGGCTAATCGGCTGTCCTATATTTTAGATTTACATGGGCCGAGTATGGTACTAGATACGGCCTGCTCTTCATCCCTTATTGCCGTACAATTAGCCTGCTTAAACCTGCAAGCCAACGTCTGTGAGCAAGCCTTGGTAAGTGCCGTTAATATTAATCTGCTACCCTCGATTCATGCGATATTAGCTAAAGCAACCATGCTGTCCCCTACAGGCCAATGCCACACCTTTGATGCGCAAGCTGATGGCTATGTGCAAGGAGAAGGAGCAGGTGCGATTGTGTTAAAACCCCTGTCTCGCGCCTTGCAGGATAAAGATAAAATCTATGCTGTCATTAGCGGCAGCGCCGTGAACCAAGATGGCAAAACCAACGGCCTTACCGCGCCCAATGGCTTACAGCAAGAACAATTACTACGCGATGCTTATCGCAATGCACAAACGGATCCCTCCCATATTTCCTATATCGAATGCCACGGCACCGGTACCTTTCTTGGCGACCCAATCGAGGTGCAAGCCTTAGGTGAAGTCATCGGTAAAAGCCATGAAGAACAAAAACCATGCTGGATTAGTTCGGTGAAAACCAATGTGGGGCATTTAGAGCCGGCAGCCGGGATCATTAGTATGATCAAAACAGCCTTAATCTTAAAAAATGGGGTCATCCCACCGCATCTCAATTTTCAGCAAGCAAACCCGCATATTCCCTTAGCCAAATACCATTTATCCATTCCCCAAAAACCGGAACCATTGCCACGCTATGGGGAAGTTGCGGTTGCCGGAGTGAGCGGCTTTGGTTTTGGCGGGGCTAATGCCCATATCGTGTTGCACGAATTGTCGTTAAGTGAGCAATTTGTACCAGCTCCCGAAATCAGCGGCCATAATGAATTATTTACCCTCTCGGCAAAAGATACCACTGCTTTAAATGATTTAATTAGCTTATGGCAAGCCTACTTAAAAAATAATGTCGGCATCAACTTAAGCCAGCTTTGTTATAACTTACATTTACGCCGCAGCCACTATCCATTGCGACTGGCCATTATTAGTAATTCCATTACCGATTTATCGCAAAAACTTAGCATTTTAGGTGCTAACCCTCAGCAAACCATTGAAGGGGTATTTATTAATCTGGAGGCGAAAAGAAATAATCATGCAGCCAAAATCAGTGAATTTTCAGATTTAACCACTTTGGCAACTAGTTATGTGCATCAGGCAAACATCGATTGGAAAAAATATGAGGAACAGCGTTCTTATGCAGCAATAGATTTGCCTTTATATCCTTGGCAGCATAAAAAATATTGGCCTCGCCTAGGACAGGCTAGCAAACAAGAAGCCGTAATAAGTTATCCCTTACGTGGCAAAATGATCAACTCTCCTTTATCAACGCATCAATTTGAATTTGTCTTTGATCATCAAGCCATGCCCGAAATCCAAGACTCATTTTATGTCTTACATGCGGGCTATTATGTAGAAATGCTAGCCTATGCGGCCCTGCAACTTGCTCCGCAAGCACAATTGAACATTAAGGAGATGAGTTTCTCATCGCCTCTATTAGTGCTCGCCGGGAAAACCGTATGGGTTCAACTTATTATTGAATCAACCAGCAATAACCAACCTCTAGCCTTTAGTTTTTATAGTAGCGACAGCCAAAAGAATTGGATAAAACATGCGATTGGCACTCTGAGCCTACCGCCACAATCGTCAGTACAGACACTAAGAGATCAAGAGTTACCTCATCAGTACCACGGTACTGATGAGTCCTTTTACCAACGCATTACCAACATGGGCATGCCAGCGGGCGACAGTATTCGTTGGACCGAGCAGTTCTGGACCAAGGACATGAAATTGCTGAGTGAATTACGTGCCGCCAAAACTGCGGAGCGCAGTGAGCAATTTATGCTGCAGATGCATCCTGGAATTATTGACGCCTGTATTCAAACGCTCTTTTTGCTCTTACCGCCACAACTGATGAAGCCATATATTGCATCACAGATAGGGCAAATTGAAGTTCATCGTCATGCACAACCAAAGTATATTTATACCGTCTTAAAAGAATTACACCCTGAGGGTAAAACCATTATTGGTGACTGGTATTTATTGGATGCGCAGTATCAAGTGCTGATGAAATGTACCGATTTAGGTATGACCCAGCTAAACGACACCATGCATATTGATAAAATGATGCAAATTCAGACGCAATTCCAATGGGATGCATCCTTACCCTATGCGCAATGCAAAACACAACTTATCCAGTATCTAACTGAACAATTCGCCATTATTTTCGCGATGCCAATTCCTGATGTAAATGTACAACACTCCTTACATGATTTAGGTATGGATTCATTGATGGCTTTAGCCGTAATTCGAATTATTGACGCAAACTTAGGCCTTAATTATTCACTTCCCTTCATCATGCAAGGCCCCTCTATTCAAGAAATAGCCGAACAAATATTGCAGGATAAAGGCATCAAACCACAAGCGGCCCCAGCAGCAACTAAGAACAATAACCGATGGATAGCCAGTCGCCAAATAAAACCGAAAGCGAAACTACGCCTATTTTGCTTTCCTTATGGGGGCGGAGGCGCTTCTATTTATCGCGAATGGCAACAAGAATTCCCTGATTTTATTGAGGTTTGTCCAATCCAATTGCCGGGGCGGGAAAATCGCATGGAAGAGCCGCCCATCACCAATATTGCTACGCTGATTCCTTTACTGGCCACCCAATTACACCCTTATTTTGATTTGCCTTTTGCCTTTTTTGGCCATAGCTTTGGTTCACTCATTGGCTTTGAGCTCACCCGCTATTTACGGCGTCATCAACTAGCCCAACCGGTACATCTTTTTGCATCAGCCTACCCTGATCCGCGCCAGCCCTCCACAAGCCTGGATAATCTGCTGCATACCTTAAAGCAAATGCAGGTGAATTTATTTGATTTAGACCAAGAGCGCTTAGGACAATTAGACGAACAACAATTAAGTACTTTAGCGAGGGTATTTAAAGATAATGGCATCGTTGATTACAGTGATGAGCGCATGAATAAGAGCATTATTCAAGTTTTACTGCCCATTTTTGTCGGCGATATGCGTATAGTAAAGAGCTATACTTATACTCCTGAACCGCCATTGCAGTTAGCCACTACGGTATTTTTAGGGCTGCAGGACGGCTGGGTAAGCCCGGAAGACCATCAAGGCTGGAGCACGCACTCCCTGCCAGGTTGTGAATTTAAGTCGTTTAATAGTGGACATTTGTTCATTAGAGAAAAAGAAATAAAAACGCAGGTTATACACAAAATTACTGAAGCACTATGTCATTTTAATGAAGTAGCATATGAACCAGGAACTGTTTAGCAGCGCCTATAAATAATAAAGAAAAATTATAACGAAAATGATCAGCAAAAAATTCAGTACTATTCCCTGTTTTAATATCTCACCTTACGCACCAGTTATTGATTAATTTTCGTAACCCACCTGGCACACAAGAGCTTGTCTCCACCGCTGCAGGCTCTTGTTTATGACTACGCCAAAAATCATTGCAGGATTTGCGTTGCCTGGATTATCTTATCAGCTTGCTCTTAAAACTCCCCCTACCTCCATCCACGAAAGAGCTATAGTCCCTTTTGACGCTTCATTTACCCAGCAAATAGGCGATTTAGCAACACGAAAGCCAGCCCCCTAATAATGCTCGAGAAACTTTTTAAAGGCGGCTATAATCTAACTTGTACACAATCTGTGAGCCAGGCAATGGATAGGCATGATAACAAGCAAAGAAAACAAAATTTTCTTTGGAAAATAAGGCCAATTAAGTTAAACAAACTCATGTTAAATAGTTTATTTATTATCGCCTTATTAATTCTAGTGATGATTAGCGGTAAATCTTATTGGCAACTCAAGTCATTAACTAAAGCCAATCACAGGGTTATTCACACTTATAAAATAATTGAACAAGTGGATAGCGCCTTATATACCTTAACCGCGATGGAATCAGCCCAACGAGCTTATCTAATTACCGAGAACCGCAATTTTTTAAAGGACGCAAAGACATTCAAACCAATCCTAAATGACCATTTAAATAACCTCAAAGCGCTTACCAACAATTATGTAGAACAACATGAGCGAGTACTACAATTTATCAAACTAGCTGAAGAGCGGGTTGCGCTGCTTGCGCAATTAGCTGAACTGAAAAATAAAAAACAATTTAATACCCCTGATGACCTGGCAAATTTTTATGAAAATAATGAAGTGTCTGAGCAAGTTAAAAGCCAAAGCGGGGAAATCAAAGCAATAGAAGAAGTATTACTTAAAGCGAGAAATGACGCCTTAATGCGAGGCGTTTATGCCAGTGAACTCTTTATCATATTTGGTAGCCTTTTAAGTATGATTCTACTAATCGTACCCTTCGTACTGGCTAACTTTGAATTAATTAACCGTAAAATCATCGAATATAAAAACCGTGATGTACAAAATTACTTAAAACAAATTCTTGAAAGCACTAGTGATGGCATTGCCGCTGTAGATGAAGACCATCAAATACAAATTTTTAATGAACTGTATCAAACTCAATTCAAAAAAATATTTGATTGCTCTCTAACCCAAGGTATGACATTCGAAAAGGCTTTTGCCACTGCTCCCGACAATAAACACAACCTGACCGAAATCTGGCTTAACTCACTACGTTACGATAAAGAAATTACCGTTCTTGAGATTGAGTACGAAGGGAAAAAAAATATTTTTGAGTTAAGCGCCAGCCCTATTATCAATGAACGCAATGAAATCAATGGATTGGTACACAATATTAGCGACATTACCAATCGCGTACGCGAACATACCGAACTTGAAGAGTCTTATAAAAAACTAACCGCCAGCATCAAAGAATTAGAAATAAAAAATGAACAAATAACACTAATGATTGATATGAGCGATATTATGCTTGCTACCAATTCGTTAGAAGAATTAAGCAGTATTATGGGCAAGTATGCCCAACAACTACTCACGTTTTGCAGTGGCTATCTTTATGTCATGCATCCCTCCAAAAACCACTTGGAAATGGTGGGGCGTTGGGGAACCCCTACCATTCAGGAATCTATTTTTAACCCAGAACAATGCTGGGCAATCAGGCTTGGCCGCCCTCATAAAATTGTTCAATCACATCATGAGTTAGTTTGCGATCACTTCCATTTTGAAGAGGACGTGATGAATACCATCATGTGCGTCCCCTTGATGGCACAAAACGACATTTATGGTCTGCTCTATATGGAAATTGCGAACGAGTCATTCACATTAAACCATGATCAACAGCTGCTTATCACAGCCTTTGCCGAGTTAACCGCATTAGCACTGGCCAATGTGCGCCTACGAGATAACCTCCGTCATCAATCCATACGCGATCCATTAACCGGCTTATTTAACCGCCGTTTTCTAGAGGATGGGCTATTCAAACAAAAACTCCGCGCCAAAAGCGAAAAAAGCTCGTTTGCCATCTTGATGCTTGACCTGGATCACTTTAAAAAAATTAATGATACCTTTGGCCATGATGCCGGAGACATGACGTTAAAAGAGATTGGCTCCCTATTAGAACAAGCTACGCAAGCCGGCGATTTGGCTTCCCGATATGGTGGAGAAGAGTTCGTTCTCATTCTTAATGATATCGATATAAAAAACGCCCTAACAAAAGCAGAACAAATACGACTTGCGGTAACGAAAATACACCTCAAATACGGTGCTCAACCCATTGGCCCCATAAGCATTTCTATTGGCATCGCCATATATCCAACCGACAGTGAGGATACAGACAAGCTTATCGAATTAGCAGATAAAGCTTTATATGCGGCTAAGAAGAAAGGTCGTAATACCGTGGTTGCCTTTTCTGGGGTGAAAGAGCAGAACCTTTAAGCAATACTCCAATTAACCTGACCACCGATCACGGTTGTTTGAGTGTTTGTATGTCCTTTAAGTGCCGTCAATTGAGAAGCATAATTAATCGGCATTTGCTTAAAGAAGGAATGCCCCACACCAAAATCGAAACCTATCATTTCTGCCGCTTGGAAATGCGTGCCAATGGCCGCAACCGTAGCACTACCAATAGGATCGGCAACCCCGCGATCTTGGTTGTTGGAAGGCGTATTCATAAATTGCAGCCCACCGCGCAATAACCATTTATTCGTCGCCTTAAAAGTCGCCCCAACCGAATAATCAAAACAATTATGGTAATTAAACGGAATGGTCACCGACATAGGCACCCCAAATGGAGTCTGCGTATGTTTCATAGTAATTTTATTGAACGTTTTCCAGTTGGTGTAAAATGCGGTAAACATTCCGCTCCAGCGAGCGGTGAAATCATGTTGTAGACTTAACTGAGCGCGCGCAGGAAGTGCGGCATCGGTTTTTTGTGCTGAAGTGCGAAATAGTGCGGGACCATTATTAGGAGCATAAACCGTGCTATGTCCAGTCGTGTGAATAGAAATCAGGGAATTATAACTGAAGCCAATACGCGTTTGTTCGGTCACATCAAACAACGCGCCGGCATTCCAGCCATAGCCCCAACCCGTTAAATGGTTTTTTAAGGTGGAATCCCCCATAAACGAAAGTGGTGGGCCATATTTATTATTTAAGGTAAAGGCTAAACGTAACGCATCAAAGCCTGCACCCACCGAAAAACGCTCGTTAATTTTAACCGCCACGCTTGGCCCCATATCCATACCCACCACCTGTGAACGCGTTGCGGCATAGCGAGTGATGACATCCGGTGTAGAGCCATAATTCGTGCCTAAGCCAAATGGGGTCGTAAAATGCACACCCGCACTCACACGATTGCTCAGTGGGGCTGTGTAATAAAAGGAAGGCATGAAGGCATTTATCCCACTGTGCGCAACACCAGACTGCACGAGAGGGGCTGGAAATGGAAAGCCAGGAGTACGTGCCGTACCGGTAAAATTAGCCGTTCCGGTAATCCCCAATGCATTAACAACGACCTGTTGATGCGACAATTTCACCATCCCAGCCGGATTGGTGTATGCCGTACTGGCATCATCCGCCGCAGTAGCCCAATCTGCATAAGCCACACCTAAGCCTGCTGAATTAACAAAAGGTAAGCTAAAGTCAGATGCCATAACCTGGGGAGCACAGCACAACGAAGCAATAGCTAGGGATAAATGAGATAATTGTCGCACGTTAACGTCCTTTTAAACTGATCTGAATCATTATATCTAATGTTATGGTTATGGGCCATTGGTTGATTTTATGGATAAATAATCGTTCAGCCTCACTACGCCCTATTATTAATACGTCGCAACAAACCGCTTAATACCGTACCTGGACCAATTTCCTGAAATTGCATATTAGGCTTAGTCTGCAAATAGTCAATGGTTTTAGTCCATAGTACCGGTTGCGCTATCTGTTGAATTAAATTATTTTTAACCACTGCCGGATGATAGGGAGCCGCATCGACATTGGCAATCACCGGGAGGCTTGGAGTAGCGAATTCAATATCGTGCACAAACTCCGCAAAGGCTTGCTGGGCACCCAACATATAAAGCGAATGAAACGCGCCACTTACTGAGAGCGGGATAAAGGAAACCTTGTCCATTCCCGCAAACAGAGGCTGTGCCCGTTGAATATCCGCCTGAGGGCCTGAAATAACCATTTGCTGATAAGAATTATAATTAGCGATCCTGATTCCTGATAGCCCTTGCTCATCAAGTAAGGCAGTCAACTCTTGGTCGCAGAGTCCAACCACCGCAGCCATGGCTCCCCCCTGCATTTGACTCATTAACTCCCCACGCTTTTTAACCAAAGCCAAACCGGTGACAAAATCAAAAACACCAGCGGCAAATAGCGCATTATATTCACCCAAACTATGCCCGATCACATAATCAGGCTTAGGTTGACCGTCCGCTAATGTCTTTAAATAAGAAAAGGCATTAACGACATAAAGTGCTGGCTGCGTATATTGAGTGTTATTAAGCTGTTGCTGTGTATCCTCTAGGCATAAAGCCCGTATGGAATAGCCCAGCAAAGCATCTGCTTGAGCCGTGTACTCAGGAAATTGCTCAAATAAATCCTGACCCATTCCCCGTTTTTGTGAACCCTGCCCAGGAAACATATAAGCCAGCATTAGATAACTCCATCTTTTAACAGCTTAATAATAACGGCGATTTCCTCCGACATCGGCCGGCAATGCTCTATAGTTGGCGAATATTGGCGAATTACCTGATAGATGGATTGAGCCTTCTTACCGGCTTTTTCAATGCCTCGTAACTCCAAGGCTTGGCTTGCTGCCAAGAATAAAATTGCGGTAAGCCGTTCTAAATTAGCCACGGACTCTTGAAAATCCAGGGCGGCATGGGTTCCCAAGCTATTTACATCTTGGTTATCCCCTTCGGTCGGCAGGGTATAGGCTTGATGCGACTGCGCCAATTTACGATTTTGTACCGCTAAAGCAGCAGATAAAAGCTGCATAGAACGGAATCCATTGTGCTTGCTGGGATTAGGAACCAGATTCACCGGTAAGTCATGATTTTTACGCGGGTGTACTAAATTGGCCAGTAAAGCATGGATCCACGTTGAGGCCTGGGCAATATTCATTTTCAAAATATCACAGGCATCAGTCACATAGTACCCCATGAAATTGGCGCTATGGTGGATATTTTGTTCGCGCACATCAATAACCGGATTGTCGTTGACCGAATTCATTTCATTTTCAATCCAGACAATGGCACGTTGCAGATTTTCCTGGAATGGACCAAAACCTTGGGGAACCGAACGAATTGAATAATAATCTTGTACTGGCTTATGCGTATAATCGGTTGCCCGTAACTCATCTAAATCCGTTAATAATTGGCTACCTTGCCAAAAATCAATAAAAAACTGATTGATGTCGCATTCACCTACTTGCTGTTTTAATTGATGCACCATGGGATGATAGGCACTATTAATCACCAGTAAGGCTTCTAATGTCATCGCGATTGCAGCGAGCATTTGCTGGAAGATACGTTGTAAATCATGCATTGCGAAACTGGCAATTGCCGTCATAAATGAAGTGCCATTTATCAAGGCCAAACCATCGCGCATTACCGGCTTATACGCCTTAAGCCCCGCGAGTTGAATTGCTTCCGGCGCCATCATCACTTTACCCTGATAGCTTACCGCAACCTCTTCTCCAATTAATGCCGCAGCAATCATCGCCAAAGGAATGAGATCGCCACTGGCACCAATAGAACCATAACAACGCACCACGGGTGTAATTCCCGCATTCAGGAAATCCAAAAGCGCGTTAATTAATTCAGGGTGAACACCGGAATAACCTTGGGCCAAACAATGCGCGCGCAGCATCATGGTTGCCCGCACGATATGGGGGGACACGATGGTTCCTAAACCACAGGATAGGGAGCGTATAATGTTTTCTTGGCGCTCATTAATCTCACTATGGTAATCCATAGCATCAGTTTCTTTAATGGCTGCGTCAATATAACGAACCTGATCACCAAAGTTGGTATTGACTCCATAAATAGGTACGCGAGAATCAACATGAACCTTTAAAAATTGATATGCTGCATCAACCGATTGCGCAGCCTGTAATGATAAAGCGATTGAGGTCGTTTGCTGAGTTAAAAGCAGGGAGGACGCCATTGTTAATCGACATCCATTCCCAATGGTAATCAACGTCTTATCCGCTTTAAGCTTATCTTGAACATGCACTGATTGTAACTGTTCCATTTCGTTAGTAACTCCTGTCGTCTTTAACCAAAGAGACCCCTAGTTTGTACCCTTTTAGACGCTTTTTCAATTAAAGATTGAATGTCAGGTAAACGAAAAATAAAAAAAGTTCTGCCTCGCCCCAGGAGATGATATTTCCAGGCAATGCACTCAGGATGACGCGATCTTCTTTGCCAAGACACTATTCTTATGACTATAAATAAAATAAATAACCAAGCCCATAGTCATCCAAATGACAAAACGCAGCAAGGTCACCCACGGCAGGTGAATTATTAAATAAAAACAACTACATACCCCAAAAATCGGCACATAAGGCATCCACGGGGTTTTAAACGGTCGTTCTAATTCTGGGCGTTTATAACGTAAATACAACACGCCAATACAAACGATAATAAAGGCAAATAAGGTACCGATGTTCACTAATTCAGCTAAAACATCAATGGAGACCAAGGCTGATAATACTGCCATGATACAACCGCAAAGCAAAATAATGCGTGCCGGTGTATGGCGGTGTTCGCTGGTGCTGGCAATAGCTATAGGTAACAGGCCATCACGCGACATCGCCAAAATTACTCGCGTTAAGCCATAAAACAATACCAACATCACGGTAGTCAAACCGGCAATTGCCCCTACGCTAATCAATCCTGCAGCAACTTTGTAACCGAGGTGTAATAAGGCATGGCTTATTGGGGAGGCCACATTTAAGGTAGCGTATGGAGCAATCCCTGTGAGCAATCCCGCAACAATGATGTATAAAACGGTACAAATCACCAAAGAGCCAATGATGCCTCGAGGCATATCGCGTTGTGGATTAATCGCCTCTTCTGCCGCCGTAGATACCGCATCAAAACCAATATAGGCAAAAAATATTAAGGCTGCTCCGTCGATCACCCCAGTCCAGCCAAAAGGAAGAAAAGGTGACCAATTTTCCACCCGTACCTCTCTAGTGGCGATGATGATAAATAGGAGAACCACTAATAATTTGATGGTTACAATAAGATTATTCATTCGCGAACTGGATTTTACTCCCGCAATTAATAATGCAGCTAAGCAAGCAATGATAAACACCGGAGGTAAATTTAAAATACCCCCATAAGCCGGTCCCTGCAAAAGTACGGGGGGAAGATGAATTTTAATGGCCATGAGGAAATCATTAGCATAACTGCCCCAGCCAACGGAAACTGCGGATACCGAAATGGCATATTCCAACAGTAAATCCCAGCCTACAATCCAGGCAATTAACTCGCCAAAACCAGCATAAGCATAACCATAAGCACTTCCACAACCACCAATCATTGCCGCCAGTTCAGCATAAGATAAGGCGGAAAAAATGCTAGCCGCTCCCGCAAGCACATAGGAAAAGACAATTGCCGGTCCTGCTTTAGTTGCAGCAACAATCCCTGTTAAAATAAAAATCCCGGCGCCAATAATCGCCCCTACCCCAAAAAAGATGAGATCAAAGGTCGTCAAACACCTGTTTAAATGCGATTCACTCTCTAATGAACTACTAATCTCTTTTTTGCGAAACAAGTCCATGATAGTATGCATCCTGATTTATTATTCTATTGTACACATTGCACTAAGAACTATGCTTTTAATTCTAGCTGAAAGCCTGGTGATAGGTTAAAAATTAAATGAGAAAGTTAGTTATCAGCGTATTAATGCTGTTTTCTTTAAATGCATTTTCTGCTGAAGAAACAGAACATTGCAGCCATTGGCTCAAATTATTTAAGCCCGTTTGTCAACGATTTCACCAAATATGGACTGAAGGTAAAACTGACCTCTACATCTCTGGATACGCATGGCACAACCGCTATACTTATAGCCCTGAGCGTATCCGTGAGAAAAAATATAATGAATTGGCATGGGGGGGCGGATTAGGCAAAGGCTTTTTTGATGAACGCGGCAATTGGCACGGTCTTTATGCTTTTGCATTTCTTGACTCGCATAAAAATGTAGAACCGGTGATTGGCTATGCCCATTTATTTGTGGCCTCGCTCAACCAAAATATTAAAGCGGGATTAGGCTATTCGGTACTGATCACCTCACGCCCAGATATCATGCACAATATTCCATTCCCAGGTGCGGTTCCTTGGGCAGGCTTCTTTATCCATAAAGTATCGCTAAAAGCGGCCTATATTCCAGGCTCTTCAACCAATGGTAATGTGCTTTACCTAGTAGGAACATATACTTTTGACTAGCTAGGGCTTATTTTTTCTTTTCATGATTATGTGCTATGTTTTTAAGAGTAAAACTACCAGGACACATAAAAATGAAATCCTTTGTTGAACAAGCACAGTTTTATGCAACTTATCATCAAAATCTCACTACTCGTTATACACATTTTGCCGGGGTACCACTGATTGTTCTTTCTTTGATGATTTTATTAGGCTTCATCCAAATTATCATTCCTGGAGTATTCACCAGTAACCTTGCCTGGTTCGCGACAATCGCCATTTTAGTTTATTATTTTATCTTAAATTGGCAGTTGGCTTTAGCCATTACCCCGATTATGTTGTTTTTATTATGGATAGCGCATTGGTTTAGTGTCGATGGCCCAACAACCTTGGGTATTTGGGCGTTCATTATTACTTTTGTTGCAGGGTGGGGACTACAGCTTTACGGTCACTACATCGAGGGTAGAAAACCTGCGTTTATGGATAATTTATCGCAACTTTTGATCGCCCCTTTATTTCTGGTTGCGGAGTTGTTTTTCATGGCTGGGTATATGAAATCATTGCAAGTACAGATTTATGGTGGGGTTATGGAAGAGAATAAATTGTAGGGATTTTTAGGTTGGGCCATGGCCCAACCTAAACGTAGTGACAGTCCCTTATGCAAATTGTCGCATTCTAATTTTAAAACAATAATGAATCTTGTGATTCCGTTTAAAATCCTGGTCAATCGTTTGCGCACTAATATCTTGCACCGCATACTTTTCCAGCAATTGTGGATCCAACTTAAACTGACGGAAATTGGTTGAGAAGTACAAAGTCCCATCAGGATTTAATAAGCGCATCGCCTCATTCACCAGTGTCATATGATCGCGTTGAATATCCAAAGTGTCGCTCATCCGCTTTGAATTAGAAAAACTAGGAGGATCTAAAAAGATCACGTCAAAACGATCGCGCGTAATACGCAGCCATTCCCGACAGTCGTATTGGATAAACTGATGGCGCGATAAATCCAAATGGTTTAGACGAAAATTCTCTTCTGCCCAACGCAAATAGGTATTGGATAAATCCACATTCGTCGTCTGTGCGCCAGCAAGAGCCGCATGCACACTTGCCGTCCCGGTATAACAAAAACAATTAAGAAAGCGCATGCCCGGTTTTAAGTTCGCAAAGCTTAAACGAATCGGGCGATGATCTAAAAATAAACCGGTATCTAAATAATCATATAAATTTACTTTAAGTTTCGCCTGACCTTCCGTCACCACCATCGTGTGGTGCGTTTGGCTTAGCTTTTGATACTGCTCACTGCCCTTTTGTTGTTTACGCTGTTTCACCACGACTTTATCTACGGCAAGGCCTAAGGCTCGCGGCACAACCTGCAACACTTCCAAACTGCGGCGCTCGGCTTTATGTGCGGGAACGCTTGCAGGGGGTGCGTACTCCTGGAGTACGGCATGATCGTTATAAATATCAATTGCATAAGCATATTCAGGTAAATCTGCATCATAAACGCGGTAGCACGAAATATGATTTTTTTGCGCCCATTTATTTAAGTGCTTATAATTTTTTTCCAAACGATTAAATAACATTTGCGCGTTTTCAGATAAGGTAGCGCTCATCGCCCCCTTCAATTCATTCGCGCCGCTAATGTCGAAACAATACAATTTACACTCTAAGGCACCGTTATACAGGGTATATTGCTTGTTAGAACGCAAACCAATCGCTTTGGCTAAAATCGGGCTTGAGGTGATTACCGCCGCCTTCCAACCTTGATAATGCTCATGCAAGGCTTGACCTAACTGCTGATATACTGGCACTAATTGGGTGGTATCGCCTAAACGCTCACCATAAGGAGGATTACAGGCTAATAAACCTTTTTCTACAGGTGCTTTAATGTGTTGCATCGCGGTCATGGTAAATTCAACTAAGGGAGCGACACCGGCGCGCTCGGCATTGGCACGAGCAAGTTCTATTGCTTTATGATCCGTATCTGTCCCTAATAATTTAACGGGTAAAGGCTTAACATGTAGCAAGGCATCTGAGCGTAATTTTTCCCATAAAGACTCTTGATGCTGAGTCCAGTATTGCAGCGATTGATCCTGGCGCAATAAGCCCGGAGCAACATGCGTTGCCATCATCGCCGCCTCGATAACTAAAGTACCCGAACCACAAAACGGGTCATGGAGGGTATATCCTTGGGATGCCAATTCTGGCCATTTAGCACGGATTAATAAGGCTGCCGCCACATTTTCTTTAATGGGGGCCTTACCTGATTGAGTTCGATAACCACGTTGATGTAGGCTATATCCAGTTAAATCCAAGCTCACCGTAACTTCATCATTTTTCAAATAAGCATGTATTAATATCTGTGGGTTTTCTTTATCAATCGAAGGACGCTCGCCGTTCAACCGACGAAAATGGTCAACGATTCCATCTTTAACTACTTGCCCACCAAACATGGTATTGCGGATATGCTCCGAACTACCATGAAACTCTATCGCCATCGTTTTTTCTGGAGAAAAAACCGTCTGCCAATGAAAATTCGTACACAATTGATGCAGTGCTTGTTCGTTGCCGCCATAACCGCTAAACAGAATAAGTTGCACGCGGTTGGCAATACGTGACCATAGGCATAATTGGTAAATTACCGTGAGACTGGCTTCGCCATAGACCCCTTGCGGGCTAACTCGAGTTACCACCAAGCCTAAAGCTTTTACTTCTGCCTCGAGTAGATATTCTAATCCACGCGGACAGCTTACAAATAAGGAATAATTCATAGAATGCATGACCTTAAATAGCGAAAAAGAGCTTTGGCAGCACCGGTATTTTTTTCCTTTTGCTGATCATCAACTGCTTTTTTGATTAATTGTCTTAATTGTTGAACTTCTTCTGGATTATAGGCTTCGATAAATTCGGTTAACGCGGTCTTGCCTTCGTTAATTAAACGATCGCGCCAGACTTCTACCTCATGAAATGAAGCCGTAACCGAACTTTCTTCCTCGATGATGCGCTCATAGGCCTCAAGAATTTCTTCATGATCAGCTGCACGCATCAACTTACCAATCAACTGCGCCTGCCTTCTTTTCGCACCATGGCTTTTAATGGCTTTCGCATCAACAATTGCTTTATAAAGATTATCTGGAAGAGGTAATAAATCCAGCTTAGCCAAACTAAGATCGATAAACTTTACACCTATTTTTTGTAAAAAATCGGCATCTCTTTTTTTCTGTGATTTACTGACTGGCTCATCCATAGTACATACTTTTTTTAATAAAATGGGGACTAATTATACTATATACCCAAGCGACTCCAAAATGCTTGTTGCGCTTGGGTATATAAAAGGGATCATTCAGCAGCCGCGAGCGGTGCAGAAGCACTAACAACCACATAGCGTTTGCTAGCCCGGTTACGCAAATAAGTGCGCATAACTGACTGAAGATTATAAATAAGGATACATAAGAGCAATAAATGCAACCAGGTAACTGTTAAATGCATAAATACAGGGATGATCATTAAAACCCCAAGACATCCTGCGAGACTTAATACCAAGGTTTTCTTTAACGGAATTTTATCTTGTTGTAAAAAGACCAGGGTAGTTAAGGGCTGCTGCATTGCTCCAGCGGTGGTCATAATGGGGAAGGCAACGGCTGGAGAAACGTTCATCAAAAACAATACGCCCTGTACCATCACAAATAAACCAACGCCGACTGACGTTAAAGCACCACACACCATCAAGGCAAAAAAGCCGATAACTAATTTCCAGGAATGTAGGGCTGTTAATTCACCGCCGATGGGAAGCAATCGGTACTGATGCGATATTAATAAAAAGATTATTAAGGAAAAAGCACAGATCATGGCCAAACGCACAGCTTGTTTGCTCAGACGACTCATCACAAAGCCACCCAATAAACCACCAACACAGGTCCCGCCAACCAGAGTCAGCAAAGTGGTCATATCCACATTAATTAATTGCATGAAAAACAAGGATTCTATTGTTCCTGGAATTACTTGAGCACCATTATTCACCGCGGGCATTTCATCATCACGAAAAGTACCCATTAATTTAGCCAGGGCGATATTAACCGCAAAACTACCGACACCGATGGTATCCGCAATAAAGGCAATAATGCCACTCACCGTAAGCTTCAAATATTGGCCAAAAGAGAGTGGTTCTGCAGGTTGGCGATAAGCTTTAACCACCATCACCCCAACACAAATCAAGGTTAATACTAATATACCCAAGATAATCAAAAAGTTAGCCATTCCATTCCTGATTGAAAAAAGAGAAAATTAAATAAAAATAGAGCGTTATTATACACTAAAGTTTGGCTAGCAGACAGCGCTTAGATCAAAAACAAACCGTAATGAGCCATAAGTAGGCGGGCCTTGCTCTGTATTTCTACGTCCCGCGGCACAAACCTCAGGACGTAGACAGAGATGAGATAAAAATATAGCCACAACCGGGCCATTACTTAAAGAGCGCAAGCTGTGGTTGCAACCCCAACCTGACCAAACACTGTTTTCACCATATGGGTATCTACCGCTAAATCATGTGCTGCGTAAAGTACTCCGCAAGCACCTTGTGCAAAGTTAGTAGTTGGAGTCCAATACTTACTGTTGGCAATCACCATCACATGATAGGCTTTTTTAATGCCGATATTTTTCGCCATTAAGTAAAAAGCCTTATTAAATACACCGCTGGCTGTATGCACAATAAAACTCTGTTGGTTTTGCGGTCCAGGAATATTCTCCTGAGCAAAATTCACCACATCATCATAGCTAATCGCACAATAAGCACCATTACTTTGCGCCAAACCTTTGTCCATACAATCAGCAGAGCTTCCATCTGAGGAGGGATAATCCATGAAGCGCAAGGCCTTGCCAATCTCGTCGCGCATGATGGTTTCGCCTATTCCCCAGGTGATCACATCCGCATCCAAATATACTTTCTTGTACAGCTGTGGCACTGTTTCCAATAAATAAGCACGTGCAGCCTGGCCCCCCATATCCGATAAGGATTCATTCAAGGCGCCTGATTGATCATAATACTCAAGGTTAGAATGCTGCTCGGTAAAACCATGGGTTACTTCATGACCGGCTACATCCAAAGACACCAAAGGATACATCTCGGCGCCATCACCAAAGGACATGGATTGTCCATCCCAAAAGGCATTATCGTAGCTTGAACCAAAATGCACGCGCATGACCAATTGACTCGGTGAGCCATCGGGTTTCTGCAAGGCATTTACCCCATACCAATCACGGTACATGTTCACAATGGTATGGCCAAAATAATACGCATCATTACGGGGAGAAAAGGCGCCATTGATGTATTCTTCTTGGTTATTGTTACATTGATAGCTAAACGGGGTAGAAATCATGCTACCCCAGTCCCAAGCGAAATCCAGGTTAACTAATTTCACCAGGGGGGATTCCATAGTACATACAGTCCCCTCTTGTTGCACTTCTAATGCCGGTAAACCCTCTTTGCCGTACCAGTACTCATGAACTTTTTCATTACCTCCGGGGCCAATGTCAGCAAAATTCTTAACATTATTCCATTGTTTTATAAGCTCCCCAGTTTGAGCATCAACGAGGAAAAATGGCCAGGCAGGTTTGGCATTGGTTTCAGTACTCTTAAAAGAAACCTGATATACCAACTTTAATTCCGTATCTGACTGCGCACGAATTTGCAGCTCAATTTGCTCGGATTGTATTGGGGTTTGGGGATTAAAATTAAGCCAGGATTTTTTGGCGATTTCGAGTGCCTGCTGTTTGCTTAGGGCAGGCTGAGTATTAAGTTGGATGTGATCTAAAAGCTGTCCATTCACTTGGGCATTGCTGTTGGTTAAACTCTTTTGATTTGCGCCTGTGCTAATCATCACTTGCGCTCCCACTAACGGTATGCCGTGATATAACTGTTGATAACGCGTAATAATTTGTGAGTTGTCTTTGGTTTGGTTTACTTCTTGTAAAACACTATTATTGGTGGTGTCTAGAGTAGCATTGCTCATGGCACGAGCGACCATTTTTTTTGCCCCTTGCTTAAAGGGAAAATGCTTTAAATTACTTAATGGGGCATGATATAAATTTACAGTTTCCGTTGCAAAGGCATCGGTAGCACAGCAGACCAATGTGATTCCAAGGAGTTTTTTTAACATAAACCTTCCTCATTAACTACATTTTGAACATAATGCCACAAAAACGCTCTAAGCGCAATTAAGGATGATGATGTTTCATACTAAATTTATTTCCCTGTGTACAGGTTTTGTGCGCGCTGAGTTTAGCAAGCCATGCGGGCGCTGTTGAGCGCTATATGCAGCAAAAACTGGAAGCAAAGAACCACTTCAAAACCGTGGCAACAACCCAGCAATACACCTTCCGATCATAGCGCTCCAGCATCTTCTGTGCCAGTAATGGCAATCGATGTGCCAATGGTTGGCACATCCGTAGGAAATCCTGATTGCAGGCAATCGGCCACATCTTAAAACCGGCCTTGGCGAAAATCTTCCAATGCTTGCATGACCTCTGCAGGCGTATTCATAACAAAAGGACCATGACGCGCGATCGGTTCATGCAACTTCGCCGCAGCGATCAGCAAACATTGGCTATCTTTTTCAGCGGTCAGGGTTAACACTTCTCCTACGCCCAGTTTGGCTAATCCACCTTGAGGTATCGATTGTTCACCAATCAAAACTGCTCCGGAAATGACTAATAATACGGCCTGGTAATCTGCAGAAATATGTTGGCGAATGCTACTTCCTAGAGGTAGGCTAATATCAAAAAATAAAGGAGCCGTTGCAATATCGGTAATTGGTGAAGTAGTTCCTTTGTCGGTAGTACCTGCAAGCACTTTAATTACCGCCCCAGAATCATGATGCTCTAAAGGCAAGTCCGCGCTTTGCCGCTCTTGATAACGAGGCTCACGCATTTTTTCCGCAGCAGGTAAATTCAACCACAGTTGCAGGCCCGTTAAGCGCCCATGCTCTGCTGAAGGCATTTCCGAATGCACAATTCCCTTACCCGCAGTCATCCATTGCACATCTCCAGGACCAATAGTTCCTTTATGCCCCTTATTATCTTCATGAGTAATGCTCCCATCGAGCAAATAGGTTATGGTTTCAAATCCGCGATGAGGGTGCGGGGGAAAGCCAGCCATAAAGTCCATAGGATTACTACTGTCAAAATAATCAAGTAAAAGCAAAGGCTCAAATTCATCCGTCCGCTCAATACCGATGTAGCGATGCAACTTAACGCCTGCGCCTTCACGGACCATCATGCCATAAGTTAATCGCTCTACTTTAATATCACGCATGGCGCCACCTCCTAATGAAATCAACAATCCCGGTTCAACAGAAAATTGATTTTTATTGGGCTGCCTAATTTAAGCATAGTTCAAAAAAAAACGTTTTCCCACCGTGGCATTTTCTAGATGGATGCAGTGCATACAAAATTCAAGGCTTGGTTTAAATGGCTTTGGCTAAAGAAAAAGGCATCCAGAATATTCTGGATGCCTTGACATGGAAATAATCGACAGAAAGATTATTCTTCGTCATGACAGCTTTTAAATTTCTCTGCCATTTTCTCTTCCATTTTTTTCATCATACCTTGTAATTGAGCTTTTTGTTGATCATTAAGCACTGCATAAATTTGATTTTTAGCAGTAACTTTAGCGTTGATCATATCGCCAAGAAGCTTAGTCTTTTTATCAATTAAAGCACTCACCGCAGATTGGTCCATATTTGGTGAACTAGCTTGCTCATTGATTTGTTTACTTAAATCTCTCATCTGCGCCCCACTTTGTTGCATGGTTGATTTCATGCCTTCCAAAATAGGTTTAATTTTTTCCTTTTGTGAATCATCAAGCTTTAAAGACCCCAACATTTGCTTCATGCCTTCGCCACATGCATTATTTGCAAATGCAGTTGGGCAAAGAATTAAAGAAAATGCTAATGCGAGTGTTCCTAAAATTTTCTTGTACATGATTACTTTCCTTAGTTATGTTGAAATCATAGAGAAGTATAGACGCTTATTTGTAAAAAATATTACCTACTTTAAAAAATAGTATTATTTTTTTATAGCGAATTCACTATAATATCCCCATTTTGAAATCCCCTGCTACTAAGGTAAATCATGAATTCACTAATTAAAACATTAATCGCTGCTGCCCTATTAATGACGATAACTACAGCAAGCCAAGCTGATGTGCTACTGCGTGATATTCAAGGGCAGGATATTTCTTTTGCTTCATTGAAAGGAAAATGGGTACTAATTAATTTCTGGGCTGGCTGGTGTAAAACCTGTGTTGAAGAAATCCCTGAACTTAACCGTTTTTACCGCAAGCATGAGCATGATTCAGCCTTATTTGCCGTAAATTATGATGCGCTACCGCTGGATAAACAACATCGATTAATTAGACAATTGAACATCCTATACCCTTCTCTACGTTCCGATCCCTCCTTTGCGTTGGGCTTAGGTGATATTACCGGAGTGCCTGTTACTTTTGTATTTAACCCCAAAGGGGAGTTGGTGAATACGCTCTATGGTGGTCAAGATGTTAGGGCCTTAGAAGAGGCCATGGCGGGTTAAGTCTAATCAAACAAAGATATTTGATAATACGGCTCTTCTTCTACAGGTTGTTGTTGAAAATGCACCCCTAAACCCAGTAAGCGGATAGGTTTAGGATGATGTACGCTAATTCGCTGAAATAATTCCATATAAAATTCCAGATTAGGCTGAGTGCTTTTAATCTCTGCCGATAGAACTTTAAAATCACTGGTTTTGATTTTTATAAACTGATTTTTTATAAATAAACCAGCAGCATGCTCCTGTATACGTAAAATTAAATCCTCATATAACTCACGAATGATAGCTATTGCACGGTCTGGTTCAACAATATCATACAGCAAGGTTTTTTCTACACTCAAGGATTTTCGTACACGATTAGGTTGCACCGGACGATTATCAATTCCGCGTACTTGATAATACAGCTGCTGACCAAACTTCCCAAAATGGTCCGTTAAAAATGACAACGAATATCGATAGAGATCCTTGCAGGTAAAAATGTTTAAGTTGTGTAATTTTTGTTCGGTTACTTTGCCTACGCCAAATAATTTATCAATCGCTAAAGTTTTAACAAAATCATCTACTTGTTCCGGGGTAATCACAAATAAACCATTTGGTTTATGCCAAGCACTGGCAATTTTTGCTAAAAATTTATTGGGAGCTACTCCTGCCGATGCGGTTAGTCCATGTTCTTGAAAAATAGCCTGACGAATAGCTTGAGCCATACGCGTGGCACTGTTTTGATAATCAGGAGAATGAGTGACATCAAGAAAGGCTTCATCTAAAGAGAGAGGTTCCACTAAATCGGTGAAGCGAAGAAAAATGGCATTAATCGACCGAGATACTTCACGATATTTACTCATATTTACAGGCAATACAATTAAATTAGGGCATAAACGCTGGGCTCTTGCCGTAGGCATGGCCGAACGTACCCCATAGTCACGGGCAAGATAATTACAGGTACATAAAACCCCACGTTGATTAGCCAAGCCCCCAACGGCAATGGGTTTATCGCGTAACAAAGGATTATCTCTCATTTCAATAGCCGCATAAAAACAATCCATATCCACATGAATTATTTTTCGTAGTTCTGAAATTTCTGCGTCTATTGGCGTGTTCATAAATAAAATTCGATAAACCAGTTGATCAACTCATAGACATGAAACCATTATTAAATGCAAATCGCTAATTTTATACACATTAAACAAGGATAAGTTTCATGTGCAACGAGAGTAAATAGTGTTTATGCCATCACATTAAAGGTTTTATTACAACGGATAAAAAGAAAGAATTTTTAAGCTATTTTATATCAAAACAGATACCAGAATTCTATTGGTTTTTAAAAGACAGCTACCGACTAAATAGATCCAAAATTTAATGATAAAAAATTTGACGCACATCTGCAAACTCTAGTGCGTACCTACATTACGCCCGATGATAATGACGAACACAGTTTAGCAATCAATATCAATAAGGATCAAGTTAAAAAGGCATTCTTAATTACTTATCAGGAATATCAAAACCAAAAGGGTAAAAAAAGCAGCTTATTATGATGTCTCACTTAAAAATAAGTGTTGTTTTTGTGCCTGAGTAATGCGAATTTTAAGCAGCCAATTGCCCTCATCACTAATCGATTCATTTAAAATCGCCCCAAGCTCATAAAGCTGAGCTCGAAGTTTTGCTTGTGTGGGTTTCAAAAGAATATCCTCAATCAAGATGGCACCATACAACTGGGCACTAATGGCCTCCTTTAATAAATCTAAACCTTGATTAGCCGCCGCAGAAATCCATACCTTGCACCATTCCTGGTTGTAATCAATCTTAGGCACCCAATCTTCTTTCAAGTCAATTTTATTAAACACGTGAATGACGGGAACTTCCAATACCCCCAACTCATCCAATACTTGTTGCACCGAAGACACAGTATCACGCCAATGCGGATCGGAAATATCAATAACATGCAATAATAAATCCGCTTGTTGAGTTTCTTCCAACGTCGCGCGGAAGGCTTCAACTAAATGGTGTGGTAAATCGCGAATAAAACCAACCGTATCCGTCAAGATAACCGGAGAGGAACCCGGTAAACTTAATTGACGCATGGTAGGGTCTAGCGTCGCAAATAATTGATCGGCGACATAAATACTTTCCCCAGTTAAAGCATTAAATAAGGTTGATTTACCCGCATTGGTATAGCCAACCAACGAGACCGTTGGCATGGAGGCTTTACGACGAGCCTGGCGGTTTTGATCCCGACTACAGCGTACTTTTTCTAAGCGTTTATTAATGTATTTAATCCGCTCGCGTAATAGGCGTCGGTCGGTTTCCAACTGGGTTTCACCAGGACCACGTAAACCAATACCGCCCTTTTGACGTTCCAAATGGGTCCAACCACGGATTAAGCGGGTAGATAAATGCTGTAACTGCGCCAACTCAACCTGTAGCTTACCTTCAAAAGTACGAGCGCGTTGGGCAAAAATATCGAGAATGAGACCACTACGGTCAACGACCCGACACGCCAACAAACGTTCTAAGTTACGTTCTTGTGAGGGAGATAATTCATGATTGACCAAAACTAATTCGGCATCCAAAGCGTTAACCAGCTGCGCAAGTTCTTCCGCTTTACCTTTACCAATATAATATTTGGCTTCAGGTGTCGCACGAGTACCTAAGACACAATCAAGTATTTCAGCCTGCGCTGAACATGCCAACTCTTCAAATTCTTGTAATGCCTTTTCAGCATCAACCCCAGGCAGCGCCAATTGCACGAGGATCGCTCGTTCACCACCTTGCGGACGTTCAAACAAAACTTATTCTCCGACAAAAAAGGCCAACTAACCTAAAAAAAGCGAGGAATATTAGTGCAAACCCACTGCTTTTTTTAGGATAAATTGAGGTATCCCAATTTATGTTGTTAAAAAATGCCTAGTCTGCCACAGTTCCCTCGCTTCCACCAGTTCCATCCTCGCTAGGAATTTTTACCGCTCTTGATGGTACTACTGTAGATATAGCATGTTTATAAACCATTTGGGTAATGGAGTTCTTTAACATCACGACATACTGATCAAAAGAATCCACAACGCCATGTAATTTAATTCCATTGACTAAAAAAATGGAAACAGGCACCTTTTCTTTACGCAACTCATTTAAAAAGGGGTCTTGTAATAAATGATTTTTAGACATTGCCCACTCCTTGTTGTTATTGTATTTTTAAAAGGCAAAACGTGCATCTAATAACTTATTCGACATTTTCTCTGAAAACTTTAGCTTAAATTCATGACAGCTGTACTTTATTCCGTTACTATAGCTGTACAAATTTAAATCTTGGTTTTTTGGAGATTTAAATGCTTAATGCACGTGCGATCTAAACCACATAAACCTATGTTTTATAAGTTTAGACATAGTTTTTATTTATCGCCAAAGAACTTTAAAATACTTAGGGCCTTTTTGCCCCTAGTTGTAACACTGTAGCGATGTAGGAAACTTTCCAACCATTAACATTAAGGAGATTTAAATGACCTATAGTCGTGTTGAGTTATTAGAACATAAAAAACCTTATGAATTATTTGATGTCGATGCTGGAGACATCTTCGCAGAGCACCAAAATATCTTAGATACAGAACTATCAGAAGATGAACAATTAGAGTTTGCCATTAAGCTTGTAAGCGGCTGCCCACAGGATAAATTAACTGAGCTAAAAAACGCCGCAAAAGCCTTATACTCGCCAATACAAGATAATACCTGTTTTTATTTGGTACTTGACGCAGCCCTACAGGTCAAAATACGTCTTCTCAGCATCCTGGATAACCGAAATACAGAACCTCATGCATTTTTATTAGAAAAAAATACTCCTGACCTGCTGCAACGCTTTAATGATTTAGCATACGAAGTAGTAGAAAAAAATGAAATAGCCATTGCCGAACGCCTCGCATTATTAACGCCAGAAAGTGCCCGCAGCAAGCTAGCCCAAAACATCGATAATATTTTTTCAAAAAGTGCTCTGGCAGAAGAGATCAAGGCCGCTTTTTCCTTTAAACGTAATCTAGAGTGCTTACTCGGTAAGACACCGGAAGTATTTTTTACCGATCGCGAGTTTAGCAGAGATAACTGCCTCAAATATTCTACGATGATCGCCAAAGATTTAGCAGGACACGAAGCAGAAATTGGTAGCAAATTGTCGAAGAACGATTTTGAAGTGCGACAGGAAATCCGCCATAAATTAGAACTATTAACTTCATCTGTGTTTAATAGCGCCGACCCATTTCATCTTATAGCTAAGGAAATGAATGCCAAACGTATTTCTATTGGTACCAATAGCAACAGTATGTACGGCACATCCCTAGCGTCCCCGCCAACAACGTCTATTACAAGCACATCTCAAGATACCCAAAGCATTAATAACAGCATATGATTTATTTTTTTAGCCCTATTTTTAAACTTCTTTGCCCTTACATTGTAAGGGCTTCTTACGATCCATAACTGCGGTATAGGAGTATTTGAATGTCCGATAAATTAACCGTGGGACTCGTCCAAGAAAAATGGCACGAGAATCCCAAAGAACACCAAGACACGCTGGAAGCAGGAATTCAAACTGCAGCACAACAAGGCGCCACCGTTGTCTGTCTGCAAGAATTAACCCTAAGCCCCTATTTTTGTACTCGCTCTGATGTCGATGGCACCCCTTATAAGGAAGACATTCATACAGGCCCTACTGCTCAATTCGTCAGCAAAGTCGCTAAGGCCTATAATGTTGCCATTACCTCATCCTTATTTGAAAAAGCAGGCTATAACACGGCCGTGGCTTATAATAATCAGGGCGATCTTATAGCCATAACGCGTAAACAACACATTCCCAGAGGTGAAAAATACCACGAAGATTTTTACTTTAAACCCGGGGACTCAAACTACCCAGTGCATGAAATAGCAGGGCATCGCTGGGGCTTACCAACGTGTTATGATCAATGGTTCCCAGAATTATCCCGCATTTATGGTTTAAAAGGGGCAGAAATATTAACTTATCCTACCGCAATTGGGGGCGAGCCAACTGCACCTGGTTTTGACAGCCAACCCATGTGGCAGAAAGTGATGATTGCCCAAGGAATCATGAGCAATACTTTTGTTATCGCGACCAACCGCATTGGCTGTGAAGACAATCTTGAGTTTTACGGCAGCAGCTTTATTAGTACGCCGATGGGTGAAATTTTAGCGCAAGCACCACGTAATCAACCTGCAGTACTGGTTGCCGAATTAGATTTTAGCCAACGGACATTATGGGGACGCCTATTTCCTTTTGCCCAACAACGTGAACCTGAAACCTATCAAGAGCTCATTAACGCTCGTTAATTTTTTTGGAATTTCAAACCATATGAACAGTAATTCATTAACTGAAACAAATTTATATAATATTGAAAACTGGGGTGAGGGATACTTCCGTGTCAATTCCAAAGGGAATATTGAAATAAGCCAAGCACCTGGAAAAAAAGGGGTGGAACTCCAGGCCATTGTGGATGCCGCTCGTCGAACCGGCCTACATTTGCCCTTATTAATTCGTTGCACCGATATATTGCATGATCGCGTCCATCGTATCTATCAAGCCTTTGCTGATGCCATCGCTGAAAGTGATTATTCCGGATCTTATAAATTGGTTTATCCCATTAAAGTAAACCAAGAGCAAAGTGTGGTCAGAGAGTTATTAAAATCACCCAATAATTCTATTGGCCTGGAAGCAGGCTCAAAACCTGAGCTGATGGCCGTAATTGGCATGCTCAGTAACCAATCAAGCACCATTGTCTGTAATGGTTATAAAGACAGTAGCTATATTCGCACTGCATTAATCGCACAACAAATGGGGCATCAGGTCTTTATTGTTATTGAAAAGAAATCCGAACTGGATATTATTTTAAAAGAATCCGCACGCTTACAAATTAAACCGACCCTTGGGGTACGCATTCGCCTGGTGAGTAAAAGCGCAGGCAAATGGGAAAATAGTGGTGGCTCAAAATCAAAATTTGGCCTTAATGCCAAGCAAGTGCTTGAATTAATTACCCAATTAAAGACGAATAATATGTTGGATTGCTTGCAATTAATGCACTGCCACTTAGGCTCGCAAATTGCCAACATTCACGATATTCGCCATTGCATGCAAGAAGTAGCACGTTATTACGTCGAACTTCGCCAATTAAATGCACCAATCAATACTATTGACGTAGGTGGCGGACTTAGTGTGGATTATGAAGGAACGCGCTCAAATAAAGGTTGTTCGATGAATTACAACCTCAATGAATATGCGACGCATATTTTACTGGCCATAAAACACCTGTGTTTTGATGCGAAAATCCCCGAACCCAACATCATTTCTGAATCCGGTCGTGCCTTAACAGCGCATCATGCCGTGGTTATTGCCGATATTTCAGATATAGAAATGGTTGATAAATACCCAGTATTACCCGGTATTGAAGAAGAAGATTCGCACGTGATTCGTGATATTTATGATACCTATCAGGCAATCACCAACAGTTCACCAATCGAAATCTATAACTATGCGGTACACTCACTGCACGAAGCACACTCCCTATTTAAACATGGGGTAATTAGCATGCAGGAGAAAGCAAAGGTTGAATCTTTTTATACCAATATTTGCATGGAACTCAAAGAGCGCTTAACGGAGGATAATCCCAGTGAGCAAGCCTTGTTATTAAAAATCAATGAAGATATGGCGGTAAAAATATTTTGTAATATTTCCTTTTTCCAATCCATTCCCGATGCTTGGGCTATTGGGCAAATTTTCCCCATCGCTCCGATTTCGCAACTGGACGTAGCCCCGGAAATGCACTGTATCTTACAAGATTTAACTTGTGATTCGGATGGTACGATTAAAGAATATTTAGGTAGCTCTCGGGTAAATTCAACGTTAATGCTGCCCCCTTATGACAACAACAACCCCTATGCGCTAGGATTTTTCTTAGTGGGCGCTTACCAAGAAATTTTAGGTAATTTGCATAATTTATTTGGGGATACAAATTCATTAGACGTCGAGCTTTTTGATGACGGCAGCTTTGAATTAAATGATTTAGTCAGTGGGGATACGGTCACTAACGTACTGGATTTGGCTCATTTTGATACTAAGAAACTGAGTCAATCCTATGAAAAACAACTTATCCAAGCTGGGCTATCTCGAGAAAAAACCTTGTTTTATCTGAATGAATTAAGAAGTGTTTTTTCCCAACTAACCTATCTTGATGCTGAGCATACGGAGTAACAAATAATGACACCAAAACAAAGTGGTTTTTTTATGCCTGCAGAATGGCACCCACATGAGCAATGCTGGATGGCTTGGCCCTGTCACGTTGAGACATGGTCTAAAATAGGCTTAGATAAAGCACGCAAGGCCTATGCGCTGGTAGCCAATTCAATCGCCCAATATGAGCCGGTAACCATGCTCGTAAATCCAGGAGATGAGGACTTAGCCAAAGAGTTATGCAAGGATAACGTAAGTATTCAAACCTTACCGATTAATGACTCCTGGACTCGCGATACAGGACCTACTTTTTTGTTGAATAAGGAGCATAAATTAGCAGGGGTAAACTGGATTCATAATGCATGGGGTGGGAATTATGCAGATTGTGCATTGGATAATAAAATCTCAGCTGCCGTCATTAGTAAAACTAAGGCTTTATCTTTTTCTGCTCCCTTGGTGATGGAAGGAGGCTCCTTTCATGTTGATGGCGAAGGCACTATTTTAACGAGCCGTGAATGTTTACTTAACGAAAACCGTAATCCACAACGCAGCCAACAAGAAATAGAACAGTATCTATTTGATTTTCTTGGCGCCAAACAAATTATTTGGTTAAACAAAGGATTACTAGGTGATGAAACCGATGGCCATATCGATGAAATAGCCTGCTTTATCGCCCCAGGCAAGGTTCTTTGCCTGATTACTCACGATAAAGAAGATCCAAATTATGCAACCTTGCAAGAAAATATGGAGATTCTTAAAGCGGCAACGGATGCCCAAGGACGAAAATTAGAGGTTTATACCATCGAGCAGCCACCAGCAACCTACATGCACGGTGAACGATTGACTTTATCCTATATCAACTTCTATTTAGCTAATAATGGTATTGTGATGCCCGCTTTTGGCTATGAGGCTCAAGATAAAGCTGCTTATGAATTATTCACTAAGCTCTATCCCAATCATCATATAAGCCAAATCGATGCCTTGGATGTATTTGCTGGCGGTGGTGGTATTCACTGCATCACACAACAACAACCTAAATCCGCGTAATGGCATTAAGGTAGCGCCATTAGCCATAGGCGCTACCTTAATGATCGCTCTCACCCAAGAAAACTCAAGATAGTACAATCACCGCAAGCTTAAAGGCAAGACAATATCCCTCACTCTTTGAGAAATATCTTACATTGTGCTGCTCCAACGGCCCAATGACAATAAGCACAGACAGGTTATACTTAAAGCTCAAAGGGATGACATGGATATGTCTGACAGGATGTCAAAATTAAAGGGACAAGTACATGGATTGTACTTCGCTGCATGGAGGCAGCACTGTTCTTTTGCCCCCACCTTTTTCCTACCGTGCATGTGTACCTAATTGCGCCAAACGTTTTGCAATGACTAACTGGATATTATCACGAGCTTTAGGCGGAAAATATTGATACGCATCAAAAAAATCATGTGCATTAATTGACAGAAATTTACATGCCGTGATTGTACTTACACGCGCCGTTCTGGGAATACGTCGTAAAATGGCGATTTCCCCGAATACATCTCCAGGCCCCAGTGTGTTAACGCGTCTGCGCCCTACATTAATATCTTTTACTGAAACCAACATCTGGCCTTCAATAACAATATAAAGCTTATCCCCTATTTCACCCTGCTCGATGATGATTTCTTCAGCAGGGCAACGGGTGACCACACTTTTATCAGCCAGCATTTTCTGTTCCACAATTCCTATGCCGGAAAAAATATGCGCATTATAAATAGCCTTAAGCACATCAGACTGTCCTGAACCGGTGAAATCCATAAGCACCACCTTTAACTTATTAATATGTTTCTGTTTTTCTATTAGTTTAGTATATTTTTTTTAACAATAGAGAGTAATTTATTTGTATTTTGCATTTATACGTAATTTAATGTACCTGAACAATTATTAATCATCTGGCAGTGATGGAATTATTAACCTGTTAGCTCGCAACCAGGTTTTTCTTAGTACTAAGGCGGGATACTGATACAAAAAAATGTAACCCGGTTGCAAGCAACCAGGTTACATCATTTAAGCTCTCACAGTAGAACTACACATCGATATTTCCTGCCTCCAAGGCATTCATTTCAATAAAGTCTCTTCTGGGTTCCACATTATCGCCCATCAAGGTGGTGAATATGGCATCCGTCGCCACCGCATCTTCAATAGTTACTTGCAGCATACGTCGCACATCAGGATCCATCGTTGTTTCCCACAGCTGATCGGGATTCATCTCACCAAGCCCCTTATAACGCTGAATGGTTTGGCCTTTTTTCGCTTCATCCATTAACCAGTCTAAAGCCTGTTCGAAATTTTCAACTGATTGTTCTTTCTCACCACGCTTAACAAAGGAGCCCTCTTCCACCAAACTAGCTAATTTAGTGCCTAAAGAAACCATTTCCTTGTAATCTTTAGAGTAGAAAAACTCAGCATTCATTAAGATATAATGATCCATTCCATGCTGTGTCATCGTAATTCTTGGCACAAATAGATTGCTTTCTGGTAAGGCATGAGACGCTACTTGATAATGTTCCGTTTTATTATCAAGTTGTTGCAAGCCAAGATGTAATTGTTTGCACCAATTTGCAATTTTTTCTTCCTTGTTAAAGTCTTCATTATGCAAGACAGGAAGGTAAGCAACGCGCTTCAGGATATCGCTAGGATATCTACGTTTATAGCGTTTAATAATTTTCTCAACGCGTCTAAACTGCTGAACGAGTTCTTCCAAAGCTACAGCCATAATCGGTGGAGATTCTTTTGAAGGATAAAACGCCGCTGAATCCAGAGCACTTTGAGTTAAGTAATCAAATAAGGCCTCATCGTCTTTCACATACTGTTCTTGCTTTCCACGTTTCACTTTATATAGGGGTGGCTGAGCAATATAAATGTAGCCACGCTCTAAAAGCTCCGGTGTTTGTCGATAGAAAAACGTAAGTAATAAGGTACGAATATGTGAACCGTCAACGTCCGCATCGGTCATGATGATAATGCGGTGGTAACGTACTTTATCTGGATCGTACTCATCTGGGCCAATACCACAACCTAGGGCAGTAATTAAGGTAGCAACTTCTTGAGAAGCAAGCATTTTATCAAAACGTGCTTTTTCAACGTTTAGGATCTTACCTTTAAGCGGCAAAATTGCCTGGAATTTTCGGTCGCGCCCTTGTTTAGCTGAACCACCCGCAGAATCGCCCTCCACTAGGTATAATTCAGATAAGGCAGGATCTTTTTCCTGACAGTCTGCCAACTTCCCAGGCAAACCAGCAATATCCAATGCCCCTTTACGACGAGTCATTTCACGTGCTCGACGCGCTGCTTCGCGCGCTCTCGCGGCATCAATAATTTTACCCACAATGGCTTTCGCAATTGCTGGGTTCTCTAAAAGAAAATCATTCAATTTTTCTGAAACGCTGGATTCAACTACTGATTTCACTTCAGATGAAACCAACTTGTCTTTGGTTTGTGAAGAAAACTTTGGATCAGGTACTTTTACCGATAAAACTGCGGTTAAGCCTTCGCGAGCATCATCACCAGTAGGTGAAACTTTAGCTTTTTTGGCATAGCCTTCAGCTTCAATGTAATTATTTAATGTACGCGTTAAAGCCGCTCTAAAGCCTGCCATATGCGTTCCCCCATCACGTTGAGGGATGTTATTGGTAAAGCAATATAGTGTTTCTTGGTAAGAATCATTCCACTGCATTGATAATTCAACAGTGATGTTTTCTTTTTCAGCTATCATAGAAAAGACAACTGGAGTAATTACCGTTTTATTTTTATTTAAATGTTCTACGAAAGCTTGAATTCCCCCTTCATAATGGAAGGTATCTTGTCTTTGTGAGCGCTCATCAAATAAATGAATGCATACACCTGAGTTTAGATAAGATAATTCGCGTAAACGCTTCGCTAAAATATCATAGTGGAACTCAATATTAGAAAAAGTTTCCGCACTGGGCTTAAACCAAATCATGGTTCCAGTATTGCTGGCATCGCCAGTTATGGCGATCGGTGCATCTGGCACCCCATTACGATAGTGTTGCTCGTGGGTTTTGCCATGACGGCGCACAGTTAGGTGCAATTCTTCGGATAAAGCATTTACTACCGAAACACCCACTCCGTGTAAACCACCGGAAACCTTATAGGAGTTATCATCAAACTTACCGCCTGCGTGCAAAATCGTTAAAATTACTTCCGCAGCAGAACGTCCTTCTTCCTTATGAATATCTACAGGGATTCCACGCCCATCGTCTTTTACTGTAACTGATTCATCTGAATGAATGGTGACAAAAATCTCTTTACAATAACCTGCCAACGCTTCATCAATAGAGTTATCTACTACCTCAAAAACCATATGATGTAAACCAGTGCCATCATCAGTGTCACCAATATACATTCCAGGTCTTTTTCTTACTGCATCTAACCCTTTTAGGACTTTAATATTACTTGAATCATAACTGGCATCAACGCTCATTAGAAGGTCCTCTTAAACCCTTATTACATGGCCCCTATGATAGCATATTTCGCTTGTATTTTGCATGTATTTGGCTTATTCCACAGGGTAAGAGCGTCAAAGTTTAAAAACCTAACAACCTTTCTCTATAATGGTCATATAAATTAGCTTTTCTCCTTTT
>NZ_CBCSKT010000053.1:0-3995 GCF_965140895.1 Legionella sp. | reverse complement strand
TATTTTGCTCCTCTATAAAATTGCAAAGATAACAGGAGATGAAGAGGCTTTTTAGATGGGGATTTTTACCGCCTTACTTTTGTTGTATGAATAGTCCTGAAAAATCAAGGGCACTCGGAATTTTCTCAAAAAGAACTAGTTGCATTCCTGGCCCTCATGTGCAATTGCTCTCGGGGGCAATAACCCCCTTGCACTATTATTTTGCAGGAAGTCCTACTGAATTTAAATAAAGAATATTATTGTTTTGTTTAAAGGCCTGTAATTCGGGTTCTGATTCAAAAGCCTTTTGCATATACTTCGTGTTAGACAAACCAATGATAAATCTTTTTTTCTCGGTTATGTTTTTTTCTTTTAGATAATTAGATACATATTTCCCGGCATCTTTAAATGAGTTTGAATTAATTAACGCTGTTGCTTCAAGCCATGCTCCTGCACTAAATAAGGTCATCCCATTATCGGCATTTAAATTATCCCTATTATATTTAAATTTTGTTGCATTTAAATAATTTTGAATTTGCTCCCTGGATGATTGTAAAAGATCGCCTGGTCCTTGTTTACTTAATCTGTATACAATAAATTCATTAAATATTTGATCAAGTTCAGAATTATTCTCATTTTCTAATTGGTTAATTATATTGGAGAGAATGATTTTTTCTATTTTCGAAGATTTATTTAGTAACTCCATTTTTAGTTTTAGAGTAGTCTGTGGCGCCAATTTATTTTTTTGGTTATCTAATTTGTCTATAACCTTATTTAGGTTAGATAATGTTTCTTGAGTTGAGGCAAGAGAAATAAAGCTCCTTATAACAATGGCTTTTTCCACAGGAGATAAATCATCATTTATTATCTTTAAATAAAAATTAATCAACAATGTCTTTTCGTTTGGATATTGCTCTAGCATCAAATAGCGTTGATATATATTTTGAAGACTTGAAATCAGTTGTTTTTTTATAGGAAGTTCATCATTATTGTTTAGTTTAAAATAAAGATTAACTAAGTTAGGTACCATATCTGTGGTAGCAATAAAACCAAATTTATCCATTAAAAAGGTTCTTTTAGTTGGATCTACAGTGTTATCCGTTATTAATTTAAAAAAATTATTAATCCCTTCTTGGGTTATATTATTTGACGGTATATCAACAAGTTCAGCAAATTCCTCAGGAGAGATTGCATTTAACTGTATTGCGTCAATGGAATTTATAGATAAACCAGCATTTGATGAAATTACTGGCGTACTGTTTGCGTTTATTCCAATTGAGTATGGACCATCTTCATTGCCCTTAGGGAATGCATTAAATACATATTTAGGTATTGTTGGTTTTGTTATATCCCCTGGAGGATTATAGGTTGGCAATGTATAGAATCCCCAATTAAATGTATAATTAACAAAAGTATCACATCTAAAACGACCGCAATAAGTAGGGCGAGGCTTCGTGCCATTATAACCACCGGTGCTTGGCATATAATCTGCCCATATGGTATAGGTTGCACATCCTAAATCTTTTTGAAAATTAGCTTCTCTAAGTATTCTAAGAGTATTAGAACCTCTATCAGATATTCCATATCTACTTCCCCAATAGGGAGTTATCGTTTTAAATGTAGAAATCAAATTTATTTGAATAATCGGATCAGCATCTTTTAGTACTTCAATTACTTGATATGCATCCTGATCTAAAAAGGGTGCTGTGGTAATACCAACATGGCCGGCCCAACCTGCACCAAATATATTGAGGTCCCGTCCTACAATTTCACCTGGATAAATGGGAAGAGCGCTATGAGCATGCATCGCTAAGAAGCTAATTAAAGAGGCAGGGATTAAACTCTTTTTGATCATTATTATTTCCTTATATAAAAATTGGACGCAGGAAAATAACACAATTCTCGATCAAATAAAATCCAATTTGATTATATACACTTATAGTGCCCGTAAAATAATCATATTATTCACTTAAAATCATATGGTTTTGTAATTATTTCTATAGATAGAACAAATTAATAAATGAGATACCGCAAGCAAACTTATTGCAAATAAATAAGTAGCTATCTCCCCAAGGAAAAAAACATGTATTTTATGTGGTCCGAAACTGGACAATAGCATTGCGAAAAAAGTAACTAGCGAAAAGATTATAGAATAAATTCTATGATTTCTAAGGGCTTGTGCTATTAAAGAAAAGAATGCAGCAAAGATTAAACCATAAAAACTTATGCAATATACAGATAGGGGCCACCACGTTCTATCTATATTATTGTATTGAAATAATAAGTAGATTAGATCAGAGCAAATAAAACTATAAAATATTAAAAACATGTCTCTTTTGAAAATTTGATTACGATTTAATTGGGAGTCACTTTTTTTTATTAAATATGATGAGTTTTTACACCAGAAGCATGTAATGATAATGAGCGGCATTGTGATTATAAAATTTTCAAATGATTTATGTTTCGAAAAATACTCCATTAAGAAAGAAACTGAAACAAACAGAACGCTTATAAATAACGCATAAGCATTGATTTTTAATTTTATTACATGAATAAGTTTCATCATTATCATTTGCGGCTTAGGCCAATACATGTTTTCATATAAGCATATATTATGCTTATATGAAAAGGGTTCTTGGAGCAAAAAAATCTTGTTGGCAATAAAAAGAGCATCAATCAGTCTTTTCCCCTTTAATAGCAATAGCTGTCCCTCATATATGTCTGAGTCTGAACATTATTTACATCGCCCATAATCTTTAAGTAGACATCTGTTTCAAGATCTAGTTTTTAGCCAATATTCTTCTCACAGAAGTTCGATCAATATTTAGTTTTTTTGCAATTTCAGATTTACTTAACCCTTTGTTATATAATTCTTTAACTTCAACAATAAATTTCTTCGTTGTCGCTGGCCGCCCATGACTTTTGCCTTTTTGTCTCGCATGAGCGATGCCTGCTTTGACTCTTTCACGTAAAATTTCGCGTTCAAATTCAGCAAATATTGCAAGTAATCCAGCCATAGCTCTTCCTGTTGCGGTAGTTAAATCTAGGGCTTCGGTTAAAGAGATAAATCCGGCTCCAATGTAATGAACCATCCCACCCACTGAGTTGGCATTTAATAGTAACCAGCTTAGTATTCAAATTGACTGTTTGAAACTGGATGGGAGATTCATAATGAATATTAACGTATTAGGTATAGATATAGCTAAAAATATTTTTCAACTTCATGGTGCTGATAAAAAAGGTAAAAAAATATTAAAAAAACGCATTGAACGAACTCAATTAACGGAATACGTTGCTAATTTGTCCCAATGCACGATTGTCATGGAATCGTGTGGTGGCTCAAATTACTGGGCGCGAGTTTTTCAGAGGCTGGGTCATATCGTTAAGTTAATTAGCCCTCAATTTGTTAAGCCCTTTGTTAAAACAAATAAAAATGATGCCAATGATGCTGAGGCTATGGTTGAAGCATCGAGTCGTCCTGCGATGCATTATGTTCCGGTGAAACAAGTGGAGCAGCAGGATATTCAATCGATACACCGAGTACGAAGTCGATTAGTCAAGAACAGAACAGCCTTAATAAATGAAATCAGGGGATTAAATTTAGAATATGGTATTGCGATGCCTCAAGGAGCAGCAAAGATAAAAAATCTTCTATTGTATGTTATTGATGATGAAGGAAATGAGTTAACCGCGTCATCTCGTGAGTTAATGCGAGAGCTCTATGATGAATTGATTGCCATCGAGGCACGGATTAAGAGAATGGACCAGAAAATAAAATACATCTGCAAAAAAAATGACTCATGTCGCCGCCTTCTAAGTATCCTTGGGATCGGTGAACTCACAGCAACAGCTCTAATAGCTGCGATACCGGATGCTAATGAATTTAAGAATGGCCGCCATATGGCTGCCTGGTTAGGTTTAGTGCCGCGACAATCATCCAGCCTACATTCCGCACCTAATTTAAAAGTTTTTGGCAATTAAGTTTTTTCTGCTTACACCAATATTTAGTCTTAGGC
>NZ_CBCSKT010000052.1:0-4194 GCF_965140895.1 Legionella sp. | reverse complement strand
TGATCGGCTTAAAATGGAATCTTTGATCGGCTTAAAATGGAATCTTTGATCGGCTTAAAATGGAATCTTTGATCGGCTTAAAATGGAATCTTTGATCGGCATGGAGTGGAATATGCAGTCACTCTTCTCTTATTTTTAACCCTATTGAAGTTCTTGTGGAGAGCTAATTAAAGGAGATAAAGGTGAATACTTCTGATAAAGATTTGGTTATTATTGCAGCTGAGAAATATGGATTTAATTTGGAATTTAAAACTAAGAATTTTTTTCAAGAGAAAGGATATTCAACTGAAATTAATAAATTGTACTATTATGAGGGAGAGCCCCTAGAACTTGACGTTCAGGCAGAGTTAGATGATCGAATTTTCTTAGTAGAATGCAAGGGGACTGCGAGTAATTCAATGTTGATCCTTATTAAGGATCCTGATGATTCAGAATTACTTTATAGTCGAAGAGAAATAGGCAAACACAATAGCAGAATAATGGGGTTTGGTGGAACGGACCGTTTTTGCACATTTACTGGTGATTTTTTTAGTAAAGAACAATCCCAATTAAAAAAATTATCAAAAAATGACATAGAAAATAATTTTTATAAGGCTCAAAACCAAATTTCAAATGCTCTATGTGTGGTGTCTTCGGCTCTTACAAGTGTTACACCTCAATATCCAGTACATATAATGCCCCTTATTGTAACAAATGCTCAAATATGGGTTATAGATTATGAAAAAATGCCAACAGCTGCTACCCCTCATAAATGGGTTAAGCATAAAGTAATATCAAATACAAAATTAAATATTTTCTCAAATAATAGCCAAGTGTTTACTTATTTAGCTAATATAGTAAATATAAATTATTTAAAAGAGTTTCTGGATCTAAGTTTTTGTATGAATCGTTCATATGGCACCATTGATAATCTAAATAATACCATAATTGAGTAAAAAGAATGGGATGTTATATAGAGGGTCGGCCGGGATCCTGACGAAAAGGACCGTTTCCTGTTTATTTTTAACACAACCATTCTTTTGAGCTTATTGCCAAATCAGTCCTGTTCAGAAGTGGTTTCTAATAATTTATGACATAAATAACGTAGAACTTTATGTGTTGATTGAATGTCGCTCTCTAAAAGGCCTATAGAAAGACGGTTGATCCAGGGAGTTTGCAAGCTCATCGCTTCTTCAAAAATTTCCCGACCTTTATCAGTCAATATAATAAGCTTTGCTCGTTGATGATGTGGATTTGGTTCAAATATAACCAGACCTTCTTTATGCAAATCATTTACAATACGTTGTACATTTTGACGACTAGCTCCTAAATCACGAGCAAGCCAGGAAACTGGTTGTGGTTGAGATGCCTCTACAATTGCTCCGAGAATCTGCCATCGGGCACTCGTTAAACCAATGCTGGAAACCAATCTATCTCCTGCAGTGAGAATACGACTATTAAGTCTGAAGAGATCTAAAATAAGTTCAGTCAATGCCTTGCCTTCAGGAGTTCGTTTTTCCATTTATCACCATAATATTAATATGACATAATGATGTCATATTAGAATTTATTTGCTATAATGTAATTATAGCACCATATTTAAAGGAGACAACCATGTCACTGCTGCGTCCTCTTGGAGAGAGCCTAACCTATTTGAACTATGCTATTTGGGAAACAACAGCTGATTTTAGAGCAGCATTTTCTCACCCAGACTTTATATCTAAACTCTCGGCTTATCCATCTTCTACTGTTGCTACCCCGCATCTGTTCCAGAAAGTATCTGCACCGGGTATTTGTGTAGCTTAATCAAAAGGAACGACAATTATGACCAGAATTATTCATCCTTTAGCAGGCATGATTGCAATGCTTACAATATCAATTTTTTGGCTTTCAACAATAATAGCTGAGTTATTTGGAACTCATAACACAATAGCTCTAGTTAAGACAATGATTCCATGGGGATTTTTTGTGCTAATACCTGCGCTGATTACTGTTGGTGGTTCTGGCATTTCTCTCGCGAAGGGCCGTAGATCTGGAGTCATTGGCAAAAAGTTGAAACGAATGCCATTTATTGCTGCAAACGGCATTCTAGTTCTTATTCCTAGCGCATTATTTCTCGCATCAAAAGCAAGCTCAGGAGAGTTTGATACTTCATTCTACATAGTGCAAGCAATTGAACTTATTGCAGGAGCGACCAATCTTATTCTGTTGGGATTAAATATACGCGACGGATTGAAATTAACTCAAGGGAAAGGAAAAAAGAGCTTAAGCAGTAGTCATTCTCGATAAGCTATGTTAGTTGATCCTGCTTAGTATTTACAGATAATAAGATTCTTCTTACCGAGGTTCTTCCTATTTTCAAACGCTTAGCAATTTCCGATTTATTTAATCCCTTTGAGCTAAGATCCAACACTTGATCAGCTAATATTTTAGCAGTTGCGGGGCGTCCATGAGATTTACCTTTGCTTCTGGCATGGGCAATACCCGCTTTAACACGTTCTCTTAAAATTTCTCTTTCAAACTCAGCAAAAATTGCCAGTAGTCCTGCCATAGCTCTTCCTGTTGCTGTAGTTAAATCTAATGCTTCTGTTAATGAGATAAACCCTACACCAAGACTATTAAGTTCATTTAGAGTATGAAAAAGGTCATTTACAGAACGACCCCATCGATCCAACTTCCAAACAATAATCACATCAATCTGTCGTCGCTTTGCCTGATTGATTAATTCTACTGTTTTCGGCCGATGTAAAGATAACCAAAATTTAATATGACTGCAATACATGAGACCGCCTATCCAAGATTAAAACCAAATCCTACTCCAACAGAGCTTGAGAAAAACTTCAAGCCGACGTTCGATGAAATAATGCTGATGGAAAATAGCACCCGCTCAGCATCAGTAATTAATAAGTTAGGTTTTATGGTCACATTGAAATGTTATCAATGTTTAGGTTATGCAATTAATCTGAAAGATGTTCCTGAAGCAATCATCAGCTATGTTTCCAACGCCTTAGGAGGCTCTGATAATCCGGTTCTTATAGGTTATGCGCCAAGATCCAAAAAAAGACATCGAAAAATTATTCTGCAGTTTCTTAACATATCAGATGATGAGCATAAGCAACGGTATTGTATGAAACAAAGTGCATTAAAGTCTGCTGTTTTTAAAGAAGGGTTGGTGGATATTATTAATGATATGATTGAAACGCTAGTCAAGGAACGATTTGAGTTGCCTGGTTTTACTACATTAGAGCGAATGGCACGAGCCGCCAGAGCTCTTACCAGTACTAAATTATATGAACGAATCACCGCCAAGCTTGGTGATGAGTCAAAAATCTTTCTCGATACATTATTTGATACAGCACTTGCGCCAGATAATGCCACAACTCGATGGGCTTATTTAAAACAGGAAATGAAAGCGCCAACTACTCAAAATGTCAAAACCTTCATTGAGAATTTAACTCAATTAAAAGATTGGCGCTCTAAAGCTCCAGCTTCTATTGATGAAATTCCTGCTCACCGATTAGAGCAATTAATTGAAGAAGCAACGGCGTTAGGTAGCTCAGACATGAAGGACTTAAGACAAGATAAACGTTATGCTTTAGCGATTACCATGCTTCATTTTAAACTAGCAAATGGTCTGGACAGCATCGCAAGTGTTTTAATTCGCTGGATGCGCAAAATGAGACATGAAGCCAGTCAGGAATTAGATGCTTACACATTAACCAAGAAAAATGAAACAGACCGATTAGTTGAAATTCTTTATAACGTGTTATCAGCATCAATGGTCACCGGCTCTCACGCAGAAAGATTGAATGAAATTGAAAAAAACTTCCCGGAAGATAAAGAAGGCACTATTACTCAATGTGAGCAGTATTTAGCGCATTCAGGAAATAATTATTTGCCTTTTATGGTAAAGCTCTATCAAAACAAGCGGTATGTACTTTTCCAATTATTGGAACAATTAACATTGTGCTCTGCATCTCAAGATAAATCACTTGAGCAGGCAGCATCCTTTATTATCAAGCATCGTCAGAGCAAGCAAAAAATGATTCCCATAGTTGCCAATAATTTTGATCAATTAAGTTGGATCAGTGATAAATGGTTTAATTTTGTTACGAATAATAAGCGACATGATGAAATCATGACATGGTCTAATAGAAGCGACCAACCCAGTTAAGAGATATAATGTTCTTAATTGGAGGAAAAGATGTTAACACG
>NZ_CBCSKT010000051.1:0-21795 GCF_965140895.1 Legionella sp. | reverse complement strand
ATTCTGCCAAAAATTGAGAGTAACAGTATGCCTATTATCATCAATCGCGAACTATTTAAAGATAAATTGTCAAACCATGACGTGAGTGGAATGATTGGACAAATAAAAAGCTTACCTGAACCAGAAATAAGTTCGGATGAGATGCTTTCATGTGATGAGCAAGAAATTGGCTTATGTTTACAAAGAGAAGCTTTCTACTTTGATCAATTTTATGCGCCTAGCAAGATAAAATATGTAGGCTCAAAAAATGTAGTAAATTGTATTGCTGCTTACATTCATAGCGAAACCGATCATTTGGTGATTCATTTTGATAATACGATTAATATTGATCTTATTGGTTTAATAAAACGATTTAATTCGAAACATGATATTAAGGTAAGTTTGGCAGGAGGTATACCTGGTGAACAATCGGAGGAAATTTTAACGAATATCGTAAAAAAGCTTTTTGAAGCAGCAAATACATTAAATATTAATATAGAAATAACCCACCAAAAATTAATTGAGAAGAATAAATTTAGCTCAGAGGATAAACCTGCCTTTATTTTTAATAAAATTATGGCAAAGGCTGATATCACTTTTCGTCGGCTTTTTAACCGGCCTCTCGATGAGCAATTTAGCTTGGGAAAAAACGTTAATGATTTGAAAACTAAATCAGTGGAATCCACGTATAAATTGCAATTAATGGCGGCCATGCTATCTCAGGCCAAAGAAGTCTTTGATACAACAGAGAAACATAAAGTTTCTATGCTTGATGAACTATTTAAAAAAGACATTAAGGATGAAAAAGAGTTCATTGCTATTTTAAATACAATGTTTAGTAGGCAAGGTTTTGAGTTATTTGATTTAGGTTATCAGAAAAATGCTTTATATAGAGACTCAAAATTAAGTGATTTTGTTTTTGATATTAACACAGGAAAAATCTTTATTATTAGTTCTCAAACCAAAACACCTAATGAAGAGATGCGAACAGTAAGTATCTATAATAACCGTCAAGTGGCTCCTTATTTTCTGTGTTATGATGGCAGCAAAGGCACTTATTTTATGCCTCGCTTAAGCAAGGATTTTTTGATAAGTTGCAAAAAAATAATGCCTCTAGTACAACCTACTATGTTTCTAGACAGAAGTGTCATTCCAACACATTTCAAAATAAATCTGCTTTTAAATGAAGTAAATTGGCTCATTAAATTCATAAAAGTCATGAGCGAAAAAAAACCTATGAGCAGTACTTTTTTTGCTCCTTCTACTCATGTTACCGCAAAAACTTATCAACCTAATGAGGTTGTTAACCAAAATCTTTTTTTAATTCAGGATGTAACAGGTATTCCTTTTAAAGGAAAGGTGCGTTATTACCCTGAATATACTGTTGATGCACTAGTTCAATGCACAACCGAAGAAGACGCTCTGAAAATTAAAGAAAATCTGGATGGATTTCTTTTTAATTCTTTAATCTTAAAAAATAAAAATGAATTTATTGTATGTATCCCTGCGATTAATGTAGGTCATTATGCTCAAGATATTTCTGAGAAGAGAAAATTGGTGATGTAAGTAAATAAGATGTAGGCTGGGCTGAAAAGTCCAGCGTTCTTTTAATCTCTCATGCTTCTTTTTTGCCTCCAGTGTTACAATCATCTCATCAAACTTTGCTTGGATGTATATGAAAAAAGCTACTTTGTTTTCTGCCTTTTTAGGAACATTGATTGAAGTCTATGATTTTACAGTGTTTCCTTTGCTTATTCCGATATTATCGGAAGTATTCTTTGCGGCTCAGAAAAAAAGTACGGCCATTAACTTTACTATTTTGGCGTATGTTGTCAGTTATGTTGTTAAACCTTTGGGGGCGATTGGCTTTGGCTATTTAATCGATCATTTTGGGCGGAAAAACATATTACTGGTTTCAACATTATTCATGACTCTGGCTACATCAGCAATTGGCTTACTTCCTGCACATATGATGGGTATGTATTATGGTGCAGGTCTTATCATTTGTAGAATAATTCAAGGATTATCCATTTCAGGAGAGTATTCCTCTGCTATTATAATGGCCGTAGAGCAGGGGAAAAGATCACCTGCTTTTTCAGGAAGTTTCGCATTTGTGGGCGGAAGTGTAGGGCTGTTATTAGCGAACCTGAGTATTTTTATTCTTCTTTATTTGGTGTCTCATGAGCAAGTGATTCAATATGCTTGGCGGATTCCATTTTTAATTGGTGCCTTGAGTTGTATTATTTTGTTCTTTTTTAGGAACAAAATTGATAATTTTATTCCTAGTGAAACTCAGGTAGTTCCGAGTTTTAGAGATCTTATTAAAAATTATAAGCGGGAATTATTGGGAACATTTATTGTCACCAATTTATCTGCTTCTGCTTTTTTTATTACCTTTATTTTTATGCCCACGTTTTTGTCTACTTCATTCAATTTATATTCTCATAAGCAATCGATTTTAATTACGTTTATTGCCATTTTAACTTATTTGATCGCATTACCTTTTGCAGGGATTTTAGCGGATAAGTTTGGCTTAATAAGACAAATAAAAATAGCCTCATTACTTTATTTAGCGTTTTCTTATGTTGTTTTTGCTGTATTGCCTTGGCTTAATAGTACGTTGTGCATTATTACGTTAATTTTTTTCGCACTCATTCAGGCATTACTCAATGCGGCACTGCCTGCCTATATGGTCACTCAGTTCCGATTAAGCCAACGAGGTAGGGCGCTTGCTGTCTCTTATAATTTGAGTTTGACTCTATTTGGTGGCTTGATGCCTTCCTTAATTATAACTTCTGAGAATCATTTAAACCCGGGGATTCCAATAACTGTTTGCGCTGTTTTATGTTTGATCTTTATTTATTTTACAGGGAAAAAATATGGGCATTTACGCAGTGAACTTGCCACTTAACCATGTAGCCCATATTAGTTGATACCAGCTATGAGGGATATTTAGATTATAACGGCACTTTGTTTAGGTTGAATTCCTATGTCGTGGCTAATTTAGTTAAATTAGCGAGAGTATTATAAGCGTTTGTACTTGGCGGAGCTTGTTTTTCAATGTCTTGGCAGCGTTCCCAAAAGGTACTTAATGATTCCTCTTTTGTTAAGGTGCCGAGATTTTTGCTAAAACGAGCTGTTCCTGCTTTGATAAATAAGTTGCGACTAGTGGTCACGTCTAATAATAGAGAGGCCCAAAGTTTAAATTCAGCTTCGTCCTGATAGGCATTATTTAAAAGCGGCAAATCTTGATACCAAGAGCTGATTCTTTGCATGTTTTCTTCATTTAGCAATCCCGAGGTTTCTAGTTTTAGAAGTATCGCAAAATGTGAGGGGGGAAATGAACCTAATTTTTTCCATTCGCCTTGAGGTACTAATTCTCCGGGTTTAATCAAACCATACTTATGTAAAAGCTCTATTAGATTGACGTTATTATGAGCATATAACAATTCGTTGGGGAGTTCTTCCGGAGAGGATAACCAATAATTTAGCCCATTCCCTGTTATTAATCCTGTCTCTAACAAACATTTCAATAGAGGTGCATGTTTACTTAATAAGGGAACAATGTGATTGTATTTGTTGTAGGTTAGAAAAAAGTCTTCTGGAGATAACGTGTATGCGCGAATGGCTTCATATCCAACAATGACGCTATTGATGGGAAATTTTTTTTTCTGTAATAACCAATCCACCAACTCTCTAGTGAGCATGCTATGTTCAAACAGGGCATTTACCCCGGCCCACACGCGAGGATCATTCGCTAAGAGTTCCCAGATGGAATCATAAAGTCGACTAATTGCGTATAATTTTTCAATTAACAGTAATTTATCTGGATGTTGATTAAGAATGGAGTAAGCATATTCTTTATTCCAGATATAAGTTGTTGTTTGAGAGACTAAATACCATTTTCTGAAACTAGCAATCGGGTGAAATAAAAAATTGAACATGTCCATATTCGAATAAGATCCTAGGTGTGACTATAACATGAGTTATTATTATGACGAAACAGTTAGTTTTAAGGGATATGTAACTAGGAGCTTGTTGATTGTTCACCAGTGGAGCTAAATCAGGATTCAATCTGGCTAATGTTTTGAACAACTAATTAACCTAATCGTAAAAAAATATTTTAAAAAGTTGTACACTCTTAATTTTCCATTAAGGATATAGGATTAAAATAATGCACTTTGTTCTTATTTGAAAAAAAATCATGAGAAAAAATAATCATAATAATACCAATTTCAATCCCCCTATATCTCGAGAACTTTATCAGGCTATAGAGAACTTAGCCCCAGTGATCGTTGATCAGCCTAGTTATGCTCAGATGTTAACTAGCTTGCAAGCTGATGACAATAGAAAAAAAAGAAAGAATAATCAATCAGATAAGCAAAGCCAACCGATAAAAAAAGCAAAGGAAAATGAAACACTCTCAATCAATTATACCCAATTAGCTGTTGGCTCTAGCAATTCAAGCAGTACATACAGCTACTTTGAGGTACCAGCAGGGATAGAAATTAATGATTCGATAATGAGAGCTATCCAGAAGCAGGAACTTAGTATGGGGACTTATGTAAAAAACATAAATTCCCTAACTGCTTTGGGCTACAATCAAACACTTGCAAGAATGCTTGTTTTACTACCATCCTCACATCGTTTAGTACGAAATGTATTAAAACACCACGAACAACTTATCAAAATTTACAGCCATGAGCAAATTGTTAATATGGGCAGTTCTCAGGGGGGCTTGGGGAATCTATTAGCATCATTGGAATATTATGGTCAGTTAAATCCCAAATTTACAACCGAACAAATAGTACGGATGTTGAGTGTGTCTAAAGGCTCACTGAGCATTGCGGATCTATTAACGCATTATGACGACTTAACAAACTATGGGCTTACGGCAGAACAAATTGTTCGGCTGGTGAGTCACCAGGATGGACGTAAAAATATCCAAATCATATTGGAGCATTTTAATTCCTTACTCGAGTTAAATTTCAATAAAAATCAAATAATTGAACTAGTGAAAAACAAAAATTTTTCTCCAACGCTAAAAAAGCTTTTAGAGGCAACGGAATCAACCCCATCCTCGATACCGCATCAAGCGGTTCATTATACAGAAAACTTTCTTGATCTGTGGGAAGTCTTAAGCCCATTATCTGACAATAGTACCGTTCAGCCGCAAGATTCACTCTCTGATCTCTTAGCATTTCTTGATGAAATTGATTTGACGGAATCGAAGCAAGCCAATCCGTCATCAGAAGAGGTAGTTGACTCCCTTCTGTCCCAAATTGAAACACCAATCAATGAAAATAAGGCGAGACATGATCTCGCAACAGAATCTCCCATATTGTTTTCTACCAACTCCAACATCATGTTTTTTACTGCAGATCTATCTCTTGAAAATGAAAATCTGTTAGAAAAGGACAATCTATATTTTAAATGACTATTGACACAAGGCGGGGCTTGTTGTGTGGCCGGGGTTCGCCCAGCCACCTAACTATATGTTTCTTAAGATGAGGTTCATTTTTTTACGATGCGAAATTTAAATTGGTATTAAGAGAATTTAACCGTTGACAGTGCGTTTCTTAGCTTAGGTCTCTTTTTCGTACCTTCTTATCTGTAACTTGGCGAGTAATTTCATTCTCCAGCGGTTAAACCAGGGTTCCTATAACTTCGGGTCCAGACTTAAAGGCGCATAGTCCTCACAAAGAGATTGTACTGCTGCATCATAATCAAGCCAATTGTACCATTGGACGTCAACAGACCTGTCTCCAACAGCTTGAAAGTAATGCCTCTCTACACAAGAATGCCCACGCTCCAAAACGCTAATGCATCTCGCTAACAAACACATATCTCTTATATCCTGCTCATATTTAATATTAGGCTGCTTGCCTACCTCTACAAAAAACTGTTCCATACCCTCAATCGATTCAAAAATTAATTCTGAATAAAATGGCGCGATACCCTGTTTTCTCACCTGATATTGGGTGCATAGGCCCTCCAGATTATTAAACGAAAATACCTGCTCGCCAGATACCCGTATAACTTTAGGAAACTTTTTTTGCTCACTGTACGCCTGCATATAGTTTTTATAAGTTTCAGGTAAGCTCTCCCACAAACCCAGATGACTAAATAATTCTTTAACCCAAAGAGCTTGATTCGCTACGTTCGCATCAACCGATCCATTCCAGGCGCAAATAAACTTGGCTAACTCCGTCATAAATGCAGTGATCTCTGTAGCTTTGATTAAAGTAGGCACTTTAATATTATATGCGATTTTTTCTGCATGACTCCTTACATATTGTTCCACTGCAACCAGTCCTGAGGGCTGGAGTGAAATCAAATGGTTAGCGACAAAAAACGCTATCTGTACGCCTGTTGTTTTAGAATCACTTTGTTCCTCTAAAATCAGGAGGTTACAACGCATGAGGGATTGCTTACCAGTCTGAGCCTTTCTTTGTGGGAAGCTAAAATTTTTTTGTAGCCACAAGCCTGGGTTTACATGACTTAATACCTGCACGTCATCACGTTCCTGGTTATCATTCAGTTTCATTTTTTCTTCTACAGCGTGCATGAATTCACGTTGATAAGTGGCAAGATTTTTTATTTTTTCAGAAAAAGGGTGCTTGGTGCAACTGAGCCGGGTTTCTAACTTTCTGGTAACTATGGATTAGCTGATACAGGTAAAAATAAATTAGCTTTTGGCTTAGATATGGCAGAAGCATTCAATTTTGAAATGTTAAAAAATCCGCTCAAATTATCGATTTTAAAATAAATACCATATGCGGTAGAAGGTGATTATTATGGAGTTTGTGAGAGAGAATTACCAATACCTTTTGTAGAATCAAAGGCATTTCAATTGGAGAAACTGACCATGATAAGGAAAATTGCAGAGACTCCTTTTCGGATTTTTGAAAATATTATAAGAGAAACAGTAACCTCTAATTATTTAGTACATCAGAAAGAGCAACCCAGAGAAACCATCTCCTGTAGTTCTGGGTATCGATGAACATTTCTTCAGCAAAAAAGAAGGCTTTGCCACCCCCTTGTGTGATTTAAGAAAACATAAAATCTTTGATGTGGTCAAAGGCCTTAGCCTCATTAGGCAAAACACTAACTGCCCGGAAAGATGAAGTGGCTAGAATGCGGCGGTTTAGTAAATCCAATGGAATAACAGAATGGTTCCATCGCAAAATGAAACGTCATTCAACGTAGAGCTTATAGATTTAGAAATTTTGAAAACTATAGAGTGCGTGTTAGAGTGCTCCGCGGGCAGATTAAATCTGCCCCCGTAATTGGGAAAGACCCAGAAGATCCTTGCTACTACACCCATCATTTGGCATCGTTGGAAATTTAATAAACCAGAATAATTTATAATTAGAGGATAATAATATGAAAACTGCGCTCATTACCGGTGCTAATAAAGGTATTGGCTTGGAATTTAGCCGTCAACTTAAAGAGAAAGGGTACTATATTATTGGATGTTGCCGTAATCCAGATAAGGCGGATAGCCTTAATCAGTTGGCTGATGAGGTGGTTAAATTAGATGTAACCAATGACAACGATATTACTTCGATGGTAGAAACACTTAATAATCGTCCAATTGATTTACTAGTTAATAATGCGGGTACTAGTGGTGAGCAAGGAGTAACTGTTGGGAACGTTAACCGACAAAACTTCCTTGATGTACTTAATGTCAATTGTATTAGTGTTGTGAAAATTTGTGATGCGTTGTTACCTAATATTCAGGGTAGTGAAGAAAAAAATATTTTAGTTATTAGTTCGCGAATGGGTAGTATCTCCGATAATGAACAAGGTCGTTCTTATGCTTATCGCTCAAGTAAGGCCGCTTTAAATTGTGCAATGCGTAGCTTTGCTATTGATGTTCAATCTACAGGTGTTCATGTGATGTTAATTCATCCGGGATGGGTTAAAACTGATATGGGTGGTGCTAATAGCTTAATTGAAGTACAAGCAAGTGTCTCAGGAATGCTCGATCAAGCTGACAAAAATATCTCTAAAAGTCATGCAGATGTCTTACACCGCTTTGATGGCGATACAATAGCTTGGTAGGAGTTATGGTGATTCTCTCCCAAAAATCGATCCGGCATTAATTAGAAAAACTGGCGCTTAACACCTTCTGTTAGAACTGATTTAGCGTCAAATTGTTCAATGAAGAATGAGGTCGGAACTCATTATAATACTGCTGCCATTCTTCAATTTTGTTTTAGCATCTTCAAGAGAAAGAAACCAGTGGCTATTCAAACATTCATCCCGAAAACTGCCATTAAACAAGTTATCAGCAACAAAATCCATGCTCCAGCATTCATTAAAAGTAGAGGCCAGTTGCCGCTCTTTTCGGTGAGCACCTGCCACATGCCGACGAGGGCGCTTCCTGCGAAGGTTAAGCCCTTCTTCACCCCAAAGCCTTCGCGCTGAAGCAGCACGTGAATACGTTGATAACCATAACCAACCCGCGTTTCAGCGATTTCTCGGATACGGTGTCTTAATACTGTATCTTCGCCACGGCATGAGCGGTATTGGTATACATTACGGCTTATCATTAAAACTTCAGAATAAGCATTTTGTTGAAGGTTGCCTGGTTGGATAAAAATTAACGGTATCTGATTTTCATGAGCCCATTGTTCCAATCCCTTACTCACATATTCACAGCAAAGCTCCGAAACGAGCGTTCCACCTTCCGTTTGTTTTAAAATGGAGTGGATTTCGCTGCCTGTAAATTTTGATCTTTTCATGAAGAATTTCCTTCGTCATAGATTACGAGAAAATTCTACTTTTGACACCAGCTATTTTTCGGGGGGGATTACCAACGGAAACACTCATAAACAATTGATTTCATTGGCGTCCCTGAGAGGATTCGAACTTCCGACCTGCCCCTTATGAGGCAGGAAATTTTAAGTTTTTTCTCATCCATATAAATCCAATATTCCTTATATATCAAGCCATTTGATATATTGTATTGTCTAAGCTTGTCCGATAAAATGCGCCTGTGTTCAACTATTTTTAGGTACCCAGTTTGGTACCCGAAATACGCAAAAATAATAACAAGGAGCAGTAATGATACAATAGCTAACCGATCCTTCCTATGGTGTCTTTTTTGATAATTTGAAAAAGCGTGTAGAGTCTTCTCGTTATCGAGCTGCTCTGCGAGTTAACAACGAGCTGATTTTGCTTTATCACCATATAGGTGTTCAAATTCTTAAGTCTCAGTCTGAGCATGGGTGGGGCGCAAAAGTGGTTGATCAGTTAAGTAAAGATTTAAAAACAAGCTTTCCAGAAATGAAGGGATTTAGTTCACGAAATTTGAAGTATATGCGAAAATTTTCTGAGCAATACCCTGAAATTGAATTTGTGCAGTAGGTTGCTGCACAATTGCCATGGTTTCATATTGTCGTTATTTTAGAGAAAGTTACTGATAAAAAGGATCAAGTATTTTATTTTGAAAAAACTATAGAACATGGATGGTCACGTAGTATGGTAACTTCGCAAATTGAAAAGTCTTTACATCTTCGCGAAGGGCAAGCAGTTAGTAACTTTAAAGCTAATCTACCATCTCCTATATCAAATCTGGCACAAAATACACTCAAAGATCCTTATATTTTTGATTTTCTAGGTGTTGGTGATGATGCACAGGAGCGCGAAGTTGAGAATGCATTAGTGCATCATATGGAGAAATTTTTACTTGAATTAGGTGCTGGCTTCGCTTTTGTCGGCCGGCAATATCATTTGGAAGTCAGTAAACGAGATTATTATATTGATTTACTTTTTTACCATCTCAAATTGCGCTGCTTTGTAGTGATTGAATTAAAAGATAAAGAATTTAAACCAGAATACACTGGTAAACTGAATTTTTATTTGTCTGCGATGGATGATTTAGTAAAACATCCCAGTGATAATCCATCAATTGGTCTGATTTTGTGTAAAACCAAAGATAATGTAACTGCAGAATACGCGTTACGCGACATCAATAAGCCAATTGGGCTTGCTGAATATAAATTATCAGAAGCACTACCTGAAGAAATTAAAACAAACCTCCCAACGATTGAAGAGCTAGAAGCTGAATTGGCAAAAGAATTGACCGTGGATAAATAAAGCAAACGCTCTCGTAATTACTTGATTATAGATTTGGGAGTCAGTGACTCCCAAATTGCAAAATAGGAATAAATGAAATTGTGCAGACGGCATCTGCACTAATATAAAGGTCTTTACCATATGAACAAAAAACTTCCAGAAAACAAATTAATTATTCGCAATAGTACTGCTGAGTTCCTTATTTTTACCCAACAAGCTGGGGAGAGTGGCATTGAGGTACGCTATGAAGAGGGTTCCATTTGGTTAACTCAAAAACTGATGGCTGAGTTATTTGATGTGACAACGGCTAATGTGAACACTCATATTAAGAATATATATGAAGAGAAAGAGCTTGTACAAAATTTAACTATTAAAGAATTCTTAATAGTTCAAAAAGAAGGTGAGAGACAAGTTTCTCGTAGAGTTGAGCATTATAATTTGGATGTTATTATATCTGTTGGTTATCGGGTGAATTCCAAGCGTGCAACACAATTTCGCCAATGGGCAACTCAAGTTTTGAAAGAGTTTGCCATTAAAGGTTTTGTACTTGATAAAAAACGGCTTGAGAATGGCAGCTTTCTTGGCGAAGACTATTTTGAGGCATTGCTGGCTGAAATTCGTGAAATTCGCCTCAGTGAGCGTCGTTTTTATCAAAAAATCACCGATATTTATGCAACCAGTGTTGATTACAATAAAAATGCACCAACGACACGAGATTTTTTCGCTAAAGTACAAAATAAACTTCATTACGCAATTCATGGCCACACTGCATCAGAGCTTATACTCAATCGCGCAGATAGTAATAAACCGCATATGGGACTCACAAGCTGGGAACAGATCCCACATGGAAAAATTCTTAAAACTGATGTGCCAATTGCAAAAAATTACCTAACAGCAGAAGAATTAGATTCTCTCGGACGTATAGTGAATGCCTATTTAGAATTAGCAGAAGATCGTGCCAGACGAAAAATTCCAATGACAATGGAGGATTGGGCTATACGATTAGATAAATTTCTTGAATTTGATGAGCGTGAAATTTTGAAAAATGCAGGAAAGATTAGTGCAAAAATTGCTAAAGATCATGCTGAAAGTGAGTTTGAAAAATATAGAATCGTACAAGATCGTCTTTTTGAGTCGGATTTTGATAAACAGATGAAAGCAATTACACAAGAGATTGATGAAGAAAAAAAGGACGATAAAACTAGCTAAATAGATTCCTCAACGGGGCTGTCTTACTTAATGAAAATGAAGAATATTAAACTTGGATCAAAAAATGAAAAAAATTTTAGTTGGCCTTTTAATTGTTTTATTGGGCTTTATAGGTTGGCAGCATCAAGCAATAATTAGATTGTATCAAGGTGCAATGGGTATATATCTAATTAATCCGATTTTAAGAGGTTGGGTGAACTACTTTAGAGTTGGAAATACAAGTCGATGTTTTACTTATGTTAAGGACTGGGTAGAAAAGAAGGTTAGGCGTAATTTAATGCGTGCCAGAAAATTGGGAGGCTTCGGCTGGGAAAGGTGGAGTAGAGAATGGATGTATCAAAAACTAGGGCTATTCTCAGACTATCAAATACGATACTACGTTCCGAAAGTGTCACCAGTCAGATAGGTCACATAAGCTTGATACGAAGGTACTAGGAAAGCGTAGTGCGGGAAAACCGCATGCTGCGTTTGACGTGGCGGGAGCTGGAAACGGGAAGATAATATTCACCGCACCAGTTCTGACCCTGTATTACTTGATTTGCTTGATGTCAAAGGATGTATCGTAACCATAGATGCCATGGGCTGTCAGGAAGAGATTGCTGCAAAAATTATTGATAAAGAATCGGACTACATTCTAGCAGTAAAGGGTAATCAAAAAAATTTACATCAGGAAATCATTGATTTTTTTGAATGCGCAAAACAACATGACTTCAAAGGAGTTACGCATGATTATGTTGAGGAAATAAGTAAAGGGCATGGTCGAGTCGAAACGCGTAAATCATGGATATCAACTTGTTTGGAGACCGTAGCGAATAAAGAAAAATGGTCTGGTTTAACAGCAATTGGAATGGTTGAGTCTGAACGTTATATTAAGGGTATCACTACCATTGAGCGCCGACACTACATCACTTCAATCTCATATTCCGCAGTAAAATCATGAATAAAACTCCCAATATGATTTTCCAAGACAATTGAGTACTATCCGTTGCCTATCCATCATATTAGTAACCACTTGGTGTGTATTCTCTATAGTCAGGATAGAGATCCCTTGAACGCAAAAGAATATCCACTTGGCAGTTGGCTTCTGGGTTGGTTTTTTCTTCATATCAGGGAAAGACTCATTGTTATCAACCAGGGTCTTTCGAATTTGATGCTCAATACTGGCGTAAACCATGAGGCAAGAAGTCATGACCATTAATAAAGCCTCTATACGCTCTGGTTTTTTCAGGAATAAGGAAGAGGTTAAAAAATCAGGGCTCTTTAAAAATCTAAATCCACGCTCTACAGCTTGTTGTGACTTGTACTCCTCCAGAATAAACTGCATGGAGAGATCTTCTGAGCAGTCATTAGTTGCAATAATAAACAGGCCTTTGCTTCACTGCTTTTGATTAAAAGCCAACGCTGAGCTACTCCACCATATTGAGAGGTAGTCCAATGACCGTAGTATCCCTCTTCCAAAGGTATCCACTCAACCTGCTTCGCCTTGGTTGCCAGGTGCTTGGCCTCTTTTAGTTTTTGTGGAACGCGTGTAATAAATAATTGCTCCTCACAAGACAGCGCATGGATTGTTTCTTCTGTATAAAGCGCGGCATCACCGATAAAATAAGTGTTCTTGTAAGCCGCTTTCAGGCTTTTAATGTGTTGTTTTACAATCTCTTTAAAACTTTGGCCATCCTGGCTGTTTCCGCTACAGGCCTTCATATACAGAGGAATGCCAGCTTTATTTTCTGTAATCAAATTGAGCACCACTTGGTTTAAATCAGGCCGGTGGTCACGACTATATCCTTGAGTGATGTGAATCGCTTGTGCATCGATATCCCTGTAATATTCACCATCCAAATGAACGCTTGTTGCATCTAAGTTGAGGCTGCGACAAGGTAAGCCAAGATAGGTTATCACTTTTAACGCCAGTTCCTGGTAAAGTGATGATACACCTTGTTCATACAGACTATCTAAAAAGCGACCTAAAAGGTCATCGTTGATGTGTTGGGGCAGAATACCTGCACCTAATAGGCGCTCGGTAGGAATGTCCTTGAAATATTCAGGATATACATGCAGCGTGCGGCTTACAAAACCAAGCCCATTAAGTAGCATCGCAACAAATAACTGGCCATTACTGATATGGCTATTATGGGACTCTTTCGGAAAGCGAGTATTCACCCATTCGGTTAGTCCTATTTCTTTACAAAATCCAGCGACTAAACCTAAATGATCTAAACGTGTTACATCATATTTTGATGCGTCCATTACTTCCTGCCAAAAGGGCAGCATATGATCAAAATCAACGATCCATGTCACGTTTTTTTTGCAGATTTTAAATCATAAATTTACTGCGGAATAAGGGATCTATAATTCGGCGCTTTTTTATTTAGTAGTACTGTTTATGCTGATTCTCCAAACTCATTTCCTCAATCCAAACAAAATTGCAGCTCAATTAAGCGGGGTAATGTCTTATAAAAAAACATGATTGATTTTATTTGGTCGGATGGGGTATTATGTGGTCAGATTCTAGGAAATTGTTTTTATTTAAGTCATTTCAACCTTAAAAGGAATATCATGCCATTACCATTAATTGCTGTCCCAATCGTAGCTGCGGCTGCCTCAGGTGGTGCATCAACAGGCACTGCAATCGCATCAGTACTTGCTTTTCTTGGTTTAGGAGGAGGGGGGGGCTATTATTGGTACCAGAACAAAAACTCCAATAGTAATAATAGCCACACAGAATCCCAGAAGAAGCAGGCCGAAATACTTCACCGAGGTCGTGAAGAGGTACTAAATGAGGTTGCAGAGGTTCAAGAGCTTTCACAAGAACATACCGATTCGATTGACTCCGTAGCTCTCGTTGAGCAAGAAGATGTGGCACGTCAAAAAATTGAAGAAGCGAAATCTCAAACTGAATTGAGGCGTTTACTGCAGGTTAAGGAGTCTGCCCTTGAGTTTTTATTGGCACAAAACCAACAACTCCAAAATTTATTGGATGAGAAAACAGAGCTTACTCAGCAATTAAAAGACGGAATAGAGGTTCTTCAAAAAGAACTTGCTGAAAAGAAGGGAATAATTACTGAATTACAAACTCAATTAAAGGGAGCCGGTGAGCTGGTGCGATTTTTCAAACAGCACTATGCACCCAAAAAAGAGAACCAGTCTGTCCAAGAACAGGTTCCACAAACTGAAATACGACCAGCAAATATTTAAAGGAGTTTACTATGGCGCAACCTGAATTTAACGCAAAAGAATACTGGTTTTTTCTTCGATTTTTTTATTGGGCTTACAGCACCGTGAGCTCTTGGTGCTCTTGGTTGTTTATAGAACAATTTCAACTGCCTGATGATGCGTCAGGCGAACTGATGCGTCGAACTTTGGCAAAAAAGAGCTGGTTTGATGAAATCTGCTCAGGATGGGTTGAAAAATCGTTATGGTTTAAGTTACAAGCGGTCCTCGGGATTTCCTTTGCTGCAGGAGTTGTAGGGATTTTCGTTGGGGCATCAATGTTGCTAGCCCTTACCGCATTATTTATTACTGTTTCTGCACATATATTAATGGTATCTCATGAACATCATCGTTATCAAGCAGTGACATTAATGGCCAAAGAAACTATCGAACTCAATCAAGCATTGCTAACAGAACAACAGTCTTTGGTTGAAAATGCACAAATTGTAAAAGATACTTCCGAACAATTGACCCAAAAGAAAGGGCGTATTCAGGCTCATTTAGACCGTCTTCAACAGACCGTAGCAGAAATTTCAGAGCAACAAAGTCAGCTTGATGTTCCCGAAGAGAAGGTGCTTGAGGCCGAGAAGAGTTTAGAGGAGTTAAAACAAGGCAGTGAATACATCAAAAAAGCGCAAGAATCTCAAAAGGTAGATGCGTTTTATCTGCAAAATTTTAGTGTATTTATGGAGCAACAACGAAGAGAAAATTCCCAAGAAGCAGATTCGTCATTCAATTTAGAGGAACTAAAGGATGAATTGGAGGAGGGTATGGCATTAATGGATGAGATGAAGAAGGGAATGAGGTAAAGGTAAGCAGTGTTTACATAGATAACGAAGGGTAGCTTTGTAATTTATGTAACAAGTACAAAGGAATATCAGCTCTAGTGGGCAATAACTGAGCGTTGTAAGGCGCTCAGTTTGATGTACTTGAATGGTTGTTTTCTTACTTGCGAGAGTAAATAACAATTGAACGTTTCTGCATCGAAACCATAAAATGGTTTTACTAAATTTCCTTCAAATTGATTTTCAAGAGTGAAGGGAATGGAACAGTTTTTTCAATGTAATGTTTAGGGTAAACGGATTTTATTAACACAGAGTCCCAGGGCTAAAACATGTGTGCTCTAAAATAATCCATGAAGAACTCTGTTTGCATACACAGAATCTATTGCACACTTATAGCGTCGTACTTTTACACTTTTTGTTGTTGTTTTGTCTTGGCGCAAAATATTAATGACGACATGTCTAATAACGCCCAAATTTTCCGCACAGTTGTCTCTCCTGACTCTGGATGCATCCTCTTTAAAAGTAACATCAAGCACCCAATGTAATTTATTTTCAATAGCCCAATGAGAGCGCACAGCATGAGCAAAAATCTCTGCATTTTGTGCTATTGAAGTGAAGTAGTGTCAGCGCTCAATGGTAGTGATACCCTTAATATAACGTTCAGACTCAACCATTCCAATTGCTGTTAAACCAGACCATTTTTCTTTATTCGCTACGGTCTCCAAACAAGTTGATATCCATGATTTACGCGTTTCGACTCGACCATGCCCTTTACTTATTTCCTCAACATAATCATGCGTAACTCCTTTGAAGTCATGTTGTTTTGCGCATTCAAAAAAATCAATGATTTCCTGATGTAAATTTTTTTGATTACCCTTTACTGCTAGAATGTAGTCCGATTCTTTATCAATAATTTTTGCAGCAATCTCTTCCTGACAGCCCATGGCATCTATGGTTACGATACATCCTTTGACATCAAGCAAATCAAGTAATGCAGGGTCAGGTAACAAGGCTACATTACTGTAGCCCCGTCCCCTAAGAACCGTACTTGATACTTTCGCATCATACGGCTCAAGCCTTGGCAAGACGGTGAATCATCACCATCCGGTTTAACTTACTTATCGATGTGCCGCTTAGTTTCCCACCATGGAACCCATACTCGTCTGCTTGCTTGAGTTATTTGCTTTGCTTTTCCTTTGGCTTCGTTTAAGCCGCTCAGCGAAATAACTTGTGTACTCAGGGTCGTATGGATTTGCCGCAGCTTTGATTTTAATGTGCCGCCGGATGGGTGTTGCAGTAGCTTCGACTAGGTCCAGATACGCTCTCATTCCTTGTGTATCCTTGGTAGTCGCAAAGAATACCCAGTGTCGATTTCCCTCGCTTCGAAAATATTTTTGTCGGATCCATCCGGCTCCTTTGCTGGGGTGGCGACGTTTAGCCCATTGCCACAGAGCTTTAAAGATGAGGTGACTTACTTTTGAAAACGCTTGCTTAGAGCAGATGTGTGAATGATAATTTGCCCAGCCGCGTATTTTTGGATTTAATATACGGATGAGATTCTCTGTCTTTGCTGTGGCGTTTGATTTAATCGTGTCGCGGATGTTTTGCAAGAAAGCCTCCAGGTTTCCCTGATTGCTTTTTCGGGATGTAAATCCATCGTAACGATTGAGGTTGGTAGCCGTGTCTTTTTAAGGCTGACACTGCCTCCATCTTTTGGTTGGCCGTGCGCCAAACCATTTTATCAGCACCGGGCGTTTTAGCGCCTCGATTTTCTGTCACTCGTTTCACCGCTAATAATTTAGCATTTCGTGAGTGCGTGAGGAGCCATTGCAAGGATTTTACCTTGCCTAATTTTCCATCACGATAAGCCTTCGCAATACCCATTTGCAGTCGTTTTACTTGCGCTTTCACATGATCCCATTCGATGGTGTCCCATGTTTGTTCGCGAGCTTTGGGGGCACCAGCCACAGGGGATACCTGTGCCGTCATTTGCGTTCCCATCTTAAGTCGATTCTCCAAACTTTCGTGTTGAGCATTGCTCTATCTCACCCATTACAGATGAGCATTTGCTTCTTCCAACCTCCTACGCCCGCAAGATGATAGGCAACCCTTACGACTTGCTGTCCTAAATTAAGGCACCTTACGGGGTTATTACGTTCCTCCGTAGGTACTCCATTAAGAAGAAATCCTTTATTTTGAAACCAATTTAATCTGGCTTCACCAACCATCTCCATATCATCCCATGCCTCTGCACCACAAATCATTCCAACCACACACAAAAATATGACATCTAATAATTCATACTCAATTTTACTTTGTTGTCTTGGATCTTTGATGATGGAAAAATGGTCTGCAATTGTAAGTATCATGATAGGAATTCCTTATGTGATTAATACAATAATCAAATGATAACATTTTATTTTTTGATCAATTTTTTCCTCTGTAAACGCGATATGCGACATTTTATTTAAATACCGTTAACCCGCTATTGTTTGAAATTAATTCGATCTTCTAGGGGGGGCATTTGAGTCTTATATGCATGTTTGATGTGAATGCATAAAATCAACAAAAATATTGGACAAATAGCAAAAAACAGTGTCAAGTAACATCTGAACTTTTTTTCATTTAATTAGAAAGTGTATTATTTATAGGCACACATGTTTTTGCCCTGGCAATTAGGAATATCGGGTAAAGTGCTTGTAAAAAACAAGTTAGGAGCAAGCTATGACTTTCAAAGCTGGACAATCAGGAAATCCCAAAGGTAGACAAAAGGGAGTGCCTAATAAGCGTACTGAACTGGCAAAAATGCTAGACCCTCATGCAGAGGAGTTAGTAGCAAAAATGATTGAACTCGCATTGGAGGGGGATGTAACAGCATTGCGTTTGTGCATGGAGCGTTTAATACCCAAGGCTAACCGTGAATCTACAGGTATTGAATTCCAAAAGAATATATCTAAGTTAAAAGATGATATATTGCGAGCGGCTCTTGATGGCCGTGTAAGCATAGCGGATGCTGAAAGATTAGGAAATTTAGTGAGCGTTTTATCTGATAAAAATATTAAACCACTAAGGCCCTATCGAAGCCGCAAAAATATATCAGCAGATTATGAGAGATAATGTAGCTCAATCTTAATTATCAATTCAAAGACAATGACAATTTTTTGAACAAAAACAATATATTCAATGTTGTTCTATAATAAATAATACTTAACCACATGACTATAGAGGTCAGCATGGAGAGTATTATTGAGCCTCACGTGTTACATCATCGCACGAAAGAAAGGATAAAAGAGTTTGGCGAGGTATTTACCCCTGATAGTTATGTGGATGATATGCTCCAGCTTTTAGCTCGTGATCGCAACTTTTCTTGGGATGATGAACGCCTCGCGTTTTTTGAACCATGCTGTGGGCATGGGAATATTGTTATATCAATCTTTTCAAAACGATTAAAAGCAATATTTGATAAATCCTTGGCTAAATACTCAAAAGAGCATGCAGCATATTACTCTGTAGCAAATTCTATAAATACTCTGTGGGCAATTGATATTGATGCTCAAAATATTGACGAATGCCGTGCGCGAGTATTCATCAATTCGTTAGAGTTCCTAAAAGAAAAACTCAACATTACTAATAATAAAGAGCTTCTAAATAGAGATAAAGATTATATGGCACATTTATTATGCGCTATCAGTTGGCATATTCATGAAAATGAAATGCTATCAGCAATGGAAAATAATAAAAAACTATGTGACTTAAGTGCAAGAAAAACCAGAACTAGTGCTGAGTGGTTGTCTGGAAATAAACATCGGCCTATTAATTTTGATTTAAGTTGGATTGAGTATTTTAAAAAAGAGAGCGTTAAGCCGTCTGTGCCAAGTCTATATAAGCATGCAATAAAATTTATTGAAGGTATTAGTCAACATCGATGCAAGGAGAACGGTTTTGAGTTTGCCAGCATATTATCCTCCGTTAACAATATTAAACTTACTCAGAATCACAATGATCGTATGAGTTCGGGTGAGTTATGGAACCGAATTTAATATTTAAGACCACTCACGTAGTAGATATTTTGGGAAATGTTGTTGGGCGAGATCAACAAATCATGACCATGGAGAAGGCACGTGATCTGGTTTCACTTTTAGATAGAAATGATTTTCTTGATGAAAAAGTGGTTTTTTTTGATCCATTTTGCAAAGCAGGAGAAATACTACTTGCATGTGCTTTTTCTAGTTGCTGGCATAAGAGCAGATTAGTTGGCCAACCGTTAGCATTAGAAAGTATCAAAAAAGAGTTGTATGAATCTAATCGTTATTTGGGTTTATCACCGGATGATAGGCATTACAAGCTGAGTCTAAGAACTTTTTTAGGGAATACGAACTCACATAGTGATAAATATAATCAAATTATTAGGAATGGGAATTATTTATCAGAGATTGATGGTCGACTTGATCACAATATATTTAAAAAGGAGTTTCATAACATGCTCGCTTATATAAATTCCTGCTCAAAACCGAGAAAAATTATTGCTGTAGGTAATCCTCCTTATCAAGAATCAGATGGTGGTTTCGGGAAAAGTGCTAAATCAATATACAACTATTTTGTTGAGTCTTTAATTGACTCTAAAATGATAGATGAGTTTGTTTTAGTAATTCCGGCACGCTGGTTTAATGGCGGAAAAGGGCTTGATCAGTTCAGATTGGAAATGATGAACTCTGGAAAAATTAAGAATCTTAAATACTTTAAAAATTCTGGTGACGTTTTCCCTACAGTAGATATTAATGGCGGGGTTTGTTTTTTACATTACGTAAAAAACCACAGCGGATTCACCGCTTTCAGTGATGATAATTATCAAATTGAGTTAAATTTGAATGAGTTTGATATTATTACAGATGATCCCTTAGCATACTCGATAGTTAGAAAAATTAAGAAAAACTGGAAAAATCAATATATTAGTTCTTTAGCATGGGCTAGAAACCCTTTTGGTTTAGCTACAAATTATTTCACTAGAAATATAAATTCTGACTTGAGGAATGGTCACTTAATACCTTGTTTATCCAGAGGACGGGTAATAAAGCATATTGGCTTGGATCTAATCAAAAAAAATAGGGATAAAATCGATCTTTGGAAAGTTGCAGTTCCTAAAGCTGCAGGAGGTTCGAAAGGAAATAGACGGTCAACAGTTCCTGTTAATCAGATATTTTTGATTGATAAGGGTGTCATTACAACAGAAACTTACAATATTATTGGTGCATTTAGTGAGATAGATAAGGCTCACAATTTAATTAAATACCTCCAAACCGACTTTTCACGGTATTTAATTGGGCTAAGAAAAATAACTCAAGATGTTACAAAGGATCGTTGGGATTGGGTTCCTTATGTCGATATTTCTAAAAAATGGACTGATTCAGAATTATTTGAACTTTTTCAACTAAATGCCGAGGAACAACTACACATCAAGAAAAAAGTTGAGGAATGGTCATAATGACAAGACTGGAACTATATGCTTATGCCACTCCCTCTGATTTAGAAAAAGGAAGAGTGAAAGTTGGACATTCTAAAGTCGGTGGCTATAAAGAGAGAATAAAACAACAATTTGGAACCAGTAATCCTGAATATCCAGAGTATATTTTATTGGGTAATCTTCCATTGGGTAAAACAGATCATCATGTACATGAACAATTGAAAAAAAACGGTTTCAAAAGGATTGAAGATAGTCCGGGAAGAGAATTTTTCTATGCAACATTTGACGATGTTAAAAGAGCATACAATGAAGTTGTTTATGGTAGCCCTAGACGTGATAATTACATACTTAGAGATGAACAAAAGCATGCTGTGGAAAAAGCAAAAAAATGGTTTTTAAAAGAATATTCTGCTGATGTAATTCGAGCATCAACCCATCCTGATCGATTTTTAATTAATGCTAAAATGCGCTTTGGGAAATGTTTTACAAGTATACATCTGGCCAAGGCTTTAAATGCAAAACGAATATTGGTTATAACCTATAAGCCAGATGTAATTGGTGAATGGGTCGAGGCCGTAAATGAACACGTTGATTTTGATGGATGGATAGGTATTCGAGCAAAATCCAAATCAAAAATATCTACAGAGCCATGTTTAGAATCTCACTCAGATTTTCATAAACACAATAAACCTAGTGTATTGTGCGTATCACTTCAGGACTTGTGGATTGATAAACAAGGCATTACAAAAGAAAGGCTACAAGATATACCTAAAATAAAATGGGATTTAGTAATTTTTGATGAGGTTCATTATGGAAGTAGGACAGAGCGAGCAAATCACATCCTGAATCAATTGAGTTTTAAAGGCCGCCTAGATCTATCAGGAACACCATTTAAGCTTATTGAGCATGATGATTTTTGTGCTCAGCAGGTCTTTACATACAGTTATCTCGATGAGCAGGAGAACAAAAAGAAAGAAATAGCAAACGCCTGTTAGCAGTGGTATAAAAGCGCGGATAAATGGCGCAGGTTACCCCCAATCCTTCAAGCCCCATCCTTGGGTGATA
>NZ_CBCSKT010000050.1:0-4311 GCF_965140895.1 Legionella sp. | reverse complement strand
CGAGTACCGACTGCTTTCGCCTGTACTGCGGTATGGCGGATATTACCTACTTCATCATAATCGTAATCAACCCTGAGCAAGGATTTGTCTGCCTCAGGTAAATTATCGGGATTCGCACGCCGTAGGGAGGCCAGGCCTCCCAAACTGGCGTATAATCCGCAAAAAATAAGGCCTGACCCTGAGGTATCGTAGGTTCATAGATGTTTATTAATAATCTTCATTAAAACAACAAAAAAAGCCTCCGCTTCTCCCATTTACAAATGGAGGTGCTCTTCCCAACAATTTTTCAATTTGCCCTTGATTACCGATTGGCCAATCTATGGGATTAACCAACATAGTATTAGTTTTTACATCAAAAGCACCAAAGGTATCTTCGGGACAGGCATTTACCCCCTCTATTTCTTGAAATAATACTAAAGGTGATTTTTCTTTATTTTTAATGCATCTTACAAAAAAATAACTTCCTTTTTTAGTGGTATATAAAAGGCTCTCTGCTCCCTCTGCTTTTTTTCCATAAAGTTGAAACTGACGTAACGTATTGTTTTTTCCTTCAGATATTCCTATTCGAAGAAACATATCGCCACACTTTCCCATTGTTTTAGAATAAGCAAAAAAAGAAAGTCCAAAAAGAGAAGAAAAAAATATACATTTAATAAAAAAAATTTTGGGTATCATATACATCCTTAAGTTCACGATTTTTAATCTTCGTCCTCATACAATGAATTACTACAACAGAAAAAAATACGATCTTTATCTTCGTCCATTGGAAAAGGAGGTGGATAGCCAATTAATGCTTCTACCTCTGCTGAATTTCCTTTATCCCAATCCAATGGCTTGACCAAAATTTTATTTGCGCGCGGATCAAAAACTCCGTATCGATCTTCTGGTCCAGCACTACCACCACTGATTTCTTGAAAAAGCATAAGGTCTTGATTTTTTTTATTTTTTATACAAGCAGCACTCAATATTCCTCCTTGATCAGCTTGAAAAAATAACCTCTTCCTCCCGCCATTATGTTGAAAATAAAGCTTATATTTTGCCGCAAAAATATCAACTCTATTATAAGATTCAACAATGTAATTGTATTCACCACATTTTCTTTTAAATACAGTAGCCTCTGCTTTAGGCAAGAAAATAAGGAACAAGGTACATAAGGCCACACTTTTAAAAAATTTTTCTAATAGCATTTTCATACACTCTTATCATTGGGATAACATTTTTACGTGATGTAGCTAAACCTTCAGAACCAATAATTTTGGTACTATTGGAACCGTCATGGTGAAGCCTATAAATATGTTCTTCTGAAAATCCAAAACTATTTATTTTTTCTTTATTATATATGAAATAGCTTACTAAAGCTTTAGCTTGAGTATCTATATCCCATCTATTCTTCTTATTAATACCATACTCTCCTCCCGTGTCATTAATAAATTGGCCAAGCCCCGATGCAGAGGTTGTTCCCGCAGCGGCATAAGGATTAAACATTGACTCGTGATGGGCGATTGCTAATACGTGTGCAGTGTCATGTAAATTTAAATTCTTATCAATTGCTGCGGTGATGATTGCATCAACAGATTTGATCTTCAATTCGTCACTTGCGTCTCCAGCAATAGGGGAACCTGGTGTCGTTAAGTAATATGAACTAGAAGCAATATTTTTATAACGCCACCCTTTTTCTTTAACAATCAGGACATTGTAATTAATATTATATTGACCCTTAGAGTTATTTGAAACATCATTATTATCAGGGATAGGGCTATAACCCACTGGCAACTCATCAGTTAAAGGCGATTCTAATAAAAAATGCAAATCGACTAACTCCGGTGTTAATGTGCTTCCTTTAATACTCATTTGCATTTTATCATTACTCCATACGCTAGTGAATGCCTGTGGATTTGGAGTAGAGCTAAACTCATGAAGTTCATTTTTTGGAAGAATAGCACAAGACCTATCCGACTCAGGAATCGCACTATACTGCTCCTCATCAGGAATTGCACTATATTCATAAAATGGAGTGGCTATTGGTTGGGCCAGATCTCGTTTATAGCCTAATCCGAATAAATTGATTATAATAATTAGCTTATGACGTATTCATTAGATTTTCGGAAAAAAGTATTAAAAGTAAGAGCCGCAGAAGGTTTAAGTATTGAAGAAGTAGCAATCCGTTTTGGAGTAGGTAAAGCAAGCGTAATGCGTTGGCTTATTCATTTAGAACCCCCAAAGAACCGAAATAAACCTGCGACAAAAATAGATATGGAAGCCCTTAAAAAAGATGTGGAACTGCATCCAGATAGTTATCAATATGAGCGAGCTAAACGGTTTAACGTGAGCAAGACTGGGATTCGCACTGCTCTAATTCGATTAAAAATCAGCTATAAAAAAACATGGAATCACCCTAAAGCAGATGAAGAAAAGCGCTGTTCTTTTCAAAGAAGAATAGCTACTTTTCATAAGCATAAAAAAATGCAAGAACAATTAATAAAAGCAGGGATGATTTTAGAATATTTGCCTCCATATTCCCCAGATCTTAATCCTATTGAACACAAATGGGTACAAGCCAAAACTCTCCACAGAACTCTTGGATGCTCTATTGATGAGCTTTTTCAGAGTCATTGTTTATAATCAATTTATTGGGCCTAGGCTATATTGCTCTGTCTGGTAAAAGCAAAATTACCCAATGGTAAAAAGCGAAGCGTACGCTCACGATTAAAACGTATTTGCTGGGATCTGGATTATTTTTTGAGCCTTTTGTTGCTTTAAAAATGTTCATGAACAGCCCGTGGCTATCCCAGTAGTCGTACGGAAGTGCACGGGGTCAAGCCTTGAATTTTGAATTTAATCATCAATAATCACTTAATTTTACTCGATAATTTGACCCCAATGACCTGCTAAAACCATCGTTTCAATCACCATTGATATAAGGAAGTCTTCCTGTATTAACATATACATTGTTTTCTTTTGTACATTTTTTACTAATATAATGACCTGTTGGTAGGTTTTGGTATACGACTAATCAATCTCCTCGTTTATAAAATGGCAGCTCACTCCTAAAATATCTATTAAAAGGGGACTCATCTATATGAACATAAATAACCTCTTCTTTATATTTGTTTTTTAGGCAATTAAACTCTTTTAAATCTGCATAAATATCTTTATTTCCTTCTACTTCAACCGCAATAAGAGTTCGTTCTGCTATTCCACCATTTTCAGCAAGGCTAGCTTTGCAGTAATAGGCTTGATTTATCTCAGGTATGCTTGTAAAAAAAAATTTCAAGTCACTTAAAAGATCTAAAGGTTTTTCTTTAGGTTGGTACAGCATTAACTGACTCATTTACTTAGCCTCTCGTTCAATAATTTTTTCATTTCTTCAAATGAACCATACACTGACTCAATAACTTTACCATCAAATGCTTCTATGTCTCTATAAGGTAAACCAAAATCACATAAATTTTTCAGTAATTCAATGTTGCAAACTATACCTTCTTCTATCCCCTTTGCATGCTCAAATCCTTGTATAAGTTGCTCTGCAACGACATATCCTGGAAGTTCATTTGCAACAATATTTTTTAAAATATTTATAGTATCTTCAAACTGATCTAAACGGCTCATGGCATTGGCCTCCAGTCAAAAGTATTGTGTGTAAAATACTGTGTTTCACCGCCCCTTAAACGTATTTCCCATTTATACTTAAGCATTGACCAAGAGTCAGTGATATTACCAGTAGTGGATCTAAGTGCACTTATATCAGAGGTAGCAACATAACTTCTTGTTGTTCGACCTGAAGTATAGATACCAAGCTTAGCTCTATCTACACCAAAAACAGTAAAGTAATTACCGATAGGATCTTTGGGCATTTGGTGCTGCTGTAACATAGTTCCTTTCGGGATTAATTCTACGCTTACCTCCTTACTGAAATCTATGCCATCTAAATGACTATTAATTCTCTCTGATGCCCAACCACCTTTAGCATAAAATCCCCTTGCTGTCGCTCTTCCATTAAACTCAATAAAGTTTGTACTACTTTCAATTCCAGCCCTTGTTTGAGCGATATTTGCTTCTATATGAATTCGTTGGGTTGCTTTATTTGCAACCGTTCCTACTATTTCCTCAACAGCAGCCGTTTTCCCACCTAATAAACCAACCTTCGAACCAGCCTTTCCTAACCCTTTTAATGCAGTGTATGCTAATTTGCCTCCAGGCACTAATCCTAATGCGGCAAGACCTCGATTCATGGGCTCCCCAGAAAACAGCTCTTTACCAGACCATACTTCCTCCGCAGCTTTTAATTGCCCCACAATAGGAATAAAATCC
>NZ_CBCSKT010000049.1:0-4401 GCF_965140895.1 Legionella sp. | reverse complement strand
TCAATCCCTCCGTGGACGCATTAATGATAATTTTCAGATCATAAACCCAGTACCTTCAAGTTGAATGGGTATATATCTGTGCTACCTTGGGTTACCGTAACTATTAATAATAGAACGGTTATAATTAAAGTTTCTTTTTTTACATCAAGTATGTTCTTCAAAATAGTTACTCTTTTGTTAAAGTAAACAACGACGTTTGTTTTACTCTCTAATTTTATTCCAAGGAGGGTGTTTTTACGAGATGGGTTTATGGCTGTAGATTTTTTAACCGAAGAACAAAAAGCACAATATGGCCAATATGTAAGTGAGCCAGATGAGTTTCAGTTGGCACGATACTTCCATTTAGACAAAACAGACCTATCCTTTATCGCTGAGCGCCGTGGCGATCAAAATAGACTTGGTTCCGCCTTACAATTAACGTCTGTCCGATTTTTGGGAACATTCCTCACAGATTTATCCCTTGTACCTATCAATGCTCAAATTTTTGTTGCTGGACAATTATCGATCACCGATATAACTGTGTTAAATGATTATGGTAGGCGCGAAACAACCAAGCGCGAGCATACTGCACTTATTCGTGAGCACTATGAGTATCGCGACTTTAATGAAGTGCCTTGGGTATTTCGATTAAGCCGATTGCTCTATGCAAAATCATGGATAAGCAATGAAAGACCAATCCTACTGTTTGAGTTTGCTACCACTTGGTTAATTCAACATAAAGTAATTTTACCTGGAGAATCAACCCTATCCCGATTAATTTCTGAAATTCGAGAAAAAGCAGCCCAACGTCTATGGAAACGCCTATCATCTTTGCCCACACCCGAGCAAAAAATAGAATTAGATGCTCTTCTGCAGGTGCCCAAAGGAGAGCGAGCATCGCGTTTTGATTATTATCGAAAAGGTCCTGTAACAATCAGCGCCCCTTCATTTAACGAGTCCATCAAGCGTTATCTTGAATTGCAGGCATTTGGATTTGGCGGTTTTGATTTTTCTCATATACCCCCTGTGCGATTAAAAAATCTGGCACGTTACGCAGGCCTAATTTCTGCGAAAAAAATAGCACGTATGTCCGATGATAGGCGAACAGCAATACTGGTCGCTTTTGTTAGAACCTTTGAAATAATTGCGCTTGATGATGCGTTAGATTTGCTTGATCTTCTTACCACAGGCATTTCAAGCGATGCGAAGAGGATTGGCCAAAAAAAACGTCTACGTACATTAAAGGATTTAGATAAGGCCGCATTATCTTTAGCAAAAGCTTGTGAGCAGGTTTTAAATGAAGGGACGCAAAATACCAAGCTACGTGAGGAAATTTATGCTTTAATTTCTAAAGAAAAGCTTCTGGAATCTATTGAAACTGTAAATAATTTAGCTCGACCAATGGGCGATAAATTTCATGATGAAATAGTTGAGCAATATGGAAAAGTCTGTAGATTTCTACCACGAGCACTCAGAGATATCATTTTTAAAGCAGCACCAGCAGGTAAAGATACACTTGAAGCACTAGAATACCTTGCGCAGACCAATTTATCACGTAAAAAAACTCTTAAGAATGCCCCTCTTGATATTATCACCCAACCTTGGAAGCGATTAGTTTTTGATAAAGATGGAAATGTCTCAAAACAAGGTTATACCTTATGCCTCTTGGATAAATTACAAGACAGCTTGAAGAGACGGGATGTTTATGTCGAAAACAGTGACCGTTGGGGAGACACACGGACAAAACTCCTCCAAGGCACTGATTGGCATAATAACAGAATACAGATCTGCCGTTTATTAGGACATCCTTTGGCACCTCACGATGCAATAGCCGCCATGACAAATCGTTTGGATGCCACATATAAAAAAGTTGCCGCAAATTTTGATAATAATAATGCCATCAGAATGGATAACTCAGGTAAGTATCCCACATTAACGATTACGAACCTTGATAAGCTTGAAACTCCACCAACTCTTACATTGCTGAGTGAGCAAATTGCGAGGTTATTGCCACAAGTTGATCTCACCGAACTAATACTTGAAATTCATGCTCGCACAGGCTTTCTTGATGAATTTACTCATGTGAGTGAATCAAATGCCCGTGCCGATGATCTTCCAATCAGCCTTTGTGCTGTACTTCTAGCCGAGGCATGTAATATTGGACTGGAACCATTAATAAAACATCATATTCCGGCATTGACTCGTCACCGTCTGAATTGGGTTAAGCAAAACTATATCCGTGCGGAGACATTGGCTAGAGCTAATGCTAGATTGGTTGAGTATCAGTCTACCATTCCACTAGCAAAAAAATGGGGTGGTGGAGAAGTGGCCTCCGCAGATGGTATGCGGTTTGTTACATCTGTTCGTACCGTTAACGCAGGACCAAATCGAAAATATTTTGGTTCTAGCAAGGGAATTACTTGGTACAACTTTATTTCGGATTAGTTTTCAGGTTTCCACGGTATTGTGGTACCTGGCACGTTAAGAGACTCTATTTTTATTTTAGAGGGGTTGCTAGAACAACAAACGAGTTTAAACCCAACGGAAATCATGACGGATACTGCAGGTGCCAGTGATATAATTTTTGGGTTATTCTGGCTACTCGGATATCAATTTTCCCCTCGTTTAGCAGACGCTGGTGCAGCTGTTTTTTGGCGCATTGATAAAGAAGCAGACTATGGTGTTCTCAACGATCTTGCACGGGGATGCGCCAATATACAGCGTATCGAGCAAAACTGGGATGATATGATGAGAATAGCTGGCTCTCTGAAACTTGGTACTGTACAGGCATCAGAACTTATACGCTCACTATTAAAAAGCGACAAACCTTCGAGTTTGGCAAAAGCAATTATTGAGGTCGGCCGCATTAACAAGACCTTATATCTCCTCAACTATATTGATGATGAAGATTATCGTCGCAGAATACTGACCCAGTTGAACCGAGGCGAAGGAAGGCATAGTGTTGCCAGAATCATTTGTCATGGCCAGCGTGGAGAAATTCGCAAACGGTACCGTGAGGGGCAAGAGGATCAGCTAGGCGCCTTAGGATTAGTAACGAACGGTGTTGTTCTCTGGAATACTCTTTACATGGATGCGGCACGGAATTATTTAGAGCAGAAGTCGGTTTTAATAAGAGAAGAAGATGAGGCCAGGCTCTCGCCGCTGCAATATGGTTATATTAATGTTCTTGGACATTACTCATTTGTTTTAAATGAAAAAGTTATGCAGGGGGAACTCAGACCATTCAATCAGCTTGCTGATAATCTTGATGATCCTTAGCATACGTTTTCGTATCATTTGACTTCAAACCTGTTGAATTTTTTTGCTAAAAACATTACACTAAAGCAATATGACTTGCATGTAATATATTATCGGACTATAGTAATGATATGGGATATTGAATATACCGATGAATTTGAACTTTGGTGGGAAAATCTCACGGAAGGAGAACAGATTGATATCGCATCAACGGTCAATCTATTGGAACAATGCGGACCGAATCTAAAATTTCCTTTTTCATCTGGAATTGAGGGTTCAAAACTTACGCACTTGCGTGAGTTACGTATCCAACATGCAGGCGAACCATACCGAGTTTTGTATGCTTTTGATCCGAGACGTTGCGCAATTTTACTTTTGGGCGGTAACAAAACAGGAGATGATCGTTGGTATGAAAAAAATATTCCTGTTGCTGAGCGTTTGTACCAAAAGCATCTTTTAATTTTAAAGACGGAGGAAAAGAACCATGAGTAAGTCTTTTTCATCATTAAAAAACAAAATGAGCTTAACTGCAAAAAAAGCGGTTGAAGAAAAAACCAGTCTATTGCTTAAGGATGTTCTTTTATACGAAATACGTGAGCAATTGCATATTACTCAAGAAGATATGGCAGCTAAACTTAATACTAAACAGGCTAATGTATCAAGAACAGAGAGACGGCGTGATATGAAATTGTCCACTCTGAAGCGTTATATTGAAGCCATGGGTGGCGAGTTGGATATTGTGGCAAGATTTGCTTCCAATGAAGTGCATTTAAACGTAACAGAGCTTTGAGCTTTCATTGTGTTATAGAGAAGGGCTAGTTAGCTCAACTAGATGCTCTAGGTTTATTTACAGATCAATCATCTGTTTTCCTTAGCGTACGTTTTCGTACCACTGGACTTCAAACCCCACCTAATAGACCAAAGGATAAGAGAGAAAATTAAGGGGAATGTTATAAGAAAAGCCTCAAATTTTGCTGAATAAGAAAAAATACTCATTACTACAACAGTAATTAAGTAAAGAAATATTAAAACCCAAGTGTAACGATTAAATAAGTGCATACTACTATAGAAGTTATAAATTGAAATATTATATACCCATTCAACTTGAAGGTACTGGGTTTATGATCTGAAAATTATCATTAATGCGTCCACGGAGGGATTGAG
>NZ_CBCSKT010000048.1:0-4413 GCF_965140895.1 Legionella sp. | reverse complement strand
ATGAAATCTCATAATGCCGATACTTTTAATTCATTTCAGAAAAAATTTCCAGTACTTTCAATGGCGATGGGTATATAGCTAACTTGCATCTGAAATTTAATGTTTTGAACTTTTGAAATTATTTGCAACACGGCCGATTTTATTCGTCAGATTTAAGAGTTTATAATCTGTTAATATACCATCTTTACAATGCACTTCTGCATCAAAAAATTGAACATCGCCGGGAGCTAATTTCATTAAAATGTCGATTATTTTCTGATTAACTAACTTAGATGCAGAATTATTTGGAATACAGTCATATTTTTTTTTTATCATCGATGCTGTTGTAGTTAAATGAAATATGGGGATACGACTTAATTTTGGATGCTCTATCATGGCGCAAATAGCGTCTAATTGCTCATCGGATAAGGCTTTAAACTCTTTATCCGTATCATCATTTGTTAATGCGAGTTTAAGTTTTAATTTCTTAATCTTCTCAAGGCCTATATTAATTTTCTTTGCTATGCCTCCAGAAAAGCAAAACATTTCTTCTGCTGTAAAAATATAGGCACTCATACTGTTATACCTTAATACAGTACGCACAAAAAAATCATCCATTAGATCTATTAAAGAAGACCTAACACAAACATAGCAGCAACCAAACTCTGTTTCACTGAGTCTGTTTCCTTTCATTAATAAGAATCGATCGGGAGAGAGGTCTCGATCATACTCAGCAATATGTTTATTTGGACACTCGGGAGTTTCCCATAAGTAAATCATATTAATATCCTCATTATTCTGGAGCCCAATTACGATGACGTTTGTTAAGTGTCCTCGGCAATGAAATAGCTAAACTACTTTAAGTGCCAATATTCTTTCCATATCGAATTCTCCATGCAAATTGGCATAATGCCAGATTAGAAGTTAAAACATTATTAGGCCTTACGCTCCGGAACTTGCGCTGTGACGCAAAAACTAATAATTAACGACGGGAATTTGCAAAAAATGCTAAATTAAGTTCCGTTATTAATAATGTGGTGGAAGGTTGCTCTTGTTTTAATCCGGTTTAAGTGTAAACAACATTAAATTCACCCCGTGCAGTTCCTACTCCCACCGTTCTAAGAACTACCATCAATATTTCAGTTAAATAATAGTTCAATATGGGCAACTATTTCTTGTTGATTTTGCATCACAGCGCAAGTTCTGGAGCGTAAAGCCAATCTCTGCATAACTGGGTTTTAATTCATCGAAACTTAGACGCTTCTTTACAAGAGGCGTGAACGGTTACTAATATTTAGAATTTAGCACTCATAGAGATTGAAAATTGAACATGACCCTTTTTAACCAAGATCCGGGTCGAGGGTCAATTTGCCTTCATTTTTTCATGAAATATTATGAATCAGGCAATTTTAAGTCTTGCTCAGATGATCCGGTCGGTCAAATATAATCCAAATTCGATTTGGATTGGGCTATGCCACCGATTTTTCGGATAGACTCTAAAGCAATTCTCCTAAGGGACGATAATACTCTTCAGGTCGTACGAACCACACACCGGTTATTTTTTCTTGTTCAAAGATAATTTTTAGTTTTTCACTGACTAACAAATTACCATGATATTCTTTATCACGCGCAAGGGGATGTTCACCTAGGCATCCTTTTTTGTAAGTCAGGTAATGGAAACCATAACCTGATTGAGTATAAACCGTCTTTTCATGATCGATTCCCATGATCTCAACCGTCACATTTAAGAACGAGTACCCAGCCAATTCCCCATCGGGACAGAGTACCTTGGCGGGGAAAAACTGCACCTCATTCGGTGCTACTTCTTTCAAAATCTCCTGTACTCGTTTGTTGATCAAAGGAATCATGGCACCATTAGCTAAACAATCAAATTTTAACGCTCGCTTTTGAGGAATTTTAAAATGGACTGTCGGCATTGGACTAAACTCGTTTAATTCCAACTTGCGACTAGCCCGCAATAAGAAACGATCGGGTGAACAGGTCCTGTCATATTCCCCAATTTCTTTGTTTAACACCTTTTCAGGGGATTCCCACAAATAAATCATGATTCGTATTCTCCTACCATTTCGTTGCGTTAGGGCGCATCACGTCGTTTAAGCCGACCTTACCTGCGCGTAACTCTTGTCTTATTTCAGACAAGACTTTTCTTGTTTCAGCCCGATATTGTTCTTGGCCCCATCCCTGAGTTTTACCTTTCTCAACTACCTTCTCTAAACGGTCTGCCACTGTATCACTATAACTCTGAGTATGCCCCCCTCTATGAATAGAACGCTCGGGATGGCCTGATGCTTCTTTGGGCAAGTATATCAGGTTTTTTCGCGATTGCATGCTCAACCCGGATAAAGCAAACGCTTCATGATTCCGAGTGCTTGGATTGGTATGACTGGCAATATGATGCCTTTGCAATCCAGGTATGGTGGGGGTTCGTTTAAAACCGTCTGCGCCAATCAGTTTGCCACCTATTGGTCCATTTCCTCCCGGTACGGTATTGATTCGTGACTGAAGATTCACCCCACCATAGACAAAAAACGAATAACGGGATAAACCATCAGTGGATACTTTTTCCTCATGCTTAATACTGGCAGGAACCCAGTAGCAAGCTCCTTCATTATCCTCTTCCGGCACTGCTTGTTCTGCAAAGGCTAGGCTCTGGTATGAGCGATGCAAGCGCTCACAGCCGAACAGTGTTGCTCTGGTTTGCTCAGCAAATACTCTGCGGGCAATTGTCTTATCACCGGTGGCTTGGTTTTCCACTAAGGCATGATAAAAATCCTGCCTGCTAGGGCCAGGAATATTTTTTTGGAGTTGTCGGATAACCGATTCCACGGTCTCTTTCTTTTGTTTCTCACATAATTTTTTCGCCAAAGGTCTGGAATCACCAGCTGCAAACTGTTTTACCAATGGTTCGATTGTAGATGAGTCCTCGTAGAATTCGCTTGCAATAGAGCGAACCAAGTCCTCTTGTTGAGATTTGGTAGTAAAACCGTGCTCTCTTTTTAAGGCATCTAATGTCTGTACTTTTTGGTTTTCAATGTCAGCAAGAGAACTGCGAATCTGTGTGGTCTGAGTGGTAACGGATTGGTGAATGGAATCAAAAGCCTTTTTGTAATGGCGATAGGTTTCTGTATCCTCTGGATTCACTTGAGGATTGACAAGTGCTATTATCGCATTTATTTTATGGTTATTGCTTACTCGAATACTATCCAGCATGCGTACCATAACCGCCAGGCGGCTCAATTCTCTAAGCCGGCCAAACTCGGGTAAGTACGTGGCAAATTCATTGTAATGAAGGGTCAGATCATGTGCAAAGATAAATTCAGGTGAATACCGGTGAGACATCTTTGTTTGCTTCGCTACATCACGCGTGAGTTTCACTAATAAACGCGTATTTTGACTAGTGAGCGTGACTAAACCGTTAATTCGAGGCTGATGGTAAAGGCGGGTCATGTTTTCCGGAATGATTTTTGCCTCATGTTCTTTGATAAGTGTATTCTTCTCCCAATAAAGAACTTTTTTTGATTCCGTATTAAAAATCATGGCGTGACCAGGAATTACTTTTTCTTTCTCAAGTACACTGATTATTTCTGCAGGGGTGAGCACATAAATGGGCCAGCCTTCATCTTCGTTGCTTACATCCTTTAATTCGCCATGAATGTCTCGTTCCATACGGTGTTTTTTTACCACCATACGCATTTCACCTAAGCGCATGCTGGTGCTGTTATCCGCTTCATCAGTCTGAGTATCCACGTTAATTTCTTCGGCTTCAATCCAAAACCGATGAATAGCCCCATGGTGCTCCGCTTCACGGTAACGTTTTATAATGTCACATAAATAATCCGGTAAATGTGACAAGGCATTTTCGATTGGCTGGCGGTCAAATGGATAGATACCTTGTACCTCCTGGCCCGTTGTCATGAATTTTAACATGTAATCGGTCAGTAACATGGTATCCATTAATGCGCTGTCTGCAAGCCCTGATGGAGCAAAACGCATGGTATTAAAGGGATGATAGGGTTTGTTGGGATCGGCTGGATCTAAACTGAAGAAGGCTGCGCCTAAATTTTTAACCATCATTTCACTGACATCATCGCGGGTAAAAAGACGCTCCCAATCTTCATCTTCAGGGGACCAGGGCTCCATAAAAAATGAAATGTTGCCGGTTTGGTGATTGACTTGAATACCTTCGACACGTTTATAAGACGGAATTTGGGGGTTCAATGGTAATGCATCGGTGGGCTGTAGCCATCCTTGTGCATCGCGAGCAACCATAACCCAATCACTGTCTAAATGTTGCTCCACATCCAGAGCACCCCAAGCATTATCGAATAATAATTCCTCCATTAAGGATAAACGGATTTCTTTTTCGAATTGTGGATCATATTTTGCCATAAACCAGTTTTTTAAACAGGCTTC
>NZ_CBCSKT010000047.1:0-4657 GCF_965140895.1 Legionella sp. | reverse complement strand
GGGAGCGCATTAATCGAGGTCTTGCCGCATTAGGATTAGTGCCTGGAGGCAAATTAGCATACACTGCATTAAAAGGGTTAGGGAAGACTGGTTCGAAGGTTGAGCTATTGGTTAGTAAAACAGCTGTCGTTGCACATCCATTAGAAGGCATGACGCCCCAACAGGTCATAGCTAGAGCGAATGAAATTGGCTTGCATACCAAGAAAGATAATCTAGTTCTTTGGTCTGGTTTAGGACAAGGAAGCGAAGGTGTAAAATTAGCCCAACAATATGTTGTTAAGCATGGTGGAACAACACTAGAAATGACACCTGGTGGAGCTTGGTTAGATAAGTTAGATCTTTTCGGTACTAGCTCCCCCTTTTCACGTACAGAAGCAGCTCAAATATGGGGCGATGTTTCTAAATTATTCACTCGGCAGGCAAGTGGACAAATTCGTTCACTAATAGGTCAAGTACGTCCCCAAAGTATATACCAATCTCAAGAACTATTAGAGCTTAGTATGAATCCTAGGGTCACAGGAATTGATAAACTGTATCTGCGACCACGTTTTGAAACTATTTTAAGATAGAGGAAACACTATGTTTACATGGTTAAATAAGCAAGGAGTCAAAAGTGACAAAGGCTTTGTTGTACAATCCATAGGCCGATTTGTTATTAAATATTCTGAAAATATAGGTGATATTGATGTTACTGTTGAAGATGGATTTAAAGATGGGAAGCATTTTGTTTATATATATAATAAGGAGTTTTACGAATGGAAGGATGGTAGAAAGATATCTGAGGAGAAAAAGACCCAAATTTTAAATAATTTTATTGATGCGTTGGCGTTTATGGGGATTGGTGTAGAGGTTCAGTGATGTTGGGGTCAGGCTTTGAATTGTGAATTATCAAGTAAAATTAAGTGATTATTTAATGAAATTGGCTTGCATACCAATAAAGATAATCTGGTTCTTTGGTCTGGTTTAGGACAAGGAAGCGAAGGTGTAAAATTAGCCCAACAATACATCGCAAAGCATGGTGGAACAACACTAGAAATGACACCTGGTGGAGCTTGGCTAAATAAGTTAGATCTTTTCGGTACAAGCTCTCCTTTTTCACTTGCAGAAGCAGCTCAAATATGGGGTGATGTTTCTAAATTATTCACTCGGCAGGCAAGTGGACAAGTTCGTTCACTAATAGGTCAAGTGCGTCCCCAAAGTATATACCATTCTCAAGAACTATTAGAGCTTAGAATGAATCCCAGGATCACAGGAATTGATGAACTGTATCTGCGCCCACGTTTTGAAACTATTTTAAGATAGAGGAAGCACTATGTTTACATGGTTAAATAAGCAAGGAGTCAAAAGTGACAAAGGTTTTGTCGTACAATCCATAGACCGATTTGTTATTAAATATTCTGAAAATATGGGTGATATTGATGTTACTGTTGAATATGGGTTTAAAGATGGAAAGTATTTTGTTTATATATATGATAAGGAGTTTTACCAATGGAAGGATGGTAGAAAGATATCTGAGGAGAAAAAGACCCAAATTTTAAGTAATTTTATTGATGCGTTGGCGTTTATGGGGATTGGTGTAGAGGTTCAGTGATGCCGGGGGCAGGCTTTGAATTGTGAATTATCGAGTAAATATTTGATGATTAAATTCAACATTCAAGGCTTGACCCCGTGCACTCAAGGGAGCTGCACAAACAAAAATATACGTATGATGACGCGGGGCAATTATTCACTCAGGACAATGGGGCCAATGAGAAAACAACCTTTACTTATGATACGCTCGGCAATCAGATAAAAAAAACGAACGCCCACGGACTGGCTACCTCCTACGACTATGATGACTATGGGCATAAAACCCGAGAGGTTGATGCGGGCCAAAAACAACAAAGCTGGACTTACGATGCCCATGGCCATTTACTGTCACATACCGATTTAGGCAACCAGACCACGGCTTATAAATACAACGTCAATGGCCTACTACTCCATGAGTTTTCTACGCGGGGTAAAAATATTTATTGTTTTACGAAGATAGAGCCAGTAAGGAAAGCGTTCGCTACCGCAGGCATTTAACACCGTCATAAGACGCCATCAACATTTCGACTGGACGGAATTAGGCGTAGCCACCCTCACCGGAGGTCTAATGGGTTCAAAACCAGGAAAAGAATTTGGTGAAAAACTCGAAAGCCTGGATAACCACAGCGGCATGTTACGCGCAGAGCTACAAACTCTGGCCGGAGCCGGTGCTCAATCCCTCACCACCGATACTCATTTTGACGCACTACAGGTTTTAGGGGGCAATTTAGGCAGTACAATAGGAAATGCTGTGGTGGGACGATTTGCATGGCCTGGATTAGAGGATAGGGTTAAAGATATTGCGAAGGAGAATATTAAAGGGCTTGTTATTGATGATTTATTGACCGATTGGGAAAACTACAAGAAATTAAATAACTGGGATGATACCATTGAGGGTTTTAAACGAGATCTGGCCCAACCAATAGCCACTCCATTTTATGAATATAGTTCTATTCCTGATCCTGATCAGTATAGCGCCATTCCAGGGTCGGATAGGTCTTGTGCCATTCCAGAAAATGAATCCCATGAGTTTAGTTCTCTGACTAAATCCGAATCTGAAAAAAGGTTAAATAGAAAAAATGATGTTAATCATAATAATGTATTAAAGATGACTCCTAAGCAAATTTGGAAAGTGAGAGCCTATAAGGGAACTCCTATTCCAGAACAAAAAATAGGAAAAGTGGATGCGATTAGGAAATTAGTAGGATATAAAGCCGAATCACTTAGCCTTGTATCGAGAAAAGAAATAGGATTAAATTTGGATCGTTTGCAAGATCAGGTTTTAGCTGCTCATGAGGCTTATCCAGAGGCTTCAGTTGATTTAATTAATGCTATGATTGTGGTTGAAAGCAAGGGTGTTTGGAATGCTGTTTCACCAACTGGGGTGCTCGGAGTAATGCAGATGACGAGCGATAATTATTTAAAAGATGGAAATTTTAATCCCTTTGATACAGGAAAGTCGATTATGTATGCAGCTAAGATGGCTAGCAGTTTTATTAATAAATATGGTGGGACTGAAGAGGGGATTAAGAAGGTGTTGGTATCATATAATCAAGGCTCTGGTCATGTACGAAATGGTATTGAGCTGTATGGTGATGGTTGGTTAAATAATATCAAGTTAGAAGGTAAAAATTACATAGTTTCTATAGACAATATACTCAAGAATAGTAGAAAAATACCTGGATATTTTGGAGAAAAAAGATGATAAGGCTTTATTGGATTTTATGGGGATTATTTTTAACTACCATATTGCATGGAAATTCATTAAAACCCTGTCAAATTGTAGGATTTGATAAAATTGTAAAATATGCTATTCCTGAAAGTATATCAGAGGACGCGGACTTATTAGATAGTGATATATATGAAAAAATTAAATTATTGAAAAAGTGCATTAGCTCTTATGAAACATGTATTGTTGAAGCTCAGCCGAAAAGCATAAATTGGATGAACAAGAAGTTAATAAAACCCATTAATAATAATTTTGACCCTTTAAAACGCCATTTAATTTTTGGTTTACTTCAATATTTTGATGAAAAAAGGAATGTTTTTGTTTGCACCGTAGCAAATAATAGTTTTACCTTAGCTGCTCCGTGGATTGGAAAAAGTTGGGTAACTAATGATTCTAAAGTAATAGAAAAATATGAACTTGATGGTATTCGCTTTTCTTCGGTAATGACCCCTGAGAGTTTATACAGCGCGCTTTTATTATCTTATGCTGATTCGGTAAATAATAAATTTATAACTTGGAGCTAGGTTAAAAGGCATTTACTAAACTTAATGAACTCAGATTCGATTGGTATGTGGGTTGATTATTCAATACAAGCACCCAGAGGGGCAAGCCCTGCTTTTTTGCGTATTATGCGCCAGTTGTATTGTAAAAAAATAGATGAAATTAACAAGTGAGCAAAAAGCAAAATAAAAGGCAAGGCTTGCCCCTTCAAGCTACGGCTTAATGCTCCATGAGTTTTCTACGCGGGGTAAAAATAGTTATCGTCAATACCAGGGGGATGGGCAATTAATTACTTACGAAGATAGAGCCAGTAAGAAAAGCGTTCGCTACAGCTACGACTTGGACAAGCTATCCAGTCGCTACCGCAGGCATTTAACACCACCATAAGACATCATCAACACATCGACTGGACTGAATTACTAACCACAGCGGCATGCTACGCGCAGAGCTACAAACCCTGGCCGGATCCGGTGCTCAATCCCTCACCACAGGTACTCATTTTGATGCATTACAGGTTTTAGGGGACAATTTAGGTAGTGTGATAGGAAATGCGGTGGTGGGACGTTTTGCATGGTCTGGATTAGAGGATAGGGTTAAAGATATTGCGAAGGAGAATATCAAGGAGCTTGTTATTGATGATTTATTGACCGATTGGGAAAACTATAAGAAATTAAATAACTGGGATGATGCCATTGAGGGTTTTAAACGAGATCTGGCCCAACCAATAGCCACTCCATTTTATGAATATAGTGCAATTTCTGATGAGGAGCAGTATAGTGCCATTCCAGAAGCAGAGAGAGCTTGTGCTATTCCAACTCAAACAGATTCCGAAGATAATATTGTTTATCAAGAGTCACC
>NZ_CBCSKT010000046.1:76595-77042 GCF_965140895.1 Legionella sp. | reverse complement strand
GCTTATAAAGAAAAGCATGGCATGGAGCGAACAAAAAATGGCTTGCATGATCCTAATTTTTTTAGAAAACAACTAATCGAGTACATTGAAAATCGCAAGCTCCCAGAGTTCAAGCCCGGCACGCCAGATACCAGGGGAACCGATCCGGAAAGTGCGACCATAAAAATGGCGGCGTTGCTAGGCGAGGAAGGGGTGACGCTGTATAAATTAGCCTTAGAAGAAGAAATGAACAGCAGAGAATTCCGCTATGCTGTGGCTGAGGCATCAACAAAACATTACGACGGCCCTAAATGGTCAAAAGAACGGCCAGTTGTTATTGTGGGCGGACCTTCTGGCTGTGGAAAATCTCGTGCCGCTGATGATGCAGTAAAAAATGCCTACCGTTTTTTACCCACAAACGCTCAGGACATGAGTGGTAATAACGTAATTAGCGCGGATGGAGGGGTT
>NZ_CBCSKT010000046.1:0-76585 GCF_965140895.1 Legionella sp. | reverse complement strand
GGAGGGGTTGTTCGTGAAGTATCACAAATGCGCAAATTATTAGTGCAAGTAGCTATTAACCAAGGATTCACAGGTATTGAAGACTTACATAGTAAAAGTAAAGCGTTAGAAAAGGTCAAACACCATGTGCAAAATGCAGCATTCGCTACTCCAGATGTTGGTGTCGTAATTCCTGAAACCTTTTCAAAATGGCATATTAATCCATTGTGTGCAGCAAGAAGTCTGATGAGGCGAGTTGATACACTGGTGAACACCAAACAATTTTTTACTCGCGTAGAAGTAGACGACAAAGAGGTCGTTGCATTTATGGGTTCGCGCAGAGCCTGGAAAACTAAAGATTTTGATACACAACAAAATATAGACTTAAATATTTCAAAAGATGACATCTGTGAATCCAAGGCATATTCTGGTGGATTTAAATTTGATGCAGGAAAACACGGCTCAAAAGCAGCCGAAAACTGGTTTACGAAGCACAGTAAAGATAAATTAAGCATGGTGATAACCAATGACTTGATTCTGTTAAAACCCGATCCCAGCAATCCAAAAGGTCCTTGGCTTGCTGCCAGCAAAGGCGATGAGGGGACAACGCTTATTTCTAAATCAGTGTATGATAAATGGCTTGCTCTACCCGAAGGAGCGCAGAAACCAGAAATGCTGGACTATCATAAGGCACATGCGAAATCTATTATAAAGACCTCAGCCCAAGTTGATTTTGCCATCGCTCAAAAGCAAGTTATTAGACGCATTGCTATAACTGAAGCAAAACTGGAAAGGGAATTTAACAAAGACAATCCCAATCCCGACCGAATTGGCCAGCTCATTCACCGCCAAGCACTTTTGACAGAAATAGCACAGTTCGATCCCAAAGACTTAAACAACCAGGTAGCAATCGCACACTTAAAGAACAAAACCCAAGAAGCGATTGATGATTTAAAGGCAGCAAAAACCACATCGGTACTATCAGTCAGCAGATCGATTAAAGCGTTTGATAAAGTGTTAGCGAATATAGAGAAGGTTAGTCAGGAGTTGGAATCTCATAATCCGGCCACAGAAGCAGTGCAAGCTAATTGCCATAATAGTCGTTCGCTAAAATGTCGATTACAAAATATGAGAACGGAACGGGTTGAAAACGAACTCGACAATGAGGACACCGCACGCATCACCTTAGTGAGATAAACGTAGCCGTATTAGCGCAGCGTAATACGGGCTACGTTCTACTAAATCAAGACAAACTAACCATGAAAACGATGGCTCAAGTTCATTGGCTTCGCATGTTTTTCAATATATTCAATAACTTTTCCAGCGATATTAACCCCTGTCGCCTTTTCCACGCCCTCCAAGCCTGGTGAAGAGTTGATTTCTAAAACTAATGGGCCATGATTAGAGCGAATTAAATCCACACCGGCAACCTTCAAACCCATCGTTTTCGCGGCGCTCACCGCAATAGCTCGTTCCTGAGGAGTAAGTTTTACTTTAGATGCATTTCCACCTTGATGCACATTGGCACGAAACTCGCCCTCTTTGGCTTGACGTTTAATTGCACCAACCACTTTTTCACCAACCACAAAACAACGAATATCCGTACCGCGAGATTCTTCAATAAACTCTTGTACTAAAATATTGGCATGCATTTCTTTAAATGCATTGATAATGCTCACGGCTGATTGATGGCTATCTGCCAAAATTACCCCTTTTCCCTGAGTTCCTTCCAATAACTTAATGACTAAAGGAGCGCCACCAACCATGCGAATTAGATCTTCAGTATCATCAGGAGATTGAGCAAAACTGGTTAAAGGCATAGGAATACCTTTACGCGCCAATAATTGTAATGAACGAAATTTATCTCGTGAACGTGAGATGGCTATAGATTCATTGACTGTATACATGCCCATGGTTTCTACATGACGTAAAACCGCTGTACCATAGTAAGTCATTGACGCGCCAATTCTAGGAATGACCGCATCAAAATGAGGCAAAGGAGCGCCTCCACGATAATGGACTTTAGGGCAAGATGCAGCCACATTCATATAGCAATATAAAGGATTAATAATCTTAATCTCATGGCCTGCAGCTTCCCCTTCTGCCTTTAAGCGCTTATGTGAATACAACTGTGGGTTCGTGGCCAATATTGCAATTTTCATGAATTTGCTGTTCCTCAATTATTTTTATTCTTTATGCTTTATGAGTATACCTAAAGCCTAGCCTATAAATTGGAGATTCTCCTCCCGCCGCAAGGGTAGAAAAGAGTGTCCTAGCAGCTCTTAGTGCCCTCCTTGCTCTGCAACCATTAAGTTAAGGCATCATCCCAAACGTAGTCAGAGATAATATTGTTCCTTAACTCAATGGAATTACTTCCTTGACATAATAAAAGCGCTTAATCAACTGGTTATTTAAGAAACCAACTGTATGTAATCTTTTGCTAATAAATCAGCACGATGTGGTGTGGTAAAAAATGCGTTTAATTCCCCTTGAGGATTAAATAACATCAAAGCACCACTGTGTTGCATGTCATAACTTTTCGGGTCTGAAGTACCTTTTTCCATAATTTTGGCATAAGCAATTCCCATTTCGCGAGTCATTGCCTTAATCGATGCATCATCTCCTCGAGCCCCATAGAAATCAGGATGGAACGAAGCAACATAGCTGGCTAATTTTTCTTGATCATCGCGCTCAGGATCGATTGAAATCATTACCACGCGAGGTAAATCTTTCACGCCTTTGTCCTCAAGAATACGATACATTTTACCTAACTCCGCTAAGGTAGTAGGACAAATGTAGCCGCAGTTAGTAAAACCAAAAAACATCACGGTCCATTTGCCTTGAAGGCTGGCATTATCAAAAGGTTTTTGATCCGTGCCAGTCAAACTAAACTGATTTACCGTTCTTGGATTTTCTAAATAAGTCCCATGAAAATTGGCAACATCAATTTTTTTCTTAAAGTGCATATGCTGTCCGACAAAAATACCGGAAAACAATCCTGCCAATGCCAACAAAATAACCACCGTAAAGGTAATGCCCTTAACTTTTAAATTCATTCTCATCCCCTACAAATAGTGATCCACTAATAAAAACACAAACAATAACATTAAATACACAATCGAAAATCGGAACGTTTGCATCGCCACTACGGGCTTGTCCGTACGATATAATTTATGCGCCCAAAATAAGAACCGGCCTCCAAGCACTAAAGCACCGGCTAAATAAAACAGGCCACTCATACCCACGACAAAGGGTAAAACGCTCACGACTAAAAGTAAGATGGTGTATAAATAAACATTTAACTTGGTAAATTGAATACCATGAGTTACTGGCAGCATAGGAATTTCTGCATTCTGGTACTCCTCATGTCGATAAATTGCCAAAGCCCAGAAATGTGGTGGCGTCCAGGTAAAAATAATCAACACCAACAATAAAGCCTGAGGATCTAACTGATTGGTTACCGCAGTCCATCCTAATAAAGGAGGAGCGGCTCCAGCCAAGCCACCAATAACAATATTTTGTGGCGTAGCACGCTTTAAATACCCTGTATAAACACCGGCATAACCAATCAAGGTGATAAAAGTTAATAACGCGGTTAATTTATTTACAAATACGGCTAAAACAGTCAGCCCTAACACACCCAGAATTAAAGCAAACCAAGCTGCTTGATGAACAGAAACTCGCCCATGTGCAACAGGACGTTTTTTAGTTCTCGCCATAATGGAATCAATGCGTCGATCAACTAAGTGATTGATTGCTGCAGCACTTCCTGCACATAAGCCAATACCCACCAAAGAGTTTAGTAATAAAGCGCAACTAACCCAGCCAGGTGCAGCCAAATACATACCAACAAGAACCGTGAGTAACATCAGCATCACCACACGCGGTTTACATAATTCTATGTAATCGCGCCAAGCGATCGGTGTTTGTATTGTTTGAACTGTCTGCATTATTCCGGCCCTTTACGTGTCAAATGAAGTGAGCTAAATACCGTTGCCAATAAAAGCGCAGCAACACCATTATGGGCAACTGCTACAGAAATTGGCAGCAAATAAACCACATTCAAAATCCCTAAGGTGAACTGTATCAGCACCAATAAAAACATAGCTAAGCCAGCACCCTTTAAATACTTAAAACGAGCTTTAAGCATAATTAACAATGCGAGTGTTAATACATAAACCGCGGTCACGACGGCACCAATACGGTGAATAAATTGAATCGTGACACGAACCTCATGATCTAATAAACCACCTTGATAATTCGCACCAACTGGAGAAAATAAATTAAAGCCTTGGGCAAAATGCAACTCAGGTAACCAACTCCCATTACACAGAGGAAAACCAACACAGGAAATACCCGCATAGTTTGAGCTTACCCAACCACCGAGAGCAATTTGGAAAAATACGATGATCACGGCTAAACGCAGCCAAGGCCGCCATTGAGGTAAATCCTCGCCTTTTAAAGAACTAACCTGAAAACGCAAACGGCTCAAGCAGGCAACAATCAGCATTCCACCTAAAAGGTGTCCCATAACCACAACAGGTAATAGTTTTAAGGTAACAGTCCACATCCCTAATGCGGCTTGAAAAACGACAAGAAGCAATAAAACTGCAGGCAAATGCCAAGGGAAGTTTAAGCCTTGTAAACGTTTACGCAGCATTGAAAAGCCAATGAAGAAAATCAATAAGCCCAATGTTCCGGCGGCATAACGATGAGCCATTTCCGTCCACGCTTTTCTTGATTCGATGGGAATTTGTGGAAAGGTCGTTTGCGCTTGTTGCAAACTCGACTCGGCACTTGGTAACACTATGCGCCCATAACATCCTGGCCAATCTGGACAGCCTAAACCCGCATCAGTCAAACGCGTGTATGCACCAAGCATCACTACGAACAACGATAAAAGTACTGCAGCAGTTACTGCAACGCGTAATAATTTATTTTGCATTCAATTAACCATTCTTTTCTGTCGTATTAAGCAATAATTTCAAATCTTTATACACATCATCTGGTTTAACCAATGCAGCATAACTGAGAATTAAGTAATTATTGGGATCTGCTAAAAATATCTTTGGTTCAGCAAGTAAACCTTCGTGAGCACTCGCCTCGGCAGCAGACAATTGTACCAATTGAAACTGCATTTCCTTTAACGCAGATTGTTCTTTAACTGATAATGAAGCAGCTTTATCGCCAAGCACAAGGACTTGATCAACCTGATACAACTTACGGCCCAAAGCCAAACGTACTTTAGCTAAAGTCTCTAATTGGTTCTTACAGGCAGAATCACATGCATTAGGCGCCCAAAATACAATACGCCATTTTTTTTCACCCCCCAGGGCCTTTAAAACAACCGGTGGACTCAGCAAGACTCCCTTATTTACTCGGGTAGAGCCTAGCCAACTTGGATGTTGATAAAAAACATAAGCCGCAAGACCTGGTGCAGCAAACATAATAATTAGTACAAATACAACATAATATTTATTGGACTGTGTCTTCATTTCTTTTCTTCAGATTTAATGCTACAAATATAATTAAGATAACCGAAGCCATAGCAAACCACTGCAATGCATAAGCCATATGTCGCTGCGGAGGCATGGATACCGTTGCCCATTCCCGTACAAATCCATGTGTATCTTGCTTGTCGAGGCGAATAATAAACGGATAGACTGATTTTTGCAAAAGTTGCATTAACAATTCTTCATCTAAACGCTCAAGAATTACGACACTATTGTCTTTTTTCTCATAATCTTGCCCCAAAACCCACTGCCCTTTACTCGGAAAATAAGTCGTTCCTTGTACTTGAATTAAATTCTTAGGCGCAGTAATTTTAGGAAAAATACGCCGGCTCATATCGCCTGGAATCCAGCCTCGGTCGATTATCACAACAGAACCATCTGCAAGTTCTAATGGGGATAAAACATGGTAACCAAACTGATGTTGGTGATGCTGATTATCGAGGAGAAATACTTCTGGCAAATAACGCCCCGTTATTTTAATCGGAGTGTATTGTAATGGCAACTTTTGTTTTGAGGTCCATAGTAGTGGTTTTAGGCTTGATTGCCTTTTTTCAGCCGCAAGCATTTGTTCTTTTTCTTCGGCACGATGAATTTGCCAAAATCCTAAACGCAGAAATAACCCTACGACAACTAAGGTTAGCAGAACCATTATCCAACTTGGGGTGAAACGAAATTTAAAAAAGGGTACACTAGGCATAGTTTATTAATTGCTCAAAAAATTTTCAGATTTGATCGACAGTTTCGGGAGTATAACAAATGATCACCAAAATCATCATCATCTTTACTATGATTATTATCGCAGGCTCACTAGCCAGCGGCCTTGTTTTTTTACTTCGCGACTCAGGAAATACCAAGCGCACGGTAAAAGCCTTAACAATTAGAGTCGCCATCTCTTTGAGTTTATTCATTTTTTTAATAATTGCTTTTAAACTGGGTTTAATTAAACCTCATGGTATTTAAAGTTAAATTTTAAGGAACTAACTATGCGCTTTTTCTTTATCTGTTGTATTTTTTTTGCAAATTATACCAATGCAGATACGATTAGAAATTACATGGACATTGCCAATAATATTCCGCAAATGGAAATGAAAGCCGATCCTCAAGCCCAAGCTTGGGCACGATCAGCACGTCATGTGCTGATGATTACCAGCGAAAGTATTCAAGAAACCTTGATTCAAGCAAATGAAACTGCCCAAAGCCAAGGACACCCTATTTTTTGCCTGCCCCCGAGTGTGCAATTAAGTCCACTAACCTTAAACGAGCTTATTCAGCAAACCTATAATGAAATTTCCAGCCAACAGAGTGATAAGGATTCAATGACCGTATCTCAGGTTGCCTGGTTGGGAATAACCAAGAAATACCCCTGTCAAACAACTGCAGCGAAAGCAGAAATAGATTTAGTTGCTGCCGCCTGGGGTGGTCAACAACAAGTACAACAACCTGCACAGCAACAGCAAGCCCCCCAGCAGCAAGTACAGGCAAACCAGCTGCAACAGGCGTTGAATTAATCTTAATGACCAAATTACTGTGGGCTACAACGATCTTGCCACATTCATGGATCCTGCCGCCAGGTGTATAACTTCGGAAAGTCGAAGGATGTTTTGGGTGGTATTAAACAAAGAAATAGAAAGTATTGAGACTCAAAAAAACTCAATTTGAGCTACATCCGATGCTGGGCTTTACAGCCCAGCCTACATCAAAACAAACACCAAGGCTTAATTCTAAACACTAAACTCTTCAAATGCCTCTAATGCTTCAGCAGCATACATCAAAGATGGGCCGCCTCCCATATATACAGCCATACCAAGAGTTTCTAAAAGCTCTTCTCTTGACGTTTGTAATTTAACCAAGGTTTGAGAATGAAAACCAATACAACCTGGGCAATGATTAGCAACAGCCAAGGCCATAGCAATCAATTCTTTAGTTTTTTTATCTAAGACACCTTCTTTAGACGCAGCCTGTGCTAAAGAGGAAAAACCAGCCATAACTTCTGGCATTTCTTTGCGCATTTTCGCTAATTGAGTACTAATATCTTTGGTCACTTGAGAAAATTTTCCTGACATTTGTAAAGCTCCTTTTTATAGCCGATGAAAAACAGCACTTAATGTACCGTATTTCAGCTCTGAACAAAAGACTAAGAAGTAGCTCGATTTAGGGTTTCTTTTGCCAATGTTAACCGACGCTCAAGTTGACCTAATTCTGCTTTTAATTGCAAAATTGCAGTAGCGCTCGGGCTTCGCATCATTTGCTCTAAAGCCTTAGTCATTGCCTGTTGCTGTTTTTCCAAAGTCTGAATGTCGGTTTCAAGAGTTTGTATCCATTGTTGTCGGGTACTTAACATTTTGAGGCCAAATGAAGCATTATCTTCTGGCTTATGATGACGGCTATGGATTTGACATAAAGTCACCAAGACATTTACTTTTTGCTGAATTCGCGTTGCCAGATAAGAGGCACTATACCCCTCTTGCCTGGATAAACTTTGAATGTCCGTTTTAATTTCGGCAATGCACGCAGCACCAGTTAGGCTCTCCGTGCGGAATAAGCCTCGAGGTAGTTTATGGCCTGAAAAAGAACTTCCTAACTCACCAACTTTCCATTCAAGTTCAGGTAATCTTGCGGCTAGGCTTTTTAATAGCTGTTTGGTTTCGGTTGACATGTTATTGGTGCCTAAATTGAGGATTGGCCGCCTAACTATTATCATCCCGAACGTAGTAAAGGAATGCCCTTACTACGTTCGGGATAACGACTCACTCCTTAAATTAAACCGCCGGTTCCATATCAGGAGTTTTGGCCTGTAGCCAAGAACTGATAAACGGTGGAGAACACATCAGGAGTAAACCAAAAATCAAGGTACACTCATAACGAGCCAAACTCCCGACATCAATCCCATTGGGAGGAATAAAGCTTACGGCTAAAGTAGCACATACACCGATAATACCTACCCCAGCCACAAATAACATTCCAAACATGCCCCCTGGAATTTTAAATGCCCGGGGATGCTCAGGCTCGGATAAGCGTAATTTAATCGCTGCAGCAAACATAATGAAGTACATCAACATATACAACTGTGCCGCTAATGCAGTTAACAACCAGTAAGAACCATTAACGCTGGGCATAAATAAGAACAACCCCGAGAGCAAGGTTACAATCGTTGCCTGGGTATATAACATCACAACAGGAGCACCATTCGCATTAGTTTTTTGGAATGCACCCGGTAAATTACCATCTTCTGCCGCAACTAATAAGCCCGTAGTCGGTGCAATAATCCAATTACTCACGCCGCCAAGGCCCCCTAACACCAACATGACTGCAACTATAGGCATCATCCAAGTCATATGGTAACTAGAAAAAAACGCTTCGAAGGCCTGCATAATACCAGCAACTAAATTGATGTCATTTTGTGGTAATACAATGGCAATTGCTAAAGAACCCAGGATTAGCGTACTTAAAATAATCCCTACGGAATAAACCAAAACTTTAGGAAAAGCATTTTGTGGGTTTTTCACATCATTTGCGTGAACCGTTGCAATCTCAATACCGCAAAACGACATGATAATTGCCGTTAAAGATACCCACATCGATTGATCCGATAAATGAGGAACAACACTGGGTACATCAAATTGCACTTGTAATGGATTTCCTTGAGCAATCCAAGCCACACCCAAGCCAATAATCAGTGACATCGGCAACAATAAACCAGCCAACGAACACAGATTACTAAACAAAGCCGAGGAACTCATACCGCGTAAATTAAGTAAGGTGGCACCCCAAAAACAACACACGATGACCGACCAGAGGAAATATGGATTGCCGGTTAATGCTGGATTGATTAAATAACCAATAGTGCCCGCAACAAAAGATAAGATAGTAGGATACCAAATTACATTCTCAATCCATTGCAACCAAATGGCTAAAAAACCCATCTTTTTGCCAAAAGCCTGTTTAACCCAAATATAAATTCCACCTTGCTTAGCCCATCCAGAAGCAAGCTCCGCAGATACAAGCGCAGTAGGAATCAAGAAAAATAACGCGCCTAAAACAAAATAAAATATAAGCTGACTACCGAATAAAGCAGTGGCCGGTAAATTACGGATGCTGTCTACAGAGCCAACCGTAATCATGGTTAAGCTAAAAATAGTTAGTGAGTGTTTTTTATTGCTCATCGCATTCCTTCGTTGCAGTGTTGGGCTTACAGAAGCTCCCATTATATAAGGAAAAGCTTAAGAAACCCTTAATAATAGCGTAATTAATAAACAAAATTCTCTGTTATTAATCTAAATCAAATACGAACAGAGAACAACAAACATTATCGCTGGGTTAAAATACCACGATTTAAACAGAAAATCTCTGCAATTTTGTCGTTCTTTAATGAAAGAAACAATTCCACAAAGAACTATAATAAAGCGTAATCGCCAGAATGATACATCATCCGTAGCCGTAAAACGCCTTAGGATACCGTACCCCACCAGAGCTATTACAAGATGGTAGATTCCATACTGGCAAAATATAATCTCTATGTGCTATAGTGACTATTTTTTTCGGGTACCACCACCATGTTTGACACCTTAACCGAACGCTTGACCCGCACCTTTAAAAATTTACGAGGACAGGGGCGCTTAACAGAAGAGAATGTACAAAGCGCCCTACGTGAAGTCAGACTCTCACTTATTGAGGCGGATGTTGCCTTACCAGTTATTAAAGAGTTTATTGAACAGGTAAAACAAAAAGCGCTTGGACAAGAAGTTTTAAACGACTTAAACCCAGATCAAGCTTTTGTTAAAATTGTCCATGATGAATTAATTCAAATCATGGGTGGTGAGCGGGCCGAACTCAATTTTAAAACCCAGCCTCCTGCAATATTTTTAATGGCTGGATTGCAAGGTTCTGGTAAAACAACCAGCACAGCAAAACTTGCACGCTACCTAAAAGAAACCGAAAATAAAAAAGTAATGGTTGTCAGTGTCGACGTATACCGACCTGCCGCAATCCAACAACTAAAAGTATTAGCCGAACAAATTGATGTCGCGTTTTTCCCAGCGGAGGCCCATGAGCAACCCTTAACTATTGCCCAAAAAGCCATTGATAGCGCGAAAAAGCAATATATGGATGTACTGCTTATTGATACCGCAGGTCGTCTGCACATTGATGCAGAAATGATGGCTGAAATTAAAGACTTGCATCAAGCTATTAAACCAATAGAAACACTATTTGTTGTGGATAGCATGACAGGGCAAGATGCGGCCAACACAGCAAAAGCATTTCATGAGGCATTAGCATTAACTGGGGTTATTCTTACGAAAACAGATGGTGATGCGCGTGGTGGTGCGGCCCTATCCGTAAAACAAATTACCGGTCAACCCATCAAGTTTATCGGAAGTGGTGAAAAGATCGAGGCGCTAGAGCCATTTCACCCTGAACGTGTTGCTTCAAGAATATTAGGGATGGGAGATATTCTTACGCTGATTGAAGAAGTAGAGCGTAAAGCAGACAAGCAAGCCAGCGAAAAACTAGCTAAAAAATTAAAGAAAGGTAAAAGCTTTGATTTGGAAGATTTTAAACAACAGCTGTTACAAATGAATAATATGGGCGGTATTAGCGGCATGATGAGCAAACTGCCCGGCGTAAACCAAATGATGCCTCAACAGGCAATGAAGCAAGTTAGCGACAAAGCAATGGCTCAAACAATTGCTATTATTAACTCTATGACGCCAAAAGAGCGACGTATCCCTAAATTGATCGTGGGTTCACGCAAAAAGCGTATTGCTATGGGTTCAGGAACCCAAATTCAGGATGTTAATAAGCTATTAAAGCAATTTGAACAAATGCAGAAAATGATGAAGAAGTTTACCAAACCAGGAGGCATGCAAAAAATGATGCGTGGTTTGGGGGGAATGGCTGGATTAAAGGGCATGTTCCCAGATGAGTTTAAGTAATTATTAAAGAATAATGTTAGAAAAATGAGCGCTGTACGATTTTTTTAAGATAATTCGTAAGAATTACTTCACATGCCGAGTTAATTTTCGTACAATACACGGCATTTTTACGTAACCACTCTAAAGTAGAGGAAAATAATGGTCGTTATACGTTTATCACGAGGTGGCGCAAAAAAGCGTCCTTTTTATCATTTAGTTGTTACTGATAGCCGCAAGCGTCGCGATGGTAGCTACATCGAGTCTATTGGTTACTTCAACCCAGTAGCACGTGGACAAGAAGTGCGTATTCACATCGATGCAGAAAAATTAAGCCAATGGCAAAAAGTTGGCGCGCAATTATCTGATCGCGTAAGTGCACTGGTAAAAGAATTTAACAAAAAAGATAAAGCTGCTTAATAACGTGAGTAATCAGGAAAACTGGATAGTCGTTGGCCGTTTTGGGCGGCCTCATGGTATTAAAGGCTTTGTTACGGTTCACTCCTTTACAGAGCCCCGCGATAATATCTTGAGGTACGAAAATTGGCATGCTTTTATTAATAATAAATGGCAACCAATTAAGCTGCTTAATGTGGCAGTACAAACTAAGTCCATCATAGCTCAGATTGAAGGTTATCCTGAACGAGAAACTGTAGCTCATCTAACTAATGTAGAGATCGCAGTTCAACATGCACAGCTTGAAGAACTGGACTCTGGTGAATATTACTGGCATCAGCTAATTGGCATGAGTGTAGTGAACTCCAAAGGAAGCTCTTTTGGTAACGTCACTGAAATCATCCCAACAGGTTCTAATGATGTGTTAGTAGTCCAAGGCGAAAAAAGGCATTTAATCCCTTATTTACCTGGCCAATTCATATTAGATGTTAATCTCAGCCAGCAACTCATTACTGTTGATTGGGATCTGGATTTTTAAGTGGCGCTTCATCTTGGAGTCATCACGTTAATACCCGAAATACTAAATGCCTTAAAGTATGGCATTACGGGTAGAGCTATAGAGCAAGGCTTGGTTAAAATAGATCACTGGAATCCACGTGATTGGGCTTCACGGCCATATCGGCAAGTTGATGATAAACCCTACGGTGGTGGACCAGGAATGGTCATGATGTATGACCCCTTGCAAGCAGCAATTATGCAGGCTCGCAGTCAAATGCCTAGTCACTGCAAAACGATTTACCTTAGCCCGCAAGGAAAGGTAATTCGCCAGCACGACTTAAATCAAGTGGCAAATGACACGCAACCCTTGCTATTTATTGCTGGGCGATATGAAGGAATTGATGAGCGCATTCTTCAGCATTATGTCGATGAAGAATGGTCTCTTGGAGATTTTGTTTTAAGTGGTGGTGAATTGGCCGCTACGGTATTCATCGATGCAATTATTCGTTTGATACCAGGCAGTTTAGGACACCTTGGTTCGGCAGAACAAGATTCATTTATGAATGGTTTGCTGGATTGTCCTCACTACACACGACCGGCAACGATTAACGGATTAGACGTTCCTCCTGTTTTATTAGGTGGGAATCATAAAGAAATCGAATTGTGGCGAAGAAAACAATCTCTCGGTAAAACCTGGCTTAAGCGACCAGATTTACTGGAAAAAATAGAATTAAATAATACAGACCAGCATTTGCTTGCTGAGTTTAAGTGCGAACACGGTATTTCCTAGCCTCTAAACTAGGGAGACCAATTTGAGGAGTAGTCCATGACTAATATTATTGACCAACTGAATGCCGAACAAATGCAGGGTAAAGAAATTCCTGAGTTTAACCCAGGTGATACTGTTCTGGTTCAAGTGAAAGTAATCGAGGGAACCCGTGAGCGTTTACAGGCTTTTGAAGGTGTTGTAATTGCTAAGCGTAATCGTGGTTTGAACTCTGCGTTCACTGTACGTAAAATTTCTCACAACGTTGGTGTTGAACGTGTATTCCAAACTTACAGCCCAATCGTTGACAGTATTACAGTGAAAAGACGTGGTGATGTACGTCGCGCTAAACTATATTACCTACGTAATTTAGCAGGCCGTGCTGCACGTATCAAAGAAAAATTAGCAACTAAAAAAGCTGATTAATTTGCTCTGCATCTCTTTTCCTGTCGCAGGAAAGAGATGCAAGTATCTCACTTGTCTGCACACATGCACCAAATGAGGTGGTTGTATGATAAAAATTAATCTGGAAACTAATTTTATTGCCTCTATTTTTCCTACACCCTGGGGTAAGCTCGCAGTTGAATTTGATGATCATTTTGTCTATCGCTCATTTTTCACTCAAGATTCAAGCCCACTAATCAATCATCCGCTATCTGATTTAATTCAACATGAATTAGCATCATACATTGCAAATCCTAATCATCGTTTTCAATTACAGCTAAAACCGCAAGGTAGTGCCTATCTGCAAAAAGTATTGAATGCTTTATTAGTTATTCCTATCGGGCGTACGGTCAGTTATGGTGAGCTGGCATTAACATTGCAAAGTAGCCCTAGAGCTGTTGGCCAGGCTTGCAAGCGCAATCCCTTAGCGTTATTTATCCCTTGCCATCGCGTTGTTGGGAAGCATAGTTTAGGTGGCTATATGGGGAGTCCTGATGCCTTGCATTATAAAGATGCCTTATTGGCTCATGAGATGCCAGTGAAGCGATAAATAATTTATAAAATGGCAGTGAACGTTCAAGCACGTGCAGGATTAGCCCGCCCGAGGTGAAGTTTCAGCATTATCCGCCACTGAAGGCGCAGGAATTATTTTAGTAAAAAAAAATCCGCAATAAGTAAAAAAGGTCTTGGATACCTGCAGCATGAATGAAGGTGGAGCAATCTTATCTAAATACTTTTCTTCCCACTTCTTGGGTTGAGTCTTACGAAGCAGGGTCACGTAGTTATTTATTTCGGATATTGGCTTATCCCCTAGCTCAGTCCGTCCCGTTAAATAAGACAAAAGGGCCTCCACAACACCCAAACGTGTATAACACAAATTATTGCCCTTTTCCTTATCTTCTTCGCGATAAAGTTTATTCTTATATTCGCTCACCTCATGCAGTACAAAGTTAATATCGTATATTTTTTTACACGAAATAAGCACTTGTGACTCATTAATTAAAGAAGTACGTTTTAAAAAATCATGGCGAACCAAGCTGGCGCTCTCATTAAAAAGATCAGGACTTCCTCCCTCAATCCTCGTTTTTTCATCCATAAATTTATAAACCTCGCGATCATTAAGACCTACGGGAAAATTCGTATCATCTAAATTAAGCGTGTGAAAAGCCGTGCATGAAAAAAACGCGGTAGTGGTTGTCATTAATTGAAACATTAATACACCAGAATGCAGCAGCGTAGTTAACTCGGAAATGGCATAGAGAATAGCCATGTGCTCAATATCTTCATCACGAAAACCATAACTTAGCCATTCAAAAACCAGGCAATCCATCAGCGCATCGCCACCTAAGGGGGCATCGGGCCTCCCATATTTTTTGGCAACAAAATTAGGCCACTCCAAAAAGAGAAGAAAATCTCGTTCACGCAAAGCCATAAGATATTCGGAACTAGATGAAAGCATAACAATCCTTGCATGCAAACAACAAATTTTTTAAGATTATTATCCTATACTTAAAAAAAATAAATATATATATTCCTAAAGGTGCATAATGAGAAAAAACTATTTGTTCCTAATCGCGTTATCACTTTTGCTATTCCATTCCGCATTTGCAAACTGCGATTTAACCCAATTTCGCTGGGAATGTGACATACCAGTACACGCCGCGCCAAGCCCCCATGCTCGCTCATTAGTTTATTGCAATCACTCATACGGCTATATTACCAAAGAGCAATATGACATGTTAACTCGCTATCAACGCGCTAATGTAAATATGGTCTTAGACATTAATAGTGAATATATAGACAGTCCTTGTATCCCTACAAAAAGAGAGTAAAATGGCCCAAAAAAGCCTCTTTCTCCCTTTGTATGATTATCGAATTAGATGGTATTTCTATTGAAGTCTTAAGAAAACCCATAAAAAACATGAATCTACGTATTTACCCTCCAGATGGTTTAGTCCGCGTCAGCGTACCTCTAAAATATAGTGAGCGCTTGATTCGTAAAATGCTGGAAGAAAAAAAGGCCTGGATTCATGAGCATCGTGAACTTATGCGGAATCGCCCTCCCTTAGTAAATCCGCCCTTACAAACGGGCATATCCATACCTTTTATGGGAAAGAATTACTTATTAATCATTGAAGAGCACCATGGTCCAAATCATGTGCAACTCCAAGATGAACTCATACACTGCTACACCCAGCCCGGTTGCTCACCAGCCCAACTACAAACAGTACTTGATGCTTGGTATAAGCGTCAAATGCAACTATTGCTTCCGCAACTCATTGTACATTGGGAAACAGTTGTTGGTGTCAAAACCAAACAATGGGGTATAAAAAAAATGAAAACACGCTGGGGTTCTTGTAATCCACTTGCCGCACGCATTTGGTTAAACTTAAATCTCATTAAAAAGCCACAAATTTGCTTGGAGTATGTATTAGTCCACGAATTAGTACATATGCTAGAACCCAGCCATAACAAACGCTTTCATGGGTTCATGAGTCAATTTATGCCTCAATGGCGTGAACATCAACATCTTCTTGAAGGACGCTAATGCTGCAAAATACCGAGCAACTTATTGATAATCTTTGTAATCAAGGATTTCATCTCCTCGATGAATTCTTATCCCTGCAACATTATTTTTCGCTGCGTGCTACAGCGAAAAAATTGTACGATCAAGGTTTATTTCGCAGTGCCAAAATTGGTCTTAATATTAGTTCGCAGCAAAACAAGGCCATCCGCAGCGATGAAATTTTATGGCTAGAGTCGGATAACCTAGACCCTGCAATACAATTTTTTGTAAATCAAATTCATCAACTATGCCGAATTCTCAATCAAAATCTATTTCTTGGTTTACATGAATTTGAAACACATTTTGCAAATTACCAACCCGGCACTTTTTACAAAAAGCATATCGACCAGTTTGCAGCCCAAAAATCCCGAAAAATATCCTTTGTTTACTATCTAAATGAAGATTGGCAAGATGAGTACGGTGGTCAGTTAAAACTTTATAATATCAATGACCAGCTACTTGAAAACATTAACCCCCAAGGAAACCGTCTTATTTGTTTTAATAGTGAATTACCTCATGAAGTAGTTACAACCAATCAAACACGATACAGTATCACTGGTTGGATGAAAACAAGATCTGTGGATCTCATATAATAGTCGCTATGAAAAACAAACTCAGCAGGGCTTATTCTGAAGATGAATTCGCCCTCCCTCCCGCTTCTCAAAAGGAAATTGACCCGCGTAATCATGAGATTATTGTGTATAATGATATTTTATCTTCACACAATTCTATATGCATGCCTTAGACATTAAACAGCTATCTAAAACTTATGCCAATGGAGTTCAGGCTCTCAAAGGCATTGATTTAACCATAAAAACAGGCGATTTTTTTGCGCTTCTTGGCGCTAATGGTGCAGGAAAATCAACTACAATTGGCCTAATAAGCACCTTGCTCACCAAAACTTCTGGAACAATTAATATTTGTGGGTATGAGCTGGAAAAAGATGCGGAAAAAGCCAAATCATGTCTTGGCTTAGTACCCCAAGAAATTAATTTAAATATTTTCGAAACCTGTCTGCAAGTTTTATTAAGCCAGGCAGGTTACTATGGAATTTCACGAAAAAATGCCATGCCCAAAGCGGAGGAGCTCCTAAATCAGCTCGGCTTATGGGATAAACGCAATTCAATTGTCCGCCACTTATCTGGGGGCATGAAACGCCGCTTAATGATTGCCAGAGCGCTAGTACATCAACCTCGGGTCTTAATTCTTGATGAACCAACCGCTGGTGTTGATATTGAAATCAGACATAGTATGTGGGAGTTTTTAACACGTACTAATAAAGAAGGTACCACCATTATTCTGACCACTCATTACTTGGAAGAGGCAGAGCAGTTATGTAAGAATATTGCCATTATTGATAAGGGGCAAATTATTAAAAACAGCCCCATGAAAGCCTTACTGCAAACCCTACGCCATCAAACGTTTGTCTTTAATACGGAGCAGCCTATTCACGCCTTACCCGACCTGAGTCCATTGCTCGCCACCCTGATTGATTGTAATACCCTGGAAATTCGTGTTGATACACATGACTGCTTAAATGCGGTTTTTACTATTTTATCAAAACACGGCATCAATATTAGCAGTATGCGTAATAAAACCAATCGCTTGGAAGAACTCTTTTTGGATCTTATAAAAAATGGCCATTGAAAAACAACTTATTTCTTTATACACGCTGCTACGACGTGAAGTTGTGCGGATGTTCCGTATTGCCAGCCAGGTATTTTTACCACCGGTTATCTCTACAACGCTTTATTTTTTGATCTTTGGTAGCTTAATCGGACCTCGCATTGGTGAAATTCAGGGGGTTAGTTATCCCATGTTTATTGCTCCAGGCTTAATTATGATGTCGGTAATTGTTAACTCCTATGGCAACGTATCGTCTTCGCTGTATAGTGTGCGCTTCCAAAAAAGTATTGAGGAAATGCTAATTAGCCCGATGCATGATAGCTTTTTGTTGCTGGGCTATGTTTTAGGAGGTATGCTACGTGGGTTAATTGTTGCGATTTTAGTTTATCTGGTTGCTAGCTTTTTTCTAACGATTCAATTAAGTCATTTACCTATGACCTTATTGGTTGTCTTGCTGGTTTCCGCAGTATTTTCCTTAGCTGGTTTTACCAATGCGATGGTTGCTCGTAATTTTGATGACATTATGATCATCCCCACCTTTGTGCTCACCCCGCTAACCTATTTGGGCGGAGTCTTTTACAGCACTGCCATGTTGCCGAATTTTTGGCAACAGCTATCTCTTTTAAATCCAATTTTATATATGGTTAATGCACTTAGACAGGCAATGATTGGCCAAAGTGAAGTCGGTATGGGCCTTGCGATGAGTATCATTTGTATCATGCTTATTTTATTGGCGGCATTGAATCTGTTTTTATTAAAGAAAGGAGTTGGTTTGCGGGAGTAATCATCATGACAAGCATTGGTGAAACAATCCAAGGCCATACTTCGTTAAATCTCAGTCCAAGGTTGCTTCTCTGCGCTCACAATTGACGGCATTGATTAAAATACGATAAGAACTAGTAACCCGTATTAGACGCACTCGTAATACGGGTTAGGCAATTTACCGGTTGCAAGTAACCGGACTGACTAAGGTAAAATAGTACTACAAGCCAAGGAAATATCCGCGACAGCAGTAACAGCCTGAATGGAATCAATGCTGCCGGTCGTAATAGTACCAGGAACCTGGTTCGTAGCAACATAAGTCGCAATTAAAGCCCCTTCGTCTGAAACATTGGTATCCGCAACTGCCCCTCCCACCATAGTTTCAATTTTTCCTGGTGAGTTTAATGGCGAATTGACCATACCATCAGGAGGGAATGGAGCATCGACTATACGATCACAGGTAACACGTACACTTTTTCCAGGTCTTAAAAGCTTATCGCGAGCAGAAACTAATCCCTCGAGAACTTGGACGTAAGTATTTTCGATGGCACGCGCCCCAGCACATTGCTTATTTTTGCGCTTAGCATTTGCCTTCGCAGAACGAGTTGCATCAACACGAATATGGGTTCCAAGAATAGCTAGAGAGACAATAGGAGTTTTTAATGTTTCTTTAATTTTCCCATTATTTTGAATTTCTAATTTTCCATGAGCTAACTCTGCGTCAATTTGTACGCCCGATTGTTTTGGAGCATAAGCATGAATCTTATATGATGAGTTTGAACCAATATTCACTAAAGCACCATTTGAATACTGAAGATGTACTGCAGCGTCTGCCGCTGTAACAATTTCATCACCTGCCTCCAAAGCAGAACCACGTGAAAGCGCCCGCATACTACCACCATGAGAGGCCGTAACCTTATTCTGTGTAAACAAAACCTTAGCGGCAGACTCAGCGAAAACCTGGGTCGTGATGGATAAAAGTCCTATTAAAATTATTCTCTTCATATTTTTCCCTGTACAATAAACAAAACATTAATTATTTATGTAGATGAACATAAATACCACTCCAATCTTCAGCAGGTGGTTCCACCTGAAATCCTTTAATGCGCTCAAGATACATTTGATACAAATAAATTTCCGGTGATTTATTTTTGAGAATATCAAATTTCTTTTCCGCGGACGACCAGTTACGCGCATAATAATCATCTAAGGCTGCCTGGTATTCCTCCAATTCAACCACAACGGCATCATCAACCTCTGTACCCAAGCCAACTGGTTGATAAATTACCAATCCTGTTTTCCGTCCTTTAACCCTTATTTTATCTACAGGCCGCCAAACAAAGCGATCATCGGCTGCATGAGTCCCATCGCTCACTAAAATATTCACGTGATAAAATTTGGTTAAATCTTGCAATCGCGAAGCAAGATTTACCGTATCCCCAAGCACCGTATAGGCTCGGCGGAATTCAGATCCCATATCTCCTACGTTCATTAAGCCGGTTGCCAAACCCACCCCAATATTTACGGCAGGAAGTCCCATTGCTACCATTTTTTCATTAATTCCGGGCAAGCTATTTATCATAGTTAACGAAGCCATGACCGCGTGATAAGCATGGTCCTCATCGACCATAGGGGCCCCCCAAAATGCAACAATCATATCGCCAACATATTTGTCGATAGTGCCGCGGAAACTGAAAATTATTTCCGTAATCGGGGTAAAAAAGGTATTTAATAAGCGTTTAACATTCGAAGCCTCTAAGGACTCGCTGATTGAAGTAAAATTGCGAATATCACTAAACTGCACCGTCATATTCCGCTCTTCACCATCCATGCTGTATTGTTCTGGAGAATCAATTAATTCTTTAACATATTGCTCAGGAACATATTGACCAAATAGCTGATTGATTTTTCTCTTTTGTCGCCGCTCCATAATAAATAAATAACCATAGTTAGCCACTGTCTGTAGAGTAATCAGTACCAGAATGAAGGCTAAGGGAACATATAAATTTTTAGCGACAAAAAGATAAACGGAAATAGCTAAGGTTGCTAATATGCCGATAAAGGCCAGTATTAACATGCCTGTAACGCCAACAAAGGCAAAGACGCAAGAAAAAAAGAACCCTAATAATAATAGGTACAGTCGAGCACTGGTGGTATGCCAATTATACTGGGTAACAAGCTGTTGCCCCACAATGCCTTGCACCATATTGCCAACCATTTCCACCCCAGGAAATGATTGAGCTACGGGTGACTGATGTAAATCGGCAAGCAAAATCATGGTTGAGCCAATCACTGCAATGGCACCTTGTAGCTCCTCGGGATTAAAGTTGCCTTGCATAATATCGGTAGCTGAATAATAAGGTAATGTCCCTGGAAGCCCCCAGAAAGGAATAAGAATTTGGCCCCGAGAATTCGTTGGTATAAACACCGCCCCAATTTGGATGCCACTTAACTCACCATCGGTAGTAGTCAAAATGGGGTGCTCAACCATCAGATAATTCATTGCAATTGCTAAAGATAAGGTGGCATAGAGCTTGTTATCATAGCTCGCGATCATCAATCCATGACGCACCGAGCCATCTGAGTCTGGAAGATTCGCTACCGAACCCGCTTGCGTAGCAGCCTCCAGAAACAAAGGCAAACAACCGTTATAACCAGCAAACTGATAAAGAGGCATATCACCTCGATAGATAAGTGCATTGTTTGGCGTAGTTAGTGGTGAAGGCAAAGCACCTTTTTTAACTACTTGATCATTATGAAACAAAAAACCCAAAACAACATTATGCTCCAATAAAGAGTGAGCAAAAATACGATCATTATCTACGTGTGGTGCAATCGACTCTAATAAAGCTGGGAGCTGCTGTTGATTTGGGGGAAGTTTAGCCACCAATGGCAATAACTCATTCTTTAAGCCTATGGCATAATTTACTTCGGGTTCAGCCATAACCATATCCATACCAATAGTTACAACCCCTGCCCCCTTTAATTTGTTAATTAATTCGGCCAGCTTATTGCGTGGCCAAGGCCATCGCCCTTCCTTTTGTACCGAGCGATCATCGATATCAATGATAACCACTTTGGGGTTAGGTAAATGTGGTCGCCGATTTAATTGAACAATTTGGTCATAAACTCGATCATCTAGCTGATCGATAAGGAAACTGACTAGAGGAAGATGAATTACGTCCGCGAGAAAAATGAATGCCGTACAAAAAAGACCAAGAGAAAATTGAGCCAATTTGGATTTCAGTATTTTGGGCAAAAACTGAGGAGCATTCATTGCAAAAATTCGTCCTTTCTATTGAATCTAACCGTTTCACTCTGTTGAAAGTAAAGGCTACGTGCTGAGAAATCCTCTCATGTTTTACCCTAGCCCCAACGAACCAAGGACTAGCCGCAGCAGGTTGGAGATTTTCGTATTACTTCAGATAGCTAAAAATGCCTAAGAAAACTGGTATTCTATAGCGGCCAAGGTTTGGAAACTATGGAATGTACTGCTCGCATTGTAATATTTTTCCTCAACACGCATCGTAACATTCTTATGCGTGTAGGAAATTCCCCCACCTAAACGAAAACCGTCTTTATTCATGTTTAATTGAGGTAGAGTACCATTAACGGTAATAGCAGAATTCACAATAGGACGGCTATTTGAGAACTGAACTACTTGGAATAAACCGCCATTAATAAAAGGCATTAACTTAGGGTTAATAAAATAACCAAGCTCCGCGTGTTCCATTAACAAGGTTACTTTATTTCTTAATGCTTGAATCGGCACCATAGTTTCTAGCGCGGGGAATTTATAAGTATAAGGGCCTGTGTCAATTTGGCTATATAAAACACCCAAATTCGTTCTTAGCAAAAACTTTTGCCAGCTTTTCCTATAAATCCCATTAGCACTAACAAACCAGTTATTACTGCCATTACGAGCATAAGCATGCGACTCGTCAAGAGAGCCGGGTGCAACAGTCAAGTAACTATTGATTTGGTTATGTCCGTAACCTGCTGCTAAATCCAAATAGATTTGCGGCGTAAAAATCTTTAATACGTGACCAAAAATCGTATCATTTTTTACATTTTGTGAGGTCGTAGTTACTGGGCTTGGAGATAACAGAAAAGCAGAGTTTAACGAAGTATCTACGCGAAAATAGTAAACACCAGCCATTACGCCAGGGCCGAAAGAAAGGTGATCCGCTCCGGCTGAATAAAGATTTGAGTGCCCGTTGTAACGATTCAAATTCCCCGAAGAAGATGACTTAAAATGAAAATCAGTATATCCATAAAGGAATTCCGGAGTTATCTTTTTCAGAAAACCTGTTACATTACTAGTGGTTTTATTAGCCATTTCCGTTCGTGTTCTGGACAAAGCGTCAGCACAAACTATTTGCCCACTGCCTAATAAAAATAATGACAGAATTACCGCTTGCTTTTTCATCACATCCAAATTCCTTTTCTAGAAGATATTATCATCATCCTGCATCATAAACAAAAAATAGGGTACTAGACAAGATAAAGGTTGGAAAAAAGCTGGTAAATCAATACGTTCAAAAGATCCACCTGAAACATTCAGTGCTTGATTGGTGCATTGTTATGCAGGAAAATCCGCCTGTGTTTATCAATCTGTCGGTATGCCGCGATTTGTCCACGGCATCCGAAATTGAAATGTTCAGAGTCTAGCGCAATCAGCACCACAGTCCATTAACAACCATTTGGAGCTAAATAATGATTAGGTGCTGGCGAGGAATTTTTTTCCTCTATAAGAGCATTCACTACCTCGGTTATCGCACGGAGTGCCCAAACGACCACAGGCAGAAGCATTAGACATGCTAAAGTAGGTCCAATGGGGCTACCAACTAAGGCGGCCGAAGCCGCTACTGAAGCAAAACCATAAGCCAATTCTGAACTAGCCTTGATAATTGATTGCAGATGAGGATGCTCGTGTAAAAAGGCATTGTTTTCTATATATCTATCTGTTAATACTTCAGGCAGCCATTTTAAAAGTGCAGCTAACGCCCCTACTCCTGCAAAAGCAATAAAGCCACCAGCGCCGCTTACTAATCCAGGAGCAAAGAATGAGCCCGTAAATTTACCAAGAACGCCGACAACACCGCCACCTATTGCTCCATCGATAGCTTGCGAGCCAGCCGTTAAGAGAACATCCTTAGCACTGACAGGCCCGATTGCATTAGCGATTATATTATTCGGCATAAATAAGCTCCTATGAATTAATAAAGAAACCACATTGTACACAAAAAAAACACAATACTCAATAAAAATCTATCCTTCCCATAAAAACCCCGTTTATTGCACTCATTCATAGGATTCAAAAAACAGGTTTATTCCAGCAAATTTTGGTCGAATTGGAAGTAATGTAAGAAGTGACGCATACTGAAAGCACTTCATTTAAGCAAATAAGTACCCAGTTAATTGCGGGTACCAGCATCATACACGCTACTGTAGGTCCAACAGGGCTACCTATTAGAGCAGCCGAAGCAGCTACTGCAGCAAAACTATAGGCCAAATTCAAGCTGTTTTCTATAAACGACTTCAGATGAGGATGAGCAGCTAAATAATCGTTATCATTCAAGTAATCTTTGGTTAATAGTTGAGGGAGCCACTTTAAAAGTGCAGCGAGAGCACCGACACCAGCAAAAGAAAGAACATCGCCGGCATGACTTACCAGTTCAGGACTAAAAAATGAATACGCATACTGACTAACAACACCCGCCAAACCACCAAAGACAGCCCCTACTCCCGCTTCAGTAACGGTTCGAGCAAAAACCTCAGAAAACTCCTGGGATGCTAATTCCTCAAAACCATTATCGTCATCTAAACGAATACTTTTCCATGAAGACCCCGAGCGATTATTAGGCATAAAGAAAAATTCCAAACAAATTAAGTTGCAAAATTGTACTATTTGCTGTTGAAAATTTCAACATACTCCTAATTTAGAATCTAATGAAATTACATCAAGGCTATTTACGATTAAAACCTAATGCTCGCAACCGTTGTTCTATTGAAGGGTGGGTATCAAAGGCGCTACTTAAGGATTTAATAGGCGTTATATCTGATGGGTCAAAAAGGTAGGATGCCTGGCGAACTTGTTCATGAGCAGTATTCCCATATTCTTCTGAATAATAATCAGCATGTTGTTCATGATCAGAACTAATCTTCAATAAAGCTCGAGCCATAGGCTCATTATCTCGCATTAATTCAACACAGCCAGCATCAGCCATATATTCACGAGTACGGCTTAAAAACAAAGTTAATAAAACAGTAATTATGGGTAAGACATAGCGCAGAATCATAATCACCATAACCAATTGATTATTATCACGTCGATCGTTGCCGTTGCGTCTAAATAAAACAGAATAGAATAAAATATCGATCACGATAAGCAAAATATTACTCAAAACAGCCACGGTTAAGGTCAGTTTAATATCGCCATGGCGAATATGACTTAATTCATGTGCCATAACGGCTTGTAATTCCGCACGGTTCAATTTATCAATTAATCCGCGGGTAATCGCGACCATTGCCGACTTTTCACTATACCCGCTGGCAAAAGCATTCATATAATCGGCTTCAATAATAAAAACCTTGGGAACAGACTGTAAGCCTGCAGCAACTGTCATTTCCTCTACCACATTATATAATTGCTGTTCTTGCACATTTTGAGCGTTCTGCGGAGTAATCTCTCGATACTCGGTACCTAAAAGCATAATGCGATCGTAAAGCGAATAAGTAATTAATAAAGAAATCGCAGCAAAACCAACCATGAGCAATGTGGCGTAGGGAATCACTCGAAAATGAAGCAAGGCATTCATACTTTGTTGCACAGTAAGACTCGGATACATTGCTTGTAAAACCACTACATCCGCAATCAAACCGACAACAAAGTAAACACCAACAAATAATCCAATTACCATACGCGTCTTACGCTGGTTTTTTCTTATTTGTTCGCGCCAGTCACCTGCACTGCCATGATAGTCAGCAAGACTCATAGTCTATCTCAAAATTTTACAGTGTAGTCTTCTCTAACCTGAACTTGTTCTTCAGGAAGACCCCAGTAAACAAAATCTTTATTCAACGCAGCAGAGAAATAATTCACCACCATTGATTCAAAGAAAGACTTTTTCTTTGCATTATAACGCTCAATCGCATCGTTATATGCTTGTTTAGCATATGCTAATTTGTTTTCGGTATTCACAATTTCTTCCTGCAATTGCAGCACGTTTTGGTTTGCTTTCAAATCAGGATATTGTTCAAAAACCACATTAAGGCCCGATGCAATTTGAGAAATTCCATTCTCTGCCGCAATCCGCCCTTGCTCATCACCTGCAGCTTTAGCAGCTTGTGCTTGATTACGTAAGGCAACAACATCTTTCAAAGTGGTTTGCTCGTAATCCATGTATTTTTTAACGGTATCAATCAGGGATTCGAATACCTTAAATCGGCGATCTAATTGAATATCAATTTGCTTTTTGTCGTTATTAATTGTCTCTATTAACTGGATTAAGACGTTATAAATACCAATAGCCCATATCACTAGCAGAGCAATGATAACTAAAAGCGCAAGAAAGAAAGTACCCATGTTGTTATCCTATAAAAAATATCCTGTTTAAGTTATAGCTTGAAAATAGTAAAAATAACAGGGAAAGATGGCAGACATACCGCATTACGACTTCGTCTAATACGGGCTACACATTGCTCACGAACAAAGAAGGTAGCCATATTAGCGCAGCGTAATAGGGGTTTTGTACTATTTGGAGTACAGAAGAGGCTTCAAGAATTGCCCGGTATAAGATTGGGGACTTTCGGCAACTTGCTCCGGAGTTCCTGTGGCAACAATAAGGCCACCTTTGTTCCCCCCTTCAGGGCCTAGGTCAATAATCCAATCCGCTGTTTTGATTACATCCAGATTATGCTCAATAATTACAATCGTATTCCCCTGCTCCCGCAAACGGAATAATACAGAGAGCAATTGCCGAGTATCATGAAAATGAAGACCCGTAGTTGGTTCATCCAAAATATATAAGGTACTCCCAGTACCACGTTTTGATAATTCACGGGCCAGTTTAATTCGTTGAGCCTCCCCTCCAGATAAGGTTGTGGCGCTTTGACCTAATTTAATATAAGACAAGCCTACATCCACTAAAGTTTGGCATTTTCTGGCTAAGACAGGGATGGCGGCAAAAAAAGTACATGCATCTTCAACCGTCATTTCTAAAACTTCATGAATATTTTTGCCCTTATACTGAATATCCAAAGTTTCGCGATTATATCGCTTCCCCTGACAAACATCACAGGCAACATAAATATCCGGTAAAAAGTGCATCTCAACCTTAATGAGCCCATCTCCCTGACAAGCCTCACAACGTCCGCCGCGGACATTAAAGCTAAAACGACCAGGTTGGTAACCACGTGCTCTTGCCTCAGGAGTTCCGGCAAATAGATCACGAACATGGGTAAATAGGCCGGTATAAGTTGCAGGATTTGAGCGCGGGGTACGGCCAATTGGGCTTTGATCAATATCAATTACTTTATCACAGAGATTCAGTCCTGAAATTTCTTTTACCGCCCCCGGGGTAAATAAACTGGCTCGATTTAACAGGTTCGCAGCAATCGGATACAAGGTATCGTTAATTAAACTGGACTTCCCAGAGCCGGAAACACCCGTAATACAGGTCATCAAGCCTAAAGGAATACTGACACTGACCTGCTTGAGGTTATTGCAGCTAACTCCTTTTAAATGAATCATTTTCTCTCGATTAACAGGCAAACGTTCCTTAGGCACAACGATCGCCTGTTTGCCTGACAAATATTGGCCTGTCAGTGATGCCGGATTCTGCATAACCTCTTCCGGAGTACCGCGGGCAACAATTTCACCACCATGAACCCCGGCACCAGGACCAATGTCCAAGACAAAATCCGCACTACGAATGGCATCCTCATCATGCTCAACCACAATAACGGTATTGCCTTGATTACGTAGATGCATCAAGGTTTTTAACAAACGATCATTATCGCGCTGATGTAAGCCGATTGAAGGCTCGTCTAAAATATACATCACCCCAACCAAGCCAGAACCAATTTGACTCGCGAGACGAATACGTTGTGCTTCACCACCCGATAAGGTTTCCGCACTACGAGTTAAGGACAAATAATCCAAACCAACATTAACTAAAAAGCCTAAGCGCTCTACTATTTCTTTATTAATCTTGGCGGCAATTTCGCCTTTATAACCAGTTAGACGCAAGTTTTTAAAAAACTCATACGATTTTTCAATGGAATAAGCGGATATTTCGGGCAAGCTTTTATCATCAATGAACACGTTACGTGCTTCTTCACGTAAGCGGGTCCCACTACAGGTCTGACATGGGCGTGAAGATAAATACTTGGCGAGCTCTTCCCTGATCATCCCTGAGTCGGATTCCCGATAACGACGTTGCATATTAGGGATAACCCCTTCAAATGCATGTCGCTTCAGCATAAAACCACCATTAGGTCGATGGTAATTAAACTCAATTACATCACCACCGCTACCATATAAAATAATCTCCTGCATCTCGTTAGGAAGATCACAAAAAGCGGTGTCCGTATTAAAACCATAATGCTGTGCCAATGATTCCAGCATAGAGAAATAATAATTGGTCTTTTTATCCCAACCACGAATAGCGCCTTCAGCTAAACTGGCGGTAGCATCATGAATCACACGCTCCGGATCAAAAAACTGATCCACTCCCAAACCGTCACAGGAAGGACAAGCACCAACGGGATTGTTAAAGGAGAAAAGACGAGGCTCCAGCTCACTCAAACTATAACCACATTCAGGACAAGCAAACTTGGAAGAAAATACCAAATCAGTAAATTGATTATCCATGGAGGCAACTATTGCAAGCCCCTCTGCCAAGTTCAACGCATTTTCAAAAGATTCGCTTAAGCGTTGCTCAATTTCAGGCCTTACTTTAAATCGATCAATCACAACTTCGATAGTATGCTTAGTACGCAACCCCAGTTTTGGTGGCGAATCGAGCTCATACAATTCCCCATCAATACGCGCACGCACATAGCCCTTCGCCTGCAATTGTTGGAATAACTGCACTTGCTCGCCTTTGCGCTCACGTACTACCGGTGCCAAAATCATCACTTTGGAATCAGCAGGCAACATCATTACCTGATCCACCATTTGGCTGACCGTTTGCGCATGCAAACGCACATGATGTGTCGGGCAGCGCGGCTCACCGACCCGAGCGTAAAGCAAGCGTAAATAATCATAAACCTCAGTAATTGTCCCAACCGTAGAGCGTGGGTTATGTGAGGTTGCTTTTTGTTCTATCGAAATGGCAGGAGATAAACCGTCAATAGAATCAACATCTGGCTTTTCCATCATCGATAAAAATTGTCGGGCATAAGCAGACAATGATTCGACATAACGTCGCTGCCCTTCGGCATAAAGCGTATCAAAGGCTAATGAAGACTTGCCAGAGCCAGATAAACCAGTAATAACAATTAACTGATCTCGAGGTAAGTCTAAATCAAGATTTTTGAGATTATGGGTTCGTGCACCACGAATACTGATAGTTTGCATAAAATTCGTTCGGTTGGTTTAATAATTCTGAAAAGAAAAATGAATTATGAACTTAAATTAGCAGAGCGTATAGACATTTTTAATTCCATAATCAAGATACTTCAAAAGACCTATTTTTTTTGCCTCTGAAGTTGCTTGGGTATTCATAGATACTTCTGCTACACTTAACTTAATAACTCGTTAATATAAAAGGATTTTAGTGATGAGGGCTCTTGTACTCGGAATCATTCTCATTTTGGCTCCCAATCTTTACGCCAAAGAACCCATTCCAGTAACCGCCTGGACAAAAAAAACCTTACTTAACGCACTAAGTGTAGATTATAAGTCGATAGATGAGGAACCCGAGGAGTATAAAGCAGGATTTACCATAAATAGCTGGGATGCTCTTAAGGTCTTCCTTGGGGGATATACAGAAACAATCCGAGATAAAGAACTTTCCATTCATCCCCTTTTTCTTATAGAACCGCTGATAGTAGACTCCGGAGTTGTCTCGGGAATGAACTTTTCCCGCGTCAATACGGAAATCCTGTTGCCGGAAATTAATCTAAAGGTTGCCTTTTCTGTACTTGTCATTGCCACTAAGCCGCCATCAAGCAGCCCTTATATTATCCAAAATATTAGCATGGTTAAGGAGGAAAAATAATGAGTTCTTCGTTTCGTTTTAAATTATTTTTCTGGTATTTCTGCCATTTTAAAGTTGCGATGATCGGCTACTTAAAACCACGACTAATTAAAATTGATGAAGAAGAAATTGTTATTTGCCTGCCGCTTAGAAGACGCAGTCGTAACCATTTAAACTCAATGTACTTTGGCGCATTATCCGTTGGTGCCGACTTAGCGGGCGGAATCCATGGTTTTTATCATGCGGAACGTGCTCAATGTAAAGTCTCATTAGTTTTTAAGTCATTCCACGCGCAATTTTTACGCCGTCCGGAATCAGATGTTTATTTTGTGTGCACTGATGGCGCACAGGTGAAAGCCATGTTAGAAGAAACCCAAAGAACAAAAGAGCGAGTAAACAAACCAATCAAAATTGGTGCCTATACTGATTACCCGGGATTAACGAATAAGGTGGCTGATTTTACGTTAGAATTATCGGTAAAAGTAGTTTCATAAAAAAATAAGTTCAAAAAACCTACATTCTTAATAATAATTTAAGTATGATGCATTACACTAGCGCGGGGTTAATAATGCAGGATATCTGAATGTTTATTATAGAAGAAACACTACGAATTATTGAATCATTCAAGAGAAACCAACTTTCTAAAAAAGTAGACCATTATTACGAACAAATTTTTGACATGCTGAAAAGCAAGCATGTTAGCCCGAAAATACGTCGGTATTTTACTCCAGACAAGATCAATACCACGGGAATTCCATTTACTGGCTTTGAACTTGAACCGGATAACATTACCCAAATAAAAAAGCTAATCAATGCGCTTTATTATGCTCGTTTATCCTTTATTGATTTAGAGAATATTGATATTAGAGATTTACGCAAAGCCACATCCAATGGCAGCTTACTGATTAGCAATACAATTGAAACAACTTATGAAGCGGCTTACTTAGCCACTCATTTGGATGTGGATTTAAAAGAAATGTTCCGTGAGGAGCTTGAATTTATTCTGCCCCATTTAGCCCAGGTGCAACAACTTGCTGAAAAAAATGCTCAAGCAACAAAGGACGCGATTCACCCCTATCCCCTTGCCAAAACAGTCGGTGTGGCGATGGGTAAAACCGTAGATCAGCTACGTCCTTTAGGTGGAGATGTCGATTATAATTTCTTAACCGAATTCAGTAGGCTTTTACCCAGCTATATTAATCAGCTCACCGAAAAGATTGAGTCGTACTCGTCACAACTTCGCCAAAATGAGCCCAAGCTCAACCAAAAAAAATTAGATGAAATACAAAACGCCGCACTTCACTTATTAAATGACATAGAAAATTTAAAGGGGAATAAGATCCTTGTTTCGCTTAAATTTTTAAATTACATCCACATTCTTCGTAACCTAATTACCTTGGTAATGAGTACCATGGAACAGGTTGGGGAATTAAGTGAATTCTCCCAAGACGTGGTATGCGGTAAATTATCTCAAATAAAATACGACGTACTGCCTAAACTATTTGGTCTAGTAGACAAAATAGAAGTGAATTGCATGCTCAATCCGGGCATCTTATCGACTCCCCTGATGGATAATGCACAAAAATTATATGAGGCACTCGTTTACCTTCCTCAAAAAGCCATTGATTTTAAAACAAGAGGGGAAGAGTTACTGCAAATTGAAGACTCCCGTTTTATTGAATTAAGGCTGGAACTTGCTTATAAGCGTGTTGATACAGCGAATAAAACGCTTTATAAGACCCAGCAAGCCAGGAATGCAATTGATGCGTTTTTCGATGAGTTGAGCAAACCTGAGCACAAAAACCTGAGCCTTCATCAATTACCTGAGCCGGTAAGAGAACAACTTATTAGCCATTACAAAATATTTAAACTTTATGTAGAACGTCTGAATGTCGATCTCAATGATCAAATGACCGCCGGTCTCCTTGGTCCCAATGCCTGGTCATCATATACTACACGCTCCACATGGTCTTCCTATATCTCAAGGCCATGGAGTTTCATCACTAGAACACAAGATCCGGATCATGTCGACTCCATTCTTTCTAAAAGAGCAGCCCTATGCGCCTTAGTTGATAAAAATGAAGTAACCCAACTATTCCATATCAAACTCAATCGGACTCTGATTAAATCTGTATACAGAAACGCACAGTTAGCCTTATACCCTTATGACCGGGAAACTAATGTATACACCCTTGATGAAACGCTCCCTCTCGGGATTAAAAAAGATGCCGCACCGCTGACTATTGAAAAAACCCAACTTTTAACGCTGAGAAAAAATTTTGAGAGCTTCAATAAGCTAATTAAACGCTCCATTCATGATGCTCAAACTCATTTAACCATAAATCAGCTCGGCAATGAGAACAGAATTCGTCTCAAAAACCTTTATAATAAATTACGTCCTTATTTGCCTTATTTAGCCGCGAACAAAGCTGACTTACAAAAATTTGAACAATATCTTGCGGCAGTGCTGGCAAATCGAATAGTTGATACAAAAGACACCCCCACAGTCATCGACACAACCTCGTTGCTACAAAGTTGTGCCGCAGCACTGTCGATGATCCAAGCCACATGGCCTACAACAGATGACTCTTATTATGATTTACAACAAGCTGAATTCCTTGATGAAGAGGCGGCAGCTGCGTTTCTCGAACAAGAATCCCAAAAGCTGCAATTCGAAAAAAGCGACAGCACCCAGCATACTTTACTGAGAAATCCAGAACAGTTAACTGCCGATCAAACCCTTGAACTCTGTGAATGGTATCGCAATAAACACAATAAATTCCAAGTTGCACGACAAGCATATAATGAGTTTATGAAGCTGTTGCAAATACACAGTTCCCAGGAAAAACATCCCCATGCTCAAGTGCTCTTAGTTGCTTATGATCCTACTAGTGCCAGCATCTATAATATTGACGAGACTAACCTACAAAATACTCAGACTAATGCCTTAATTCCCAACCCCGAACAATTAACGGCCGATCAGGCAATTGAACTCTATGCTTTATATTGTGATAAATACAATAACTTCAAAGCGGCTCGACAAGCCTACATAGATTTTAACAAGATCCTGAAAAAACATCGCCTTCATGAAAACATTTATGACCTAAGTCAATTAGATGGCACGCTTAAAGAACAATGCCGTAATTTATATGCCGTAATTCAACCTTATTTTGTAGCGGCATCGACATTAACTCCCAATGAGATGCTCAATTTAGATCGGGTCCTGGTTGAGTTACTATCAAACAATCCAGTTGTACCAATAGACCTACCTGTCGCAGCCTTATTCAAAGACGCCGAAAATCATTTCATCGAAGTTGAAAAGACCTGGCGACAAAAAAAACAACAATTTATACGTTTGGCACAGGAAAAATCGACGACTGAAACGGCATTTCAGGGACTTCTCAATGCCCATAAAATCGAAGGTGCGGTGCAAAATATTGAAGCATTAAGCGACCAGGTAAAAACTCAGTGCCGCAATTTGTATAATGTCTTTCAAGCTTACTTTGTTTGCGCAGCTCCTGAATCCCGCAAAGAAGATGTTCAAAAATTTGATAAATTCTTAGCAGAAGCGTTATCAAAGAAAAAGATCGAGACAACAGCAATACCAACCGTTGACTTATTCGAAGTACTGGATGAGCATTTTGAAACTCATTATGCTAATGTGAGTATGGATTTGCATTATAAAAACCAGCAATACATCAGCCTTGCTCAAGAAAAACTTGCTGATGAAAATGAAGCAACCTCACTCAGTTTAAACCTGAAACAAGAAGAAAGAGCCTATCGTCTTCTCAAAGACACCAACATTTCTAAAGGCATCGCTGAATTTAGATCAGCACTATATGGCATTCAGGCTCTCTTTAATGAAGCCATGCGCAAACAATTAGTTCCCAAAGCACAAGGCGTTCCTTATCCTGAAATGGAAAATCCTTATCAACAACTAGCCGAGAGCATGCAGGTTCGCGCGATAAAAGATATTTATAATTGTCTGTTTCACATTGAAGGAATTGCTCATGCATTAGAAGATTTAAATGATCACAATCTTCATGGCCCATATACCACCATTGGTGAAGAGAAGATGGCCAAGGTATGGAAATGGAATTATGTGAGGATGCTGTTACAAGCTTATGGTCATATCAACGAAATCATCCAGCTCAGTGAGCGATTGGCTACCGATCCTCATTATAGTTTTATTACCCGTGAATTAGTAAGCAAGGCTCAAAATCTTTACGCTGTAATCCAGGGGCATTCTTTTGCCTATCAAACAGCACCAGAGCAAATTCCCGCAGATGGAACAGTACAACAAAATTCAGTGTGGTTTGCACTTAATGCTTTTTATATTGGCCCAAATCACATTAGATCGCTAAAAAATAAGAATTATCAATCTACCGAAGAACTGAATACGCTTTATAGGAATGCAAAACAAGCAACATTGGCTATAGAAGCAATGATTAAAAATTCGCATTCTTATTTTAAACTCTTTCTACAGTCACCACAGATGTTATTGCTTTATCGAGAGTTGATGCAAAAGCTCAATGAATTTACCACCACAGCACATGATGCGGCACTTAATAATATAGATAAGATTAGGCCTGGAATATTTACGCCAATGCTGCTTGAGGCAGATCATTGGGAAACAAAACTTGGATTAGCTCCTGGTAGTCTTTCAGAACCATTAAGACGCGTCATGAATGAATTTTATAAAGGCTTCTTAGAGGCTCTTGATTTACCCTCCGAAGTGCACGTTGCCTTAATCTGTGATAAGAAACCATTAGAAGAACGCACGAATATTCTCGAGAAAAAGATCACCAAGGCTAAAAAGAATATTGAGCGAGTAAAAAAAGAGTATGCCGACCTTGAAAACCTATACAGGTATGTTCAAGAATACAAGCGTTATGCACACCCTGATATCATATCTGCGTTACAACCGATTAGAGTACATCTCTACACCTTTGAAGAATGTGTAAAGGGACTGCAAGAACAATATAAGAAAAACTTACCTCTCTTAGCCCAGTTTCGGGATACAAAGAAAGTCCGCGTTGAAGTAAGCACTTATGAGGACCAGCATCACTTAGATAAAATATGTAGTGAAACACTTAATGCGTACGACCCTGAATTTACCGAAATTGAGGGCTGGATTACCGCCAGTTATCATTACGTTCTTGGCCTGGTATCAACCTATGAGATGAGGCTACAGACAGCTCAAGAACAACTGACACAGCTTCAAGAAATAGATAACATCCAGGACAAAGAAAACCAGGATTTTATTCACGAATATACGACAAAAACCTTTAATCGACACTTGAAGAAACTGTGTAACCGTCATATTGGTTTACAATATACCGATCAGGAATATCGCAAAGAATTACGTAGCGAATTACTCACATTTAAAACCCAAATCATTACCCAGGCAGAAACGGTACAGGACATTAGTTTCAGTATAGAAAAACAGTTGCAAGAAAAAATCGGAGAGTTTGAACGCAAGCATTATGAGGAATACGCGCAACTGGATCGCGTTCTGGTTGTTTTAGCACAAATAAAAGGATATTTGAGCGATGCAACGAAAAAGAAAAATGAACAGCAAGTTAGTTCAGTGCAAAAAACTCAATCGAATCTTAAAGATCCGTTAACTGAAAAGTCTGAATTAATTAATGACTTATATGAAATAGCTACAAATGCTCAGGACGATGTAAATGAAATAGAGTCAATTGGTTCGGATTATGAGCCTGTAGCAACTATTCAAGAAAATGTAGGACATGAGCCAGGCACTAAAGCTCATCCTGAAAAGATAAAAAAGCCAGCGCAAAAGACTGAAGATGAGCCAACCATCTTATCAATCAAAGAACGTTTTGAAGAGATAAAAAAACGAGTGAAGCAACCACGCTTTGAAAGTGTTCTCCTTGCCCCAAATAGGCATATGGATACATTGAGTTATGCTTATTTCAAAGCCTGTTTTCTATCCTTGTTAGAGGCATTAAATCTTTATACTTCTACACGGAAGCGCTTCTTAGACAATATGAATGAGGCGGTAGATAAACCACAAAAACTGGATTCCGCGCTCATCGTAAGATTCGGATTATTCATTCAACCGACTCAGCCACCTGTAAGTGAGGACTTGGTTGAGGCTACGGAAACAACGATTATATCACTGCACTAGCGCTGGCAGTCGTAAGAGCATAAAAGATCCTCGTAACCACCAATGACGTGGATCCGGACCTCATATTTCGCTATAACCTCAAATCAGATGCGTTTTCATTCTCTCGCAAAGAGTATTTTTATTATTGATAGCGTATCTATAGATATTTATCCCAATGACTCTTCATTCTCCAAATGTTCTTCTCTCGCCTTTTCTACATGTTCTTCAGCTAAAAACAGATACATTGAAGGGACCACAAAAAGGGTAAATAAAGTACCAATCGATATTCCTGTCGCAATCACCAAACCGATATTATAGCGGCTTTGAGCTCCCGCTCCGGTAGCAATAATTAAAGGTATAACCCCCAATACCATTGCAGCGGTAGTCATCAAAATGGGACGTAAGCGAATGGCGGAGGCAGCGAGAATTGCATCGAGTTTCTTTTGCCCTTTTTCCTGTAACTCATTAGCAAATTGCACAATTAAAATACCATGCTTACTGATTAAGCCAATCAGGGTTACCAAGCCTACTTCACTATAAATATTCAAGGAAGCACCTCCAATACCAAGGCTTACGAAAATCATCGCGCCACAAATAGACATAGGCACACTAATTAATACGATCAACGGATCACGGAAACTCTCAAACAAGGCCGATAAAGATAAGAAAATAATAATTAACGCGAAGAAGAAGGTAACCATTAATGAGGAGCCTTCTTTAATATATTGTCGTGACTGGGATGCGTAATCAATGGAATAACCTTGAGGCAAAGTCTGATTCGCATAGCTCGCTAAAGTACCTAAAGCTTTATCAGTTGAAACACCAGGAAATGCAACCGCAGAAATCGTTGCGGAATTAAGCTGCTGAAAATGATTTAATGATTCTGGAACAACTTGTCGTTGCAAACTTGCTACAGTTGAGAGGGGTATCGCTTCCCCTGTTGAAGTCTTAATATAGTAATTTAATATTTGCTCAGGATTTAAACGAGACTCTCGTGTCACTTGAGGAATAACCTGATAAGAACGGCCCGAAAAATCAAAATAATTAATGTATCCCTCACTGAGTGCAGAGCCAAATAAATTACCAAGATCCTGCATTGTTAAGCCAAACTGAGAGATTCTGTTGCGATCTAAATTAATTCGCGTTTGCAACTGGTCGATCTTGAGATCGACATCAATATAAGCAAACAAGCCAGAGTTACGTGCCTGGTCCAAGATCGGTTGCATTACTTCATTTAAATTTTCAAAGGGTTCAGTTGTGGTAACCACAAATTGAATTGGCAATCCGCTCCCACCTCCAGGCAATGATGGCAATTGGAACGCCGCAATTTTTGCCCCCGCAATATTCTTCAACTCGCGTTGAATTAAAGGTTGCAGTTGATTCGAGGTACGACTACGCTCATCCCATGGTTTTAAAACCATACCAATAACGGACATGTTTAACCCAGTCTGACCATCGACCTGAAAGATATGATCCGTTTCTGGATATTTTTTATAGATTTCATTGACCGCATTAGCATAAAGCTGTGTTTGAGCTAATGAGGCATTTGCTGAAGCGGTTACTTGCGAAATAATAACTCCCTGATCCTCTTGCGGTGCTAATTCTGATGCTGATGTCGTAAACAAAAAGTAATTACTCGCTAAAATAATCGCGGCAAAAACGAGGACTACCGGCAAATTACGCAAGGTTCTTACTAAAACATGGGAATAGCCTTTTTCTAACTTAGTAAAAAAATTATCAACCCGTGTCATAAAACGCCCTTTCGTTGCCCCCTCTCCTACCTGCAAGAATTTAGAACACATCATAGGCGATAAAGTTAAGGCAACCACCGCAGAAATAGTTACAGCACCCGCTAAAGTAAAGGCAAACTCCGTAAATAAGGCTCCGGTTAATCCTCCCATAAAACCAATAGGAGCATAAACAGCAATCAGAACGACCGTAATAGCAATAATCGGATTGGCTAATTCACTTGCTCCAAGTAATGCCGCTTTAATTCGAGTTCGCCCCTCTTCAATATGACGCTGCACGTTTTCTACAACAATAATTGCATCGTCCACCACAAGACCAATCCCTAAAACTAAAGCTAATAAGGTCAATAAATTAATAGAATAACCTAAAGCCAGCATGACCCAAAAAGTGCCAATAATGGATAAGGGAATTGCAACTAAAGGAATCATTACGGAACGAATAGAACCAAGGAAAATAAAAATAACTGCAGTCACAATCAGGAACGCTTCCATCAAAGAAAGAATAACTTCATGAATTGACGAATCAACGAACAAACTCGCATCATAAACAATACTGGCATTTAATCCTTGCGGTAATTGTGCCTGGATGGTTGGAAAAACTTTTCTAATTTCATTAATTACGGTTAGCAAGTTAGCCGATGGAGCAACAATAATCCCAACATAAACAGCCGTTCGTCCATCAAAACTCACCGAAGAATTATAATTCTGGGCACCAAGATCGACATCTGCGACATCCTCCAAGCGAATAATAGCCCCGCTTTTTGCCTTAATAACCATTTTCTTAAATTGCTCAACATCGTTAAGATTGGTAGAGGCAGTCAGGTTTTGAATAAACATCTGCCCATCTGTACGACCCACAGCAGAAATAAAATCATTATTAGCTAATGCCAGCCCAATGTCTGCTGCCGAAAGCCCAAAACCTGCTAATTTCACGGGGTCAAGCCACGCACGTAGCGCAAAGGTTTGACTTCCCAGAATTTGCGCATTCTGTACACCGCTAACCGCCTGCAACTTAGGCTGAACCACACGAATGATGTAATCGGTAACTTTATTAATCGGCAATTCATCACTATAAAAACCAATATACATCGAATCAATGGTTTGTCCGACGGACACCGTAATTACTGGCTGTTGTGAGTTTTTCGGTAACTGATTAAGTACGGCATTTACTTTGGTAGTAATATCCGATAATGCTTTTAAGGGATCGTAATTAAGTAATAAGTTAACGGTAATCATACTGGTTCCCGGGGTGCTGGTAGAGGTCATATAATCAATACCATTGGCCTGGGCAATCGAATTTTCTAATGGTGTGGTAATAAAACCCGCGATCACATCCGGGTTGGCCCCTGTATAAGTCGTTGTGACGGTAACAATGGCATTTTCTGTAAAAGGGTATTGCATTACAGGTAACGACCCCATGGAGCGCAATCCCATTGCCAAAATCATTAAGCTAATCACTGTAGCCAGTACAGGCCGCTTAATAAAAATATCGGTAAATGCCATAAATACAATCCTTAGCGTCTATTTGTAACCTGAGGGTTAGCTTCATTACTGGGTTGGATGGTGTTATTAACCGCAATTCGGCTGCCATTTTTAAGCTTTAATTGCCCACTGGTTACGACGGTTTCTCCTTCGTTAATTCCTTTCAAAACCGCAACCTGATCCCCTCGCGTATCGCCTAAAGTAACAAAAACCTGCTGCACCGTAACCATGGGACGATTTTTATCATCTTTTTTGCCACTGTCTTTAACGACATAAACGATATCCCCGTAAGGATTAAAACTAATTGCCGATTGAGGTAAGGTGATGTAACTGCGCGTGGACTGAACTTCTACCGCCGTATGCACAAACATACCTGGCTTTAATAAGAAACGAGGGTTCAACAAGGTTGCTTCGATTTCCACATTACGGGTATTAACATCAACTTGAGGCTGAATAGTCGTAATTTTTCCTTTAAAGAGTTGCTCAGGAAAGGTATCAACACTAACAGAAACCACTTGCCCTAGTTCCAGATCCGCCAAAGCTTGCTGAGGCAAAAAAAAGTCTGCGTAAATTATATTTAAGTCCTGTAAGGCAGTGACCGTATCACCAACATTAAGATATTGACCAGGGTTGACATTATTGATCCCTAAGCGCCCTGAAAATGGTGCCCGCACCGTCTTTTTTTCGACGATGGCCGCTTGCTGCTCTACCAGTGCTTGCAGATTTTTAAGATTCCACCAATCGCTATCTACTACTTGTTTGCTCACTGCGTTAACTTTAAACTGAGCTTTATCTCGCTCATAAGTAATTTTAGCTAACTCAACTTGTGCCTGTAATGAATGCAACTGCCCTAATTCAGCATCAGCATTTAATTGCACTAAAAGAGCGCCTTTTTCCACTTGAGCACCGGGAGTAAACGAAATTGTTTTTACCATGCCCGCTAATTCAGTAGTAACATTTACCCCGACGCGAGCTCGTAAACTTCCAACCGCTTTCATCATTGGCTGCCATAAAGACTTTTCTGCTTTCATGGTGGAGACCGTAATTATCGGATTTTGCATACTCGCAAAATATCGTTTCATCATAAAACCTGTAAATGCTTTCCAGCCAAAGATCAAGCCAAAAAGTATCCCCACGGATACCAACATAATTGTCATTTGCTTTTTCAAGAAATTCTCTCTTAATTTGTATCTAAATCTTAAACGCCATCCACCGGAACATTAAGTTAAGGACACTGCCTCATTTCAGGATGATGTCTCCTACACACATTCTTTTACACACCATGGCTTATGCCACCAGCCACCACCTAAGGCTTGGAATAAACCGGCGGTATCGTTATAACGTAAGGCCTGCGCCTGAATACGGCTCAGCATTGTTTGTTGATACTGCTGTTGCGCATTTAATAAATTAATATAACTAACTCCACCAAGGCGAAATTGCTGTACCGTCAACGTTAAGGCATCGCGTGCTGCATATTCAGCGCGAATATCTGCTTGTAATGTTCGTGCATCAGTTTCTATGGCGCTTAATGCGTCCGCCACATTTTGAAATGCCTGCAAAACAGTTTGTTGATATTGAGCCTTTGCCTGCTCATAAGCCGCAACAGCAGCTCGACGTTGAGCAAATAAAGCACCCCCACGAAATAATGGCTGTGCCACAGCTGCGCCAATCAGCCAGACATTGTTTGGCCCTGTAAATAACTTGGACCAAGAAATATTCAGCCAGCCCTCATTCCCGGTTAACGAGACTTGGGGGAAAAGATTAGCAGTAGCAACACCGACTTTTGCGCAAGCTGAATGCAGGAGCGCCTCCGAAGCACGCACGTCGGGACGCTGACGTACCAGCATCGAGGGTATACTTAACGGTAATTCGGTAGGTAGTTTTAATCGATTCAAATCAAGCTTGGGCAAAGCCCCTTCTGGAAATTCACCGACCAGTACTGAGAGAGAATGCTTGGCTAGGGCCAGGTTTTTTTGTAATGGTGGTAAGGTCGCTTTAGACTGTTCCAATAAGGTTTGCTGCGTCAATACATTTGCACGAGAAACCGCCCCCACATTAAATTGCTGGTTTAAGATATTTAATAAATCTTGTTCGATTTTAATTAAACGGCGAGTTGCATCAATTTGCGCTTGATAAGATGCGATATTTACTGCGGTGGTAACAATATTGGCGGCCAAGCTAAGATGTGCCGCAATTTCTTCAAATTGTTGATAGTCTACTTGGGCACGCAAGGATTCAAGTTCTCGTCGTGATCCACCGAAGACATCAAGCACATAAGAAACATTAAAGGCTGTACTATATATGGAGAATGTAGAACTTTGACCAGGTGTACCAATTTGCGCGGTTGCGTAACGTTGGCGCTGTACCCCAAAGGCGCCATTAATTGCTGGAAGTAACAAATTACCAACTTGCACTCGCCAATTTTCTCTCGCTTGATGCAGCGCAGCTGAAGCCGAAGCCAAAGTAGGGCTATTATCTAAACCCGCTTTAACTAATTGGTTAATTTCAGGAGATTGATAGAGTTCCCACCATAACAGCGGAATATCTTTGTTCTTAATAAAAGCTTGTGCGTCCCCCCCTGTCCCGTGCGTTTTCACCGTCTTAGCCGGTAATGGCGATTCAGTATATTGCTTGACTGGTGGTAATGGAGGCGAGCGAAAGTTAGGCCCGACCATACAGCCTGCCTGCAGAACAGAAAATGTAAATACCCCAATAAACACACCTGGGCGAGATCTAAAACCAAGCACTAGCAACAATCCTTTGCAACTTATAAATTTATGACAGCTAATCTATCATGAATTTATAAAAAAATGCATTGAAAAATCAGAGAATAAAAATAAAAGTATCAAAAAATAGATTCCGTCTCCTTTTGCCGCCTCGAATAATAATTGCATTGCCAATAAAATCCTTATATCATGAAAGACCAATTAATGACCACATTGACTCCCCATCTGCTTTGTTTTAGCATCATCAGCAACCAGACAACTGGAAAGCAACGAATGCTCATCCATAAAAAAATAGATGCACAAGGTAATTACCTGGAATTTCCAGGGATTACAGTCATTGCCGATGTAGATAATAAGGATAAAAAATTCTGGCTGAACATCTACGAATTCCTTAATGGAAGCAACAAGTTACGCCGCTATTACGCCCCCCTTCCCAGTTCCAGTTATCATATGACCACCAATAACTTATATACTCAAAGTGACGATGCGAATAACTGGCCGATATTGCTCAATGACGAGCGATTCCAACGCCTACATACCAAGTTAATGGCAACCCCCTTTACTCCTACCGCAAAGGTCGTAGCAATTAAAGTCTCTTATGCCTTACAATTAAATGTAGCCATTCCTCAATTCCAGTATGATTTAATTAAAGCAATTGCCGATGAATTCGGCATAGAAAACAAAATCCCTAAAACACTCCATGTTACTTTAGCTTATGCGTACAAAGCCGCCAGTGATGCACAGATTATTGCCACTGAAATTGAACAACTCGCGTCTTTGTGCCTTGAAAAGGAACTTAGATTGCGGCCACCTAGACTGTGTTTTTTCTATGACATGCAGCAATTTTTTTCCTGGGATGGGAAAGATAATCCGTTTAAATCGAATCATTAACTGAACTCAAACTGCCGATGCCCGCGCACAAATCATCGGGACATCGAAAAATAAGAAAGAAATCACTCAGTACTTCGCCTCCAACAAGACGATAGAAAAACACGCGAATGTTATTAAAGATGAGAGGCTCGCTGAATACCATGGCCCACATTGGTCACGTCTTTGCCAAAACCTCTAACTGTACCGCATGCTGTTAGCATCCCTACCGTGGCCAAAAAAAGACAAACCATTATTATTTTTTTCGCTCTGTTCATGATTTTCCTCTCTTCTCTGAGTTTGAAAATAGGGCATTTCTTTAGTTATTCTAGTCCATATTCTGATGACCTGCCAAAAAAGAATCACTATGAGCCTTATTAATTCTTCAAAAATAACGGTTCTTATAAACGGAGAAAAGGGCAGCACCAAAAAGGTATATTTTCCATAAAAATATTGATAAATTAAGGAGCTTATTAAGAAAAGAACAGGGATTTAAATTTGCGCTCGCTCTTATTAACCGGTCTTTGCTGTGTATCGGTGTTAACAGGTTGTAAACTTCATAGCGTAACTTCAAGCCATACGCCGCAAATTAATGCACACAATTTAGCAATAACTCATGTTTATAAGATCCCCAGTACCAATCAACCCAAGAGCTGCCTTACTCGATTTAATGATCCCCAGCTACATCAGCTGATTGCAGTGGCACTAACGGATGGGCCTGATATGCGTAGTGCATGGACTCGGATTGATCGCGCCCGACAAATTGCCAAAGGAACATTCTCAGCACTGTGGCCTTCGGCAGATCTCAAAGGCTCAATTGCCAAAGACCATTTTTCCTTTCACGGTGTAGTTCCCCCACCATTCACTGAAATAATAGCGAACCAGGCTCGTATCGAAAATCTGGCGTTAAATTTTAACTATGAACTGGATTTGTGGGGCAAAAATCGAGAAACCTTCGCCAGCAGTGTCAATGAAAGTTTTGCGACACATATGGATCTAGAGGAAACACAGTTAATTTTAAGTTCGACCATTGCCTCGGTTTATTTTGACCTCCAAAATAATCTGCTTCAGCAACAATTAGCCAAAGAAAATGTACGGCTTTTAGAAGAACTCGAAGGGATTGTTACCGATCGCGCCAAACAAGGGGTTGAATCAGACATTCCGGTCAAAACAGCCATCTCAAGCACCCAAGCAGCACGACTGTCGGTTGATGACTATCACCGCGCAGAAATGCAGGCACGTCACCAATTAGCGACCTTAATGGGTAAAAATCCATTTAATACAGAGATAGAAACCAGCAAATTTACTTATAATAAACATGAACTTGCCTTGCCGAAAATAATCCCTGCTAATTTACTGGGGCATAGGCCAGATATTATCGCCACACGCGCTCGTGCACAAGCTGCAGCACATTTGATTAAAGTAGCCAAGGCCGCTTTTTTCCCCAATATTAATTTAAGTGGCGTGCTTAGTTTACAGTCATTTTACTTTAGCAAACTGTTTCATATAGCCCTGCAAACTGAAGGGGTTAAAGCGGCCCTCGAATTACCTATTTTTGATGCAGGAGCCCGTAAAGCGAATCTAGGCGTCAAGCGTGCGGAGTATGAGCTGGCAGTGAATCAATATAATCAAACGATTTTAAATGCCTTACGTGAAGTTAGCGATCAAATGACCACGCTACAAACCTTAAATAAACAGGTTAACTCTCAAGAAAAAGCAGTGCATGCTACCGAAACCAATTACCGTTTATTTCGCTCCCGTTATGCCAGCGGCGTCATTGATTACGTGCAGCTTCTTGAAATAAAACAATTAGTAGTGCAACAAAAATCACTACTTATTAGTTTACAAACCCGTCAAAAACAAGCTTTCGTAGCCTTATTAGCAGCCCTTGGTGGCGAGGTATCATTATGACCAAAAAAGAAGAAAATGGTGGTGCAACCCCAGAAACCTTACATAAACGTAAGGTAGCCATGTTGGCTCTAGGTGGTCTATTTTTATTTATTGCCATTGTCTGGTTTATGTATTGGCTGATTTGGGGACAATTTGAAGAATATACTGATGATGCTTACGTGAGCGGTAATTTGGTCCAACTCATGGCACAAATACCGGGAACCGTTGTTGAAGTTGATACCGAAAACACTCAACTGGTAAAAGAAGGACAGTCCCTCATTAAAATGGATCAGGCAGACTACGCCATAGCATTGCAAAAAGCTAAGGCCGATCTAGGCCAAACAGTACGCCAAGTACGCCAATATTTTGAAAATGCCGCCCAAGTACGAGAACATGTAATCTTAGATAAAGCAAATCTCGTCAAAGCCCAACTGGACGTAAAACGCCGCAAAGGATTAGTAGGCAATCGAGCGGTATCTCGAGAAGAAATGCAACACTACCAAACAGCCTTAGATGCAGCCCAAGCGAGCTATAATGCGTCCCTGCGCCAATTAGATGCAGCGAATGCCTTAGTTGAAAACACCAATCTATACAACCATCCACTGGTGGAAACCGCAAAAGCAAATCTAAAGAACGCGTATTTAAACTTCCAAAGAACAACGGTTGTCGCTCCAGTCACCGGGTTCATTGCGAAACGGACTATTCATCCAGGGCAGCAGATAGCACGGGACACCGCGATGCTTGCGATTGTCCCCTTGCATGATACCTGGGTTGATGCAAACTATAAGGAGTCTTCGCTGGAACATATTCGCGTGGGCCAGCCGGTTATTCTCTATGCAGATGCCTATCCCGGCATAACCTATCATGGCAAAGTACTTGGGCTCAATGCTGGAACTGGTTCCGCATTTTCCTTGCTTCCACCACAAAATGCTACGGGAAACTGGATCAAAATTGTACAGAGATTGCCCGTACGTATTCAGCTTGATGAAAAGGAAGTAGCAAAGAATCCCTTACAAATAGGACTCTCTATGCGAGTTACGGTCAATACCAGCAACCGCAATGGCAGTAGAATGCCAACGACCAATAAAGCACTTTTTAACTATAAAACAACGGTCTTTTCGGATCAATTAGCCAAAATAGACGCGCTCATTGACTCCATATTAACAGCAAACGCTCCTGACATGTCTTTACCCAAGGCAGATAAGCATGACTGAATTTCCCCCGCTAACTGGCAGTCGACTGGCATTAATGACCTTTTCCTTGTCATTAGCTATTTTTATGAATGTTCTTGATATCTCTATTGCGAATGTAGCGATTCCAACCATTGCCGGAGATCTCGGTGTAAGCCCTGATAATGGCACTTGGGTCATCACCTCTTTTGCGGTAAGCCAAGCCATTATGTTACCACTTACCGGATGGCTGGCGCGCCGTTTTGGTGAAGTTCGTCTATTTCTATTTTCTACTGCCTTATTTACCATTGCCTCCGTACTCTGCGGTTTATCATTTAATCTGCCCATGCTGATTTTTTTCCGGGTAGTGCAAGGAGCGGTTTCTGGCCCAATGATTCCTCTATCGCAAAGTATCTTGCTCGCAAACTATCCCCCAGAGAAAAGAGGCTTGGCAACAGGAATCTGGGCGATGACTGCGGTAGTAGGCCCCATCGTTGGGCCTATTCTTGGCGGCTATATTACCGATAATTATACCTGGCCCTGGATTTTCTATATTAATGTTCCTGTTGGTATTTTTTCGGTGATTTTTACGATGATTACGCTCACCGGAAGAGAAACCCCTATTGTCAAACGCCCAATCGATTATGTCGGTTTAATCTTATTAATTATTGGTATTGGCTGTTTACAAGTTTTATTAGATAAAGGTCATGACTTAGATTGGTTTCACTCGGATATCATTATTACCTTAAGTATTATTTCCTTAATCACACTAAGCTTTTTAGTGATTTGGTTACTGACCCAGAGCGATCCAATTATTGACCTGTACTTATTTAAAAACAGGAGTTTTACCATCGGCGTCATTTGTCTGACTCTGGGCTTTTTAGTCTATTTTTCTAACGTTGTTATTTTTCCATTGTGGTTACAAACACAAATGGGTTATACCCCGACTTGGGCAGGCCTTGCCGTAGCGCCTGTGGGGATTATCCCATTTATTCTTACTCCCATTGTAGGAAATTACATGGGTAGATTTGACTTGCGCGTGGTAACCAGCATAGGCTTTCTAGTGTTTGCCATTACCTCCTACTGGCAATCCTTATTCTATACGGACATTGGATTCATTCAACTTATTGAACCACGTATTGTACAAGGATTCGGTCTTGCCTTTTTCTTTACGCCGCTGGTTGCCATGCTTTTAGCAGGCCTGCCTCCTGAAAAAATGGCCAGTGCCCTAGGGCTGGGTAATTTCTTCAGAATCCTCGGGGGAAGTTTTGGCACCTCAATTAGTGTTACCCTATGGAATGATCGAGAAGCCTTACATCAAAGCCATCTCGTAGAATATGTCAATGCCTTTAGCCCCATCACCCAACAAGCCCTCGACCAATTACACTCATTGGGCATCCATGGTATAAAACGTTTCGGTGTGCTCTATGAGGCCATCATTAATCAAGCTTTCATGCTGGCTACGAATGATATATTCAGAGCCTCTGCTTGGGTATTCACTTTTTTACTGGCACTGGTTTGGCTGGCCAAACCAACTTATGTGAAATCGGGTGGTCCCATTGCTGCAGAATGATTGTTTTTAAAACAATTTTTCTCTATAATCCGTTTCGATTTTAAACAATAAGGTGCTTTAAAATGAAGAAATGGATGGTACTGGCAGCATCAAGCTTTATGGCAATGAATGCTCATGCAAAAGAGTTTTACTGTGGCTATAAGGATTATTTTCGTTTAAGCGATGACACACACCCAGAGATTCATATTGTCAATGGATTTAGCGATCAAGATATTATTCTGCAAATGATAGGCCCTCGCAGCTTCCTTATTAGAGATTCTTATCAATGCAAAAGCGGATATGCACACGTTACTGTTGCCTATGATGCTGAAAACTGGTGTGTACTCGACATCAAAGATGGTCCTTACATGAATCACCCTAAAGTTAACGCATCCTGCAATGGTATTCGTTATCTTGAAACTGAATATGATGGCTGGGGTAGCTATTCATATACAATTAAACTCGATTAAAGATCGCCCCGTCAATGTGTATGCAAATTTTCGTCATTGCGAACGCAGTGAAGCAACCCAGAATGAACTTCGTTAATACTTTTGTGCTGGATTGAGTTACTCGTTCGTAATGGTATTTGTACTGCTGATGCACTCTCCCCCATCTCCTAGCATGTACTTGACAAGCATTGCCCAATTAAATAACATATCAATCCAATTTTAATCATGAGAAGCAAAAAAATGACTAACTTTTTCCGTAGACGTCACACCAAACAATTAGTAGGTGATGTTGGTGTTGGTGCACTTAATGCTGCAAAAAATGGTGTTTTTGGCGGTCTTTTAATTGGTGCTACTGCACCCACTGTTGGCGCTCTTGTTATGACAGCAAGTGCTGCGGCTCTGGGTGGAGCACTTTTAGTTATTCCCGCAATGATGGCCTATAAGACATTCATTAATGCTGAGTATTTCGATAGCTCTTTTCTTACATACATGGAAAATACCGGATTCAAAGCAGCCTTTGCTTTTACTGCAGGTTGTCTGGGAGCGGCTATTTTAGGAACCGCAATCCTCCAAGCCGGAGTAGCTTGCCTTGCAGCGTCACTAACGTTCAGCCTTCTTGGCAAAATGACGCAAATGATTATTGGGGCAACAACTGATGGTTTGTCTAGCGAGGTGCAGCTAGCGACAAAAGTAACGGCATAATCTGTCACCTTACTATGCGCAATATAGCCTGGTTGCATGCAACTGAATCTTATACACATCTTGCTCCAATACAAAAAAATGATCCAATTGCTTTTTTGTATTGGAGCAAGATGTGGAATTGGATATTGAAAATGCGCAGTCATGGTCGGAGTTTGTATTTTCACAGTGTGACTTTAAAGACAGTCGCTTAACCAAGCGACTGTCTTTAAATAGGTAATCAACTCTCATTACATACAGGACGCTCGTTGTTAGCCAGTTGCGAAGGAGATGCAAGTAAAATAGAAGGGAGTTATCGCTATGGCACTGTTAACAAAGTAATCCTAGCACTTTAAGACATAAAGTACCGCACAAAAAAATTGGTAATGACTTAATCCTGCTGGACGTCCAGGCCGTTTGTAATGGCTCCAAATATACGGCGCAATATGCTGTAAAAAATCTTCTTCTTTAATAGGATAATGCCTCAAATCCATTTAGCTCTTTCCAAAAAAGTCTTTTTATATCATATCAATTACTTTGTTAACAGTGCCATAACATCAGCGCTAAAACAATAAAGGTGTAAGGTCGCGACAGAGCAATCCATACAATCCACATAACTAACGGTCCCTGTCACGTCAAGCAAATAGCTTAGCAGTATAACAATAAAATACGGATAAAATAAATTCCAGAATTTTAACTGGCAAAATCAATGCATTACTAACTTAGGTCAATAATTTGTCCGCAACGAACAAAGCCACGGAATCCATGTGTACTTATATCAGGTAAGGTTCCATCATTATAATGATAAAGCCACATTTTAGCCCTGATTTCGGGAGCTAAAGTAGTTAACTGATCAAAATGAGCATGCACGCCACTGGGTACCCGCAAGGTTTCACAATCATGAAACACAATGGCGGCTTCTTCATAGTATTGTTTAAATTGGTCGGGGGTAAATTGCGTGTCCGCGGTGATAAAAAACTTCGTTCCTTGATAGACGATGTCCAAACCATAACATGGCATTAAACAACCATTGGAATGCACGTGCACAGTTTTAATTAAGTTTATTCGTAAACCCTCCCATTCAAAGCATTGTCCATTCGCAACCGTTTGCACCGAAAAGAAATCACTCAGTGTTGCATCAACTTCATCCAGCGTTTTTAAACCTCCACTGAGTGAATGTTCCCAAAGCATCTCTACCAATTTTTCATGAACAATCAGCGTAGGCTTTCCTTTGTGCGAAACAAACTTCCGTTGTAGTGCAAACCACTCCATACCGCCAACGTGATCTGCATGCAAGTGACTAATATAAACCGCATCAATTTCTTCGGCCGTATAATTAGCTTTAGTTAATGAAAAACGAATATCGGTACCGCAATCAATTAATAGCTTTTTGCCATTATCAGTAAGAAGCAGCATATTGGATTGATAATTTAAGGGGTCGCTACCCAATCCACTTCCGGTGCCTAAAAATAATAATTTCATTAAATAATCCTAATTAATACTGCCTGTCCTAAATGACAAAAATACAAATACTTACTCTTTAAAGAATAGCATTTAAAATTAGTTATTAAAAATAACCCGAGTAGAACAAAATAGTCTATCTTTTTAATAAGAATTAGGTGTTTACACATAGGTACGGTGGATGAAATTAAATTTGAAAAATACCCGGCTTATCAACTGCTTTTTTTCTTTTTGGCAATTACACTAATATGCCTAATTTACTGTTTATTTCAGTTAAAGTACTACTCAGCCAAAGAAAGGTTCACCGAGCTGGACCGCCACAAAGCCTATGCAATCGCTGATGAGCTACGCCAAAGCTCGGATGATTTAACCACCATGCCCCGTCTTTATATGGCTACCAGCAATAAAAAATATCGCAATTATTATATAATGATCAAGTATTAGCCATACGCAATGGTGTGGCCCCCACCCGGTGAACTATGACGAACCCTATTGGGATTTAATTATCACCAACAAAAGCCCAAAAGATTATCAAACGCCGAAATCCTTGGGAGGAATGATGCTAGAGCATCATTTCTCCTTAAAAGAGTTTGCCCTTCTGGTTAAGGCTGAAAATAAAAGTAATACATTAACCTAAATAGAAATAAAGGCGATAAATGCGGTTGATGGAAAAGTTCAAGACGGCTCAGAACATTACAACATCCAAGGAAAACCAGATCCAGAACTAGCGCAAACACTGTTATTTAATGATGAATACATGAATACCAAAACCGAGGTAATGCAACCTATCCGGGAATTTTTTGCAGAAGTAAACGCGCGAGTGCAACGTACCATTCTCGGCATTGAGGCACAAATACAACATACCTTTTCTATTGCCTTGGGGCTTGCATTTCTATCAACAATCATGATGATATTCTCTATAGTGCAAACATTAAGATCCTTATCCAAAGCCAATGAAGAAAATGATTTGTTGCTACTCAATATCTTACCCGAGTCCATTCCATCGCTTCTCGCCTTAAATTAGGTGAGCAAAACATTGCGGATGAGTATCCTCAAGCAAATGTGATGTTTGCGTATATTATTAATTTCAGTGAATTAACAGACCAATTAGGCCCTAAAAAAACGGTCACCATTTTGAATAAATTGTTTGCTGAACTAGATAGTATTACCGAGAAATACCATGTAGAAAAAGTAAAAACGATAGGTGACAACTATATGGCCGTTTCCGGTGTTCCCGTGCGGACAACACGACACGCCATAAATATGGCAAATTATTCTCTTGCTATTTTTAGAACGCTTGCACGCATTTAACCAATCCCAGCAAATGAATCTGCAATTTCGCATTGGTATGACTTATGGGACAGTAATTGCTGGCGTAATTGGAGATAAGAAATTTTTATATGATGTCTGGGGCAATGTGGCCAATTTAGCCAGCCGTTTAGAAAAAAGCGCCCAGCCTAATAAAATTCATATCTCGGAAAAAATAGCTTTTATGTTAGAAGAAGAGTTCATTATTCAACCTTATGATACAATTACAGTGAAAGATTTTGGACCGATAAAGACATATTTTTTGTTGGGTAAAAAAGAAGACGTTGTAGGCTAAAATAAGCCCTTGAAAACGCTCTATTCTCAATGACTTGTAGAGGTGGGCCTATGGGCCCAACATAGCGTTCGGGTGTGGCTCGAGAATCACTCAGTTAATGGCAACGCCGACAAATCCCATAAATATTTAATTCATGATCTGTCATCTTAAAACTAGCACGTTCAGCAATCTCTTTTTGTCGTTGTTCGATCACCTCATCAACAAATTCCTCAACAAAACCACATTTCACACAAACCAAATGATCATGGTGAGCACCCTGGCTTAATTCAAAGACGGAATGGCCCCCTTCAAAATTATGACGCGTGACGAGACCGGCATGCTCAAATTGGGTTAGCACGCGATATACCGTCGCCAGGCCGACGTCTTCACCGGTTTCTAATAATGCCTTATAAACCCCTTCAGCGCTTAAATGATGATTGCTAGACTGTTCTAAAATCTGTAATACTTTTAAACGTGGTAAGGTTATTTTCAATCCGGCATTCTTTAATTGCTTACTTTCATCCATCGATGCTCCTGGTTCGACTATTTTCTCTAAGATCACGAAGTTCTACATACCTTGCAGGTGTCTTTCAGTAAATGACGTGCTATTATGGCGAAATTTTTCACGGTAGGCAAAAAAATGAGAATAATAGCTTTACTCCTTGGTATTTTATGTACCTTAACTCTAACTCAATGCACCTCCTTTGACTTTGCGCGTCGAGTAGCGCAGCAAGGAAATTTATTACCCGAATCCAAGCTAAAACGCTTAAAAGTTGGCATGAGCAAGAATGATGTTGCCATTTTGATGGGAACCAGTTTATTAAGTCCTACGTTTAATAATGACCGTTGGGATTATGCCTACACTTGGCGCCGTGGCCATGGAAATATTAAGATCATTACCGTGAGTTTGTATTTCTCGAATGGAACCTTAAAACGGATTGAGCGAATCTAACTCTATTAAACCACGTAGGTCAGGGCCATGGATCCGACCTACGCCTCACACAATTTTGGGTTTACTTCTTTCCTCGAGCTCTTTGACGCCTGTTCTCTTTAGGATCTAAAGATAAAAGACGATAAATCTCAACCCGATCACCCTCTTTAAGTACGACATCCAATGCGACCTGTTTCGCATAAATGCCTGTAGGCATGTCTTTGGTTTCGGGATGAGAATGATGTATTCCTGATGCATGTAAAGCTTCTGCAACGGTTGCGCCCTGCGGCAACTCCAGTCGCTGATGCACTGTCCGCTGTTCCCTATCAATATAAACAAGCTCAACCTTCACCATAAATTGCCCTTGCTCGTTCACAAAATGAATCAACCATTTTATCCGTTACTTGTTCAAAAACAGGGCCTAGCAACATAGAAAACATACGGCCAGCAAATTCAAACTCCAAGTCAAAAGAAACCTTACAGCCCTCGTCAACTTCATCAAAACGCCAAAATCCTTCCAGGTGACTGAATGGGCCATCAACCAAGCGAATTTCAATCATTTTATTAATCTGCAAACGATTACGAGTCGTGAATGATTTACTCATCCCTGCCGCACCAATCACCAGTGTTGCCTGTACTTCATCTTCATCACGATGATGCACCACACTTTCCGTACAATACGGTAGAAACTGAGCATAATGTTCCACTTCATTTACTAAACGAAACATTTGCTCGCAAGAATAACCTACTGTTCTTGATTTTTTTACTATTGTCATAAAATACTCCCAGGGGCGTGCTGGCATAACCAAAGGCTTATATCTCTAATTTCATCCATACACACAGAATGCTCCATAGGATACTTGTGATCCGAAAGATAGGTGTAACCATTGTTTAATAACCAATCTTTACTCATCTCAACCCACTTCGGTACTACTAAAGGATCAAATTGTCCTGAACCCAGAAAAATCGGCGTATGCTTATCAAGCTTTGGTCTATTATGATCCGCTAAAGGCAAGTATGCGGATAAAGCAATAACCCCACCCAAACGCCCCGGGGTGTGCAGTGCCGTATGCAAAGCCATTGCTCCGCCTTGGGAAAATCCCGCTAAAAACAACTGCTCCAAAACAAAACCGTCACGCACTTGTGCATCCATCACTTCGCGAATTAAGAATTCTGACTGCTCAATCCCTTCCTTGTCTTGTCGATCAACTAATTCCATTCCCAGGATGTCATACCAAGCTGGCATAACCATGCCATTGTTGAGCGTCACAGGGCGCACTGGCGCATTAATAAACACATGACGTAACGCCACATCCCCAGCCACCAATTGATCAGCTAAACCGACCATATCAGAAGCATCAGCACCCAAGCCATGCATCCAAATGACACATGCTTGTGCTGGAGCCTGGGACTCTTTCATATAAACATTCAAAATGTTCCCCTTAATGCAAAAGGCAAATTATCGCGAATGCCTCAACACAGTGCAAGTTATCCCAAAGCAATATTTACAAGAAAATCCTTTTTTCGATAAAATTTAATTCGTGAGCAAAGCGTCTTCAAATAGGAACAAACCAAGCTCATAATTGTTTATTTTATCGACAACACTGTGTTACAATAGTCTATTGTGTTTTAAGAGGTACCAAAATGCACCCAAACGACAAAAAAAAACCATTTCTTCTTACTATGTTGGGTACAGATACCACGCTATATCCCATCACTAAAAAAACAAAAAAAGACCATGTCTTAAAAAAGGGAGAGGTCGTTAGTGATTATCCAAAAGGAGAATCATTAAGTTTGGTGAGCATGCAAGTTCAAGTTGCAAATAAAGCGGAGATAAATCAAAGCCCAATCCCCTATAAGACAAACGAAGTTACGGTTGTTAATGGTCCCTCAACCAGAGGCACGAACGTTGGGGAAAAGATTGGGTTTGGTGTTGCTGAAATATTATTCGCGGTTGCTCGTGGCCAACAACCAATCAATATCATTGCCCACAGTAGAGGTGCGGTTGAATCCGTGCTGATTACCCATGAAGTACAAACCGTACAAAATATCATTGCTGACTGTAACTCAATTGATGAAGTCATTGAAGAGCTACTCCGTCAACAGACTGAACGACTTAACGCAAAAAAACCGATTAATAACACTCCAGATATTATCGAACATTTAAAAGATCAATTAAAGATCATTCCTCAAGAAGAGCGAGTAAGCTGGTTTGAATCGCTGAAACAGAATATGCCCAATACCTCTATTAATTTTTTTGGTATTGATCCCGTCCCCGGAGATTGCTTTCCCATCACCTGGTATGACGATCGTTATTTTACCATGCCAGCGATTGCCCAAAACGTGCAAATTCTGTATTACGAAAATGAACATTCCTCCTTAGGATTTACACCTGCATGGATTCAACCAGAAGCACCAGAACAGAAATTTGCGTGCCATACGATTCCGGGCCATCATGGAACCGGCTCTGCTGGAAATAATGGCTCCCAGCAAAAAGTGGTTATGACCGACTCCTCGGTAAAGGCAACGCATATTCAGAAGTTATTAATTTATAAACTGCTGGATTTCTTAAACCAACACGGGGTCATCTTTAACGATCTAAGCCAAGAGCTTTTTAAGAAGCATACGGCTGTAGGACGAAAGTATGCCATGATGTTAAACGATGAAGAGAAACATGTTGACGTTTCCGATATTCTTGTCGATCTAAGAGATGACCAACTTGAGCTATCCGATGATGAGTCGAGTGAAATCGAAGTGCTTGATGAGCATGCAGGACAAATTGAACAGGCAATGGCATCATCGCCTGAAGATAAAAAAACTGATGTGGCTAAACTTAATTTTTCAGCTATCTATCGCGAGCTTTATAACAAAATCGCGCAAAACAAAAAAGCATATGAGGCATTTAATGGTACCTGCTATACCCTGACGGGGGTTACTCCTCAGCGGCGCATTCTGCGCAAAGGTGACCCAGAGAAAGCAGGCCACACCTACGGACTCCTTACTGATGTTCTTCCCATTAACTCAGGTTTTGTTAATGATGAACAAGCCCGGCTAATGCAAGAATACTTTTTCAGCATGTTCCAATTAGAGCATCCTCCCGAAAATCTCGCAGACATCGTTAATGAGGTCAGTGTGGTTTTAGAAAAAAATATCAGGCCCCTTGCTGAGCAAGATACGGTACAAGATAAGATCGAGGATCTAAATAGCAGTTATATTCTCGTAGATGACAAACGCGCAAACCTGCACGACAAAGCGACACGTGACGTAGTTAGCAAAACCTTTGGTAACGTCATTCAATTAGTTAGCACCCACTACTTAACTGTTGATTGGAGCTCCGTTGATAAAAAAGTGGAAAAACAACACCTTTTTAATGCCATCATTCACCTACTTCAAAAATTTGACGAATTAGCTAAACTACAAGATAAAACAGCCCAGACCTTTGTTTCTGAACTAAAAAACCTAGCCATATCTGGAATTGCGGAGACATTAGAAGATCAGTATCAAATATTGACTAAAAACTATGCTCGCATTAATCAGTCTACAGATGCACGGTTACAACGTTTTTTCTCCGATCTTAGTGCTCAATTTTCTACCAAAAAACCTAACGTGCAAATCAACAACATGGTTGCAGAAATCATGGAATCATCTGCATACCAACAATTAGCAGATCATCCGCCCGCGCTTAAAATTGTCCACATCTTTGAACAGCTAAGTACAAATGGTTGCACCGAACTAATTGACCAAATTGAAACAAATTTAAAACAACATCGTTCGGGATTAGGTTCCAATGAGTTGAATGAAAAAGAAACCAATATCATTGAAGAACTCGCAGACAATTTTGTGGAGCAATACGCGGATAGCCTGGAAGCTTTTGCAAAGCTCCACGAGCAACTGCACGTCTTTATGAATGATTTAAGCGCGTTAAGTAATCTGGTTCCTGAAAAAACAAAAGACTTTGGTGCCTATGTACTCAAACTTCGTGAAAATTCGCATACTTTGGTTGAGCGAGCAGCACAAAAATTCTTCTACGGCCATCACAGCGATGAGCTTCCCCCAATTGCCGCTCCGGGAACTTTTGCAGAATTGGTAGAGCGTTATGCTATTGAAAATTACGATGTGGTCGATCGAGCGAAAGAAAATCAAGTGGCATTGGAAAATGATAACAGCCAACTACGTGCCGCGAAGGAACAGCTAGAGAAAGAGAAGCACAATGTAGAAGATCAGTTAAATATACAGAACCTGGTAAATACCGCCTTAGGAAAGCAACTACAAGAAAAAACCGAAAAAAATCAAGATGTTCAAGATGCCTTAAATAGAGAGGAGGAGGCAAATAGTCTTTTACTCATCAGCCACAAGTTAAGGCCATTAACTGTAGATTACTTGCGAAAACTGGAAAACTCAACCAGCGATGAAAACGGAACCAGAGGCAAGAAAATAGAGCATCTTGAAGCGTTACTGGAGAGCCTAAATAATACAGTCGCGCAGCCCAAACCCTCTGAGCGAGTCAATGAATTTTATAACAAATTAACACTCGCTGCTGATGAGTTCGACAAACACCGTGATAAAGACTGGGTACGCTATGTGAGAAATACAGTCATTGCTGGTGCTATTTTGGCGACAGCAGTTTTTCCAGGGTTATTGTTCCTCATGGCTTATGTAAAATATACGGGTAATTCGCCTTACTTCTGGACCACTCAAGGTCGTGCTTTTGTTAATGAAGCGTATAAGGCACGTCAATTACCATCAACAACAGATAAAGCAGTGCAACCTGAAACGGTTGAACAAGTAGAAAACCCAGAGGAACTAGAGCCGGTCGTAGATAACTCGATAAAAGCCTCTATATAACTCGCATTTTTAAGGCTTTCCTGATGTAAGTGGCTCTATATCAGAAAAGCCGCCCTCTTTTAAAACAAGGCTTTCATTTACCATTCATGTCAAGGCCGACAATTCTAAATATAAATAAAAAAAATTACTGCAGAATCAAAAATGTAGTGCTAGACTTTAGGTCGAGTGGGCTGCAGTGTGTTCCACGGATAGTTATTTTAGATCGATTATTTGTATTAATAATAGAAAAGTTTAAAGAAGGATGGTATTAAATTATGGAAGCAACTAAACGTACACTTTTACGCACTACTCTTGCTGTTGCATTAACTTCTGGCGTTGTATTTGCTGCAGCTGCTGCGCCAAGTTCTGGACAATTAGTGATTGTTAACAGCTTAGGTAACGTAAGCACTACAAATACTGGGGCATCTGCTTCTGGCTTTTCTGTGGTAGTCTCCGATAGTTCGGGTCCTTGCTCAACCACTGCAAGTGTTGCTTACAACGGTACTGTAACTGTTAAATGGAATGCATCTGCTACTCACAGTACTACCTCTTGTACTGGCATCACTAACGTTGCAGTTACTCCACTTAAAGCTACCGTGGGCACTGTTTCAACCATTATATATGACAGTGTAACAACTACAACCGTTCCAGCCGCTACTGCAACTGGAGCAATTACCTTCACCGCACCAACAACAGCATATCCAAATATGGTGCTGATTGTTAATGGTAATGGAGTCCCTGCATCTGCTGTGACTGCATCTGCTACTGTATGGGGCGTTGGTGCTGCCGCAGCTCCAGTATTTGATGCAGGTAACGGTTCATTAACAACTGTAGGTATTCCTGGTGCTATGGGTGCTTATGGATTGAAAGCGGAAAACATCATGAGACGTTATGCTATTCTTCCAATGCAAGCAGCACAATAATAATATTAATTAGCTGCACCACCTCAGCTCAGAATAAGGCTTCATTTCATTCTGAGCTGAGGCTCAAACCAAATAAGTTTTACGGGCGATTGAATGAAATATATTAGTTTACTCTTAATTGCCTTCTTGGCAATATTGACTCTTTCTGGCTGTGGTCAAAAAGGTCCTCTCTATTTACCACAACCTGAAACACAAAACACAGAAACCACTAATTCAAAATAAACGATATGAGTATAAAATTTACTAAAATGCATGGATTAGGCAATGACTTTATGGTCATTGATGGCGTTAATCAAACAATTGATCTTAGCCCCGAGCACATAAACATGCTCGCACAGCGTAATACAGGCATTGGTTTTGATCAGCTATTACTTATTGAACCCAGCAATCATGCAGATATTGATTTTAAATACCGTATTTTTAATGCAGACGGTCAAGAGGTTGGCCAATGTGGTAACGGAGCACGTTGTCTCGCCGCCTTTGCGAAACATTATGGCTTAACGCAAAAAAATAACCTAACAGTTGCTACCTCCACCACTCAAATGCAATTACATATCAATCCCGATAATAGCATTCGTGTTGAAATGGGTGTCCCACGCCTAGCCCCCAAAGACATTCCCCTGATTGCCGAGCACCAAGCAGAGACATATACCATAAACCTGGAGGAAGGTGGGACCGCCATTATTCATGCGCTGAGCATCGGTAACCCACATGCCGTGTTATTAGTACATGATACAGAAATGGCACCAGTTCATGCTCTAGGCCAACAAATAAGCCATCACCCACGGTTTCCTGAGCAAGTGAATGTTGGTTTTATGCAAATTATTAATCGAAGACAAATCAAATTAAGAGTTTATGAGCGCGGCTGTGGCGAGACATTGGCTTGTGGCAGTGGTGCGGTTGCTGCAGCAGCTATTGCTCACTTATATCATCAACTCGAACAGCAGATAACGGTTTCCTTACCTGGTGGTGATTTGATTATTGACTGGCCCGCCATTGATAAACCAATATCCCTAACAGGCCCTGCAGTTTTTGTTTATGAGGGAACGATTTTATCTATCTAATTAGGCCATGGGCTATGGAGCCATTACACCACCAGCGCTTCCGGGCTTTACATCCCAGCCTACATGTTTAATGATTAGCTGTCGTGGTTGGCTGGGAGGACAGTTCATTTTTTTCCTCTTTTTTCGCATCTTCTTTTGCAAAAAAACTATCGCTAACATTTTCTCGCACCCAACTCCAAGTAAATTTTGCGGTTTTAACTACCTGTTCAGAATAGCCAAAAAGAGTTTGTTTAGTCGCAGCTATCACCTGGTTCACATCCGTAGCCGCATTGGTTACGACCACCAGCTGCTCGTTTAGCTGAGGTATAGGTGTGTTAAACTCAGCCGCAGCCCGTATTAATTTATCAGGACCATCGTTTATTTGCTTTATTAGTAATTCGGTTTCAATAGAAGAATACCGTTGGCATGATAAAGCTAACAATCGGAAATGATTCTCCATAAATGGGCCTTGGTTGCATTTTAACCAAGCATATAATCTAAGCTGGTTCTCGTTGTGATGTACTACATAATTGAATAAAGCATGTACCTTCGTTCGAGTTGCAAATTCATCACTAGGGGCGTCAGTAAATGCATAACACGTTAAGGCTCTTGCTAAGGCTTCAAATTGCCCCTGCGTTAAGGTTGCAGGCGGTTCCATTTCATTTAAGAGCGAGTGTATATCTTTCTCTATTGGTAGTGTGGGTTCATCGAGTATAGGCTTCTCTATTATGGTGACTACCGGGGTCATTGATTCTGGAATAACGTAAATAGGTGGCTTTGGTGTGAAAAACCCGGTCCATCCATAAAACCAACATCGCTTAATGTAGTTGAATAGGCCAGAAAAAAGCCCCTCGTTATTGCAAAGCTTATACTCAAATTCTGCTTCCGCCTGAGCCTGCGCCACAATTTGCATAATCTCTTGATCTATTGCGGTTAATTCATTTAATGCCCATGAACATAGATTAGCAATCACTTGATAATTGTTTTTGCCGCCCATGAAGCCGAAATGCCATATGGTTGCCCTTGCATCATATAAAAACAATGCCTGGATAATTTGTTCATTATCAGGCACTTGCTGTTGTAGTAGGGCAGAAAAGATTGTGTCTTTAATGCCTGCGTCTAATTGAATACTATCCAATAAAAAAATTAACCGCTGAGTTGCTTGGCGGTTCTTAGCCAGCCCCTGCGTTGTCGCGAAATGGCCAAGGTAATCATTAAGCAGGCGTTCAATTAGTTTTGTATCGCCACGGTAATGGATTAAAAAATACTCGAAAAAGTTAATGGTTTGGTATTGGCCGAGAAACTCGATTATAGTAGCGCCCATTTCATCATTCTGTAATTGAGATGGATTCGGACTATTATCAAGAACTATAGATTGTACTATTTTTTTACTATTTAGACGTCCGTTATGATATAAAGGATACGCGCTACCGGCTAATGCATTTGTTTTTAAATAACGGCAAAAATAATTACTTGTAATTTCACGAGTCTTAGCTTGAATGTCTTTAAACTCAGAAACATTTTCTAAAGCCAATAATAACTCGATTGCTTCTGCAGAAAAGACATGCTTGGCGTGAAGCAAGCTATTGGTTAATTGTTTTATGAATGAAATGTACGCCTCATAATAATGTCCATTAAGATACAGTTTCATTGCCAAAATTAAATGCGACTCTTGATTTACCAACAAGAGCAATTTTTTAGGGAGCGGATGAAACAAATGCAAATGCTCGATAATCGTTGACGTTAGTAATACTTGTTTGCTGGTCTCTTGGTCTTTAATGGCATCAATAATTTCGGAATAGATTAGTTTCATTAAATGAGCGAAGACATAATGTGCATTGGGTAAAAAAGCGTAGTGTCGCACCCAATAGAAAATTAATTCGCGGTGTAAGTACTTATACAATAAGGATTGTACTTGTGTAGTGCTTAATTGATGGAAATGAGGAATGGAGCAAAGTAAACTTACGGCCGCTTCTGGATCCAATTTGTTAATGAGCTCAGTAGTAAGTATTGTTACATCAAACTGGTGGACCCAGGCATTCAGGCGAGATGGCTCCGTACGGGATTCTTTAAAGGCTATTCGGTTTAGTACTGATTCACCTTTTAAATTTATTAAATACTCACTTCGCCCTAAGAGGCGCACGATTAACAAGGTTCGCACTTTGGGCTCATGTATTATATTGATTAGTTCAATTAGTTCTTGCGGCGTAAATTGATTTTCTTCAAGCGTGTTTATGAATTTGAGTTGCGAGCTTGCGTTACTGTTAATTTCAGCTAAATAAGCATCATTCCCTAAAGCTGCTTTAAACAAGTCTAATTCTCCAGGCATGCAACTCTCCCGTTGGCCTATATCGCGATGTGGCCTTATCCCAGGCTCACATAAATACTCCTTTTTCAGGATAGCTGTTTGGAAAAAAAACGCAATAGTTAAGCTTGATTAGCATGAAATGGGATTAGTAGCGGTTCTGAATGCTCTGTTAAGCAGGCTGGTTATTGGCTGCTGCTAGTTGATTTTTTTTTAGCTTCCAACGCTTATGCATCCAATTCCATTGCTCAGGGTGGGCTAGAATAATACGCTCTAAAGCCTGATTATATGCAAGGGTATTTTGATAAAGTGATTCTGCTGTAGAACCATAATCCTTCCAAGGAATCGGTTCATAAAACTCTAAAACATGCTTCCCATTAGACAAGCGATATCCTGCGGCAGGAATTACCGGAACCCCCGTATAACGCGACAAGGTAGCTAAACTACGATAGGTTCCAGCCTTTTCACCAAAAAACTCTACTGCAATTCCATCGCGATTAGCTAAGGATGCATGCTGATCTAAAACAAAAATTACTGCATGATTTTGCTCTAGAGCCGCGCATACCTTATCAAGGGAGTTTTTCTTAGGAATTACATTTAAGCCAGCTTGGTAATACTGCTTAAATAAACTGCGCTCAATAAGTTTAATTGATAAGGTGCGGCGGATAAAATGAAACTGGCCTTGAAACTCTTTAAAATTGAGTACCCCGCCTATTGGCGCAACTTCCCAGTTACCAAAATGCCCAGTGAGCGTGAGTACCCCTTTTTTCTGAGCGACCACAGACAACATGTGCTCATGACCACGAACTTCAACAAGCTGACGTAGCGTGTCTTCGCTCATAAAACGTAAGTGTAAGGCTTCTTTAAATGATTTAAGCAAATGCGAATAATACGATTTCACCAAATGATTTTTCAAGTCCAAACTCAAGCGTTCACCATAAACACGATCAATATTCGCCATGATGACCTGACGCTTATAAGGAGCAAATTTAAAAATGGCTCGCCCCCAAAAACTGGTAGGTAATGCGCTAATTTGTTGTTCTAAATCATTCACAGGCTTTAATCACCAAACACGTATTCATACTGGCAAATCCGCGATTAACTACTAAGGCATAATTCGCGTTTCCTAAGGGGCGATGTTCCGCACTAACGGACAATCCCTCACAGCTATTTGCTGTTTGCTGTAAATTAGCAATACCAGGAATACATTGATTTTCCAAAGCATACGTTGCCATGACCACATCAATTAACCCTGAAGCACAAATAGTATGCCCCATAGACCATTTAAATGAGGTGACTGGCGTTTGATGTTCGACAAAAACGCCTTTTATTGCCTGGGCTTCGCTGTCATCTGATTTCACATTACCATTACCATGCGCCACAATCATGCCAACATCATGGGGCTGAATTGCGGTCGAATCTAAAGTACGTTGCATCAGTGCCGCTAATTGCTGACCATCATTCTCAATGGAAAATAATCCACTTGCCTCAGTAGCTGATAAACCACCCATCACTTCGCCATAACAGCGAGCAGAACGTGCACGTACACTAGCCTCGCCTTCCAAGACTATTGCAGCCGCCCCTTCAGCCATAATAGTTCCATCATGTTCGGCATCAAAAGGTTTCAAATGGCGATGACTTAAGACCCCTAATTGATTGTAATAGTATAAGGATTGCGGTTCCGTTGCTACATCATAAGCAACAACCACAGCACGCTCAACCTGTCCACTAACGATTGCGTGATAGGCCTCAATTAACGCTTGAGTTCCCCCTACCGCATGATTGGTGACATTATGATTAGGGCCTTTAAACCCATAAGTAATACCGGTATATGCTAAAACGTTATTAGGGAGAATGCGTAATAACCACATGGGATGCACTTCATCAAATAACTGTTGTGCAAAGGGTTGCATCTCACCTTGTGATTTAGCAAGCAAGGGTAAAAAATCATATTGTTGGAAATACTTATTGCCTGGCGAGCCAACAAAAATCGCGGTTTGCTCATTGAAGTCATCTGCACGTTCTAATCCATCACGATAGGCAATCATCTGACTGTGCTCAACCGCCTGAACCGCGGCATGAATACCAATAACATCTTGACGGGAAATGACTTTAATGAGTTTCCTATCCGGCAACATTTTTGCCGGTTGAAAATCTTTAAGTTCACCGCCAAGGCGTGCCGACCACTGTGATAAATCCCAGTCACGAATTTCTTCAATTCCGCTTTTACCTGTAGAAATAGATTCCCAGGTTGCATCAGCAGTGTTTCCTGAGGCAGTTAATGCACTGCGGCCAGTAATAAATACTCTATTGCTTTGACTCATCGCCCTGCTCCTTCAAATTCAGGATGCTTAAATAACAAGCAGCTATTCGAGCCACCAAAACCAAAAGAATCAGATAAAACCACACCTAAAGATTTTTCACGCGGACCATCAACAACATAATCCAAATCACAGTCAGGATCTGGAGTAGTTAAATTTGCAGTTTTGGGAATTTGGCCTTGTTCAATGGATTTAACCGATAATACGGCTTCAAGTGCTCCGGCAGCAGCAATCAAATGTCCGGTTTGTCCTTTGGTTGAACTCACGGGTAAATGCGCCACACGCTCACCAAATACCGCTTTAATCGCATTCGTTTCACTCAAGTCATTCATCTTGGTTGAAGTACCGTGGGCATTAATGTAATCCACATCAGACGCCTGTACACCCGCATCACTTAATGCACGCTGCATCGCTTGAATCGCTCCATCCCCATTAGGATGTGAGTCGGTAATACGATACGAACTAAGTGAGTTACCTTCACCAGCCAACTCAGCATAAATACGTGCGCCACGCGCCTTCGCTTTATCCCAGTCTTCAAGAATCAAAAAGGCAGCACCTTCACCCAAAACAAAACCATTTCGAGTGCCATCAAAAGGACGGCTAGCCGTTTCCGGAGTTTCATTATAAGTAGATAAGGCACCTAATAAGCAAAAGCTGGAAAGACCAATGGGGTTTATCATGGAATCAAAACCACCAGCCAGCATAAAATCAGCTTCTCCGCGACGAATCACTTGCATGGCAAGCCCTAAAGCCTGACCACCTGAAGCACAAGCAGTATGCACAGAAGACGCATAACCACGAATGCCAAATTGTTGAATTAATAAAGATAAACCAGAGTTTGTTGTGGTTTTACCAAAGTCTGCCAGCTGATAAAACTCCCGTGACTTTTCTTGTAATTGGTTCCAATTAACCTCGCCATCTTGAGCACAGGTTTTCTGGAAGCGATGCAAGTAATCAAACTCCGAGGTCATCATTCCGCTACCGGTAACCACACCCCATTGCGATGCGGTTTGCTCGGTAGGTAAAATGCCAGCATCCTCAAATGCCTGCCTTGCAGCTTCTAAAGCATATTGGGTAAATGACATCGCAAAACGAGAATGCTTATTGGCTAATGCCGGATTAGCCTGAAAATTTTTTACTTCCGCCGCAATATGTGTAGTAAATGCGCTGGCATCAAATTGTTTAATCTCAGCGATTCCAGATTTCCCAGCCAATAAATTCGACCAAGTGGATTCAACATCAAGACCTATAGGAGAAACAGCTCCTAAGCCTGTAATGGCAACTCGTCTTTTTTTCACGTTATTTACCTCGAGGAATAAGCACCACATCCACAACACAAACTCGCTTTCCAGCAACTTCGCTGCGAAAAGCCAGGATCAACTCATTTTCCGTGTGTCGTTTAACGGTTACATAACACTCAATCACATCTCCAGGATGGACAAATTCATTCATTTTTATCTTGCGCAACTCACTGACGCAATAAGCTTCCGAAAATGCCGCGCGAGCAACAAATTCACGAGCCAAGTTTAACTTGCACTCCAATAAAACCGTCATCGGTAAAACGGGGTTCTTGGGGAAATGGTCCGGCAGATAAGGCGCGGCACGGGTGATTCGTTTTATTGCAGTCAAACTGACGCCAGGTTCACTGGAGCTTATACGGTCAAACGTCATTGAGACCGTGCGTATGGTGTTATTCTGAGCAATTTGTTGCTCATCCAATAAGGGAACACTTTCTGCGCTAAGTGCAGCCCAATCGCCAGGATTATCAATTTCAGCATATTGCTGCTTCACTTCGTCCAGACTAATAAAATCAGTCATGGGTAATAAGGGGCCTAAGGCGCCTTCGACGCTAAAAATTAGCTCAGATCCTACTCGGGCAATACTATGATATTGCACAGCGCGATCATCGACTTGGTCAATAAACGACTCAAGCAATAAAGTCTCACCAACATAAGCAGGCCTATGCAACTGAGCACTGGCAACAATACCGGCAACTGGGCGTTGGGAAAAACCATTATGGTGCATCACATTCCAAGCAGCCAATTGTCCTAGGGTTTCACCGATTAAAGAAGGGATAAAACAAAGACGCCCCTGCTCATCAGCAATCAGGAAGGTATCATCACTCGTTATGTGCTTAATCCCCCGGATGAACTCTCCGGGAGATGAATGCACAATGCGATCAACAAACAAAAATCTCATCGGCGATCACGCAGTAACTTGTTGTTCATTCATTGCAGAAACAATTAATTTACAAAAAGTTTCAACCGTAAATAAAGTTGGGATTTCGTTAACTTTCATGCTTGATTTGAATTGATCCGCAGGGACTTCACTCAAATAATTTTGCAATGCAATTAGGCCTCGTTCAGTTAACACGCCACCTTTTTCAAACTCATCTTCAGCTAAATCGCCACGCGCATTCTTTTCTAATTGACCACGTGGAATTTTAATTTTGAATTCTTTTTCCAGTTGGAAAACCAAATCAAGAAAATCAATGGATTCAGCGCCTAAGTCAGCAATTAAGCGACTGTTTTGAGACACTTCGTCTTCATCAATTACAAGTACATCGGCAACGATTTCTCTAACCTTAGGATAAACGTCAGCTACATTCATATTTTTTCCTCAGAGATTCAGGCTGGTTCACAAAGCCGCAAAGTATATCATAAATTTTTTTAAAGACATAAAATTAACATAAATTGGTTAAAAAAAGACAATAGTTAATGTCCCTTAACATGAGGTATTTAAATTAGGAGGTCAGCGTGAACCCAAGGACAGCCCAACATACATGCCTTAGCCTACCTGGCTATAACCGGCGTCAACAAACAACGTATGTCCATTAATCATGTCTGCTTCAGGTAAGCACAACAAATAAACCGCATTGGCGACATCTTGAGGAATTAAAGGTCTATCACTCAGAGCATGTGCTTGATATTCATCTAATAATTGCTCTCTGTTTGGGAAATGCTTTAAGGCATCAGTATCAACTACCCCAGCAGAAACCGTATTCACAGTAACACCATCAACGGCTAACTCCAGGCTTAATGAACGAACTAAAGCTTCCAGAGCAGCTTTAGATGCACCGATAAATGCATAATTAGGGATAGCTCGATGTGCACCCAAACTAGATAAAGCAATAACCCGACCACCACGTGGCATCAACGCACGACCTTCAGAAGCAAGATGATTTAATGCCAAGGCATTAGTTTCTAAGCACCAGCGCCAGTGTTTAGTTGACATTTTCAACGCAGGCTTTAAAACACCACTTGCCGCGTTACTGACTAAGAAATTAAGATGATCAAAATGCTCACGAAATTGTGCAAACATTTCTTTAACTGATTGATGGTCTGCCACATTCGCCTGTAATGCAACCGCTTTCCGCCCCATTGCCTGAATCTCTTGGACTAAAGCTTGAGCCTCATCTGAGCTATTGTAGTAAACGATAGCAATATCGCATCCAGCTTGAGCCAACTTTAATGCAGTAGCCTTACCGATACCTCGTGCGCCACCAGTAATTAACCCAACTTTTCCTGCAAAATTTAAACTCATGAAACAACCCTCTGACTAAAATAGCGCATTGTCATTTTTATTCTCCCGGAATGCAATCTTTACTGTATTAAATTTTCAAAGATCTTGTTTCTGGATGTCTAACTTTGTACTATCCCCACACCACATGCCAACCCTAATAAATTTTAATGACATACCCCTGGTCTAAAACTGTATTTCCTATCGCCGCCATTTTTTCATTCCGTATGCTCGGTTTATTTTTGCTGATCCCCGTATTTAGCATTTATGCTGAAAACTTGCAGGGAGCAACCCCTGCGCTCATTGGCCTTGCGCTGGGAATCTATGGTCTGGGGCAAGGGATCCTGCAAATGCCTTTTGGCTTTTTTTCCGACAAAATTGGCCGCAAACCAATTATTACTATCGGTCTAATTTTATTTGCCTTCGGTAGCATACTGGGTGCCTTAACCGACTCCATCTATGGCATGATCATTGCTAGGGCCATACAAGGAACCGGCGCAATTGGTAGTGTCTTGATTGCCTTACTTGCCGATTTAACGCCTGATGGACAACGCACCAAAGCGATGGCCGTAATTGGTATGACCATTGGTACCTCCTTTAGTTTAGCTATGGTAATCAGCCCTGCCTTATCGCATCGTTATGGCTTAGCGGGTATTTTTTATCTAACAGCAGGATTGGCTCTATTAGGTTTGCTCTTACTGCATGGGGTCATCCCCCAACCCCAAAAAGAACGCTTTCATGGTGACAGTGAAGCAAATCCTGCCTTATTCAAACAAGTAGTCCGCAATAAACATCTACTACGTCTTGATATAGGTATTTTCTGCCAGCATTTTATTCTTACTTCTACGTTTTTCGCCATTCCGTTTATCTTAAGAAAACAAGTAGAACAAGGACACTTAGCACAACAATGGCATTTTTATTTGCCGCTAATGTTAGGCGCATTCTTATTAATGATTCCCTTTGTCATTATTGCGGAAAAGAAAAAGCTCATGAAACGTATTTTCCTGAGTTCTGTCGTAGTCATCACACTTGCGCAACTGCTCTTAGCCTATACCTATCAGAATTGGTTAAGTCTTTGTCTGCTCATGCTAGCCTTTTTTATTGCCTTTAATATCCTCGAGGCGGCCCTTCCTTCATTAGTATCGAAACAAGCCCAACCCAATAGTAAAGGAACGGCCATGGGGATTTATTCAACCAGCCAATTTCTAGGTATTTTCATCGGCGGTGCTCTTGCAGGCCTTTTATATCAATGGAATGGCAGTCAGGGCATCTTCATGGTGAATGCACTATTAGCCGCTCTTTGGTTCGTCATTGCCTATTCAATGCAACCTAACGTTTATGTAACAACCTTAATTCTAGCGTGTGACTGGTTCGATAAAAAAGAAGAGGTGATAAAGCAACTGCTAAGTGCTCCAGGCATTATTGAAGTTGTATTTGCCAAGGAAGAACAAGTCCTTTATTTACGCATAGATAAAGAACATTATGTTGAAGGTAGTGCTGAACAAACGCTTAGAGCAGCCTCTCGTTAGGAGAGGCATTAGCAATGCGAACAACTTAAGCCGCAGCCGCCGAGAACAAGGGCCATTTCCGGAGCCCGCTCATATAACCTTTTGAGAACAAACGCACTGGCAATATAACTTAAAACGCTGACAACAGAGGGCAGAATAAGCGTCGAAATTAATCCTATCCTCTTTGCCAAAAGAGGCAATGCGCGATATCTATTAGAGGATAGCGACGCTAAATCCATACTCATATCTTTAATTATTCATTGCAGCCAATGCCCTAGTATCGTGGTCATAGCATCATAGGTGCTACAGACAATAAAACAAAGCCATTTAATCGGAGAAATAAGTTTACGAACCGCAAGAATAGCGCTTAAGTTTCCAAGAGCAATTGCTTCACGATAAACAATATCGTTCAGGTTTTCTTCGGAAAAAAATTGAATAATTAATTTATTCCAATTTTGATTAATTGTATTTAATAAGGATGGGACATGGACTGTTCGATAAAATGCATCATCTCGCTTATTATCACTACGGCGACAAATTTGCCGCGGCGATAAATCCATCATGCCCTGCAATTTGCTTGGCAATTACCGCTTTTCGTGTTCTAGACTCTGTCTTTTCGGGCATTGAGGCATTGCCCAAAAAAAATCCGGAAACACCCGAACGAGATATTTTTATCTCTGATGCTAATGGAGCTAACGGTTTTGCAAGGGCGACTCTATCTTGTTGCGTAGTAGTTAGCTTATTTCCATTGCATTTTTTACGCGAATAAGCGTCAAGATCGTTAATTGTATTCACGTCTCTTCGTACCGATTTTCTAACATCATTCGTCTTGCTCTTCAAGAAAACATCAAGCTCAGAACATAGTACGGCCCGTTCTTTTTGCATTTGTTTCGTAACAATAGCCAAGTTATCTCTTGCATCTACAGCAGTTTGTTCTGCGGCACTATGTAACGCAAATACTGGCTCTGGTACTTGTGTTTTAAACCATTCAAGCAATGAAAGAAGAGCCTGGCTGTAAGCTCATCATTGCCTTGTGTATTTGATAAGTCACATCCAAAATCAATCCATCGATCACATTAGATGCGCCGATATTAAGCTCACTAATTATGGAGGCCTTATCCATTTCATTTGCTAATTCAGAACTTTGTCTTACTTTATTTTTTATACTTTCTAATCCAGCAGCCGTTTGTTCATCAAGATGGTGGCCTTTTTGCTCAATAAATTCGTCTAAGTCATTAGCAAAATCATGGCAAGCACATGATGATACTTTACCTTGTAATACAACATGTTGATTTAAATCAGTTTTCCCCATTAAATGATGGGAAAGATAAATTAATTTGAATTGTTCTGGATAAGAGTCATATTTATCTGCTAAAAATTGCTTTACACTGTGTAAACCAAAAAATCGAGCAAGACGAAATAGCCAATTAGGGTAATGGACGTCATCATAATCAACTAAAGCCTGGGCATATGCATCTTTAATGCGTCTCATTGCTCTCAGCGCATCTTTTTCTTCAGGTGGGAAAAAACCAAAGAAACCCATGATTTTTTGCCACCAAATTTTGCCATTGGAAATATCAGCGTTGTAAATTCTTAGAGAGGTCAAAAGCTCATCTAAATATTCAAGGCGTGCCTGTACGCTATCTTCACGTACTCCAGACTCATGATAGACATTAAATAAAGTTAAAGCCTCGTTAGTCAGCTATTGAATCTCACTAGCTTTTTGAATTGGGTTGAGGTTGTGACTATCACGATGCTTGTTGAGCCTAATTGCTTTTTTCGAGTCAGCTTTCCATTCGCCCACTTTATGAGCCCAGCACAATCCAATGGCTAATACAGCAGTTAATTTTTCTATCCTATCCAGCGTTGTCATATGAGTCTCTTCGAAACGAAAACCCCGCCCTTTTAATGCAGAGAAAAGACATTCAATTTCCGATAAATGGGAATAGCATTTTGGGGATGTTGATTCGTTGCAATAATCATTAATTCGCCCTTTTCGGAGCGTGAACCAGCTAGAAAAACGGATTGACCGAATACTTCGACAGCCATGTTAAATACTTTGTGCTGCTTAGGTTGTAACGAGTTGAAAATTTTTTTGGCAGTGAATAATTTTTTCTTATTGATGTGAGTTAATGAACCTTCTTTAATCCTAATATAGAACGGAATTTTTTTTCTATTCAGCCAATTAAATAAACCGCCACTACCAAATTCCCGATCGGCCAATAAGCCTAATATCTGGGAAGAACCAAAGCTTTTTAAGTAGCGATTTATGAGCGCTTTTTGTTCCATTATATTGGAGCTGCCTGCTTTAGGAAGACAGGTCCAATATAATGGGATTGCAATACCTTCATAAGCAACGCCTAACATAAAAATATTAATTTTTTGTTTTCCCCAATACCAGTTCGTCCTATCTATAGTAAGGTATACTTTTTGAGTATCCGAAAAAAATAACCGAAAGCCTCAAAATAATGGTCTTTTCAAAAGTGCAATGTAGGAGCAAGAATCTGATTATTTACGGCAATCGCATTCCTTGCTTTGCCCGCAAAATACACGTTTTTATAAATAATGCTCAAATCAACTGAGACTTGTGCGGTAAAAGCCGTTTCTATAGACATTGATATCATGCAAAGACATAAGGCAATTTTTTTCACAGAGGTCCCTCTCCTCAGCCGATCCCACCTATATTACTGACGAATTAAACGCACATTCTTATCCATATACGATGTTTTTTCAGTAGAGCGATATGGATTAATATCAAGCCCACCACGACGAGTATATCGACCATAAACAGTGAGTGACTCCGGTTTACAATGGTTCAGAATGTCTACAAAAATACGTTCAATGCATTGCTCATGAAACTCATTATGATTTCGGAACGAAACTAAATACTTTAATAAGCCCTCACGGTTTATTTTCTTCCCTTTATAGGCAATTTGTACGCTTCCCCAATCCGGTTGATGCGTGACTAAGCAATTCGATTTCAGAAGATCAGAGCACAGTATTTCTTCAACCAACTCATCACCTACCAAAAGAAAAGCGGGTTCAACCAGGTAGATGGAGCATTCAACATCCAATTCATCAATAGAGTCGCCAATAAACCCTTGTTGCATGTGGAGTGCTTTAGACTGCTCTAAAGGGCGGATGGCAACAAAAACCTCTGCCTCAATACGCTCCTGCAAATCCTTTTTAATGATTTTCTCTAACGCATCAATACTGTCAAATTTACTATTGTTAAAGGAGTTAAAATAGAGTTTTAAAGATTTAGATTCGATAAGTTTGGGTGAATTGCAATCATAAATGATTTCTGCAAGCGCAACCACAGGCTTACCTTTCGGATTCAACCAAGACACCTCATAGTGATTCCAGCAATCGAAACCATAAAATGGAAGCTGATGCGGATCAACACCGATCTCTTGGCGCTTTCCAGCGCGCGGAATGGGAAATAAGCGGTCGGGATTATAGCTTGGATCATAATCCGATTTTCTGCCTAGTTCAGATGCATCGGCCACAGATTGATACTTTTTTAATACTTGATCATTCATCGTATTTCACTCCAAAATTTCTATAATTTTTGCCGTAGTTTTGCAATTGATCGGTTGGCTTATTTCCATTTGACTGGAAATATATCTTAATAAGGAGGCAGCCTCATTATAGGTGTTGCGTTAGTTTCCAATTCGCGAGCCTGAATTTACATAGAGAGTACCACATCAAAATTTGCACTTTCTATAATTAGCTGGATCTTTAATAAAGCCTCCCCCCAAATTTCAGTGTCGTAATCTGCTGCAATCGTACTAAATCCTGTTCAGAATACAACCTTATATCCTGAACTTAAACGCCTCTCCGGTTTTAATAAACCAATCTCCTCGTTGTACGGCAATGACCTTATCATTAATGAGTACATTTGACTGATTTGTTTAATTTGGTAATATTTCATACATTCACTTCTTGGTGATGACTCTATTGCATCTCGTAACGTGAGAGTCAACACTTATCTGCTTCGTGCTTTACTTAAATATAAAGAGAATTTAATATATGTCCAACAATCAAACTAATTGGCTGAAATTGATCAGTGAAGTTCAAGCGATTGCCCAAAATGGGCTTGCCTACTGTCATAATGAATTTGATAAAGAACGATATTCCAGATTGCGTGAAATTGCTGCCGAACTCGTTGTAGAATTCACAGAACATGAACATGAGGACATTAAGTTACGATTCTCTTTAGAACATGGATATGCTACACCAAAACTAGAGATTCGCGCGTTTGTCCTTAAAGAGAATAAAATATTACTCGTTAAAGAGCGCTCTGATGGCTTATGGACTTTACCCGGAGGCTGGACAGATATTAATGAGTCCCCTTCCGAAGCAGTAATCAGAGAAACAAAGGAAGAAACAGGTTTTAATGTCGAAACTGTACGTTTATTGGCGCTTTGGGATGAACAAAAACATGATCATCCTCATCACTGGCCACATACCTATAAATGTTTTTTCCATTGTGATTTGCTTTCTGGTGTGGCAACAGAAAATATAGAAATTTCAGCAATTGATTTTTTTGATTTGCATGACTTGCCACCGCTTTCAACTCCACGAGTGACCCAAAGGCAGTTGCTACGCTTATATCAACAAGTCACGCATTCAGAACAGACGCTATTTGATTAGCAATTCACTATGCACTAGTGATATAAATTAAGGTATACTTACTGCCTAACTTTCGCATACAGGAGATAACAAATGGCTCGCGGAATAAATAAGGTCATCTTGATTGGCAACGTTGGTGTTGACCCGGATGTTCGTTACCTACCAAATGGTAATGCAGTAACTACTCTTTCAATTGCAACCAGTGAATCATGGAAAGATAAAAATACCGGTGAAAAGCAAGATCGTACCGAATGGCACCGCGTCGTTTGCTTTAATCGCCTAGGCGAAATCGCTGGCGAATATGTACGAAAAGGCTCAAAGCTTTATATTGAAGGCAGTTTAAGAACGAGAAAATGGCAAGATCAACAAGGCCAAGATCGTTATACTACAGAAATCATTGCCAATGACATTCAAATGCTGGATAGCAAAGGCGGCAGTGCAGGTGGTTACGAGGATATGCCTCAGACACAACAATATGCGCCATCACCACAACCAAGTGCTAATCGACAGGCAGCACCACAATCTAATCAAGTGCCACACGATGCATTTGATCAGTTTGATGACGATGTACCATTCTAAATAATAACGTAGCCTGGTTGCAGGCAACTGAATATTATACACATCTTGCGGCGATACAAAAAAATGATCCAATTGATTTTTTGTATTCAAGCTTGATGTGGAATTGGATATTGTTGCGTAGAAAAGAGAGCCAAGCCATCATTAAACTTAAAGTACTGCAGAGGGTTTAGCAGTTCCCCGATTATATTGACTGCATTACTTTCTGAGGAAACCCTTGCAAAGAGGGGTTCTTCGCAGGAAGGTACGAAATTTCCCACAACACCCTTATAACCCTTTACCAATCTAGGATGTAGTCAATAAATTGATTTTTTTATTGTCTATTAATTTTTGTATAACCTCATGTAAGTTAATGCATTTTTTGCCCCATAAAATTCATATTTTCCATGTACGCGGGGGCTTAACTACCAGAGTAAGCTATCGGTACGAACATGCTGTTATAGGATAAGAGCAGCAGTCAACCAGCACCAGATAAAATTAAATCTTTAAATGCCATCTTGTAACCTACGTTCCGCAGCATGTATAAAGTTGAGTTAAATTAACTTAAATAATATCCGGTTGATTCGTATTGAAACACAAATTTTGCTATTAAATTAATCAGTTAGATGCATTCTGATTTAATTAACAAAAGTTTAATACCATGGTGCGAAATGTGGGTTGCAACATTAATTCCCTCTAAACTATCCCAAGGGTTTGGGGAAAGAACCCCTATATGTTGTGCAGCTTATAAGCTAAACTGCATCAGATTAAAAACTTTCTTAATTTTTTACAGTTAATTACAAATGATATTACTCTTTGCTCGACGAGGTAGGAGTTTTCGTTCTTTCAGCCAAGCTACGGGTACTATTTGTTGAATAACAAGTCCCTTTTCAGCATTAGCTTCTGCAATGTAAACTCTTTTGCCAAAGAAATCATCCTTCATCCTATACAACGCTACATGTACACCAGGGTTAATATACACATCTCCTGGTTTCACCTCATTCCAGTCTATTCCTTCTGTAATTTTGTTACTAGCTATATCCCAAGTTCCTAGCTTTGAAGTCAGTCCCCAAGCCCGTGAAACATATCCGGAACAATCAACTCCTGCAGCGCATGATAAAAGAGGGCTGATTTTATCGTTAACATTACCCGCCTTCATCTTATTTGTTACTATTTTATTATTAAATTCAGCAACACTATCGAACCCTCCCCAATTATAACTGACAGATTCATAAGTCATCGCTGTGCCCCCTGATAGATAGGGCGGAATAACTCTATTGGGACAGGTTGCGTCATTTATTATCGAAGAAGCAGATAAATAAACTTTATTCTTCATGTATTCATAGGCATCATCTATAGCTTTTTGCCCGGACTTGCATCCAACTGTATGAAATTCACCCGAATGTAATTTGCTTGCTTCTTGATTTTTTTTTGATTTAACTTCTTTTTTTGTAAATAAGACTGAATCTAATTCTTTCGCGCGGCGCTTCATTTCTTCAACTGATAATGGCTTAAGAAGGGTAAATTTAAAATGCTCTTTATCTGAGATAAGGCCATAGACTTTCCCTTCATTACTCACAATAAATTGACGCTGCATTAGCCATTGAGTTGAACTTGATTCCGTATCGCTGGCAAAACGATATATACTTAATACTTTCCCTAACTTATTTACTTTCCAAACATAGGTAAGTGGAGGACCATTAAGCATAATGGAATTGTCAATCCATGCGGTGCCATCCTGATCTACTTGAATAATTTCATACGAATTCATTCCAAATTTTTTATATAATTTTAAAGGTATTTCTTTTTTTCCAATAAAAAAAGATGGATTTTTCCCAGATGAAATATGGTATAAAAGTCCACCAACCTGTACCCCTTCAACAGATTTCGGTTCACAGGAAATACAGTCACGATCAATTCTATCTTGAATTGCCACTGGTAAATTACCAATTTTAAGGCTCGAAGGAGCTTCAGATCCCATCATAATAAGACCATAATCATCTGGAATAATGTAATTAATAAAATGTCTGGCTGTTTTATAAACGGCTTGTTCAGTTATGACTTCATTTTGAATATGTACCACCCTTGTATGCTCAGAGTCAGTACCGAATACATATAATGAATTATCTCTATCTCGGACTATATTTTGGAATTGAATGCCATGAGGCAAAGAAACTTTTTTTAACAATGCTCCATGAGAATCAAAAAAAGAAACCCCTGAACCATAGGTATCAAGTACTACAAATCTGTTATCAATAACTGTTGCATCCATTGGGCCTACTGGCATCCCTGCATCCGGAACAGGAGAAGGAAATTTTATGGTAAGACCCTGTGTTTTATTCGAAAGCACTAGCTGCGGAGTATAGAGATCCGAAGCCATCAATAAATTTGAAAATAAAAGACAAGATAGACCCAAAGATTTTTTATACATAAAAAAACATCCTTATAAATTAATTTTACAGATTCACCAAAATTATCAGTTATAAATAGTGCTTATCTTGCAACTTAATTATATCAAAAACTTCAACCTCCATCAGTAACTGTAGACAGGGCTAATAACCCGCTAGTAAATGGCGCAGGTTAATAATATCCATCAAAATTCCGATTTCCCTGGTCAA
>NZ_CBCSKT010000045.1:0-23363 GCF_965140895.1 Legionella sp. | reverse complement strand
AAATACTGTAAACGAAATGTCACCTGTAGATGTGGAAGGATTATTTAATAGTCTCTTCTCTTTATTTTTTACAAAGTATTCCAAGCGTTTTTGGAAGGCATCTCGTTGTTGGGCATCATTAATTACAGTACTTGAAAGAGTTTGTACCGCTACTTGCAATGTTGATGTGAGCTTTCTGGTTTTCTCTAACTCATCTTCTAGTTCTTTTCTTTTAACCGTTAACTCATCAATTTGTAGTGTTAATAACTGAGTACATCGTTCATGCTGCTGTTTTAACGCTTCTATTTCATTTGCAGTAGTTTCATATTGTTGCTGATTAAGTACCAAATCCTTTTTTAGCTCTTCAGCCCTTAGTTCTAATTGCTCTTTATTTTGTCGTAAATGCTTCTCTGTGATCATGTAGCTTTCGATTTGTACGCTAAGATCATAGGTTTCATCAGATAGCTTATTGATATTAAGTGTCAGTCGTGTATTTTCTTGCTGAAACTTTTCAACCTCAGACGCTAGTTTTTGACGGATGATGTCTAAAGACTGAATGGTTAATACCAGCACATCGGCGATCTCAAAAACACCTTTTTTAAGTTTTTCTGTAATTATTTTCGTGTTTTCATAGTGATCTTCAAATACGACACCACTGGTAATATAGGCACCGGCACTTAAACCACTTAGTGTAATAAGAAAACCAACATTGGCGGCAACCCCAATAACTAAAGTAGGGGTTGTAACTAAAATTCCACCAAAAATCTTTTCCCATAAGGACAAGCTGCCCCAATATTTAGTGATTGATGTGAGTATGCTTGGGTTTTGCTCTAGTGAGTCAATAATAGCATCCAAGCTGTTTCTGACTTGGATCAACAGCTCATTTGAGGGAGCAATTGATTCGAGCCCTTTAGTGTTTTGATCAAAAGAATTTGGGTCTAATATGATTTTTCTTGCTGCATCAGAAAATTGCAATTGTGCAAGCACATGTTCTGCATTTTGTTTTTTTTGTTGTAACCCGTTATCCGCCTGTACTAACTCTGCAAGCTTGTGTCCTGTCGTTCCCATAGCTCACTCCCTATTGTTAAGAATTTCCATATAATGACTATTTTTAATCACAAATTCCCAGAGAAGCAAGTAAAATATTATATTTTATATACTCTGTTAATTTATAGGTAAGGCAATGCAGGTTGGGCCAACTGTATTTGTTGTATTCTCTTCGTCCCACGGATTTTCCCCATGCTCCATGAGACATTGCTATCCCTGGCCCAGCGTAGGGTTCGAGGAACCCTCATTACGCTGCGCTAATACGGGCTACATCGATATTATAGCGATAATTCTTTTGAGAAATGTTCCATTTCTATGGATAATTTTTCACATTGTTCTGCGAAAAAGCCTGTTTTTCTCAAAGCATTTCCATGCATAACTAATGAATGGGAATAGCCAAATGAAGGCAAATATAAGATGATCCCTAATATCATTTCCATGATTCCCGCTATATTAATGAGTTTCGGATGGTTCACCTTTAGTTCTTTAGCCAGCACCGCATAATTCTCGATGGACTTTTCTGTAGGTGCCATGAGTAGTTCAGCGGTGCGTGAAACCGCTTCAAGTAACAGACGCTTTCCATGGATATTTATATCATCTAGAGCGTTTATCATGGTAAATAACTGATTAGCATGCTCTTTAATCACTGGGTTTATTGAGGAAAATTCGAGTAGCTCTCTTTCTTGCTTAATCCGAATAGGGAGTAATTCTTTGACACGTGAATGAGGGCAATTCATATCACGCCAATAAATTAGCCATGATATGCGTTGCTCTGTACCTAATTCTTTATAATGTGCATTAACATAAGCATCTAAAGCGTTCCATATAATTTGTCGGTGAAAATTCATCCCACGTCCTTTGACCATGGCTGCTGCGGCATCTAAAGAACGTTCAAACTCATCTTTGGTGAGTGGAGCATTAGCTTCAAAAGACTTGAGTAGATTAAAATAGGTAGAGGATACAGCGCCCCGATCAATTGCATCTTTGCATGAAAAATTATAGCTCTGTGGTTTGATCGTTCTAATAATATAGTCTGTTAGCTCATATTTTATAAAATGAACCCAAACAGCTTGTTTTTGTGCGGTTGATAATTTGTTTTCCGGGAATATTCCTTGTTGTTCAAAACTTTTTATCAACAGCCTATTTAGCTCCGCCTGTTCATTTTCTGAAGTCTTAAATAAGAGTGTTCTGGCTTTAGGACTAATATATAAATCAGAAACCCCACTTTGATGTAACTTACCTTCCGCAATCTCAAAAAGCTCTTTAAACACAGAGTCATAGGAGTGTTCATCATCAGTAATTTGATAATTATGGGAAGCCATTATTCCTTCATGTGCAGGAAGGGTAATAACCATTACTTTTAATTCAGAAACATCCCCTAGCTTATGGAGCGCAAGGGTTAAATCACGCTCTTTAGAACCCACAATGTTTAAATCACTTCGATGATAACCTAAATTATTAAAGTAAATATGATTTATTCCTTGTGATGATTCTTTAGCATTGATTCTAAGCCAGCGTATAAAGAGGGGGCTTACACGTTCTTGTCCATTGTGGCGTTGGGCTTGGGTACTAAAACGATATTCAACTGCATCATCAGTAGTTTTATAGGAAAAATTTTTAATTGTTGGAATATTTGTAGAAAATTGTGGCTTAAAATTTCGTGAAAATAAAGAGAAGAGACTATTAAATAATCCTTCCACATCTACAGGTGACATTTCGTTTACAGTATTTTCGGAACTGCTTAACTGTTTTCTAATTAACCTACTGGTGTTCGATGCTAAAGGGCGCGCCTGCGACGAAAGCTCATTTATCCATCCTGCTAATTGATGTTCCAGTATGTGGTTATCGTTATGATAAATTGCTTTCACTAATTGATTTAATGCATCATTTTGCTCTTCAGCAAGAGGCTCTTCTTTTTCAATCAATTGCTCTAAAGAAGCAATAATTGATGAGTACAAGTTTCCATAGGGGATGTTTTCATTATAAGCTTCTTCTAGGCATCGTTCTAATTGCTGGAATTCGGGAAGTAATTTCACAAGAGTAGCATTTAGTGCTGGTTTTAATTGAAGAAAATAGGCATAGCAGTTACGATTGTGTACCGCATCGCTAGATAATAATTGGGTGGGTGCCGTAGTGGTCATAAAGCAGACTCCGCTGAACATATTTTCTTCATTATATTGAAAATGAATGCACAATGGAAGTGGGTGAGCATTTCTCCACAAATTTTTATTGTAAGGTAAAATTGTGAAAAATTATAGTTGTCTTGATGTGTGTCATTCTGATTGGAAAAGTATTTTGAGCCAGGCTTTAGACGCTATGGACAAAGATTACTTGCAACAATTAATGGATAATCCTAGTTGGCTTCCGGGGGCTGAGCGTATTTTTGCCGCATTTAGTTTACCTATGACGAATACCCAGTATATTTTGTTTGGTGAGTCTCCTTATCCACGCGAGGAATCCGCGAATGGTTATGCCTTTTGGGATAATGCCGTTGATGGCTTGTGGAGTCCTAAAGGCTTAAGTACACCAGTTAATCGCGCTACCTCATTACGTAACTGGATTAAAATGATGCTGGTTGCACGTGGGGATCTATCTATTGATAATACGTCACAAGAGAGTATTGCGCAGTTGGATAAAAACAACTTAGTAAAAACAGGAGGGCAGCTGTTCCAAGGAATGATGAATAAAGGAGTTTTATTACTTAATGCCTGTTTAGTTTATAGCGAAGGAAAGGTGCCTTATCATGCGCGTCAATGGAAGCCTTTTATGCAAAGTTTTTTGAGCCAATTAGCGGTTATTAAACCGACTATACAATTAATTTTATTAGGCAAAATTGCAGAAAAAATTTCTCAAGATCAATTGCCCGTAGGATTGTGTGCGGAACATCCATATAATGTGAGCTTTATAAGCAATCCTAAAGTGATTGAATTTTTTAAACCCCTGGACTTAATGTCATTATGAATAAATCAACAATAAACGCAGAGGAAGTAAATAAGTTTGCTCAACATGCGAAACACTGGTGGAATCCTGAGGGGCCATTAAAAACCCTACACGATATTAATAGGACTCGCTTAGAGTTTATTGCTCAGCATGTCACGTTAAATGATGCCAATGTTTTGGATGTGGGCTGTGGTGGTGGGATTTTATGTGAGGCGCTGGCAAAGTCAGGAGCGAAGGTTACTGGTATTGATGCCGAGCAAGATGCCATTTACACCGCCCAAGAACATGCGAAAGATAATAAGCTATCAATCGATTACTTTTGTACCCCTATTGAGCAGTATGAAGATAAACATTATGATGTGATCACGTGCATGGAAATGTTGGAGCATGTAGAAAATCCGCACATGGTTTTTGAGCATTGTAAGCGATTACTAAAGCCCAATGGATTTTTGTTTTTATCCACGATTAGCCGTACCTTAAAGGCTTATGCAAGCGCAATCATTGCTGCGGAATACATATTAAATCTTCTGCCCAGGCAAACGCATGATTACAATAAATTTATAAAACCTAGTGAATTGATTGCTATGGCACGGTCTTTTGATTTTGATTTAGTGGATATGAAGGGAATGGATTACAACCCTATATTGAGAACCGCTTCTTTAGGGGCTGATGTGCAGGTGAATTATTTGGTGGCTTTGCGCATGCCAGATACCTCTGCTTAATGTAGCTGGGCTTGTACAGCCCAGCCTACTAACCATGCTGGTCATTGTATGGTTAACTAACAGCCTTCTCAGCATCTTTCTTCTTATTATAACGTTCCTGAAATCTCTGGTACGCGTACTTAGCTTGTTCCGTTGTTACTACATCCACTTCATTTCCATAGATGTCCACACGGGCCGTGTTTTCTTTTTGGCAGCTTAAATAAGAAGGAGAGGCACTGTAATAGCTTAATGCTTCACGAAGTGCTTTCTTACTAAACGGGGGAGAATCCAGGCGCTCATAAAAATCTATTATGTCGTCAAAGATTCCTATTTTTAGTGGTTTAATTTGGCTTCCCTTTTTAAAGAAGGCATTGGGGAAGTGTTCGATTAACCAATCTATAATTTGCAGCTTATCTTTTTTTATTGCAATGTGTTGTTGCTTATCCATCATTTTGCTCTAAAGCGTTATCATTTGCCGAATAAGCTAACATAACCGAGGATAGAATCAAGCTTTGTGTGCAAATTAACCAATATTTGTTGTTAAATTGTAGAACAAAAAAGGCTTTATTGCTCAATGATTTGTAAGAAATGTCTCAATATATGCGTAGAAAATGGCTGATATCACCTGTCTGTAAATTTATCGAGCATAATAACCCCTTGTTTTATAAGGGTTTTTATTAACCTTTAATAAAATCAAAGATTAAAAGTAGTATTTTTTTATATTTTTTGAGGCTTGCACTTCGTTATCACAATTGCTAAATTTAAAACATGGCTTATAGGGAAATTTGAGTCATACAAATGGACTTGAAATCAAACGGATTTGATTTTGTCAGGGATGACTTATAAGGACGGGGCGTTCTTATACGGATGACTGCGAAAAAAGCCAGGTTTAACCTGGCTTTTTTATTCTAGCAAATAATTTCTTAGCCGACTAGATAGCCAGAGCGAGATAAGAATTTCTTATCAGGGAAGTAAGCAAAGATTACAGAACCATTTTTAATGGTATTAATTACGGGCTTTGCTAATTTCTCAGAGATTGCGGGACATCCCCAAGATAAGCCAGCACGGCCAGATTTACGAATGAAGCCAGGCTCCATATACCAGGCTCCATGCATTACAACGCGTCGGTTGTATGCATTGTCATTGAATCCTTTATCTAATCCCTGCAGGTTTAATGAGTATCCTTTGTGACCGATATAGGTTCCTTTAGTAATGTAGGTGCCTAGACTGGATTGCTTACTTGAATTTGTGTTTGAGAATTGGGTTGCATTATTGCCACCAGAGTTTCTGCCATGAGCAACATAAGTATTATATAATAAGCGTTCTGAGTTGAGATCAAATACCCACATACGTTCTTTGTTTGAAGGTAACGAATAATCAATTACTGTAAGTACGGGCTTCTTTACAGCCCCTTTTTTGTTAGCATTGGTGTATGCGGTTAATGCCAGTTTTAATACTTTTTTATCTAACCTTGGCGCTTTAGATGCCAGGTGTTGGAGTTTGGTGTTTATTTCTGTTTCTGTGTTTGCAAAAGATGGCGTACTCGATGTTAAATTACCGGTTAACAGGACGGTTGAAATTAGAGTTAATAATGTATTCATACAGCTCCCTATTCTTATAAAATCACCGTTAGTGGTTCTTTAAAAAACGGTGATTATATTAACAATTGAGGCAATTGTAAAATCACAAGATCTTTCCTTGTCCATAAGGGTGAAATATTATTCAATTCAGGGGCTTAGCAAAGTAAGCAAAAAGAGTATGGGACAATTACCAGACTTCCTGCGTAAAATTTACACAGTTTCAAGGTTAACTAATAGCTCATTTTGTTTGAAATTACACAAAATAGATTATAATTTACACAATGTTTACATTGGATTTGGCACAGTTGTTGCTTTATTGATGTGGCTAAAAATCATATAATGCCGCAAAACTGAGGTGAATTATTCCATTTTTCCTGGGGCTCATCTATGATGTCCCGTTGTTATTTTTAGTTCGGAGAATACTATGCTTGAAAAGCAGACCATACAATTACCAGAAGGGGTACGCGCTGCTATTAATCATGCTTATCGCGGTGATGAGTTATCGTTGATAACAGAACTTTGTGATAAAGCCGATTTAGACACCTCACAATTAGCGGCAATTAAAACCAGCGCAACTAAATTAGTTGAGTCCGTACGCTCCGACCGTAAAAAGAGTACTGGTATCGATTCCTTTTTAACAGAATATGCTTTATCCAGTGAGGAAGGGATTGCTTTAATGTGTTTGGCAGAAGCCTTATTACGTGTGCCAGATAGCGCAACAATCGATAATTTGATTAAAGATAAGCTCGCAGGTGGCAATTGGAAGTCTCATATAGGCCAGAGCGATTCTTTTTTTGTTAATGCAACAACCTGGGCATTAATGTTAACTGGAAAAGTACTAACGCCTGAAAAAGCAGAAAACACATTGACCAAGTCCTTAATGAAAGTGGTTAATCGCAGTAGTGAGGCAGTAGTAAGAACTGCTGTTGATAAAGCGATGCGGATCATGAGTAAGCAATTTGTTAAAGGACGCACAATTAAAGAAGCGCTAACTCGCGCTAGAAAGAAAGAAGCGATAGGCTACCGTTTCTCTTATGATATGTTAGGAGAGGCCGCTTTAACTACCGTTGATGCAGCACGTTATTTTGATGCATATAGAGATGCAATCGAAGCGATTGGTAAAGAAGCAGAGAAAAACTCAGATGTTTATCGACGTCCCGGAATCTCAATTAAATTATCTGCATTACACCCACGCTACAATGAAAGCCAATATGATCGTGTAATGGCTGAGTTACCGCCCAAACTTTTAGCGCTTGCGCGTTTAGCAAAAGAATATGGCATTGGTTTGACTATTGATGCGGAAGAGTCAGAGCGTTTAGATCTATCACTTGATGTGATGGAGCGTGTTTTTGTTGATGACAGTCTGGATGGATGGAATGGCTTTGGCTTGGCAGTACAATCCTATCAAAAAAGAGCATTCTATGTATTAGACTGGGTTGCCGCGTTAGCTCGTAGCAAGAAACGCCGAATGATGGTGCGTTTGATTAAAGGTGCCTATTGGGATAGTGAAATTAAAAAATCTCAAATGCAGGGGCTTTCAGAATATCCTGTATTTACTCGCAAAGTGTTTACCGATGTCTCTTTCCAAGCTTGTGCTAAAAAAATACTCACGATGACGGATGCTATTTATCCTCAGTTTGCAACGCATAATGCGTATTCCGTAGCGATGATTCTAAATATCACTGGAAGCTACCGCGACTTTGAATTCCAGTGTTTGCATGGAATGGGAAGTGAGCTTTATCAACAAGTCGTTCCAGCGAATTGCTATGGAATTCCTTGCCGTATTTACGCGCCTGTAGGAAGTCATGAAGATTTACTTCCTTATTTAGTACGCCGCTTGTTAGAAAATGGGGCGAACTCATCCTTTGTGAATCGTATCGTTGATGATAATGCGCCTATTGATTCGTTAGTTGAAGATCCAGTAGCAAAAGCACGTTCTTTGTTTGGACGCATTAATAATAATATTCCGTTGCCTAAGGATATTTTTGTTCCACGCAAAAACTCCGAAGGTATCGATTTTAGTAACCGTTCTGATCGCGCTCAATTGCAGGAAGTTTTAGCTGGTTTCACTAGAAAGCAATGGACCTCAGGCCCAATGATTGCTGGGATTCCAGAGTCAAGCGAAGCGCAAAAAGTACGTTCGCCACAGCAGGCTGAACGTGTGGTGGGTATGGTGCAGAATGCTTCAGTTAATGATGTTGAAAAAGCTTTATCCGCAGCGGTAACTACATTTTCAACCTGGGCTGACACCCCTGTTGAAGAGCGCGCTGCTTGCTTGAATCGCTATGCCGATTTATTGCAGGAGAATAGCTCTGAATTTTTAGCCCTTGCTTGTCTTGAAGCTGGAAAAACACTGAATGATGGAATTGCAGAACTACGCGAAGCAATTGATTTTTGCCGTTATTACGCCCAGTTAGCTCAAGAAATTTTAATTCCAACGCGTTTGACTGGATATACAGGTGAGTTAAATGAATTAAGCTTACATCCACGTGGCACGGTATTATGCATTAGCCCATGGAACTTCCCATTAGCAATCTTTACTGGCCAGGTGGTTGCTGCATTGGTTACTGGTAACTGTGTGATTGCAAAACCAGCAGAACAAACTCCATTGATTGCGGCCTTAGCTGTGAAGTTAATGCATCAAGCTGGCGTTCCCGTTGGCGCAATACAATTGCTTCCTGGTGATGGTGAAACAGTTGGTGCTGCTTTAGTTGCAGATAAACGAATTAAGGCGGTCTTGTTTACTGGTTCTACGGATACAGCGAATTTAATTAATCGTACTTTAGCAACACGTGGTGGAGAGATTATTCCATTAGTTGCGGAAACGGGTGGTCAAAATGCGATGCTGGTTGATTCATCAGCCTTATTGGAGCAGGTCGTTGTTGACGCGGTGAACTCGGCGTTTGGAAGTGCTGGGCAACGTTGTTCTGCCTTACGCGTGTTGTTTGTTCAAGAAGAAGTTTATCTACGCACTCTAGCACTGTTGAAAGGAGCTATGGAGGAGTTAATTGTTGGAGAACCACAATGGTTAGTTACTGATGTGGGTCCTGTGATTGATAAACCCGCATTATCTGTGCTTAAAGCCCATGTGGATAATATGAAAAAACGTCATGAGGTAATTTACCAGTGCCGTTTGGATGAATCATTAGAATCTGGATATTTTATGCCACCAACAGCACTTGCTCTTGATAGCATTGACTCTTTGGAAAAAGAGGTATTTGGTCCTGTATTGCATGTGGTTAAGTTTAAACGCAAGGATTTGGATAAAGTTATTGAGCAAATTAATGCGACTGGTTATGGCTTAACTTTAGGAATTCATAGCCGTATTAATGAAACGGTTGAGTACATTAGAAAGCATATTCATGCAGGAAACTGTTATGTAAACCGTAATATGACTGGAGCTGTGGTTGGTTTGCAGCCTTTTGGTGGTGAGGGTTTATCAGGTACTGGTCCTAAAGCAGGTGGACCGAACTACTTGGTTAGACTTTGTCATGAGCGCACTTATACGGTAGATACGACAGCAGCTGGTGGTAATGCGAGCTTGATGTCTTTGCCGGATTAATAGGAGTGTAATCTGGGTGCGGGGCCAAATCAGGCTTCGTTCCCGCTAATACGGGCTACGGCTTCTTCTCGTCATTCTGTCCACTAAAAGGTTGCAAGATCAGACTTTATCTCTGAACGTACAAAAGAAGGCTTACGCGCACATGTTGCCAAAGGCATTAAGCTTGGCAAACCCAAAGGCATGTGAACCAATTGAGTGCGATGTGTGTAATATCTGTCATTAAATTGTGGTTGTTAGCGGCTAGATCCCATATTAAAAAATTTGGTTCTATCGAAATTATTAAAGAAGATGACAGACTATTTTTAGTCTCTCTGTATTTAGATGACAAATTTACGTTATAGTAACATTTATGTATCCTTATTAATGGATTAATAAAATGCCAATAGATTTTCTTGATCGCGAAGAATTACAAGACATGATATTTCAGTTAGAACAATCTCTTTATAATCACCAACAATGGTACAATTCAATTATTCGTTCTCTTATTTGTAAATTGCCTTCTGATCGGCATGATACAAATGCCGATGCACATAAAGAATGCCGATTTGGTCAATGGTATTATGAAACCTCTTCTGAGAAACTACGCCAACACCCTGGATTTATTGCATTAGGTGAAGAACATCTACGTATACACAAAATAGCTACCAAATTATTGGTTACAATAAATAATGGTGGCACGGTGTCCTCTTATGATTATGACAATTTTGCTAATGCTATAGAAAAAATGCGACTTGAAATTTCTGTTTTGCAACGAGAGATGAGTGAATTGCTCTATAATCGTGATGCACTTACAGGTGCTATCAATCGAATTAGCATGTTGCAAGTGTTGCGAGAGCAACACGCATTAGTCAAACGGAACATTCAATTATGCAGTATAGCGATGTTAGATCTGGATCATTTCAAAACGGTTAATGATCAATACGGACATACTGCCGGTGATTATGTCTTAGCAGGAATATCTCGCTTTATTATTGAGAATATACGTTCTTACGACAAATTTTTTCGTATCGGTGGTGAGGAATTTTTAATTTGTTTTCAAAATGCCGACACACAACTGGCTTTTGAAATGGTTGAACGTTTGCGCATTGGGATTTCTGAAATGCAAATCAATGTTAATGAAAATCAATTTATTAATATCACAGCATCCTTTGGCATTTCATCAATTGAATCAGATAGTTCCATTGAGCAGTCTATTGAATACGCAGATAAAGCTCTTTATAAAGCAAAAAATGGAGGAAGAAATAATACGCAAATTTGGAGTTAATCGTTAAATTTAAATCCTATAACTAAAATCGACCACCTTAGATTATTATTTAATATGTATAAATTTATTTCATTAGCTTTTATGGCTAAGATAGGGTTATTCACTTATGTATTTTAAGCGATATACTTCTAGTAATAAATGAACATTTAATCAGAAAGAAAATAATGAATACAGTACGTGTTTTTTTCGCCATTCGTTCACCTAAGTCAATAGACGAGCCATTAAGGCGTATTTTGGAGCGTGCTCGAGAGGTATTTCCCAAGCAAACACTTAGATGGATTGATTTAGAACACCTGCATTGTACTTTACAATTTATTAATGCCATTAGCCAAGAGCAGATAGCCGTGCTCATAGAGTGTGCTACTACCTTAGTAAAGAATCAGCCTTCATTTTGGTTGCACTTAGGCCCATTAGAGTGGTTTCCAAGCCTGGAGCATCCTAAAATTCTTTCGTTATCTGTAGAACCTCAAGAAACACTAAAGCGGTTGTCTGAGAGCCTCAACCAGATTCTTGTTAAACTGGGATGTTCTGTTGAATCTCGTCCATTTCATGGGCATATGTCTATGGGGAGAGTGCTAAAGCATAATCTACCCAAAGATGGGATAAAACAAATCAAGAACGCTACGCTTTCTCCTGTTTTAATTGATAAAATTTATCTTATTGAAAGTCGGCCCGCACAAGGAGCGCGTTTATATTGTACTTTAGCAGAGTTTAATTTAGCTTAATTTAGGTTAATATAGGATTTTTAAACGATAAGGAACGTCAATGTTACGGATATTATTTTTATTCACGCTCTTATTTTCTTCTTTATGTAGTGCGCAAGAGAAAGAAATTGCTATTACTATAGATGATTTGCCCCTGGTTGCTTCGCAAATGAATACCCCTGGTAATAAGCAACGATCCACGGAACGTTTTGCGCAAATCATACAGGCATTCCAAAAGTATAAAGTTCCTGCCACTGGCTTTGTTATTGCAGGAGCGATTGAAAAAGGGCAATGGGAATTTCTTGAGCAATTTCGTCAGGCAGGATTCATGCTGGGAAATCACACTTATTCGCACTATAACTTGAATCAAATGAGTGCTGAGAAATACATTGGTGATGTTGAGCGTGCCGATAAGATTCTTACGCCGATTATGACGAAGCCTAAATATTTCCGTTATCCTTATCTGGCTGAAGGAAATAAAAAGACCAAACAAAAGGTTTATGATTATCTGAATGAGCATCACTATGTCATTGCTCCTGTGACAATTGATAGTAAAGATTATGAATTTAATAAAATGGCGTATGGAGTTCCATTTCGCGCACGAGCAGCTTATATCCAAAAATTAAAAGCGCGTTATTTGGCTTTCATTTGGAAACAAACTCTTTTAGCAGAGAAAAAAAGCGACGGAAAAAATGGCAAACAAATATTGCTTATTCATGCTAATTTGCTCAATAGCTACTTGTTAGGTGATGTACTCGAAATGTATCAAAAAAATGGATATAAATTTATTAGTTTAACTGATGCATTAAAAAATCCAGCCCCAGCACTTAATCTTCCAGCGGTTCATGAACACAAAGATGAAAGTGATAGTGATGGTTTAGAAACTTTGTTAGACGATGAGATGTTGTATATTAATTAAAGGAGGGACCTTGTATGTTAATATTGGCAATCTGTTTATTTATTCTGGCTGCAACTTTTGGTATAGCTATTTTAATCGCTATATTGCAGGACTTGCCGGCGAATAAAATTGCATTGGTTGGACATGGTTTGGTTGCGGGGATAGCGATTGCGACCATGGTGGCTTATTTAATCATTTATGGCCCTGCGCCTTTATTGGTCGCCAGTTTGATTTTGTTTTTGCTTGCGGCAATGGGTGGATTAACTTTATTTACAATGGGGCGTAAGAAGATGAACGTTCCTAAGTTATTAGTCATCATTCATCCTTTGGTTGCGCTGGCGGCATTAGTTACGTTAATTATTTATGTTTTACCATAAGGACCAAGCCTGGCTGCAAACAATGTAAACAACCAGGCTACCTTGTTTTTTATGAATGTTCACAAAGTGTTAAACTTATTTATCTTTGATTAAAGTAGTCAGGTGTAACACCATAAATTGAACAGGCTAATGGGTTCGTTGATTTTTCTTCCCATTTAGGCTCGCTTAATACCTCAATAGCATTTTCATAGCCCGTGTTCATACGTCGCTCTATAACCTCACGTCCAAAATTATAATCTTTGAACGTATGGGCAAAAGGCGAGCCTCGATAGATAATATGTACCACACTAAAGCGTTTTTGATTACCTAATTGCAAAATTTGCTGTATCTGAGGATCGTTTTGCGCTTCAGGTGTTAAATGTTGCCCTAATATGGTAATTGCCGCTTGTAAATTTTGCCGGCTGCTGTAGACGTTAGTTAGCCGGCGAGAATGGCTGGCATAACGAATGTCTTTTTGTCGCTCATCCACCTGATCCATGTTCTTGGGTAATTCGCCTGTTAAACTAAAGCAATCCACAACAAAACACAAAGTATCTTCTTCTGGCAGGGCATCAAGTACCGTAACCAGTGGGGTATTCGCATAGATTCCGCCATCCCAGTAATAATTATCACCTATTTTCATTGCAGGGAATCCGGGGGGCAACGAGCAACTAGCCATAATATGCTCCGGAGTAATCGTCACTAATTGATTGTTGAAAAATGACATTTCCCCTGATTCAACGTTTACAGCACCAAGACATAAAGTAACTTCTTTTGAATTAATTCGGTCAAAATCAATTACTTTTTCAAGAGTATTTCGTAACTCAGAGGTGTCATAATAACTTAATTTATCTGGAGTGGCGGTTGTAAATTCATTAGGAGCTATACAACGGGGTTTAAAAAAGCCCTCTAAACCAAACATCATGACATGTAGCGCTGTGACGCTGTTATTTATATGACGGAAATAATCAAAAGAGCTCCATGGTGAAAATTGATCGCTCCATAACTTAGGAACAATCGTATTCCAAAACTCCATTAATTTCTCGATTTGCTTTTCAGGGGGATTTCCCGCAACAATAGAGCTATTAATTGCTCCAATGGATACCCCTGAAAGATAATTAGGGATATAACCACGTTCATGAATCGCCCGATAAGCTCCAACTTGATAGGCACCTAAGGCCCCACCGCCTTGAAATACACAGGCAATTCGGTTGTAGGTTTGTTTTTCGTGTATCGATTTATAAGGCATATTAATTATGCCCATGGCTTGCTTTTGTACCTGTCCTTTAACTTTTTTAGCCATATTTATTGGTCCGTCAATAACTACATTAAGTCAAGTATATACTGATTAAATGATTTTGTAGTAGATAAAGCTCATTTATTGCACATTAGTGGAAAAAAGGAATAGTTTTCAATGTTATCGTTGTTTTCTATGCTGACTAAGTGGGCAATTTTGTTACTATATGCAAATTCTATTTATGCCTTAACTTCGGAGTTTTCATGCAAGAAAAGCAATAAGCAACATCTACTATAAATCACGAACAACGAGGCAGGGCAGTTAAGCCCTGCAAACCGTATTACACTCTATTTCTTAATTTATAATACATAATTGCCAAGGGTTCTTTGGCAAAATAAAGTGTCAGATATTTATTGTTTGCCCAACACATACTTTTTACCGCAGGTGAACCTACAGCGTTAAGCCCAACTTTTTCTGCAGTAAGCATGGCTCTAGGGAGATGGAATGGCTCTGTTACGATGATAATTGAATTCATATGCTTTTCATCTAATATTTTTTTAGAAAACAGCATATTTTCATAGGTTGATGTTGACTCAGACTCAAGCAAAATGTCTTGTTCAGGAACGCCTAGCGACATTGCGATTCTTTTCATTTCCTGGGCTTCATTAGCATTATCTTCTTTATCAGCACCGCCTGAAATCAGCAGTTTAGGTGCGTAATGTGCTTTATATAATTCAACAGCATGTTCAACTCGCGCGACCAGACAAGGGTTAAGTGCATTATCACGATTGATTTTGGCACCGAGTACTAATATTACATCCGATTGTTTTTTATTATCCTGTTCTGCATTTTTGGCAATGTAGACAGCAAGTAGTAAATAAATAACAGCTGGGAACAATAAGATAAGGAAACACAAACGAGTTATTGTGGTATAGTTCATCGACTTTTCGTAGGTTAATTTTTTGCTGTATTTTTGGCGAGAACACTGATTTTTGCAATATATTCGATATAAAAAAAGGGTTATCATGGCTAAAGCTATTTTCAGTCGCTATTTGCTTGTTATGTTTATCTTAGTTTGTTCAATTACTCATGCAGCAGCCCAGGTAAATCCATCCAATGTTAATTTAAAAGCCAAGCATCAAAAAGAAATTGTTATATTAATCCATGGATTAATGCGCACTTCAATGAATATGCGCCCGTTAAAATCTTTCCTGGAAAGTTATGGGTATCAGGTTTACTTATATAGTTATCCATCAGCACGTTATTCGATTCAGCAACACGGCGTTCGTTTGCGGCACTTTGTTGATGATTTAATTGCCAAAAATCCTGGAAAAAAAATTAATTTTATTACGCACAGCCTTGGAGGCATCATTACTCGTGAGGCAGTAGCTAAATTAAAGCCCAAGCAAGTGAGGCACATTGGTTGCTTAATTATGTTAGCTCCACCTAATCAAGGTTCTACCTTGGCGAAAATATCTACCAAAATATTTCCCTTATTTACTTCACCTATAAAGCCCTTGGCCGAACTCAGCTCAGAACAATCATCTTATGTGCATCGTGTTCCCGTTCCTAAAATTAAAATGGCCATAATCGCCGGAAAATACGATGCTAAAGTCCCCCCAGAATACGCCCGCCTGGATGGGCAGATGGAACCTATGATTATAAGTACAAATCATATGGTTATCATGAATAATTCAAAAGTACGTGAGCTTATTCTTCAGTTTCTAGCGGATGGGAGATTTGAAAAAGCAGGGAGACAGTAAACGTAAAAATAGTGCGCTGCACAAAAAAGGTGCTGATTTTTCGCTAATGCATTTGCAATTCTAGTATTCTCAACTATGTTATAACAAGGACCAATTTGAAAAAATTGGATAAAATACATGTGGAGATGCGTCCAATGAATAATAACTACTATAAGCTCAATGGTAGATTATCTCACACAAGTTACTTTATTTTACCCCCAGATTTAATGAATTTTTTGGTGGCAATGGAACGTTTTGCACGTGATCGTCGACAGGAACTCTTGTTAGTACGACAAAAAAGACAACTCGAGTTTGATAAAGGTGTGTATCCTGATTTTTTAGAAGAAACAGCCTCTATTCGTCAAGACAACTGGCGAGTTCATAATACACCCGCAGATCTACAAGACAGAAGAGTTGAAATTACAGGTCCTGTAGATCGTAAAATGATCATTAATGCCCTAAATAGTGGTGCAAAAGTATTTATGGCTGATTTTGAAGACTCAAATTCGCCAACATGGGATAACTGTATTGATGGGCAAGTTAATCTATACGATGCGGTCCGCAAAGAAATAACGTACACCGATCTGCAATCCAATAAACATTACAAACTTAATGAAAAAACAGCGGTTCTTATTGTACGTCCAAGGGGTTGGCACTTAGATGAACCTCACGTACTAATTGACGAAAAACCTATGTCTGCATCATTATTTGATGCACTGACTTATCTCTATCATAATGCAAAGACTTTATTAGAGCAGGGCACAGGACCTTATTTCTATTTACCAAAAATGGAGTCTCATCTGGAGGCCAGGTTGTGGAATGATGTGTTTCTTAAGGCTCAAGAGCTATTAGGTTTGCCACGTGGTTGCGTCAAAGTAACCGTATTGATTGAAACCATTACCGCTGGTTTTGAAATGGATGAAATCATTTATGAGTTACGTGATCATATTGTTGGTTTAAATTGTGGCCGTTGGGATTATATATTTTCTTATATTAAAAAATTCCGCAATCATAAAGAGTTTTTATTACCTGACAGACAACAAGTGACTATGACCAGTCATTTTCTTAGTTCTTATGTCAATTTATTAATTAAAACCTGTCATCGTCGGGGGATACATGCCATGGGTGGTATGGCGGCGCAAATTCCTATAAAAGGGGATGAGCACGCGAATCAAGAGGCAATGGAACGTGTCTATGCCGATAAACGACGAGAGACTCTTGCTGGTCACGATGGAACCTGGGTTGCACATCCAGGCCTTATTCCTGTAGCACTTAAAGCTTTTGATGAGCAAATGCCTGCGGCAAATCAATTATCGAAAATACCTGAAGTATCGATTACAGCGCAGGACTTATTAATGGTTCCTTCTGGAACGATTACTGAAACAGGTGTTCGAAACAATATTACGGTCGGGTTACTTTATGTCGAGGCATGGTTAACTGGTAATGGTTGTGTTCCTATCCGTAATTTGATGGAAGACGCGGCTACTGCAGAAATTTGCAGAGCACAATTATGGCAATGGTTAAAGTTTTCAGCTTCATTAGACAATGGAGTAGCGCTTACTGTCCCCATGCTTCATCAGTGGTTTGATGAAGAGTACAACATGGTTATACAAAGTCGTAGTACCGATGAAGCAAGTTCAAAAGCGTTAAAAAATGCCAAAGTATTAATGGAAGAAATGATATTCAAAGAAAGTTTTGATGATTTTTTAACCACAAAAGCTTACTCCCATTTAATTTAGTCAAAGGATCATAGAATGAAAATCCAAGAGCAAATTGATGAATTAAAAAATGATTGGAAAGATAACTCCCGCTGGAATGGAATAACCCGCACATACAGCGCAGAAGATGTGGTTAAATTAAGACCATCGCTTAAAATCGAGTACAGTATTGCGACCCATGGGGCCAATAAGTTATGGAAGATGTTGCAACATGATGAGCTAGTAAGCGCTTTAGGTTGTATGACCGGTAACCAGGCAATTCAAGCAGTACAAGCCGGATTAAAGGCTATTTATTGTTCAGGCTGGCAAGTTGCTGGGGACCAGAATAGCTCTGGACAAATGTACCCTGATCAAAGTCTCTATCCCGTTGATTCCGTACCTAACTTAGTACAAGCAATTAATAATGCGCTACGACGAACTGATGAAATCCATTGTTTGGAGCAGGATTATTCTATTGATTGGTTTGCGCCTATTATTGCCGATGCTGAATCAGGATTTGGTGGTAATTTAAATGCGTTTGAATTAATGAAGCATATGATTCAGGCTGGAGCTGCTGCGGTGCATTTTGAAGATCAATTATCTTCTGCTAAAAAATGCGGGCATATGGGGGGGAAAGTTCTGGTTTCAACAACTGAAGCGGTTCAAAAGTTAATTGCCGCGCGTCTTGCTGCAGACGTTAAAGGTGTTCCTACCTTAATTATTGCACGTACTGATGCTAATGGCGCGAATTTAATCACTAGCGATTTTGATGATAATGACGTTACCTTTTTAACTGGAAAACGTTCTAAAGAAGGTTTTTTCTATGTAAAATCAGGCTTAGAACAAGCAATCAGTCGTGGTTTGGCTTATGCGCCTTATGCGGATCTTATTTGGTGTGAAACATCAAAACCAAATATTGCTGAAGCAGAAGAGTTTGCACGAGCAATTCACCACAAATTCCCAGGTAAGCTATTATGTTACAACTGTTCACCATCATTTAATTGGCAAGCTAATTTAAGTGAAGAAGATTTACATACATTTAGAGAACAATTATTTGCGATGGGATATAAATATCAATTTATTACCCTTGCAGGTTGGCACAGTTTGAATCTAAGTATGTTTGAAATTGCTAAAGATTACAAAAAAGAGGGAATGTTTGCTTATTCACAAATGCAGCAACGTGAGATACAACAAGAGAAAAATGGTTTTAGAGCTACCAAACACCAAAGCTTTGTCGGCACCGGCTATTTTGACGCAGTACAAAATGTCATTATGCAAGGACAAAGTGCGACAACAGCGTTAAATGGTAGTACTGAAGACGAACAATTCTCTAAGTAGTCTTATGCTGTTTTTGTAGCCTGGTTGAGTGCAAATAGACGTTTTCTGAGGTGGGGGATGATTTAACCGTTCTAGTTGACTCTGGCGTGCGTTCTGGATTGGATGTTGTACGTATGCTCGCATTAGGAGCCAAAGCGGTATTGCTTGGACGGGCAGGGGCTTATGCGTTAGCTGCACGAGGGCAAACTGGGGTAGAGCATATGTTGGATCTTATTGATCAAGAGATGAAAGCGGCAATGATATTAACTGGAGTGGGAACAGCAACCGATATTAACCGATGAGAAAGATTGCTCAATTTTAGTCTCAAGGTTACTGAGCTTTGCTTGTAATATAGACATTAAAGCAGGTTTATCATCCACAGTTTGATGCACAGGCGTCATTTGATACTTTTCTCTATACTCGCTGGCAGTTTATACCCTAACTCATTGACTAATCAGGAAATGCTAAATTAAGAAGTAGAACAAGACGGCCAAACTGTTAAAGAATTATTTAATGATTGTATTGAATTAATTGTGCCAGCAGGTCCTTTAACCCACGGAATGCTTACGGATCAGAAAACAGAACTACGTAAATTAATGCTTCAATAATACTAATACTCCTGCATACATAAAAGCATCCAATGCCTTAGGTATCTTACTTCATGAGATGAGAGTGCATATTAACGAATACCTCAATCAGGGATTGAACCTGAGTTAAGCTATAAACTTACTTTTGACGTTTAATTGACATGATATTTGTCGCCTTTGCTTGAGCATTTTCAATTATTCGCTCAGCAAAGAACGTAGTATCTTTAGCGAATAAAACACTTGATGAGCAACGAGTCCCATACTGGCGACTGGGTATATTAACAAAGATTGAACTTAGTGCGCGTTCAAATTCTAAAGGAACTCCTGTTTGAGGTAATAAATGTTCAGGGGCAAAGTGATGATTCTCCAGGATTGGAAATAAAAGGGCATTGATTTCTTTTGGAGTTTGCGCGCATATCAGCTGAGGAGTAATTTTATGGAAAAGATCTTTAGCTTTTAAGACCTTATACCAAGGCGTATCTAATAAATGATTGCTTAGGCCATAGATGCCTGGGCTGAGTTTTTTTATTTTATTTTCTATATTTGAAAAATAAACAGTATCCCGCATGGAGCCTACTAATAAATTGAATCCATTATAACTGTCGGCGCTTGGGATTATCTTGTGTAAATAGTCTTCAGGTGATACTTGGATATTTTCTAATAAAAAGTTCTTTGTTAAAAGTCCCCTTGATAAACGATCCGGATTGTAATGACCAGGATCCCTATAATTGGTGATCAATGAAAAGCGCCCATATTGATTCACACCAAGCCAAGTTCCGCCACTAACTAAATCTTTACCGGAAAAAACACCAGGCGCATCGTCCCAATAATGAGCTGGGGCGGTTGCTCTATTAAAAAACTCATCCCGGTTAGATAAAATAATCAATGGATAGAGTGGGTGCTGTTCAATCGCTATTAATGCAAGGCACATGATGCGTTCAACAAAGGTGAATTATCTTTACTTAACTGTATAGTATATACTGAATTCAATAAAAATTTTGCACGGGTGCTACTTATGGATATTCACTCTGTTGTCGAAAAGCAACGAGCGTTTGCAGCTGCCGGGACAGCTAAGGATATTAATTTCCGCAAACAACAACTGCACAAGTTAAAAAGCATTATTAAAGAAAATGAACCACTTCTTTATCAAGCAATTCATAAAGATATAAAAAAATCGAAATTTGAAACTTATCTCACTGAATTAGCATTGATTTATCATGAAATCGATACGGCCATTAAACGTGTGAGCAAATGGGCAAAAGTCAAAAAAGTAAAAACTGATCTGGCGAATCAACCAGGAAAAAGTTTTATAATCCCTGAGCCTTATGGAACTACCTTAATTATTGGTGCCTGGAATTATCCTTTTCAGCTGACTTTTGCACCACTAGTAGCAGCCATGGCCGCAGGCAATACCAGTATCATTAAGCCAAGTGAGTTACCACCGAACACTTCAGCCGCAATCGCGCAGATTATTAATCAACATTTTGATCCGGCGTATCTTTATGTGGCGGAGGGAGACGCTGAGATGACGCAGGCATTATTAGCGCATCGCTTTGATAAATTATTTTTTACCGGCAGTACCTCCGTAGGGCGAATTGTGGCCAAAGCAGCGGCCGAGCATTTGACTCCAATCACATTAGAACTTGGCGGAAAGAGTCCCTGTTTCGTTTTTGCTGATGCCGATCTGGAGCGTTCCGCACAACGCATTACTTGGGGGAAGTTTTTAAATGCTGGTCAGACCTGTATTGCTCCTGATTACCTTTTAGTTGAGGAGTCAATTTATGAACCACTCCTAGAGGCACTAAAAAAACAAATTGAACAGATTGTTGGTTTGAATCCTCTTGAGAGTGAAAGTTATGTGCGCATTATTAACCAAAAACATGTAGCGCGCTTAAAAAAGTTGATTGACCCTCAAAAATTATTCACAGGGGGACAGGTTATTGAAGAGGAAAACTATATCGCACCAACAATTTTGAAAGACGTTGATTTTTCTGATGAAATTATGAATGAGGAAATTTTTGGTCCTATTTTACCAGTGATTCCCTTTACTGATTTATCTACTGCTCTGCAGGAGATAAAAGCCCGTCCGCGTCCTTTATCGCTTTATGTATTTGGTAAAGACTCAGCGATACAACAACGAATTTTACATGATGTTTCTTTTGGTGGCGGCTGTATTAATGATGTGTTAATGCATATTACCGACTCGCAACTTCCTTTTGGTGGAGTTGGTGAAAGTGGCATGGGAAATTATCATGGTGAAGCGGGGTTTAAGACATTTAGTCATTTCAAAAGCATTTTGAAAAAACCATTTTGGTTTGAGGCACCTATAAAGTATCCACCTTATACGAATCTTAAGTTGAAGATTATTAAGGTATTATTTGGGTAGCGGCTGTAGCTTGCATCTGGGAGGTAGCTCAGCCATATTTTACTATACAATCACAAGGTATGAGTTAAATTCTCTTTTAGCTCAGTTCTATTTGGGGTTTAGGGAAGCAAATTACCATTTTATGCTGTGGCATATTATGCGAATAATCAACCCCTGCGCTATTTATCCAAAACATTCCCACTAAGCTTCCTATTCATCTTTGATTAAATTGATGATCAAATCAACCATAATTTCTTTTTGACCTGGTGCGCTTTGTGCCACAAGCAATGTAATAGCAACTAATGAATTATCATTAATCTTGGGCTCTCCATTTGTCGAGTAGCCACTCCCCATTACTGAGGAGCAGCCCTCTAAGAACGATGCGGGCTAGTTTCCCCGTAATGGGGAGTGGCTACTCGACAATTTTGATTTTTCTCATTTTTTTTAGTCTGGAAATAATCAATTTTTTTGTGTTATATATCAGGATCCGTCAAAACTTTTAGACATTTTGAAAAAAAATGATATTGTAATACTGCATTTTAATTGCTTAGTTGAACTCAATTGGCACGAAGCCTAATGTATATTTTATAAAAAGGATTTTATAAATGAGACAAAGTTATTATAGTTTTTCCATAAAAGTATTTTTATTAATGAGTGCTCTGTATGTGAATGCCTGGGCAGCAGCTCCGACCGCACCCATAGTTTCAAGTGTAACTGGCACAAGTTCTACGGGATATTCCGTGACTGGTACCGGGGAACCGGATACTACGGTGCAAGTAAAGGACATAAACGGTACCGTAATAGGTGTGAGTGTCGTTCAGTCCAACAGTGATTGGGTGGTTAATATTCCCTCAGGGGCTATCGCTGCTAATGAAATTATAGGAGTAACATTGATAAATGCTTTGGGTGACGCATCTGCTCCCACCTTCGCCACGACTCCCCCTGATCCTCTTCCTCCTTCAGCCCCGGTGATTTCCAGTCCTGTCAATAACAGCACAATTAATACTCCGACGACGACTTTTAGTGGTACTGGAGAACCGGGGGCTACAGTCCACTTATTTAATGGTGCAGATCACAGCAATCCTATAGGTTCAGTAACGGTAGCATCTAATGGCACGTGGTCTGTGAATATATCATTGCCTGATGGCTCCTACAGCGTAACCGCAAACCAAACAGATCTGGCAGGAAATACATCACCATTTTCTACCCCGACTAACTTTACGGTAAGTACCGCTACAGGTTCTTCTATAACGTTGAGCATATCAACCAATGTGACTCATTTTGCTTTACCTGGCACACCCATTCTATATAGGGGGCCTGTGGAAGAACCCCCAAAAGTGGGCGTTCTGGTGAAAAGGCCCATAAAATGGGCTGTTTTATTGAATAG